>JAXMFY010000058.1:0-48722 GCA_046347555.1 Candidatus Competibacteraceae bacterium | reverse complement strand
TTTCCTCGGCTTTTTTCCAGAGATCACCGATCCGGATACTGTGTATTACGCCGATCTGGGCCGAAACTGGCTGCAATATGGAGTCTATGGTCAAGAGGATAATGGCATGGCAATCCCGACGAACGTTCGCTTGCCGGGATATCCGATTTTCCTCGCCTCAGTCTTTGCCATTTTTGGAGATAACCAATACTTGCCGGTATTGTTGATCCAGATTGTGGTCAATCTCGTTTCTTGTTTTCTGGTGGCGGCAATCGCCTTGGAGATGTTGGGGGAAGGAGCCGCCCTGGGAGCTTTTGGGGTGGCGCTGCTGTGCCCGTTCACAGCCAATTATGCCACAGTTGCCCTTACGGAAACTTTTTCGATCTTTTTTACTTCCCTCGTACTCTGGTCCGCCTTAAAAGGGATAAGTGCATTTGATAATGCCAGATCGTATGGCCTCAAATGGTGGCTGCTTTGCGGCGCAGGAATCAGCCTGGCGACGCTATTCAGGCCGGACGGGGTCCTGCTGTGGATGGCCCTGGGGGCGTTCCTGCTCTGGATCTTTCTCCACGACCGGGAGAGCAGAGTCCTGATTGCTGGAATGGTGACCGGCGTTGTCGTGGCGGGAGCCTTCGCGCCCTGGACTTGGCGCAACTGGGTCCTCTTCCATGAATTTCAGCCGCTTGCGCCCCGCTACTGCAATGCGCCGTGGGAATACGCCTCGGTCGGATTCTTTCAGTGGTACAAAACCTGGCCTGCCGAGTTTGCCTCGCTTTACGACATCTTTTGGAAAGTTGCCACCGAGCCGTCTGCGGGAGAAGCAATCGACCTCGGGGAACTACCTCCCGCGGCCTTCGACACGCCCGTGGAGCGGGAAAAAACGCTGGACCTGTTCAAGACGCTGAACAAAACCCTGCTGCTCACTCCCGAATTGGATGCGCAATTCGCCGCGCTGGCAAGAGACCGCATCGATCGCGATCCCATCCGTTACTACGTCGTCCTGCCGTTGTTCCGCATCACGGATATGTGGCTGCGTCCTCGCACCGAACAATTAGGGCTGGACCCACATTGGTGGCGATTTAATACGGTCGGCCAAGCGCTGTTCTCAATCGGCTATGCCCTACTTAACCTGTCGTTTCTGGCTGCCGCCCTACTGGGCATGATTCGGTTCCGGCGGGCACCTGGCGCAGGATTGCTCGTCGGGTTCGTGGTGCTGCGCTCTGTTTTTTTGGCTACGCTGGAGAATCCCGAGCCCCGCTATGTGCTGGAGTGCTACCCGAGTATCCTGGTTTTTGCCGGCGCCCAACTCCACGCCTTATGGCTCGGGTTCAAAGCGGTGCCTGCTCTCGCCCGATCCCGCCCCGGCCAGCAATGTAAAAACCAAGACCCTACCTACCTGTAGAAGACCGCAATCATCCCGCCCCGGACCACAATCCTCCGGTCCGGGACCCTATGTTGGCGCGTCACCGAGGGGCTTCATGTGTTTCGGTGGGGTCTAATCTTGGATGGGATCAGTGCGCTCTCTGGCCGTGTGGGACCGCCTTTAGTGGTCCCCAATAGAGGGGCCGCGTCAGCGACCCCGATTAGCCGCTTTGAGCGGCTCATGAACAAAAGCCCCCGGCTTTGCCGGGGGTCATTTAACTGGTTTCATCTCCATCTGAGTGACCCATGATCTTTCGGATGTCCTTGATGAGCAAAAAGAGGTGGTATGGATCGCTCGGGCTGGGATCGAAATTAAAATGGGTGTAAAACTGACGCGCATCCTCGTTCTTCGCATGAACCAGTAGAGCACGGATTCCCGCAATATCGGCGGCTTGGGTAGTTCTATACAGGGCATCCTTGAGTAACCCCTTGCCGATGCCCTGACCTTGCGCCTGGCCGTCAACGGCGAGTCGAGCCAGCAACATGACGGGAACGGGATATTTGGCTAAGCCTTTGACGATCCGGGTGGGCGCATCGCGATACGTCACGCTACCCACGGCCAAGCTGTAGAACCCAACAACCTGATCGCCTTTGCATCCCACATAAGTTTGGGCCGCGCCAGCTTGTTGGTTGACCAGCGCATATCGCTGAATAAACCGGTTGAGGTCTTCCTGCCCACAGTCAAACGAATCCACAAGGTGGTCTGCTCGCAATTTCTGTACGGTAAAGCGGGGGGAGGAATCGTTCAATCGAAAATCCCCGGTTCACGCAGTAGGCGTTCAAGCTGCGGTCGGGGTCGGGGGGGAGCGTCCAGCATCGCCAGAAACGCCTTCCATTGTTCCGGATCGAGAACAAAGAATCGGCGGTCCGCCAGCGTTTCCGCTGCGGCGGTCAAGGCGCTATCGAGTAAGAATTCACTCACGCTCTTATTTGCCGTCACCGCCGCCTCTTGAAGGAGGCGTTTCATGGACGGTGTAGCGCGAACATCTATTCGTTCAGATCGAGTTTCGGTGTTTGTGGGCATACTGACCTCCTTATTTACTAACATAGCATAATTGTTCGTACAATGTCAGGACAAAAATTAAGTTTTTTCTATCGCCATAATTGACTGATTCACCCGCAAGTTCGATTTTCCCCTGCGGTTGCTTTACACATGATAACTTTGTATTAACCGGCTGCGTTCCGGGAGTGGCTGACCGTAAGCCACATCCGCGTTCCGAACGTCGCCGGCCCGCGCGAGGGCAGGCGGCCGGGGGTGTACGCGGCGGCCTGCCGCTGTTTGGAGGCGCTGTTACAGTGGCGATGAAAGCCACCCTGCACCGCGCCATTCCACCCGCCACGGTTCCTACCCGCCTGCCGCCGCTCTTCCGAACCCTGATCGATCCCAAAAGGCTCGGTGCTTCGCCGGTGACGCTCGCCGTTTTCCCGGCCACTTCCGCCGCCGTCGTTTCCGCCGGCGCGGCGGTTGCTGGCCCGGCGCGGCGACGTTCCCGAGCCGGCTGGTTGTCGTCGGATACAACTTCACGCAGGGCGCCACTGAGGCTTTGCAGGATGCTGGCGCCACGCTGTTTGCCGTTTCCAACTTCTGGTGGTCGGACGCCCGCTGGCAAGCCATTCGCCAACGTTGAATGAGCCTGGCATGCGCATCCAGCCGTCAGCGTAAGAACTCGATGCAGCGGCCAGGGGACGGAAGCAGCTATGCGGGGAGTTCAAGTTCGTTCCCGTCCTGCTTCTTCAGTTGTGCTACAAGCTGGGGTGGTTCGTCGGGGCCGTCGCCCCGTCGCGAGCAACGGGGCGATTTCCAGGCCACGCCGTTCTGACGGCAGTAATCTTCGCAACCTACGTGGTTGGTGATCTGATGCGATACCCTTCTCGCATGTGTTTGCGAGTCAGAGAAGGTCCCCTATAGCCGGGTCAGCCGTTCCACGCGACGGCTGGCAACCGTGCGCGAACGGTACCCCCTTGCCCCCGGCTGCCAGCAACTTCACCAACTCACCGGCGCAGCGCCTCGCACGGCACGCCGTCCTTGTCCCCCTCGAGGGAGCCGGACGCCGCACTGTAGGCTATCCTTCAAGAAACCAGAACCGAGGTGAGGAAGGTCAAATATGACGACGCAAGAACCCGACGATGAGCTTTGCGAAACTCGCATCATAGACGTTGAGAATCGAAGACGCAGACCCGGCGGCACGCAACGCCTATCGCCGTCGACCGCTGTTGCCTCGAAAGTGAAAGAGGCCCTGTCAGGAAGGCCCACTATCACGACGCAAGAACCCGACGATGATCGTTGCGAAACGTTCGATTCAGGGGGCGCGCAGGCGACCGGATCGGTCTTGGCGGAGCAACTCCGCGATCAGCTCAAGGATGCTCGCGAGCGGATCAGGGTTATGCAGGAGCAGCAGAACCGATTGATGGCCCTGCTGAAAACCGAGCAGGCCGCCCGCACCGCGCTGGAACAGCGCCTGCTACCCGCCCCGACCCGGACCCCACCGGCGAGCAGGGTCGGGCTGTGGACGCTGGCGATCCTGGTGCTGGCCGCCCTGGCGCTGGCCGGCTGGCATTTCCGCGAGGGCATCCTGGCCACCCTGGGGCTGTGACCCGACCTCGCAACAACCGGCCGAACTGGATGGATTCAGCCCTCACCACCCATCAGTTTTAAAAATTGCTGGGTTTGCTCATCAGCAGGCGGTATTAAGCGTTTGAGTTACCGTTGCAGGAAATCTGCTGGGTTGGGGGAGGGGGGTGAACGGTTACCTCCAAGTGAGAAGGGCGGTGGATCTCATCAGCGCCCGTTCGTCATGCGCAGCAGGGCTTTGATACCCAGCTCCTGATCACTTTTGGCAAGAAACCGCTCGATGGTGCCCTGCTGGAGTTCCTCGGCGAGTTCGAGAATGGCGCTCAGAACCATGCGCTGCTTAATGTGAGTTCTTTATCAATCCCTCTCGCTCCCGTTGATATTGGGGATAACTCAGACTATTGACCTGGTCGGTGCACTGCTGGATGGCGCTCTGGGAGAGCAAGGCATCACACTTCTGTCGCTCGCTCGCCTGAAACCCCTCGTACCAAGCCTGCTGGCTGCATCCCGCCGCCAGCAGCGAACCGTAGACGATCATTCGCCCCAAGTTTCCGCCACGTACCCATGCCATGTGATAGACCCGATAGGGGCGGGAGGCGAGCCGTTGGGATCGCATCTGTTCTCTCCGCCCGAGCCACTCCTACTTGTTACCCGAACGATCCGCCTACTGTCAATACCGGAAAACCGCGCTGTCGATCAGGCTCGATCGGTTGCCCCGTCCAGCGTGGATTTCGCTATTGGAGGCACCGGTGACCCAATGAACGCCGCATTTCAACAGTTGAAAATCATCAGCGGCGGCCAGACCGGCGTGGACCGGGCGGCCCTCGATGTCGGGATGGCGCTGGGCCTGGCGCTGGGCGGCTGGTGTCCCAAGGGCCGGCGAGCCGAGGACGGCGTGATTCCCTCCTGCTACCCGCTGGTGGAAACCCAGGAGCGCAACTACCAGACCCGCACCCGGCGCAACGTCGAGGACGCGGACGGCACGCTGATCCTGAACCTGGGCGCGCTGGATGGCGGGACGGCGCTCACTGCCGCCCACGCCCGGCGGATCGCGAAGCCCTGCCTGATCGTGGCGCTGGAGGAAGGGATCGAGCCGGCCACGTTCCGGGACTGGCTGGCGGCCCACCCCATCACCGTGCTGAACGTCGCCGGCCCGCGCGAGAGCGAACGGCCGGGGGTGTATGTGGCGGCGGTGCGCGGTTTGGAAACCTTGCTCCGGGCGACCCCGCCCTGGGGATCGCGCGGCGGGTGATCCAGCCGGTCGTTTTCCTACGGCCTCGCCGCGCTTTCCCAATTGATGGCGTGGGCGCAGTACCGCACTTCCCGGCGCGTCCAGGCCGCCGGGTGGCCGACAACCGGCCGACGTACTTTTCATACAAAAGCGTTTGACCTATCAGAGGTTGGGTCCACCTTTAAAGCCCTGGCCTGTATGACCTCCCCCATCGTCCGTTCGTGGGCCAGGGGCGGGAGGCACCGAGCAACCCTGCCACCAGCAGGGGGTGGCGGCGATGAACCGCATTAGGGCGTCGTATTTGGGCGCCCCGGTCTGGGTTTGGTACTCCTTGGCGCCCCAACTGCCATATTTGGTGTAGCGGCCGACGCTGTTGAACTGCATCAGCAGCCCACCACCGTGCTGGCGCCAGCCGTTGAGATAATCAGCGTACAGGGCACCCATGCGTGGGTCACGGTTGGCCGCGACGAACAGCTTCTCGATCCGGGGATCGTTCATGACCGAACCAACCCCGACCAGATGCTGGCCGGCCTCGTAGGCGACCAGGGCCAGCCCGTAGCGGTCGGCCAGGGCCTTATGCTTGTCAATCCGCGGGTAGACCGCCGGCAACGCCAGGTTGCCGGGCGCGTTCAGCACGTCGCCCCGCGCCAGCTCCTGAAACAGTAGCTCCAGACCGCCGTCGGGCCGTTCGGTCCAGGCGGCAACCCGATCCAACTGCGCGGGAAGACCCAGGTGGTAGCCGAAATAGGGCGCGATGGCCAGGGCATCCATCCCTTCGGCGCAGGCGTGGCCACCGTTTTCCGCCGCCCAAAGCGGGCAGTCCAGCGCCTCCTGGCTGACCCAGGGATTGACGGTCATGCCGCCCATCACGCACGTCACCCGGAATCGGTCCGATCCCCATTCCTGTTTCCACAAGGCGCAGATTTCAGCCGAACGCTTGCCGTACTCGTTGATCCGGCGGGTGAAGGGTGAGGGTCCTCCCGGCCGGTCGGGCCAGCGTCGAATCGCCTGTTGTTGCACCCAGGCGCTGGCGCCGAACAGGTCGTTCCAGATTTCGTTGCCGTATTCGACGTAGATCCGCTGGGTCGGTCCCAACCAGCGTTTGGCCAGGCGGGCAAACTGCCGGACGTAGTCATCGCTGGCCCGCACCGGCAGGTTGATCCAGGGTTCGGCGTTCAGCCGCGCCGCCAAATCCAGCGCCAGCTCCACCGGCGCCCCATCCTCGCCGGTCCAGCGCGCGTGATCGAGGCGAGGCCGGTCGGCCCATTCCGCCAGGGTACTGCCGTTGGTGACGAACAGTTCCATGAACCGAAGCGCCCGGTACCGGCGCAGGTCGTTGAGGAACAGCGGGTGGAAACGCTGGGTTTCGTAAATCTCGGTGAAGGGAGTGTAAGTTTCGCCCCGCGCCTGACAGGCGGTGGCGTCTTCGGCGTAGTCGAAGGGGTCGCTGTTGCAGATGCCACCCGGCCGGATCACCCGGATGTTGCGCAGATAGTTCCCGGTTCGACGGGGATCGGTGGCGGTGATGCTCAGCAGGATGCCGCTCGTCCCGGCCTTCACATCCAGAACGTCGCGGCCAGGTCGGGAGAGCACGGGATTTCTGACGGCGTCAAACAGGTAATCGATGGTGCCCTCGCCATCATGGAGCACGGTGTATTGCCCGGACGGGTGGGCGCCGCCATCGCCCTGAAGCATCAGGGTGGCAACGGTGCGGAAGCGAATCGAAGGATCATCGACGGCCGGCAACGAACGAATCCAGCCATTTGAATCCAGATCCAGTCGATTCTGCTCGTGGGTGTCCCATTCCAGCGTGGTGCAGTGGACCGAGCTTTGTGGGCTGCACTGGGTCAGCCAGTGGCTGGAGCGCTTCATGTCGTCGAGTAGGGGCCACTCTGTGCTCCAGTAAGCCAGGCCAGCGACGTTGACCCCCAACGGTGAGCCGGCGTTGGCGGCATTGATTTGGGAATGGGCCTGGGAAATGGCCGGTTTCGGCAATGCGATCAAATCTTCAGTTTGTTCAGCGGTGGCGGGTGGACCGACCAGTGCCATGATCAGGTAAGACGCAAAGAGGAAAAGGCTAGCGGGAAAACCGCCATGCCCCATAAATCCACCTCGACTGGCCTTCACGCCGGCCACCAGGCCCGACGGGTGAAGAGCGCCGCTAGTCCTTGCAGCAGGTAGCGCAAATCCCGGCCCGTGCTGCGCTGGCGGGCGTAGAAGGCGTCGCTCAGCAACCGCTCCTCGCGCGGGGCGTCCGCTGGCAGAGTTAACTGCGTCGGACCAATCAGGCCGGCTGGGGCCTGATCACCCACCTGTTCCCACTCCTCCAACCGGTCTTCCACCTGTTCGGGCGTCAGCGGCTCCACGCCGACCAGCCGCAAATCTCCGCTCACCACCGCCAGCAGGCGCGGCAAATGGCGCAGTACGGGAATCGTCGTGGCCCACTCGCGGGCCACGAACGCTCGCCGTCGGCGCGCGCCGAATTCGTCGAATTCAAGCCGGTTGCCACGCAGCCGCGTTTCGCGCAGCGGCGCGGTGGTGTTGCTGACCAGCGCGGCGATCAGCGCCAGGGGCCACAGCGGCAAGGAAACCGCCAACAGCAGCGCGCCCAGCACCCGATTGAGCGGCTCGGCCAGGGTTCCGCTCAGGGTCACCTGGCGCAGGTCGGCCAGCAGGAAAGTCTCGATGACCGGCAGCACCGCCCCGGTATCGACCCGGATCAGATGGTTGCCCCAGACGATGGCGTTTTGGACCTCCAGCAACTCGCCAATGTAGGTA
This sequence comes from Candidatus Competibacteraceae bacterium, assembly GCA_046347555.1. Classification (GTDB taxonomy): domain Bacteria; phylum Pseudomonadota; class Gammaproteobacteria; order Competibacterales; family Competibacteraceae; genus Contendibacter. Next base: position 40,740 of record JAXMFY010000058.1, on the reverse strand, counting down.
TCCGACAGGATGACGCTGTCGCGCAGGATGACATGGCGGTCCACAATCACCCGGTTGGCAATGACTACCTCCCCGTGGAATGCGGCGCTGGGTTCGATCCGACAGTTTCTGCCCACGAACGCGATGCCTTGGCGCAGGCTGCGCGGCGAAACCTTGGAGCGTAGCCCTACGGTCAATCCCAGCGCTACCTGCCGCCCCGGTACGATCAATCCCGGAAAACGACCGGCGGCGGCATCAAGGTTGGCCCGATGATAGGCGGCCAGGGAGTCCAGTCGGTTCAGCGCCCCGGTGGGCAGCTCCACCACCGGCCACGCTGATCCGGGCGTGCGCGGCTCACGGGTCCAGCATAGCGGCTCCAGGCCATCTCGGCCGGCGGCGCGGTTCAGGCACAGGCTGATCGGCGCATCCACCGCCCGCCCTAGCACGATTGGGCCACCGATCTCGCCCGCCCGCCGCAGAAACTCGCCCAGCGCCGCGCCGCGCAACACATCGCCCCGTAGTACCAGCACCTCCGCCTGAATCCGGTTCTGGTAACGTTCCACCATGGCGTCCGGATCTTCCTCGCCCTGGGTTAGCACGTAGTCCAGTCGCATTCCCCAACGGCTGCCGTCGCCGATCACCGCTCGCACCTGGTCGGCGAAGGGCGAAATGGCGACCACCGCCTCGCGCACGCCAGCGGCCACCAGCGCCTCCAGGGTATGTTCGAGAACCCGCTTGCCGACCACCGGCAACAACGCCACGCAGGTTCGTTCGGTCAGCGGCTCCAGTTCCCGGCCCAGCCGGTCAGCGAAAATCAGCGCTTGCATGGTCTAGTAGGCTCCCCGCCCCAGCAGCACCGCCGGCACGGTCTTGAGCAAAATCAGGATGTCGTTGCCGAACGAAGACGATTCGATGTACTGCACGTCGAGCTTGACCTGTTCAGGGAAGGGAATGTCGGAACGGCCGGAGACCTGCCAGATACAGGTGATGCCGGGAATGACTTCCAGCCGCCGCCGGTCGGCCAGCGAATACTGGTTCACTTCGCTGGGCAACGCCGGGCGCGGCCCGACCAGCGACATGTCGCCCACCAGCACATTCCATAATTGCGGCAGTTCGTCAATCGAGGCCTTGCGGATGAAGCGACCCACCTTGGTGATGCGCGGGTCGCGCTTCATTTTGAAGATCACGCCTCCACCCGACTCGTTGTCGGCCAGCAGCGCCGCCTTGCGCGCCTCGGCGTCCATGTACATCGAGCGGAACTTCCACATGGTGAACAACGTGCCCCAGCGGCCCACCCGGACTTGCTTGAAGAAGATGGGTCCAGGCGACTCCAGCCGGATCAGCAGCATGATGGTCAGGAAGAGCGGCGTCAGCAGAATCAACAGGATCAACGAGGCCACGATGTCGAGCAGGCGCTTGAACACGTAGGTGGCGCCCACCACGACTTTCCAGGTCAGCCGTTTGCCCTGAAAGGCCAGCCGCTGCCAGACCCCATCCGGTCGCACCCGACCATAGCGGCGCAGCAACGCCTCGCGCAGGTCCGCATCCGGTTCGGCCAACCGATCCGAATAGTCACTCATGAACTTTTGCCTCCTGACGGGCCTGCTTCCAGACCCGGTAGAGAAACAGGGGATTGCCGAGAATATAGCGGCGCCACATCCGGCCCGGCTCCTGGATCAACCGCCACACCCACTCCAGGCCGATCTCGCGCAGCCACAGCGGCGCGCGGGGAATCCGCCCGGAGTAGAAATCGAACAGCCCGCCCACGCCCATGCGGACGGGTGGCGTCAGGGCAGCATGATGGTCGGCGAGCCACAGTTCCTGGCGGGGCACGCCGAACGCGACCAGCAACACCCGCGCCCCGGAGGCGTTGATGCGGGCGATGATCGCGTCCTCCTCGTCCCGGCCGAAGTAGCCGTGTTGCGTGCCGGCAATCGCCAGGGCCGGATAGCGCGCCCGCATGTTCTCGGCCACCAGATCGGCGATGCCGGGCCGCGCGCCGAGCAGGAACAGGGAAAAACCGTCACGGGCGGCGCGCTCGCACAGCCGGGGGAATAGGTCGGTGCCGTTGACGTTGGCTGCCAGTCCCAGCCCGCGCATCCGGCAACCGATTTTGACGCCGATGCCATCCGGCAACACCCGCGCCGCCTGTTGTAACACCGCGCGGTAGCGGTCGTGGGTGTAGGCGATGTTGAGGCAGTCGGGATTGACGAAGGCCAGCAACGCTTTCTCCCCTCTCCCTGTGGGAGAGGGGTCGGGGGTGAGGGCCGCTTTCCCCAGGGGAGAGGCGCGAGGGATGAGGGCCGCTCGCGCCGCGATCCACTCCACCGCCTCGTCCATGGTGGTGTTGACGATGGGCACGCCGAAGAAATCCAGCAGGGGTGGGACCGGCAGTTCCCCGCCACCGCCGACCAGTCCGGCAATCAGCGAACGAACGATCAGTCCCAGGCTGGCGCGCACGCTCAGCCGCTCGACAAAGCGCCGGTCCAGTTCGCTTTCCGGATCGTGAGCGATACCGGTGCGTTGTTGGAGCTGGTAGGGGGAGAACAGGCCCGGCCGCACGCTAAACCGAATGTCCGCTTCGGCGGGAACCATCGCCGCTTCCGTCACCGTCAAGGGGCGTGGCCCGGCGATGGCCATGTCGCCGCGCAGGATATTGAACAGGGTCGCCAGATCGCGGCCCGGCAACGATCCGGCGAAGGTTAGCCGGACGAAGGGGCGGCGGTCGCGGCCCAGAACCTGCGCGTGGTCGAACAGCCGCCCAGCCCCGATCAGCGCCAGCAGGGCGTGCGCCAGCCAGAAGGGAGCCAGCACGATCAGTCCTGTCAGGGTTAGCGCTAGATCGAAGGTTCGCAGCGCCAGGTCGGAGGAGCGGCTCACGCGGCGTTGCTCCCGGACGCGGACGGAGCGCGGCGTGGCCGGATTTGCGCCGGCACCCCGATGGCGAGCGAATTGGGCGGCACGTCTTGTAACACTACCGCGTTCGCGCCGATGGCCACGTCGTCGCCGATGCGGATCGGACCGAGAATCTTGGCCCCCGCGCCGATGTCCACCCGGTTGCCGATGACGGGAGCGCCGCGTTCGTTGGTGCGTTTGAGACCGACGGTCACGCCGTTGCGGATCACCACGTCGTCGCCGAACACGGTGTCGCCACTGATGATGATGTCGCCGAAATGCTCGATTTTAAACCGCCGCCCGACGGTCACTTCGCAGGGCAGATCGATGCCGGTCAGAATCTGCGACAACAGCTTGAAAATCTTGTAGAGAATCGAGAACGGCAGGCGCAGCCAGCGGTTCTGGATGCCGTAGCGCCAGCGCCCGAAACGGTAGACGATCATCACCCACAGCCCTTGTCGGGTTGGATCGCGTTCGTAGGTCCGCCAGTCTTCCCGCAGGTTGTCGAACATGACCGCCTCCCTACCACGGTCTCGGCGGCGAAACCCGACCGCCGTCGGTTTCCCGCCACGCCTGCTCGATCAGGGTCACGATGGCGCGCGACTCCTCGGCCTTGGCGCGACCCTGGGCATCCTGGCGGCGGGCGTTCTTCCAGGCCCGCAGTTCGTGCCAGCGTTTCTCGATCTGCATCGCCAGCCAGGCGGTGTTCGAACCGTGTTGCTTGCGGTAGTACAGATATTCGCTGCGCAGTCGCCACAGGGTCAGTTGTGCCCCGGAGGACGACAGCGTCAGGTGTTGCAGGGTCTTGGACGACTCGCCGCCCAGATGCACCACCACCACGTCGGGCCAGTAGCAGATTTTATAGCCCGCCGCCTTGATCCGCCGGCACAGGTCCACTTCCTCATAATACAGGAAGAACGCCTCGTCGAAAGTGCCGACCCGCTCCAGCACGTCGCGGCGGATGATCGAGAACGCGCCCGGCACCCAGTCCACCTCCGCCGGTTCGCCGGGATCGGCCCAGGTGCGGTCGACCCGGCCGAAGAAACGGCTGTGTGGAAACCGCGCCGCCAAACCCGACAGCGCGAGAAATCCGTTCAACGGCGAGGGAAACAACCGCGCCGAGGGTTGCCAGGAATCATCCCGCCCGACCAGCCGCGCCCCGCCCAGGCCGATGTTCGAATCGGCGTCCATGGTGGCCACCGCCCTGGGCAGCGCCAGTGGGCGCGGGAAGGCGTCGGAATTCAGCAATACCACATAGCGGCCCCGGGCGATGGCGAAACCCCGGTTGTTGGCGGCGGCAAAGCCGAGATTGGCCTCGCCGCGGATCAGCCGCACGTCCGGAAATTCGGCGGCGACCATGTCCGCCGATCCATCGCGCGAGGCGTTGTCCACCACGATGGTTTCGTAGCGAACACCACCAGCCTCGGCGGCGAGGGTGTTCAGGCATTCCCGCAACAGGTCGCGGGTGTTGAACGAAACGATGACGACGGAAACGTCGGGTTGCTCAGCGGTCATCGATACATCATCCCTTTTCGTTTGAATCATCGGCCCTCACCCCGACCCTCTCCCAGGGGGAGAGGGGAGGAAGGCTTGCGGTCGGTGCGGACCCAGGCGGCGTCCTTGCGGGCGCCGCGCAGCAGGGCCTTGAACAGGGTCAGTTTCCACAGGATGTAGAACGGCGCGGCGGCCACCGCCCGCACGTCGCGCCAGCCGCCGCCGCCGACCCGAATGGCCGCCAGCACGTGCAAGCCCACCAGGGCCAGGCCACCCAGGGCGTAAATCCGGCCGGGCGCGAAGGGTGGCAATAAGGCCAGCAACAACAGCAAAACGTGGAATGCCAGCGGCAACAGCCACAGTTCCAGCAGTGGCTCCGCTTCGCGCCAGCGCCCGGCCAGAATCCCGCACAACAGGATCGGCGTCTGCTCGCGGATCATGCGGAACCGGCCGCCTTCCCAGCGGGCGCGCTGGCCGCGCGAGGCGCGCTCGCCGCTCGGCATCTCGGACCAGACGGTGGTGGCATCCATGAATCGGACCCGGCGGCCGTTCTGGACCAGGCGAATGTGATATTCCAAATCCTCGGCCACCGACGCGGCGTCGTAGGGCACGGCTTCCAGCGTGGCACGACTCAGGCCGAAACCGTTGCCGAGCAGCCCGACCGACACGCCCCAGAACTCGCGACCGCGCGGGCGCAGCACGTTGAACGCCTGCAACGCCACGTTCATCAGCCGGGTACGCAACGAAACGCCGGGATTGTCCACGCAGTAGCGGCTCTGCACCGCATCGGCCCCGGCCTGGAACCAGCGCTGGGCTTCGGCGAACAGGTTCGGTTCCACCCGGGTATCGGCGTCCACCACCATGAAAGCATCGAACGGCTCGTGCAACAGTTGCCGGAAAGCGAAATCGAGCGCGTAACCCTTGCCGCGCCGGTCGGGATCGTGGCGGACCAGCACCCGCGCCCCGGCCGCTTCGGCCTGCGCGGCGGTGTCGTCCTCGCAATTGTCGGCGACCACCACCACGGCGAACGTCCCGCCGCCGGCATCGCAGGCACACAGGCTTTGGATGCAGGCGGCGATGCCGGCGGCCTCGTTGTGAGCGGGAACCACGATGGCGAGGCGCTTTCCCCCCTCGCCCTGCGGGAGAGGGGTCGGGGGTGAGGGTGGTACGCCTGCCTTCCGCCGCACCAGCAGCACGCCACCCACGGTCAGCATCAACAGTTCCAACGTCCCCGGTACGCTGAGCAGTGCTAGCAGCGTACCCAGCAGCGCCCAGAATTCAGCCATGGCCGCGCTCCCCGCCCAGTCGCCGCCGGAAAATCGCCGCCAGTCGCTCGATGTTGCGGTGCAGATTATATTTCTCCTCGACCCGCGCCCGGCCCGCCTCGCCCAGCCGGCGCCGCAATTCCGCATCGTCCATCAGCCGGGCCAACGCCGCCGCCAGTCCTTGGGCATCGGACGGCGCGACCAGCAACCCGTCCCGGCCATCGCGGATCAGTTCGGGAATGCCGGTAATGAACGTGGTGACACAAGGAATGGTCATCGCCATCGCCTCCATCAGCACCACCGGAATGCCCTCGGCGAAACTGGCCAGCGCGAAGGCGTCGGCGGCGGCGTACAGTTCGCGGATGCGGTCCTGGTTGACCGAGCCCTCGAACGCCACCGCATCGCCCAGCGCCCGCTCGGCGACGATCCGCTCCAGAATTGGCCGGTCGGGACCGTCGCCGACGACGCGCAAACGAATCTCGCGGCCTTCGGCGCGCAGGCGGGCGAGGGCGTCCAGCAGGATGGCCTGACCCTTGGCGGGCGTCAGCCGACCGACGCAGATCACCTCGAACGGATGGGGATCGGCCCGGAACGGGCGCGGCGCGAACACGGCGGGATCCACGCCCAGCGGAGAAATCTCGAACTTGTCCCAGTGGTCCGGCGGCGACAGCTTCATCAACTGGCTGCGGGCGTACTGACCGATGCAACAGATGAAACGGGCGCCGGCGATCTTCTCGGCCAGGTAATAGCCGGGGGCGTCGTAAAATTCGTCCGGGCCGTGCACGGTCATCGAGAAGGTGATCGGGAAAATCTGGCGAGCGATCAGCGCCACAGTGGCGGCCGGGGTGGCGAAATGGACGTGCAGGTGGGTCAGTCCCTCGCGCGCCATCCAGCGCCCAATCATCAGCGCCTCGATGAAGTAGAACATCCCGTAGGTCAGTTTTTTCAAATCCGCGCTGCCCAGCCGCAACGCGAATTTCAGGCCCCGAAAGAAGCCGGCCGGTTGCGCGGTCAGCGTGGCCAGCTTCGCGGCCAATGCTCCAATCGCACCGTGACGCTTGACGTAATACGTTCGTTCCGCTTCGGCCTGCTCGGCGGCGGTCAGCCGTTCCGGCGGTCGGTCGGGGGCATTGATCGAGGCGACCTCGATCTCGAAGCCCAGCTCCCGCAATCGCAACACCTCGCGCAGGATGAAGGTATGGGAAACCGCCGGGTACTGGCTGACCAGGTAAGCCATGCGTATCGACGCGGCTTGCCGTCGTTGGCTTCTATTCGTGTCGTTATCGCTCATTAGTCATTCCCCTTGCGCCAGCAACCGTCGGTACAGCACCACCGCTTCATCCACCTTGGCGTCCCAGCCATAGCGTTCCCGTGCTCGCCGTAACCCTTCCTGGCCGCGCGCCCGCCAGGCATCGGGGTGCGCCGCCACATCGCGGAACACCTCCACCAAACCGCTGACCACCGCTTCCCGACCGGTGTCGGGCAAGGCGTGGCCCACGCCATCGTCCACCACTTCCGCCGGCCCGCCGAACGCTACCGCCGTCACCGGCCGGGCGCAGGCCATCGCTTCCAGCAATACCGCCCCGCCCGATTCGCGCACCGAGGGAAGACAAAACAGGTGTGCTTCATGCATCCGCGCAGCCACCTCGGGTTGCGGCAAGGCGCCGGTGCTGAATCTCACCTGTTCGTTCAGGCCGCGCGCCTGCACTTCCGTTCGCAATTCGGCTTCCAATGGTCCCTCGCCGACCAGCGTTAGCACTACCGGCAACTCATCTTTCACCCGCGCCACTGCTTCCAGCAGCATGGAAACGCCCTTGAACGGCACAAAGCGGCCCACGAACGCCAGGCGCAGCGGTTGCGTGGGTCCCGGCGGTTCCGGCCAGGGTTCGGGCGAGAACACGTCCAGGTCCACGCCATTCTCCAGCATAGGCACGCAGCGGGCACGATGGCGCGGTGCGATGCTCTCCACGGTCGCCCGGGTCGCGGTCAGGATCGCTGCCGCCCGCCGGCTGGAGCCGGCCAGCGCATCCACCAGTCGGCCCAGTTTGCGCACCGGGTACACCCAGGCCGCGTCCGCCCGCATGATGTCGGGAAAATGGGCCGGATTGCCCAGGCCGCCGTTCCATGGCCCCAACACCACGGGCCGCCCCAGCTTGTGCAGGCGGGTCGCCGCCATCGGGGAAACCGGCGTCACCGCATGGACGATGTCCCAGTCCGCGCCCGCCGCCCGCCGCTGCTTCAGTTCCTTCAACGCCGCCGCGTCATACACGTAGAAATCCGCCGAGGACACGAGAAACACCGCGTGCTGGCTCTGGCCGAATAGCCGCGCCGCCAGCCGGTACAGTGGCCCGGCAAACCATTCGGTATCCACGTAGATCACTTCAGAACCCGGCAGCGGCGCACCGGCGGCTGTCAGCGCTTCGCGGTTGCGAACGTGGGTGACCAGCGTCACCGGCAACCGCCGGGCCAGCCGGGAATACCAGTGCCAACCGATCTGCGACACTGAACCCATCCCTGGCCCGCATTGATACGCCGACAGCAGCACCCGCGGTGTCACCTCGTTCATGGGCTCACTCCCGCACGTGTAAAATGGAGGTACGAAACATGTTCCTACTTTGTTCCTGACGCCAGTGGAACGCCCACCGGTTCCGGATGCCAACAATTCTGATGATGGTTTTCTTGCATAATTCTACTTTGCCAGAACACCTGTCACCATTCGTTAAGTTGCTGCTTGAATCGATCCGTGCTTAGCTCGTAAGCTGCCGATCGCGGACAAAACCCAAAGGAAATTGATATAAAGTATCGCCATTTTCAGGCACTTTTCCATGATGGGGCGGAAGCGCGGAACGCGAGGGCGAAGTAGACCGGCGGATGGGGCGCGGGATTGCTATGATAAATCATTGGATGGCACTCCTGCGTCATCATTGTCCCATCATTACCCCAGGTAGACCTGAGTATTATTCGGTGCTGGCGCTGTGAGCCAACCTGCTGGTGATGGTGATACGCGGTAGCCACCGAACGTTCGTGTCCAGTCCGGGCGTGGATGAGGAGGCAGGAAAATCCGTCCTGGCCGGGCCAGATCGACGTGGCGACCAACAAAGTCGAGCCGGCGGTCGCCATTTTTTCCATGATTCGCCGTGCTATCGCGTCCTGTGGGGACTTTAAGAGATTTCAAGGAGTATTTATATGACGCCCGCTCCCAACCCATCCACCTCCACGCCCCTCTGTCCGCTCTGTGGGGCCGCGATGCGCCCCTGGCTGACCGTGCCCGCCGACTGGCTGCGTCCCAACATCCAAGGTCCATTTCAGTTGTACTGGTGTGAGACTTCGCAACTCGGCCGCCAGCACCCCATGCCTTCGCCCGAGTTCATCGCCAATCTGTACGCCGCCGAGCATTACTATACCCATCAAATCGAGGCTCCGCCTGAATCCGGTCGCCCCGTTCCCTGGCTGGATCGCCTGCTGGCGCATCTCGCCTGGCGGCTGGACCGCGGCATCAACCTCTCCGCCGCCTGGGTGGCGTGGCATGGCGGCTCCCAACCGATTCGCATCTGCGAGATCGGTTGCGGCAACGGGCGGTTGCTCGGCGAGCTGCGCCAGGCGGGTCACGAGGTGATCGGCGTCGAACCCGACCCCCAGGCCCAGCACCTGGCCGCCAGTCAGTTCGGCGTCACGGTATTGCCCGGCACCCTGGAAGACTTACCCGCCGAGGTCACCCGGCAACCCTATGATCTGATCATCATGAGCCACGTGCTGGAACACGTCGTGGACCCGGCCCTGGCGCTGGCCAACGCCGCTGGCCTGCTGAAGCCGGGCGGCAAGTTGGTGGTGGAGACGCCGAACAACGCCGCCCTCGGCCTGACCCGGTCGGGCAGTACCTGGTTCTGCCTGCGGGTTCCCGAACATCTGCAATTTTTCACCCGGCGCAGCCTGCAAGGCTATTGCGAGCAGGTCGGGCTGCGGGTGATCGGCGCGGAATTCAGCAACTACTTCCGGCAGTTCGTGGCCGCCTATATCGAAACCGAGCAGCAGATCCGCGACTGTTTCGTCAGCCGGGGCGCCGCCCCGCGCGACCTGCCCGCCCGCAATTCCCGGTTACGCGCCTGGCTGCTGTTCCTGCGCAGCCGGTTTGTGTCCGAGGAACGCCGCTATGACTGCGTGCGCGTGATCGCCGAACGTCCCCGTCAGCCAGCCTGAAGATATATATTTATGAAAACAAAAGATTTTTTTGATCGAACCTACGTGATCAACCTACCCTCCCGCACCGACCGCCGACGGGCGATGGAACACGAACTGAGACGCGCCGGCCTGCCCCTGGCGCCTGGCAAAGTCGAAATCTTCCCCGCCATCCGCCCAGACGATCCCGGCCCGTTTCCCAGCATCGGCGTCCGGGGTTGCTACGAAAGTCATGTCAGCATTCTCCGCCAGGCGCGGGAACAGGGCTGGCGCAATGTACTGATCATGGAAGACGACCTGACCATCGCTGACCGCTACCGCGGCGCGGAGGACCGGCTGATGGCGCAACTGGCCAGCCAGGACTGGGATTTCGCCTATTTCGGCCACACCCTGGAACTGCCACCGGTGGACGGCGCACCAGCCCTACAACCTTTCCCCGGCCCCATCGTCACCGCCCACTTCTACGGGATCAACGCTCGCGTGCTCGGCCCGCTGCTGGAGGCGCTCGATCTCATGCGGACCCGGCCGCCCGGCCATCCCGACGGTGGTCCGATGCACATCGATGCCGCCTATACCACCTTTCGCGCCCAAAATCCCGAGGTTGCGACCCTGGTCGCCAACCCCAATCTCGGCTGGCAGCGCAGCTCGCGCAGCGACATTCACGCCAGCCGCTGGTTCGACCGCACGCCCGGCTTCCGGGAGCTGGTCAACTGGTTGCGGGCCGGACGCAGCAAGCTGCGTGGCCATTAACCGTTCGATTGTTCGTTCACGCCCCGGGAACCGACCCCAGATGGCCCAAGCCAGCGAACCCAGCGACTCCCAGCAACAGTTCAAGAATCGCCTGTCCCAAAACACCGTCGTGCAACTGGCCGCCAAGCTGCTCTACATGGTGAGCCGGTTTCTGCTGCCGCCCGTCATTCTCAGCCACGTCACACTGGAGGAATATGGCATCTGGGCGACCTGCTTCATCGTCATCGGCTACCTCGGCATGGGCGCCTTCGGGATCGCCAACGTCTACATCCGCTATATCGCCGAGTACGCCGCCCGCCAGGACATCGAGGCGATCAACCGCCTGCTGAGCACGGGTCTGACCGTCACCACCCTCGGCGGCGCCGTGTTGCTGGCCGCGCTGGGGCTGTCGATGCCCGTTCTGTTGGACCTGCTCCACATCGCCCCCCACCTGCGCGAAACCGCCGCCGTGCTGATCTTCACCACCGCGGCGGTGATCGTGCTGGACATGAGCCTCAGCATCTTCGCCCAGGTGCTGAACGGGATGCAGTTGATAGCGCGGCAAACGGTCATCTGGGTCGTCAGCTTCCTCCTGGAGGCGGCGCTGATCGTCGGCCTGCTGGTGGCGGGGTTCGGGGTTTACGCCCTGCTGTGGGCGTTCGTGTTGCGTTATCTAATCGGAACCTGGCTGAGCGCCCGCGCCTGCTTCCAGGTCTTGCCCGGCCTGCGAGTCGGCCCACGCCAGTTCGACCAGAGGATGCTGCCGCTGTTCTATCGCTTCGGCGGTGTGGTACAGATCACTGGCATGTTAAGCATGTTCCTGTATTCAATAGAAAAAGTGATCGCTGGACTGTTTATCGGCGTGCGCGCCACCGGCTTGTTCGACCTCGGCGAGAAGTTGCCGGTGATGTCCAGTCAGATCACGTCAGCGCTGGAAACGGTGATCCTGCCGGCGATGACCCATCTGCACACGCTCGGCCAAACCGAAGATCTGCGCAAGCTCTACCTCAAAGGTTCACGTTACATCAGCCTCCTGGGCGGTTTCATCATGGGATTTCTGCTTGGTTTCGCCACACCGATCATGACCGCCTGGCTCGGCCCCGCCGAGGATTTACACATCACCGCCTTTATCATGGCCTGGTTTACCTTACCATTTCAGATTCACGTGACCACGGGACCCTGTTCGGCATTCCATCGCGGCACCGGCCATCCACAACGAGAATTGTTCTATCCCTTCGCCCAGATGGCGCTAGTGGTTTTGCTGGTCGGTGGCGCGTTTCTGGTGATGGGAACCACCATTCCAGCCATCACGATAGGCGTCGCGACCGCCATGGTGCTGAGTGGCGGGGCTTATATGCTCTATACCAATCGCCTGCTGGGAATCGCGGCCGGCCATTATCTTTGGCGAGTGCTGCTGCCGGGTCTCGCGCCCTACGCCATCGGCCTGGGCCTGGCATGGTTGGCGCGGCCATGGCTGACCGCCGCCGGTACCGAGCGCTGGCCCCTGTTGGGGATATTGACCGTTTGCGGGATTCTGTACACCGTTATCGCCGGCGCGCTGCTGTATTGGGCGCTGTGCGACTGGGGCGAGCGGGAGTATCTGCGTCGCCAGCTCCAGCACACCCTGGGCGGATTGCTGAGCAAGGCGACCAAGGGAGCACCATCTTGAAAAAACTGCTGCGACGTCTTCTGCGTTATCTGGCGATCGAACACGACCGGGCGGTGAGCCTGTATCGGCGGGTATGCCGGCCCGATGGCGATGAGTGGGCGATTTATATCCGGCGGCGTGGCCTCCTCCACGGCATGGGCGAGCGCTGCTCGATCCAGACCAATGTGACGTTTACCGACCCGGCCTACGTGCGGCTCGGCAGCAATGTCTGGCTGACCGGTTGCACGCTGCTCGGCCACGACGCCTCGGCGGTCATGCTCAACCGGGCCTTTGGGCTGAAACTGGACCGCGTGGGCAAAATCGACATCCGTGACCATGTGTTCGTCGGCCACGGCTCGATCATCCTGCCCGGCGTCACCATCGGTCCCAACGCCATCGTGGCGGCGGGTTCGGTGGTCAACCGTGATGTACCGCCGGGCAGTATCGTCGCCGGGGTGCCAGCCCGGGTGGTGGGCAACATCGACCGGCTGATTGAGCGTCTTCAGGACCAAACCGCGCGGCTGCCGTGGAAGGATGCGCTCGACCGCTACCGGGAGACGGGCGATCCCGCGCCGCGAGCTGAAATCGAGCGGGCCCGCATCCGGCATTTTTTTGGCGATGACGGTTTCTGACAACAAGGTTGAGGAAAATCTCTTCCACGCCTACTGGCTCTTCACGTCGTTCGGGACGCACCATCAAAAATTTTCGGGGCTGGAACGAGTCCTGTTTGCGCGCCAAAGGTTGTTTTTATCGGTCAGCCATAGCTGGCCCGGTAAAGTTTTATGAACAGATAATAGCTGGAAGCAGCAAAAAGCAGCAGGACTACCACCATGGAAAATTTGCCAGACAATCCGTAAGAAATCAGAACCGATTTCAGCGGTATCACCATCTCATGCAATAAAAACATCGGAAATGCCAGCATTCCAGTCACGGCGGAAAACTGAAAAACAAATCTGGTATATGTGCCCATGCGTTCATACTGTCTTAACAGTGACCCTATCAGCGGCAATAGCAACATGACCAAACCGACATAGACCAGCCAACGCCAGATGTAGTTGGTTTCTACTGGCCAGTTGAACCAGTTTCCAGAATCCGGCTGATGAAGGGAAACTACAATACCCGCCAAAAGGGCGGATAAACCCGCCAGGTTCAGTACATTAAGAGATTCACCTTTGGAAAACCATTTCTGGATACTGATACCAACAGCCATCCCCATCAGGCTTCCTGAGAGCATCTGGAAGTACGCATACTTGGCGGCGAACAATAGCTTTGCAAATTCGATCAAACCCTCAACCTTATAATCGGCAATCTTCTTGACCAGAAGATAATCAATGATATAGGAGCACATCGCCAACACCAGCGCCAGAAGAACCGGATATCGGCTTTTGGCAAGAAGCCAAAAGATATAATAAAGGCTGGCTGTTACCAGCACATAATAGGTTAGGACCGAGTAGAAAGAATTAGTGAAATCGGTGAAGGTTATATTCGAATTTTCTCGCCACTTGGCCCAAAATATCACCGCGCCAAGCAACAGGATACCAGCTAACAATAACCAAAAGGTTTTTTTCAGGATACCCTTCAGTCGTGCTTCATCACTGAGGAAAAGTGGAAACAGAGAATAACCGGCGCCGACCCCATAGATTACAGCAAAACCTGGCGTGCCCATGGCAAAAAATGGGGCAAAAGCCGACGTGATCCATGCTGAATGTCCCAGTAACCGTTCAAAAAACCCTTGATGCCAATGCGCTAAAATCACCGATATTACCATCAAGCCACGCACCACATTTATGGCCATGCTGTTACGCATGGCGGGACTGCGTATCCGGGATTTCCGTTTATCGATACCTTCAGCGGGGTGCATGCGCTGAGCGATTTCGCGAATACTAAGCCCCTGCAGCAACCCTCTTGAAATATCCGCGGGCACACCTCGGCGCTCCATTTCTATTAGAGCCGTCAGTGCGGACAGGGAATCGCCTCCCATATCATAGAAATTATCATCCACACTGATATGATCGGTTTCCAAAACACTTCGCCAGATCGACAAAATCGTCTGTTCATCATCGGAGAGGTCTGCAATGATAACTTGTTGGGTCGCGCTCGCTACTCCAGAATCCGATGTTCTGATCCGCTCTTCATACTGCCGCGCCAGTTCCTTGCGACGTACCTTGTTGGTGTCGGTGACCGGAAAAGCATCCAGAGTCAGGCGCTTTATCACCCGCTTATTATTAATGCCGTATGTCAACAATACCTCTCCAGCCACATCCATCAGAGATGTTTCATCAATCTGCTGATAACCGAGCGTCGCAATTAGAACCGCATGACCGGTCAGATCATGATTGACCGCAGCCACGGCAATACCTTCGCTGATGCTCAGTCGGTCGCGCAAATCGTGCTCAAGGGCCTCTGGCGACAGCTTAATCCCGCCACAATTAATCAGATCGTCCGCCCGGCCTTCATAGTAAAGATAACCATTTTCCATGCGGCCCAGATCACTGGTATGTAACCAGCCCTGATCATCCACATTAACCACATATTCGCCATTCTTCAGTAATTGTTGAGCCACATGCGGGCCCCGAATACAAATTCTGCCCTCGTCGGCAGAAATTCGAACTTCTGTTTTTCCATACACCCGGCCAACGGACTCCAGTGCTTCACCTTCGGTTTGGTCAATTCTCAGGAAAGTAGTCCGTGATGCCTCAGTCAAACCATAGTGTTGAGTGATGATCGCGCTGGGGAAAAGAGACTTCAGTTGTTCCTTTTCACTACGCCTCATATATTGGCTGCCAATCTCAATCCATTTCAAACGAGCGGTTTCAGAGCCGAAAATACGTTTATTTTCCAACAGAATACGCCAGAGGCTGGGTACCGCTGATACCGCATTAATCTCACCGGACAGCAACAGATCTCGAATTTCCAGTGGATCAAATCCATTGATTGGCAGAAAGCTGGCGCCGCCAGCGGCGGCGACGGCTCGAAAACGCCCGAGGCCAAATGAGAAATTCGCGGGCACGCCGACATATTCCCGGATGCCGCCGTCGATTTCCATCACCTGATTCAGCCGCTCGGTGACATCGGAGAGAGCCCTGTGAGTCAATGGAACCCCTTTTGGCTCACCCTCGGTACCGGACGTGAAGGCAATATGTGCTAACGTATCGTCATTGCTGAAGACATAAGTTTCTTTAAACCAGCCCTTTGAGTCATCCGGCTCCACCACCCGGGTCACTCCAGTCAGTGGGATTCTGGTATCATCCGCGCTGCGTAGTAGAACCACCGGATTCTGGTTTTGATAACACTTAAAAAGTGTTTCGACATATGAGATCGAATTCTTGGATACAACACCGACGATCTGTTGATCGCTCATGATAAATCTCCCTGATCAACCTGATATTTTAATGCCGCTTCGAAACGAGCGGGTGATGGGTGTTCGATCTACCCGAGAGCTTTACAGATTATGGCATACATAAGGCTTTGCAGGTTCGGGCCGATGCCTCCCTGGCTCCGACAAAGGATGTGGACGTGGGTCGTGTTGCTGGCGCTGCTGGGAGCGGCGGCGGGCATGGGTATTCTGTATCTCCGTCCGCCAGCGGCCGATGTCTGGGAACCGGCCATCGCCGCCTTCGAAGCACAAGACCGCCAGCGACCACCTACTCCTGGCCAAGTGGTGTTCGTTGGCGGTTCCAGCATCCGGTTCTGGAACGCGCTGGCCGCCGACATGGCGCCGGTTCCAGTGCTGAACCGGGGTTTTGGCGGCGCGCGTCTATCCGACTTGCTCCATTACGCCGACCGCGTCATTCTGCCCTATCAGCCGCGGGCGGTGGTGATCTACGCGGGAGAAAACGATCTCGGTTCCTGGTGGGCCTGGCCCGGCCTGGTGGTGGAACGGTTCAGGGCGCTAGTCGAGCACTTGCGGCGGAGCGACCCGAAACTGCCGATCCTGCTGCTGGCGATCAAACCTTCTCCCTACTTCGCCGCCCGGCTGGAACGGCAACAGGAAGCCAACCGGCGGTTGCGGGCCTACTGCGAAGCGACGCCGGGGCTGTATTTCATCGACGTCGCCAGCCCGCTGCTGGACACCGGGGGGCGCCCGCGGCCAGAGCTGTACCAGGATGGCCTGCATCTCAACGCCACTGGCTATGCCCTGTGGCGGGAGCGGGTTCGGCCGCCGCTGCTGGCCGTGCTGGGCTTCAGCTCAGAATCCGCCGAAACTGGAACGGGGTCGCCGGCCGCGCCGCCGGCGCCGGACCCGTTCCCGGCAGGGTCTGCTCCTGCCCCGAATACATATAGCCCTCGGCCCAACCCGTGATCAGAAACAGCAGAGGCACCGTTTGCTCGCCCATGTACACCGTGGCAACGGAAACCAGGTAAACGACATAGACGCCCGCCAGGGTGAACGCCAGCGAACTGCCCAGTGGCTGGGGATTGGGCCGGCGCATGGCGTGCACGATCAGCCGAACCGTCATCCCGATCAAAATGGTCAGATACAAGGTCAGGCCGATCAGGCCATGCATCAGGAACAGCAGCAGGTAGTAATTATCGATGGATTCCGAACCCGGCACCTTGGGCCAGGCGGTCAGGCCCCAGCCCAGCCACAGCTTTTCCTTGGCGAAATCGATGTAGTTTCCGACCAGTTCCAACCGATAAGCCGCGGTTTCCTGATTGTCGGATGTCGCATTCTCCCGACCGACCCCGGCCCATTGCAAAAACCAAATGGAACCAGGCAAACAGACCAGCAGCAGAAAGGCCAGCAGGATCCCGACTCCGATCCAGCGGTTGCGCAGTCGCCCGATCAACACCACCACCGCCGCCACCACGCCGGCTAGCCAGGGGCCCTTGACCAGGGTCAAAAAGACACCGCCCAGCAAGCCCAGCGTGTAGACCTGGCCTTCGCTGAGGCGGAGCCAGGGCAGCCATTTCAACAGAGGATGGCGCGGCTGCCGCCAAGCCCCGCTCCACTCCAGCCAGCGCTGGAGCCGATAGCCGACCACCATTATGATGCCGGCGAGAATGGCGTGACCATAGGGCCCCGCGCAGCGCGCCAACCCCCAGCGAAAGGTGATGATCCAACTGTCGCCCTGCCCCGGAAAGAACCGCCCCAGCAGCAATTTCCAGGGATTGGAAGCCAAGCGGGCCTCATACAGGCAGGCGATGGCCACGGCAAACAGGCAAACCACGATTCGCTTGGCGAAATCGACCCGTAATCCCAACGGTTCCACCAGGCTCTTGGCCAGAATATAGGGAATGACTCCCCCGGCGAGCGCCCCAATCATCAAGTTCTGGGCATCGCTGTAGCCCGCCGC
Source organism: Candidatus Competibacteraceae bacterium (assembly GCA_046347555.1). Lineage (GTDB taxonomy): Bacteria > Pseudomonadota > Gammaproteobacteria > Competibacterales > Competibacteraceae > Contendibacter. Next base: position 23,257 of record JAXMFY010000058.1, on the reverse strand, counting down.
CAGATATTGTGAGAACGCGGCGGTGGCGGCAAACCCGAACACAATCAGGTCATAGAAGGAAAACCGATAGCCCGGAGCGCCACGTACTAGAAATACCAGAAAAATCGCTAGAGCCGCGCCCTGATTCGGGGTGGGCTTGGGTACACCGGGGATAACCCAGCGGTAATAGTCCGGAACGAGTAGCAGCGTGGGTATGTAGACGTTGAGAAAGGCAAACTGCGGTGACCGGAACCAGGCGAGATAGGCCGCGATCAGGCCGGGAATGAGAGCAATGAAGGCCATGGCGGATGCGAAGGGACGCGAGGCAAGGGGCGCCAGGCGCCAGACAAACCTGTTACCGGTTATCGCGCAAAGGCCGGGCCGGCACGCCCGCCACCACCGCGCCCGGCGCGACGTCGCGGGTCACCACGGCATTGGCGCCGACCACCGCCCCGTCGCCGATAGTGATGCCCGGTAATACTGTCACCCCCCGGCCGATCCAGACGTTGCGGCCGATCCGGATCGGCGCGGCTTCGTGCCCCGACCAGCGGATGGCCCGGTCCCCGCCGAAGCGGTGGTTGGCGTCGCGCAGGCTGGCGTATTCGCCGATCAGGGTACCGGCGCCGATCGTCACTTCCTGGAAGGCCACCACATGCACGCCGCGCGACATCACCACCTCGTCGCCGATCCGAATGCATCCCTGGTCCTGGGTTTCCAGATACAGACCTGGATAGAGAAACAAATCACGCCCCAGTTCGATCCGGCCGGTACCGCGAATCTCCGCCACGCCCAGAATGACCACCGAAGGGTCCACCGGTCCGGTGATCGCCGCCCGCAACCGGGCATGGGCCCAGAGCCGTCGCCAGGATTCGCCGGGGCTCCACGCGATTCTGGCCAAGGGTGTCAAGGCCCCGCTCAGCCATCGCTTTGCCAGTCCGTTCACCGTCCACCTCCCTTCACTTGTATTCGATCAGGCCGCGCCGCCGGCCGCGCCAGCGGTCCCGATAATAGCCCAGTTGCCCGACCAGGATCGGAATCTGCTGCAGGTGGGAATGTATACCGTACAGCAACCGGGTCCAGGGATCGCGGCTCTTCCAGCCGACCCGCAGCGCGGTGCGAACCGCCAGCGCCAGCCACGAGCCGAGGACCAGCAAGGGGACCAGCGGCTGCCCAACCAGGGCGCCGCCGATGCCCAGCGGAAGGCTCAGAATCAATATACCACCGTGAATCTGGTTGCGCCGGACCTCGCGCTCCCAGAGCGGTGTTTCGGTACGGCGAAACCGGGCCGCCACCTCGGCGTAGGCGTGGCCGGCCCGCACCGCGCGCCGCCAGTATTGCCGCCAGCGGGTGATGGCCAGATCGTGGCCGGTCATCGGCCGGTCGACGTGCAGGATGTGATAGCCCCGCGCCCGCAGCCGCCGGCACAGGTCCGGTTCCTCGCCGGCGATCAGGCTGGCGTCGAAGCCGTCCACCTCGATCAGGGCGTCGCGCCGCATGATGGCGTCGCCGCCGCAGAATTCGCTGGGGCCGGGTGGGTAGATCCAGTCCAGATCCAGCACCCGGTTGTACCACGAGGCGTCCGGATGCAGTTCCCGGCGATGGCCCCAGACCACCGCAATCCCGTGGTCCTGGAATTCCGGCAGGGAATCCACGACAAAGCGGGGATGCAAAATCGTATCGCCATCCAGGAACAGCACCAGCGGCGCCCGCGCCGCGCGCCAGCCGGCGTTGCGGCCCAGCGCCGCTGACGGTCGCTCCGGCCGGACCGTGATGACCCGGGCGCCCAGTGCCGCCGCTCGTTCCGGACTGCCGTCGGTGGAGGCGGAATCCACGTAGATCAACTCGACCGGGCCACCGGGATCGGCCATGGTCCGCACCGATTCCAGGCAGCGCACCAGCCGCTCGCCTTCGTTGCGGCCGATCACCACCACCGACAAGAGGGGCAAACTCCCCTCTCCCCCTGTGGGAGAGGGGTTGGGGGTGAGGGGCGATTCAATCATTCTCCACCTCCGCCAACAGGCTCGCGTAGTCGGCCAGCCGCTCGCGCTGGGAAAAACGGGTCGCCAGGGCTCGATCCCCGCCCGCCACCCAGCGGTTCAGCACTTCCGGCGCGGCCTGATGCAATTCCCACAATCGGGCCGCCAGCGCCTCGGCATCGTCGGCCCGGAACCGGCCGCCGGAAATCCCTTCCTCGATCAGCAACCCCGCGCCCCCACTGTCCGGCACCAGCACCGGCACGCCGGCGGCCATCGCCTCCAGGATTGCCAGTCCGAACGGCTCGCTTGGGCAGAGATGCAGCAGCAGGTCGGCGGCGGCCAGTTCGGCGGCCACTGCCTCGCTGAAACCCAGGAAGTCGACGTTGGGATGCCGGCCGGCGGCCCGCTGGCGCAATTTCTCCAAATCCCAGCCAGACCCCAGGATGCGAAACGACAGCGCCCCCAGTTCCGGATGCCGGTCCAGCGCATCCAGCAGCAGATCGACCCGCTTGATCGGATCGATCCGCGACACCACCACCACCCGGCGTACTCCGGCGGAGTCGAACGGGGGTCGGCGCGGCGCGGTCCGGACCCGCTCGTCGGTCAGGAAATTCTCGATGACCCGAATCCTGCCGGGGGCGACACCATGGGCGATCAGCCGGTCCCGCACGAACGCCGACACCGCCACCAGCACGACCCCGGTTGGATTGAGTAACCGCTTGCGGCCGTAGCTCAGGCGCTCGTCGGTACCGCCATGCACCAGATGCAGATGGACGGCTTTGCGCCGGTACCAGGCGTTCAGCGCCAGGAACGCCAGCGAATGCATCACGCCTGTGGCCGCGAATGCCACCCGCCGGTGCCGCGCCAGCCAGGGACGCAGGCGCAGGGCGAATTCGCGGGGATTGGCGAAGGATTCCCCCGGAATTCCCAGCCGTCCGGCTTCGGCCAGCGCCGGCCCCGGCGGCGCCAGCAGCACCGGGGCGAACCGGTCGCGCAAGCCTTGCAGGGTCGCCAGCGCCATCCGTTCAGTTCCATACAGGTTGCCGCTATGCAGCGCGTACACCAGGGGTGTGGCCATCCGCTAGGCCCTCCCGAACACTTTCTTGCCCATCCGCACCGCATCCGCCACCAGGGCCAGGGGCCATCCCACCAGCGGTGGCCGCCAGAACCCGGCGGCGCGCAGGATCGCGCCACCCACCAGGCGTGGCCGCATCCAGCCGCAATCGTCCTCCAGTTCGGCCTGATAAGGCCGGGCAGCCAGCGTGTAGGGTGAGGCATCGAGATACAGGCCGTCAAAATACTCGCGGCCGTTGCGAATCCGCGGTTTGGTCTCCGCCCCCAGCCAGGGCTTGAAGCCCTGCGAATGCACAAAGGGCGCGATTCCCCGCAACAGGTGGCCGGCGCGCTCCCGGCAGGTGTAGCCGTAAACGCCAAAATACTGAATGATGTCCGGCCCCCGCCGCAGATACCGAAGCTCCACGTCGGCGAACGGGCGGCTGGCCAGCAGCGCCGTCAGCACGTCCTGATCGCCGAACAGGTGAACCGGCCGCTGGTGCCAGATCAGGCGCTGGGCCTGCCGGTACTCCTCGTTTTCCAGCAGCTCGCGCCAGCGTTGGAGCAGCGGAGTATGAGACCGGGTCACCCGCAACAGGGCGGTATTGACCGAGAATGGCAGTTCCCGTCCCACCTCGAAGCCCCAGCCTCGGGTCCGCAGGGCGCCGGTATCGGCGTGACCGCCATACAGAGCTTCCTCGGCCACCACCACCGTGTCGGGGGACAGACCGACGAACAGTGGCAAAAAATCGCGGGTTACGATCACGTCGGAGTCGATCCACAGCAGATCGTCGTGCCCCCGCTCCATCAAAGCCAGGAGCGCCTGGGGTTTGACGTTCCAGCCGTAGGCTTTCGGCACCGGCTCAAGGTTCAGATGCACCCTGGGGCATTTGCGCAGCCAGGCGATAAACCGGTTGTCGGCGACCGGGTAAAACAGCTCGACCGCCAGATTTTCACAATGTCGCGCCATGCTCAGCAGCAGGAGCTTTACCGAAGTTTCGCAGGATTTTCGGTCCTCGGCCACACAAACGATCATTCCGACGATTCTCCCGTGCGAGGTGGATCAATCCCGACGTTTTACTCCAAATCGGAACAGCTTGCGCAACCCATTCGAGCGTTTGCCCTTCCGGGCTGAAGGGGTTGCGGTTCCGGGTTCCCGCGCCGCCCGACCGGTATCGAGACCGGACTGGAGCAATTCGCTGGCGGCGATTTCGCTGGCTTCATACTGATCCACCATCTCGGCGTAGTAACCGCCACCCCGGTAGACCTGCAGGCGGTTGACGATCACCCCGAACAGGCGCGGGTCAGCCTTCTCCAGCAATCGGGTCGCCCGCTTGATCGCGCCCGGTAAGTCGCGGCCAGCGCTGACCAGTAGCAGCACGGCGTCGGCATAACGGGCCAGGAACTCGGTATCGGCCGACAGCAACACCGGGGGAGTATCCAGCAAAACGATATCGTAGCGTTCCAGCAGGGGATCCAGAACCCGCGGGAACCGGTCGTAGAACGGCAGATGCCGCCGCAGCGCCAGCCCGACCGGCATCCGATCCGGTAGCGCATCCGTCGCGGGAACGATCGCCTGGTCCAGGCTGGCCTCGCCGTTCAGCAGATCGAGGAGGCCGGGCGCCAGCGGTCCGGGCAGGTAGCGTTCGTCCGGTTTCATGGCGTTGGCCTCCACCGCAATCACCCGCAAACCATCCAGCGCAAATTCCCGCGCCAGGTTCATGATCAGTTCGGTGACGCCATTGCCAGCCCGGACGGCCGTAATCGCGATCCGTCGGGTATCGTGCCTGCTCCTCTCCTGGCTCAGGGCCAGCATCAGGCGCCGCATCTGGTCCATCCAGACCAGCCGGTTGTGCTCGTTTCTCTCGTCGAGCAACGCCGCGACCGGGGCGAAACCCAGCAGCCGATGTACTTGGGTCGCCGTCTTGACGCGCCGGTCCAGCAGGTCCAGCCCGACGGGCACCACCAGCCCCAGACCGACCGCGACGGCGATGATCAACAGGGCCAGGGTCTTGACGCCCCCGCCCACCGCGTATTCCGGCGGCAGCGCCGACGATTCGAGGCGTAAGAACCCCGGCGCCTCCGCTTCCAGAGTCAGGAAATCGATCCGTTCGCTCACCGCATCTAACTGGGTGCGGATCCGCCGGATCTGTAGGGTCAGCTCCAGGCCCTCGTTGTAATTGCCGATGAACCATTTGGCCCGGTCCTGCAACCGCTGCTGCTCGGCGGTCAGCCCCTGCTCGACCTCCCGCGTTTCGCGAACCGCGGTCCGTCGCTGTTCCAGTAACTGGTTGCGGGTATTATTCAACAGCGTGGCGGTCGCGGTCTTGACCTCATCCTCCAGATCCCGCAGCTTGCGCTCGGCGACGGCCCGCAGAGGATGTTGCGGCGACAGGCCGCTGATCTCGTTGAGCAACTCGCCGCGGCGCGCCCACAGATGGTACTTGAGGCTGTTGAGGCCGCTGTCGTTGGCCACGATCTGGGCCGCCGCCGCGTCCAGCGACGCCCGGGCTTCCTTCCGCCGGGTTTCATCGTAGGTATCGAGCGCCGCCTGCGCCTCGATCAGCCGGCGCTGGGAGGCGAACAGCGCGGTGCCGGCCTCCTGCAACAACCGTTCGTAGGGGTTGTTCTGAGCGCCTTCCTCAAAGGTCGCCACTCCCAGCAGATCGGCCAGTTCGGCCCGACGCCTGGTTTTTTCCTCCATCTCCCGGGCCAGCACAGTCTGGCGGTTTCTCAATTCTTCCAGTCGCTGATCGCTGGCGTACAAATCGTCACGCCTGGAAATCGTCATGTAGGTATTCAGCACGGTATTGAGCGTCTCCGCCAGACCGTGGGCTTGACCGCCTTCCAGCGTGACTCCGATCAGGTAGGTATCCTTGATGGCGCGGGCGGTGATCGCCCGGCTCAGACCCAGCACCGCCTTGCGATCCGTCTCACCGGGCTTTTGCCAAAGGGAGCGATAGGGCCCCAACTGGCTCAGCGCCTCAAGCAGGATATCGTAGCGGGTAATGTTACGAACCTGTTGCTGGACGTAGTTCAGATACTGGGTGTTGGACCCGAATTCCAGTTCCTGGTCGGTTTTCAGCACCTTGATGAAACGCGGCGCCACATAGACCGTGGCGTTGACCATATAAACCGGCTGCCGTTTCGACAGGACGACCGGAGCCCCAGCCGCCATCACCACCAGCATCACCACCAACGCGAGAGTCTTGTGGGCGCGGATGCTGACCAACGGCACGAACGTGCCGCTCGGTGGCGGTTGGGGCGCGGCGGAATCGCTCCCCCCCTGGCCCGGATCCGTCATCGACCACCCGCGTTGGTGGAGATCGCCTGAATGCTGAGAATCGTGGCAAAGGGATTGATTTGGCTGAGGATATAACCGATCTTGGCGATCCCCCGCCGAGGCACGTACACTACGTCGCCTTCCTCCAGCGCCACGTTCAGGGTGCGGTCCGGCGCCAGCACGTCGTCCAGCGCCACTTCCTTGTTCAGGCCCTGACTGGGCCGAATGATGTGAATCTGGTCAGTATTGGCGTGAACGGTTGGGCCGCCGGCCTGGCCCAGGGCGTCGAGAAACGACATTTTCGGCGTCAACCGATAGACGCCGGGCTTGTCCACCTCGCCCAACACGTACACCGAGGTGTCATAGGCGTCGGGAATATAGACGGTATCGTTGCGCTTAAGGCGGATATTGAGCGAGATATCGCCGTTCAGCAGCCGCTTGAGATCCACCCACAGGATTTTTTTGCCCCGTATCACCGCGCAGCGAGTCAGCACTTGTTCCGGCCGCAGGATGGGAAATCCTCCGGCCCGGGACAACACTTCGACCAGGGTCGGATTATCCTCAAAACGGATCACGCCGGGATGCTCGACCCGCCCGAGCACCACCACCCGGTTGCTGGTGTACTCGTCGATGCGGACAGTGACATACACGTCCAGGTAATACGCGGACAGGGCGCGCCGGACCAGTTCGGCGGTCTGGTCGCGATTGCGGTCAAGAACCTGGATCGTGCCGGCGAACGGCAGGGTGATGTTGCCGTCCGGGCCCACGGTGTGCTGTCCAGACAGTTCCGGGCGCCCGGCGATGATGATGGTCAGCTTGTCGCCCGGGCCGATCAGGTACTGGTTGGGCACCTCGGATTCGAATTCCCGTACCGCCTCGGCGCTGGAAAAAGTCGCCCGTTTCTCCGGAACTTCGAAGGCCGCCGGTGATTCCACCATGCCGGGCATTGCCGTCGGTACGACCATCTGGGGCGCGGCGCATCCAGCCAGCGCGAATGCCGCCAGTGCTGCCGTCCGGTTCATCCGGCCGCGCCTTCGGTTGATTCAGCGCAGCCGGGCCAGCGCGGCCGCTTCATCGTCGAAAATCGGGAAGACCTGCTGCAGGCGGGTCAATTCGATCAGGGAGCGCACGGTCGGCGCCAGCTTGAGCAACGCTATCTCACCGTTTTTGAGTCGGGCGGCCTTGAACGCCGAAACCAGCACCGAGAGGCCACTGGAGTCCATGAACCCCACGCCTCCCAGGTCCAGCGCCAGCTTGCCGCTGCCTGCTTCGACAATCGCCAACAGTTCCTGCCGGACCTGCGGCGCGTTGGTCATGACCAGCCGCCCGGACAGGGCGACGACATCGATGCCGTCGACATTGCGATGTTTCAAGATCATATGAAGCTATCCCCGTGATTCCGATAATTGATGAAAAGCTCGGGCGGGCGCCGCCTAGATCGATTCGCCGGTCGCCAACACCCAACTCATGGACAGGGTGTTCACCCCATCCCGTGCCTCGTACTCGACCGTGTCCATACAGGACTTGATGATAGCCAAACCCCGACCGCGGATGTTCCAGGTGGCGGGATCCTCCGGATTGGGCTCGACGCATCCCGTTACCGCCTCCAACCGGCCGGGCGGCATGGGCTGGCCGCGGTCGCGCACCCGCAGATTAAGGCGATTCGGGACCAGTTCAAGCTCCACCCGCACCGGATGGCCAGACTCGCCGCGATAGGCGTGTTCGACCACGTTATTGACGGCTTCCACCATCGCCAGATGGATGGCGGAGATATCGGCGGCAGGCAACGCCACTTGGCATACGCCGCATAGCGCGCCGCTCAGCAGTTCGATGCTTTCGGGCCGACTTTCAACATCCAGTCCAATGGTTCGGGTCATGGCTGAGACTCACGTTCCAGAATGATCAAGGTGATGTCATCTTGGTGGTTGCCGTCCCCCATCCACTCCCGTAGGTCCTCATCACCCATCCAGTTCCGCAGGGCTTGATCAACCTGTTCGGCCACCACCGAGGCGGGCAACTCGATGGTATCCTCGATCAACCGCATCAACCGCAGTTCAGAGAACGGTTCGCCGAGGGCGTTGACGCATTCGGTGACGCCGTCGGAGTACAGCAATAGCCGGTCGCCGCGGGCCAAATCGAAGATGATGGCATCATACTCGACATCGGGAAACAGGCCGACGGGAAAGCCGCCGGCACCCACCAACTCGACGCGCCGATCGGCGCGATGCAGCCAGATCGGCTGGGGATGACCGGCTTGCGTCAGGGTCACCCGACCGGTGCATAAATCCAGATTACCGTAAATCATGGTGAAATAGCGTGGCGGATCAATGGTGGACTGGAACCGCCGGTTAATATCGGCCACCACCAGCGGCGGAACGGCCGCTTCACCAAGACCTGTCGCCTGACGGCGCACCCGTTGCTCCTCGGCGCCTTGCGCCAACACCTGACTCAAGGTAAAGGACAGCAGAGCCGCCGGGACGCCATGCCCGGTCACATCCAATTGATAGAAACTCAGGCGCCGCTCACCGACCATGAAATAGTCAAAAATATCGCCCCCGATGAAGTGGCTTGGCTGGAAAATCCATTCCAGAGTGGCGCCGGGCACCCGCAATGGCGGCGGCAGCAACGCCTTTTGCATGGTGGCGGCCAATTCCAGATCGTGGATCAACTCATCCAGGATCTGCGTCTTGGCCTCGGCTGCTTCCTCGGCCGCCCCCTTGGCCTTGTGGAGGGCATTCTCGGCACGCTTGCGCTCGGTGATATCGTGGACCACGCCGATGAAGCGCCGCCCGCCCGTTTCAGGTATCTCGTTAACCCGCAGGGTTATCGAGAAGACGCTGCCGTCCTGGCGCTGCGCCTCGAACTCCCGCTCGACGCCCAAAACCCGGGACACGCCGGTTTCGTGATAACGGCGCATATAGCTGTCATGCTGCTCCCGGTGGGGTGACGGCACCAGCATCGACACGTTTTGCCCGATGATCTCTTCCGCGCGGTAGCCGAACATGGCTTCGGCCCCGGCATTGAACGATTCCACCAAACCTTCCCCGTCGGTGACTATGATGGCGTCGTGGGTGGAATTGAGCACCCGGCGCAGGCGCTCTTCCTGCTCGGCCAGGCTGGCGTGGGACTCGCGGACGCGCGCCGACATCAGATTGAAGGCACGGGCGGTTTGGGCCAGTTCGTCCCAGCCCCGGACCGGCACCTGGTAACCCAACTCGCCCGCGGCGAGCCGGCGGGCGCCTTCGGTCAGATTCTTGAGCTGGCGAGTCAGGTACACGCCCAGCGCCAGCGAGAACAGGGCCACCAGTCCCATTTCCAGCAGCACCAGACCGATGCCGTAGCGCCGGGCGTCCGTTTCGAGTTCCCGCAGCGTCCGCGCCGACAGTCCCAGTTCGACCCGGCCGAATGGCACGCCCGCCTCCATGATCGTCCCGGCGGCGTCGAACACGCCGTCGGCAATCGCGCCAAAGTCGGTGTCGGCCACGAAGGGCCGCTCCAGAATCTCTCGATCTCCGGCGGACGCCAGCACCCGGTTTTCCATGTCGCGCACCCGCGCGTAGACCACGCCCGGATAGGTCAAGGCTTCCCGAACGAAGCTTTGCAGCGAGGCCAGGTCGCTGGTGATCACCGCGCCCTTGGCGGCGACCGTGAACGCCTGGACCGTGGCCTGGGCCCGCTGGGTGAATTCCTGCTCCGCCGAACGCTGGATGAAAAGCAGACCGCTCCAGACCAGCAGGGCGAGCAGCACCGCCTCGATAGCGGCGACGCCCAGGATGGTTTTCAGCCGAAACGACATGAGCGCCTAACGCCCACCCAGCGAGTCGAGCAGTTCGATATGCAGCGCCCGCACATCGTCGTAGTCAGCGTCTTGCGCTGTCGTAATACCCTTGAAGCCAATGCCATCCAGGGCCGCCTTGCCGGCCGGATCGCCATCCAGCCCCAGCATCGCATCCCGCAGTCGTTCCACCACCGCGGCGGGAATCCGTGGATGAGCGGCGATGGCGTGCGGGGTGTAGCCCTGCGTGGTCCAGAGGATGCGAAGTTGGTCGCGGAAGGTGGGATCGAGGTTCTCAAAGGTTCGGGTCACGCCACCGCCGGCCGGATAGAGGCCCTGGGCGACATTCAGGTAAACCGAGTCGTGGGAGGCGACGAATTTCGGCGTAATGGCAATCCCCTGCTGGGTCAAGGCCGCTCGCACCAGCACGGTGGCGGCGAAGGCGGCGGGGGCCGGGAAGACCAGCGTTTGATCCTTGAGCGCGGTTAAATCCCAATAGGGCGCGTCCTTGCGCACCACCACGATACCCTTGAGCAGCCGGTCTTTTTCCCTGGCGAACACCGCGTAACCGGGCCGATGGTGAAAGACCGTGTAGTGATAGGGGTTCATGTAGGCGAAATCGTACTCGCCCGCCACCAGTCGCTGCTCGAACGTCGGAATGTCAGGCGCGGTGGCGAACCGCAGGGTCAGGCCGGTTTTGGCTTGCAGCGCGTTCAGCACCGGCGTCCAGGCCCGTGTCAGCTCGGTGGCGGATTGTTGCGGTACGATGCCGAAGGTATAAGCCGGAGCCGTTGGCGACTCGACCGCCAGTGCGCTACCCCATAGCAGACTGACGGCTAGCATGACCAGCCGCGCCCCAAAGCCCCCGCTTTTTAAGAACGTCGGATTCATTGCCACGGTCTTTATCTCGACTCTGGCCATTGAGGCTGTGGAGGCAGGTTGATCGGCGAGACTTCCCACTCCGCCGGGATCAATTCGTAAGGTTCGGGTTGATCCATTGGGTTGGTGAAGCACTTTTGGGCCCATGGAGCCCAGCCGACCCGAAAGCGTTGCCCCGGATTTTCAGGTGGTGTCCCTAACGTGGATATGGATAAGATACTTACAAGACACTGACCATAAGGCAAGTTAATTCAGTCCATATCCACGTCTGAAGTACTACCGAACGCGCCTTACAGTTGTTTGGCCCGTTCGCGCAGGATGAATTTCTGCATCTTACCGGTCGAGGTCTTGGGCAGGGGGCCGAACACCACGGTCTTCGGCACTTTGAACCGCGCCAGTTGATTGCGGCAGAACTCGATGATCTCTTCTTCGGTGACGTGTTCCATGCCCGGCTTGACCGTCACGAAGGCGCAGGGCGTTTCGCCCCACTTCTCGTCGGGCCGCGCCACCACCGCCACTTCCATCACCGCCGGGTGCCGGTACAGCACGTCCTCCACCTCGATGGTGGAGATGTTTTCACCACCGGAAATGATGATGTCCTTGGAACGGTCCTTAATGTCGATGTAGCCGTTCTCGTGCCAGACCGCCAGGTCGCCGCTGTGGAACCAGCCGCCCTTGAAGGCTTCCTCGCTGGCGCTGGGATTTTTGAGATAACCCTTCATCACGTTGTTGCCGCGCATGAAGATTTCGCCGATGCTCTTGCCGTCCTTCGGCAAGGGCTCCAGGGTTTGCGGATTGGCCACCATCAGCCCTTCCAGCATCGGATAGCGCACCCCCTGGCGCGATTTCAGCAAGGCCCGTTCTTCCAAAGGCTTTTCGTCCCACTCGTCGTGCCAGGCGCAGACCACCGACGGGCCGTAAGTTTCCGTCAGGCCATAGGTGTGTGTGACTTCGAAGTTCATCCGTTCCATGCCCTCGATCACCGCCGCCGGCGGCGCCGCGCCAGCGGTCATCACCTTGACCCGATGATCGATGCCGGCTTTCATGTCATCCGGGGCGTTCTTGAGCGTGTTCAGCACGATCGGCGCGCCGCAGAAGTGATTGACCTTCTCCTGCTTGATCAGCTCGAAGATCAGATCGGCGCGGACCTGGCGCAGGCAAACGTTGGTGCCGACGGTCGCGGCGATGGTCCAGGGAAAGCACCAGCCGTTGCAGTGGAACATCGGCAGGGTCCACAGATAGACGGGGTGCAGGCCCATGCTCCAGACCATGGCGTTGCTGATCGCGTTCAAATAAGCGCCGCGATGGTGATAAACCACGCCCTTGGGATTGCCGGTGGTGCCGGACGTATAGTTGAGCGAAATCGCCTGCCATTCGTCGGCGGGATTTTGCCAGGCGAATTCGGGATCACCCTCGGCTAGCAGCGCCTCGTAATCCAGTTGGCCGAGTTTTTGCCCGCCGCTGTATTGTGGGTCGTCGACATCGATCACCAGCGGACGCTTGCCGACTTCCATCAAGTTCAGCGCCTTGCCGATAGTGTCGGAGAATTCGCGGTCGGTGAATAGAATTCTGGCTTCGCCGTGTTGGAGCATGAAGGCGATGGCCTCGGCGTCCAACCGGATGTTCAGGGTGTTGAGCACCGCTCCGCTCATCGGCACGCCGAAGTGCAATTCGAACATCTCGGGAATATTGGGCAGCATCGCCGCCACCGTGTCCCCCACCCCGATGCCGCGCCGTTGCAGCGCCGAGGCCAGGCGTCGGCAGCGGGCGTAGGCTTCGGCCCAGGTGCGCCGGGTGGAGCCATGCACCGCGGCGAGGCGGTTGGGATAGACCGAGGCGGCGCGCTCGATGAAGGTCAGCGGGGTCAGCGGTACGAAATTGGCCGGGTTCCGGTCCAGGCTGATTTCGTAGGGATTGGTGGCGTTCATGCGGATATTGTCCTCATTTGTTTTTGGTGGAATGGCGATGGTGGTTCATTCGATGAGGCGATTGGGTCAGTGGCCCCGCCAGGTGGGTTTGCGTTTGGCGATGAAGGCGTCGATGCCTTCGCGGGCATCGTCGCTGTTCATGTTGCAGGCCATGACTTCGCTGGCGCGGGCGTAGGCCGCCTCCAGGCCCAGTTCCAACTGCTGATAGAACAGTTCCTTGCCCATGGCGATGGCCAGCGGTGATTTGCTACAAATGGAATCCGCCAATTGCCAGACGGCGGCGTCCAGTTGGTCCAGCGGCGCGACCCGATTGATCAGGCCCTGGCGCAGGGCGGTCGGCGCGTCGATGAAGTCGCCGGTCAACAACAACTCCAGCGCCTGCTTGCGGCTCAGGTTGCGGCTCAGCGCCACGCCGGGGGTGGCGCAGAACAAACCGACGTTGATGCCGGAAGTGGCGAAGCGGGCGTTGTCGGAAGCGACGGCGAGATCGCAGGCCGCGACCAGTTGGCAGCCAGCGGCGGTGGCGATGCCGTGGACCCGGGCGATGACCGGTTGCGGCAGGTGGTTGATGGTCAGCATCACCCGGCCGCACTGGGCGAACAGCGCCTGGTGAAAGGCGGGGTCGGTCTGGGCACGCATTTCCTTAAGGTCGTGGCCGGCGCAGAACGCTGGACCCGCCCCGGCGATCACCACCACCCGGATCGTTTGATCGGCGGCGACGGCGTCCAGCGCCGTTTGCAATGCCCCCAGCATGGCCCGCGACAGCGCGTTGTACTGCTTGGGGCGGTTGAGGGTCAGCGTGGCGACGCTGGCTTCATCCTGGCGTAATACGAGAGCGTCCTCGGCAAGAACGGTTGCGGTCATGGTCGTTTTCCTCGAAGATGAAAAATCGTTGGCGGGAAATGAGACGGGGGCGCAGGTCGCGCTCCAAACGATTTTATTTGGATTTATTCTAGTCTGGCGATTTCCGCCGCGGGACTTTATCGATCCGCCGCCCTTTCCTGCTCCAGTTCTTCGCCCATGCATCCGCCCCCCACTTCGATAGTCTACATTGTGGGCGCCGACCCAGCGCTCCACGATACGCTGCGGAGCTTGTTGGAATCCGTCGGCTTGCGGACCCTGGCCTGCGCCGACGTGGAGGCATTCGTGGCCGCCTATCAGCCGGACCCGCCCGGTTGCCTGTTGTTGGATGCGCGGGTTTCGGAACCCGACGATCCCGGCGCCCAGCAACGTCTGCGCCAGGAAGGGATCGACACCCCGGTCATCATGGTCGCCGGGCACGCCAACGTTGCCATGGCGGTGACCGCTCTGCGGCGGGGCGTGCTGGATTTCATCGAAAAGCCGTTCAACGACCAGATTCTGCTGGATGGCGTTCACCACGCGCTGACCGTGGACGCCACCCGGCGCCGCGCCCGGACCCAACACCAGGAGTTACTCCACCGGTTCGATACCCTGACCGCGCGCGAGCAGGATGTGCTGCGTTGGGTCGTGGCCGGCCTGCCCAACCGGGAAATCGCCGAAGCACTTAATCTAAGCCGTAAAACCGTCGAAATCCATCGCGCCCGGGTCATGCGGAAAATGGAGGCCGAATCCCTGTCGCAACTGATTCAGATGACAGTGGCCATCGGCATTCTCAAACTTTACGATTCGGAGGGCTGAACATTTGGCGGCCTTTTCGGGGTGGTCCAAACAGGGAACGGTATTACTCGGACACTTATACTAATTCTGAATAGATTTTCGTCATTCCCGCGAAGGCGGGAATCCAGTCAGCCACCGAACCACTGGATACCCGCTTTCGCGGGTATGACGAATGGAACAGTTTTTGACCCCTGAAAAAACAAAACCTAACAGGAAATGGTATTACGAAAGCGACAAACCGGCTCAATGATGACGCTTGAACAACTCCAGCCCAATGCGGCCGTGCGTGGCATCGTCCCCGACGCACTGGTCACTGTGGTCAACGTGCAGTGGTTCGGCTCCGAAGCGCTGGAACTGACTTACAAAACCGCCGACGGCAAGGTTGCCAACCAACTGCTCTACCGCGATAGCGAACCTTCGCTGGAAATTGTCGAACAAGGTCGCCCCTGGAGTTTTGATGGTGATGGCGCGCTGTTCCGCCTGGTGTCCGAAGCCCAGCGCATCCGTCTGGCCCACTGGTTCGATCCCGTCCTGGCCGTCCATACCTCCGTCGTCGAGCCGCTGCCCCACCAGATCACGGCGGTTTATGAGGCGATGCTGCCGCGCCAGCCGCTGCGATTTCTGCTGGCCGACGACCCCGGCGCGGGCAAGACCATCATGGCCGGCCTGCTCATCAAGGAACTGGTGGCGCGCGGCGATCTGCAACGTTGCCTGATCGTCTGTCCCGGCAGCCTGGCCGAGCAGTGGCAGGACGAACTCTACCGGCGCTTTCACCTGCCCTTCGAGATTCTCACCAACGACAAGCTTGAAGCCGCGCGCACCGGCAACTGGTTCATGGAAACCCACCTGGTCATCGCCCGGCTCGACAAGCTCTCGCGCAACGAGGATGTGCAGCAGAAGCTGCAAGCGCCCGATTGCCGCTGGGACCTGGTGGTCTGCGACGAAGCGCACAAGATGTCGGCCACCGTCTTTGGCGGCGAGGCGAAATACACCAAGCGCTACCACCTCGGTCAACTGCTCTCCGGTCTCACCCGTCATTTCCTGCTGATGTCGGCGACGCCGCACAACGGCAAGGAAGCCGACTTCCAGCTCTTCATGGCCCTGCTGGACGGCGACCGCTTCGAGGGCAAGTACCGCGACGGTGTGCATTCCGCCGATGTGTCAGACCTCATGCGGCGCATGGTCAAGGAAAACCTGCGCAAATTCGACGGCACGCCACTGTTCCCCGAGCGCATCGCCTACACCGTGCCTTACCACCTCTCGCCCCAGGAAGAGGCACTCTACAAGGCGGTCACCGAATATGTGCGCAACGAGTTCAACCGGGCCGAGGCGCTGGAAAATGACAAGCGTGCCGGCACCGTGGGCTTTGCGCTGACCATCCTGCAACGGCGTCTGGCTTCGTCCCCCGAAGCGATCTACCAGTCCCTACGCCGGCGCCGCGAACGGCTGGAATCCCGCCTGCGCGAACTGGAGTTGCTGCAACGCGCCGGGCAGATAACTCAGCCTGTGCCGGTGGTGACCGGCCTCAGCGCCGAAGATGTCGACGACCTCGAAGATGCCCCAGACAACGAAGTCGAGGTCGCCGAGGAGGAAATTCTCGATCAAGCCACCGCTGCGCGCTCCATCCCGGAACTGCGCATCGAGATCGATTTGCTCAAGACGCTCGAAGCGCAGGCGCTCACCGTGCGCCGCAGCGGCACCGACACCAAGTGGACCGAACTCTCCAGCCTGCTCGGCGAAATCTTCACCCCGGCGGGTCTGTCGGGGGCGCATCGCGTCGAAGAACCCGCTGCACCCTATGGCGCTGGCCAGATACCACCGCCCAAGCCCTCGCCGCATCAAAAGCTCGTCATCTTCACCGAGCACCGCGACACGCTCAATGATCTGGAAGACCGCATCACCCGCTTCCTCGGCCGTAAGGAAGCCGTGGTCATCATCCACGGCGGTATTGGCCGCGAAGAGCGTCTCAAGGTGCAGGAATCGTTCAAGCACGATCCTGAAGTCAAGGTGCTGCTGGCCACCGATGCCGCCGGCGAGGGCATCAACCTCCAGCGCGCGCACCTGATGGTCAATTACGACCTGCCCTGGAACCCTAACCGGCTGGAACAGCGCTTTGGGCGAATCCACCGTATCGGCCAGACTGAAGTCTGCTACCTGTGGAACCTGGTCGCCGACGACACCCGCGAAGGCGACGTCTACCGCAAACTGCTGGAAAAGCTTGAACAGGCACGCCAGGCGCTGGGCGGGCAGGTGTTCGACGTGCTCGGCAAGCTGGCCTTTACGTCATTCGGGGCCGACGGCAAGGTCATGAGCCTGCGCGATCTGCTCATCGACGCCATCCGTTACGGCGACCTGCCGGAGACCAAGGCATTTCTCACCACCGTCCTCGACACGGCGCTGGACAAGACCCACCTGCAATCCCTGCTCGACGAGCGCCAACTGGTGCATGACAGCATGGACGCCAGCCGTGTTGCGCGCATCCGTGAAGACATGGAACGCGCCGACGCCCGCCGCCTGCAACCGCACTACATCGAATCCTTCTTTCTCGAAGCCTTCAGACAACTCGGCGGCAACGCCAAGCAGAAGGAGCCCCGTCGCTTCGAGGTCACCCACGTTCCCGCGCTGGTGCGCAACCGCGACCGCCTCATCGGCATCGGCGAACCCGTGCTGCCACGCTACGAGCGCATCGCCTTTGAAAAGACCCTGGTTTCGCCGCAAGGCCAGCCGCTGGCAGCCTTCGTCTGCCCTGGCCACCCGCTGCTCGACGCCGTCATCGACCTCACGCTGGAACGCAACCGCGACCTGCTGAAACGCGGCGCCGTGCTGGTTGATGAGAGAGACACGGGCACTACGCCGCGCGTGCTGTTCTACCTCGAACACGCCATCCAGGATGCCGCCACCACCAAGGACGGCAGACGCCGCATCGTCTCCAAGCGCATGATGTATGTCGAAATGGACGGTACCGGTACCACCCGCCACGTTCACTACGCGCCCTACCTCGATTTCCGCCCGCTTGAAGAGAACGAGCCGGGCATCGACGACCTGCTTGCCTTGCCGGAATGCCAGTGGATTACCCGCGACCTGGAAAAGACCGCACAAGGGCACGCGATAGCCGAGGTCGTTCCCGAGCACCTGGCTGAAGTCAAGGGCCGCAAGCTGGAACTGATCGCCAAGACCGAAGCGGCAGTTAAAGACCGCCTCACCAAGGAAATCAACTACTGGGACCATCGCGCCGAGGAGTTGAAACTTCAGGAACAGGCCGGCAAAGCCAACGCCAAGCTCAACTCCGGCGAGGCCAGAAAGCGTGCCGACCTGTTGCAGGGGCGGCTGCAAAAGCGACTGGAAGAATTGCGGCTAGAAGCGCAGTTGTCACCCCTGCCGCCGGTGGTGCTGGGCGGCTTGTTGTTGGTGCCGGCGGGACTCTTGCAAAAAATGCGGCTCCCTGCCGCCGGTAGCGCCGTCCCGCCAGCGCCGACTTTTTCACCCGGCGATAACCAGGCCGCCGCCGCCCGCGCTCGCGCCGTGGTGATGGACATCGAGCGCAACCTTGGCTTTGAGCCCACGGACCACGAATTCGAGAAACTGGGCTACGACATCGAGAGCCGCATCCCAGGCACCGGCCGCCTGCGCTTCATCGAGGTCAAGGGCCGCGTTTCGGGCGCCGCCACCATCACCGTTACCCGCAACGAAATCCTCTATTCGCTGAACAAGCCCGACGACTTCATCCTGGCCATCGTCGAGTTTCTGGACGAGACGAACCACAAGGTGCACTACCTGCGCCAGCCTTTCAACCGCGAGCCGGATTTTGGCGTCACCAGCGTCAACTACGACTTTGCCGAGTTGCTGGCCCGGGCGGAGGCGCCAAGATGAGTCGCACGAATGGCTATTTGCAGGGTATCGAATCGACCCTCAACGAATAGCAGGAACCCTTGGACGAAGCGGCATACTTCACCCTCGAAGACGTTTCAACGACGCTCGAACAAAGGAGAACCCACATGACCCAGGCCGAATTGGTCTTCGAACATCTCAAACAGTTGCCCGAGCCGCTGCTCGCGGAGGTTCTCGACTTTGTTCAGTTTCTTGAACAGAAACAGGCGCATGTCGAAAAAAATCCGCCACGCCAGCCCGGCAGCGCCAAGGGGCAGGTATGGATCGCCGAAGACTTTGACGCCCCGCTGGATGACTTCAGGGACTACCAATGAACCTCCTGCTCGATACCCACGTTTTCCTGTGGTGGATCGCCGGCGATTCATTACCCCAGTGGCTGATGAAGCCATCCGCAACCCGGACAATACCGTTTGGGTCAGTGCAGCGAGTGTCTGGGAAATTGCCATCAAGGCCAGTCTGGGCAAGTTGAAACTTCCCGATCCGGTCGTCGCTTTCATCGAGACACAACGAATGCAAAACGGATTTGGCTGGCTACCGGTTGAAGCCGCTGCGCTTGCTTCCTTGATGGAACTGCCGTTCCACCATCGCGATCCGTTCGACCGTCTGCTCATTGCGCAAGCCATTTCGCGCGATTACACCCTGGTCAGTGCCGACGGTGCCATCGGGCAGTATCCCGTCAGGAACTTGTGGTCATGACCCACAAGAAAAAACTCATCGAGGTCGCCCTGCCGCTCGAAGCCATCAACAAGGCGGCGGCGCGCGAGAAGTCTATCCGCCATGGGCATCCTTCCACGCTGCACCTGTGGTGGGCACGGCGACCGCTGGCGGCGGCGCGGGCGGTGATTTTTGCGCAGATGGTCGATGACCCCTCGGCGCACCCCGACCTGTTCAAGACCGAGCGCGAGCAGAAGAAGGAGCGCGGGCGGCTGTTCAAGATCATCGAGGACCTGGTGCAGTGGGAAAACACCACCAACGAGGAAGTCCTGCAAAAAGCACGTGACGCGATCTGGGAAAGCTGGCGGCGGGCCTGCGCCGAGAACGCCGACCATCCGCGCGCCCGCGAACTCTTCAACCGCGAAGTGCTGCCCGCCTTCCACGACCCCTTCGCCGGTGGTGGCGCGCTGCCGCTGGAAGCGCAGCGGCTGGGGCTGGAAAGCTACGCCAGCGACCTCAATCCGGTGGCGGTGCTGATCAACAAGGCGATGATCGAGATTCCGCCGCGCTTTGCCGGCAAGCCACCGGTTCATCCCCCACCCCAACCCTCCCCCGCTGGGGGAGGGAGCGGACCCCTCTGTCCCGCTGGGGGGAGCGGACCCCTCTCCCCAGCAGGTGAAAGGAGCGGACCCCTCCCCCCAGCGGGTGAAAGGAGCGGACCCCTCCCCCCAGCGGGGGGAGGTGGGGAGGGGGGAAGCCTGTTCGCCCGCGAATGGAAAGGCGCGCAGGGCCTCGCCGAGGACGTGCGCTACTACGGCCAGTGGATGCGTGACGAAGCCGAAAAGCGCATCGGTCACCTCTACCCCAAGATCGAAGTCACCGCCGAGATGGCCAAGGAGCGGCCCGACTTGAAGCAGTATGTCGGTCAGAAGCTCACCGTCATCGCCTGGCTGTGGGCGCGCACGGTGAAAAGTCCCAACCCGGCCTTCGCCAACGTCGATGTGCCGCTCGCCTCGACCTTCATGCTCTCCACCAAGGCGGGCAAGGAAGCCTATGTCGAGCCCATCCTCCTTTCCCCTCTCCCTCAGGGAGAGGGCCGGGGTGAGGGTGGGGTTGGCTACCGCTTCACGGTCAAGGTCGGCAAGCCGAAGGATGTGGAGGCGGCGAAGAACGGCACCAAGCTGTCGCGAGGCGCGAATTTCGCCTGCCTGATGTCGGGTGCGCCGATTTCCGGCGACTACATCAAGGCCGAAGGCAAAGCTGGCCGCATGGGCGCGAGGTTGATGGCCATCGTTGCCGAAGGCACGCGCGGCCGGGTCTATCTCGCGCCGACGCCAGAGCACGAAGCTGCTGCGCCCAAGGCCCGGCCCGACTGGAGGCCGGAATCATCACTGCCCGACGACCCACGCAATTTCTGGACGGTGCAATACGGCCTGACCACCTACGGCGACCTCTTCACCGACCGCCAACTCGTGGCGCTGACGACCTTTTCCGATCTGGTGGCCGAGGCGCGGGAGAAGATCCGGCGCGACGCACTTGCAGTATGGAAATCCTCTGCGCCCCCACCCCAACCCTCCCCCGCTGGGGGAGGGAGTGTCGACTCCTCCCCCCAGCGGGGGGAGGCTGGGAGGGGGGAGGTTGGGAGGGAGGCTGGGAGGGGGGAGGCTGGGAGGGGGGAGCACTGGCAGCCGACGCCCGTTCCGGCCGCCTTGCTGCAAGCCGCCAAAGATCTGCGAAAGAACATGACGGATGCCGAGCAATTGCTGTGGCGGTGCTTGCGCGGGAAGCAGTTGGATGGTTTCAAGTTCCGCAAGCAGCATCCCATTGAACGCTTCGTTCTGGATTTTTACTGTCCTGCCGCAAGGTTGGCGATCGAACTGGACGGAGGGCAGCACAATACCGACGATGGGCAGCAGCGGGATGCTGAGCGCTCGGCATGGCTGGCGCAGCATGGCATTCGGGTCTTGCGTTTCTGGAATCATGAAGTATTCGCTGATCTGGATGCCGTGCTGACGACGATTTGGGATACGCTGCATGATAGCCCCCACCCCAACCCTCCCCCGCTGGGGGAGGGAGCGACATACCTCCCCCCGGAGGGGGGAGGCTGGGAGGGGGGTGATTTACCCCTCGCCCAAGGCGGGTCTGGCGCGACGGCGTATGCGGAGGCGGTGGGGGTTTACTTGGCGTTTGCACAAAGCAAGGCATGCAATCGGAATACGAGTCTCTGCCTTTGGGAACAGCGAATGGATCGCTTGGTAGCGACTTTTGGACGCCAAGCGCTGCCGATGGTTTGGGATTTCGCCGAAACCAATCCGCTTGCTGGGGCTGGAGGTGACCTGTTTGGGACAGTCGTGTCGGTATGTGAAGTCATAGAAAAGCAGTTCAATCACGACGGCCGTGGCTCTGTCGCCCAAGCAAATGCAGTTGATCAGAGCATTAGCAGCGGCAAGCTGATTTCGACAGACCCACCTTACTATGACAACATCGGCTACGCCGATCTGTCTAACTTCTTCTACGTTTGGCTGCGGCGTACTATGCGCCCGGTGTTCCCCGATCTGTTCGCCACCATGGCCGTGCCCAAGGCCGAGGAACTGGTCGCCACGCCCTATCGCCACGGCAGCAAGGAAAAGGCTGAAACCTTCTTCCTGAACGGCATGACGCAGGCCATGCACCGGCTGGCCGAACAGGCGCACCCCGCCTTTCCGGTAACGATCTACTACGCGTTCAAGCAATCCGAAAGTGACGGTGGCCAAGGCACCACCAATACTGGTTGGGACACTTTCCTCGCCGCCGTTATCGAGGCCGGCTTCGGTATTTCTGGTACATGGCCTGTTCGCACCGAACAGCCAAAGGGACTTCGATCTTTCGAACAAAACGCCCTCGCCTCCAGCATCGTCCTCGTCTGCCGCCCGCGCATCCCCCCTCCCAACCTCCCCCCTCCGGGGGGAGGAGAATTCACTCCCTCCCCCAGCGGGGGAGGGTTGGGGTGGGGGCACACTACCGCCACCCGCCGCGATTTCCTCAACGCGCTAAAAACCGAACTCCCTGCCGCCCTGGCCTATCTGCAAGCCGGCAACATCGCGCCGGTCGATCTGGCGCAGGCCGCCATCGGCCCCGGCATGGCGGTCTACACGCGCTATGCCAAAGTCCTCGACGCCGAAGGCAAGCCGCTCACCGTGCGCGCCGCGCTGGCGTTGATCAACCAGGTGCTCGACGAGGCGCTGGCCGAGCAGGAAGGCGACTTCGACGCCGACACGCGCTGGGCGCTGGCGTGGTTCGAGCAGATGGGCTTCGAGGAGGGCGAATACGGCGTCGCCGAGCAGCTTTCCAAGGCCAAGAACACGGCGGTGAGCGGCCTCGTCGAAGCCGGCATCGCGGTCTCCGGCAAGGGCAAGGTGCGCCTCGTCAAACCCGCCGAACTCCCCGCCGACTGGGACCCGACCACCGATACCCGCCTGACGGTTTGGGAGATGGTGCATCACCTGGTGCGCGTGCTTGAAGCCGGCGGCGAATCCGCCGCCGCCGCGCTGGTCGCCAAACTCGGCAGTCAGGCCGAAATCGCGCGCGAGCTGTGCTACCGCCTCTACACCCTCTGCGAACGCAAGAAGCGCGCGGCCGAGGCGATGGCCTACAACGCGCTGGTGCAAAGCTGGCCGGAGATCATGCGGCTGGCGCGTGAAGCACCGCGTGCGGTGGCGTCCGGCACCAACGACCTCTTCGATCAGGAATAACCCGCCATGGCCATCACCAATCACGAACGCGTCGGCAAGGCGCTGGAACTTCTGAAAACCGGCTTGGGGCCGTTTGTCGGGCGCGAGATCAAGGCGGCGATTTCCGCCAACAGCATCTCGATGGATAAGGTGCGCAGCTTTGCCGAAGACCCGATTCTCGGCAAGAAGCCTATCGAGGAATGGGACGCGTCGGCGTTGCTGAAGCTGATGTGGGATACGTGGAATGAGGTGTTCAAGAAGACGCTGGGCTTTTCCGAGCGCAGCCTGGTGTCGGAAATCCGCGACTGGCGCAACCGGTGGGCGCACCAGCAGCCGTTCTCCAGCGATGACGCCTACCGCGCGCTGGATTCCGCTGGACGCCTGCTGACGGCCGTTTCGGCTTCGCAGGCCGACGAGGTGGAGAAGATGAAGATGGAACTGCTGCGCGTGCGCTTCGACGAGCAGGCGCGCAGCGAGAAACGCAAGTCGTCGAG
>JAXMFY010000057.1:0-49315 GCA_046347555.1 Candidatus Competibacteraceae bacterium | reverse complement strand
CACCCGATTACCCACATCTTCATCTTACTGATTAGTAACAAAATAATAAGCAAACGTTCCCTCCCCCCTTGCGGGGGAGGGTTAGGGTGGGGGGTTACAGCGGCGACGATGAACGGAATTTTGAGCGTTTTAGCTCGACTTTGAACCTGCCGCGGGTTTTTACCCCCCACCCCGGCCCTCCCCCGCAAGGGGGGAGGGGGATTTGTGGGTAATCGGGTGCATTGGTAGATCGGAAGGCGCTTTGCCGAGCAATTCGGCCCAGATGGCGCGCCATTCGCGCAAAGTTGGACCCAGGTTCTTGAGCCCTTGCAAGGAAAATAAATCGGGGGCGAGAGGAAGACAGACCTGATCGGAAGCGATCAGCGCCGAACGATTGATGGCACCGAGGTTTGGGCCTACGTCGATCAAGGCCAATTCCGCTCCCCATCCCGTGGCTGATTCGACGAGGCGATGAAATGCCGTCATGATCCGAAAAGCTGACTCGTCCCGATTATGACAACGGGGCCAGGCATCGGACAGCTTGTCTTCAAAGCGGGAGAGACCAAGATCGCCCGGCACCACCCCTAAAAAAGAGGTAATCCGCTCTACGTGAGGTTTGGCGATGTCGCCGATCCCACGAAGGATAGGGCGTATGGCTCCATATACTGTTTGCGGATGCTCGTCGTCGGGCCATAGCTCTTCCAAACGATCCTCGTCCAAAAACATCGCGGTCAGGTTGGCTTGTGGGTCGAGGTCGACTGCCAGCGTGGGAATTCCATGATTGGCGAACATCCAGGTGAGGTGATAAACCAGCGAGGTTTTTCCCACCCCTCCTTTGTTGTTGAAGAAAGCAAGGGTTTTCATTCCTGCCTCCGGTAAACCTTGACCAGAACGGAATGCTCGTCAAATTCAAATTGCGCGCGTGGGTTTCCGTTGGCTTCAAGCAGGGCTTGCGCCCGTTGCACGCCATAGCCGAAGCGGTTGACAAAACCCAGTGTCTTCATCGCTTCCGCAATAATGGGGTTGCGGTAAGTGTTCCGAGTAGGAAAATTTTCGCGTGTGGCTTCCCCATATAGACCACCAGGATTCATGATTTCGATGTGGTCGCTAAATAACCATTGGTGCTAGTTTTTAGGCTGAGTTGAAGCGGCCACGACCGTCCCCATGTCATCTTATATATACACTCCAAGTTGACAATCACAGGAGAGCGGTCATGACCACCATGGACTTTATCACGGACCTGTTTTGCCGGATCGATGATCGGATGCGGTCCTTGCCCAAGCATCCCCAAGCGACGCTGTGGCCCAGCGAAGTGGTGACCTTGGGCGTTTTGCATGCCTTGAAGGGGGTAGGTAATCGCGCGTTCTACCGCTGGCTGACGCGGGACTACCACCCCTTGTTCCCCCACCTGCCCGAGCGAACCCGGTTGTTTCGTCCGTTCAAGACCCATCGGCAGTGGACCTTGCTGTTCCTGGCACCGCCAACCCTGTTGGGCATCGTGGACAGCTACGGTATCGAACTGATCCATCCGATTCGCGAAGGACGAAGCCCGGCCCAGATCGGTGGCAAGGGACTCTCTAATCATCGGTGGATCGTCGGCTGCAAGCTCTGTCTGTTGATCAATCAATGGGGTGAAGTCGTCGGTTGGCTGGGGGCATCGGCCCACGCCCACGATACTTGGTTTCAGCCCCTGATCCAGGGATTCGAGGACCGCATGATCATCCTGGCCGATACCGGCTTCCACGCTCATGAGGGTGATCCACCCAACTTGAAACTCTGCCCGCGCGGCGTTTGGAACGACCGGATGCTGATCGAAACCGTGTTTTCGATGCTGACCCTGATCAGTCATTTCAAGAAGATCGGTCATCGCGTGATGGACTACGTCTTGGCCCGCTTGGCGTTCACCGTCACCGCCTTCAATTTACTGATTCAATGGCACGGCTTGAATCCCGGTCCCGATGGTTTCATTCCGCTGTCCATCGCGGAGTTCAACCTGTGAATTAAACTAGCACCAATGGTTAAATACGTAGAATCGAACAGGCATGTTGCTGTCATAATTACGGTGCATGACTGCATTCAACAACAGTTCGCGCAGCGCCCATTCTGGGTAGTTTGGAAGTATTTTTTCCCGTAACCCACCAACCGATTTGAGGCTGTTTTGAATCAGCGCTTTGATCCGAAGCTCCAACTCGCGCAGTATAGATTGCAATTCACCCGATATTTCTGCCTGATCTTCAGGAATTTCAGTTAGGTCGTTACCTGGCAATTTCAGATATTGCACGTAAGCGCCGGGTAAAAAATAACGAGGATTTTTGCCGAATAAAAGAATACCAGCATAAGTCGGACAATCCCGTTCTAGGTTGAAAAAATGTAACGAGCCGAGTTGTAGTTGGATCGACCGTTGGTTGGCGGCAACGGTATCGGAATCGACTGCTTGAAGGCGATAGGCTTCAAATTCACCCGTTTACCCATAATTCATCCATCACCAGCATACGCAGCACGGGTGGCCTCAAAGGCGATGGCAAACGCTCTGACTTTCTGCATCCCTTCCCAGATTGCTTTAGGACCGGGATGACCGTCGTGTTTGCGCCCGAGAAACCCACCAAAACCGGCAATGAGCCGCACCATCTGGCCCAGGGGTGGGGGGGTGTCCGGCGGTTTGGCGCGGTGGGCGACGATCCAGGCCGCCTGCCATTCCTCGGGATCGAACACCACGTCACAGGGCAACATGGGGCAATCCCGGCCCCAAGTGACCAGATGCAGGATGCGCCAGGCGATGATCAGGTAAATGACCAAGGCCCGTTCCAGTCGCTCCAGGGTACCCAGTTGCAGCGCCTCGACCCGGCAGCCCGATTTCCAGATCCGGAAAAAAATTTCCACGAGCCAGCGACGACGATACCAGTCAATGAGTTCGACCACCGGCTCCAGGGTCTCGGCGGTCCGGTGGGTCAGCAGGCGCCACTCAATCGCGGTCTGACCGGCGGGTGGCTGCGCCTCGCGGGCTAGGATCGCCGTCACCGTCACGGTGGGTTGGCCGTGGTGCGCCGGCAGCGTCACCACGTCGCGACACAGCGTTTGCCGCACCAGACGAGCCGGCCGGTCCGGCGTCGCCGGCAGGGTGAATTCCACCTGCCCCAGCGGCTCGCTCCGCGCCAGCCGATCCCACAGCTTGTCGCCGTCGGCGGTGTTGCGGTCATGTTTGGCCCGCACCAGCCAGTCCGCCGGATGCTCTCGCCGGGCGGCAGCGTCCATCAACGCCCGCAGGTCGCCTTCCCGATCCGCCACGTAGACTAGCCGGGTGTCGGCCACGGTTTCGGCCAGATCGGCAACGATCTCGTAGCCCTCGCCCCAGCGGGTGCTTTCTTTGATGTCGGGCTGGTCTTTCGGCTTCCGCGCCCACATCCACGCGTCGAGCACCCCCAAGGCTAGCCCCGCCGGCGTCACCGCCAGGGTCGGATGCACGTACAGCCCATGTTGGGCTTCGTAGCTCAGCCGCCCCAGCCCGGCGATCCCCGGTTGCGAGGTGAAGTCCAGTTCCGTCGTGTCCTGAATGCATAGCACCACCGGTTGACCTTGCATCCGCTCCACCGTCCGCGTGGTATGGACCTCCAGAATCTCCCGCCACTCGACCGCCGGGTTGTCTAGCAACCGGTAGGCGGCCTTGGTCTCCGGCCAGCCCCCGCAGGCCAACGGGATGCTCCCCGTCGGCTGGGCCGACAGGTCGTCCACCAGCTTGATCAACCGCTGGGTTCGCCGTGCATCCCCCAACTCCAGACCCTCAAATTCCTGCGCTACCCAACTCATGCCATGCTCCCACAACCTCATGAAAAGTCATATATTAACAAGGAGTTGGAAGTTATGGGTAAACGGGTGGCTTCAAATTGCCCTAATGCTAAATCGCCAATGGTACTTTCTGGGCACGGTCGGGCGTCGAAAGATCGGGCCAGCGCAACGCGCCGTTCGGTCAGAATGCGCTCTTCCTGTTCGTTGGCGATGCCTTTGCGCGGTCCGATTCGAATCCATACCCGTCCCTTGTAGCGCACGGGCGGCAGGTCGGACGGCAAAACCTCGACCACGGCTACGTCGCCATCGTTGAAGCTGAAACGATCTACATTCATTGCCGGTTGCGGTAGCACATTCCCATCGGAGCGGATGGCGCCGAGATTTTTCAACAGATCATCCGTGACCTTAAGTCCAGACCGTTGACCGTTATCTCTTACGCCAACTAGCAGATAACCAGGTTGGCGATGATTGGGCAAATCGTTGGCGAAAGCGCAGATCGCTTCGCCGAACTTGTCGGTGTCCTTGGTCGAAATAGTTCTCTCGACACGATCCAGTTCCAGATCGGCAAGCAGAGCGGCAAGCTGATCGTGCGTTAGCATGGCAGTTGGAATCTCCGCCAGATCAATCGAAAATCTTCCCCGGATTCATGATGCCGTTCGGGTCGAACACCTGCTTGATCGCCCGTAGATAGCCGATTTCAGTTTCATCGCGGGTGTAGTGTAGATACGGCTTCTTGGTCAGGCCGACGCCGTGTTCGGCGGAGATGCTGCCACCGTGATGTTGCAGCACCGCAAACAGATGCTCGCTCACCGCGCCGCATTGTTTCGCGAACGCCGCCGATTCCAGGTCCGCCGGCTTGAGAATGTTGATGTGCAGGTTGCCGTCGCCGATGTGGCCGTACCACAGCACCTCGAAATCGGGATATTCCCGCGCCAGCAAGTCGTCGATTTCCGCCAGCAGCGTCGGCACTCGCGAAATCCGCACCGCGATGTCGTTCTTGTAGGGCTGATGCTCGGCAATCGATTCGCTGATGTCCTCGCGCAACCGCCACAATTCCTTGGCCTGGGTTTCACTCTGGCTGATGACACCATCCGCCAACCAGCCCTGCTCGGCGCAATGCTCGAACAGCGCCAAGGCTTCGTCGGTGTGCAAACCGTCCGGGTTCTCGAACTCGGTCAGGACGTAGTAGGGCGTTTCGGTATCGAACGGGCGGTGCAAGCCCTTTTTCAGAACGTGGCGCAGCGCCAGTTCCGAGAAAAACTCGAAGGCGCTCAATTCGAGCTTGCCGCGCAACAGGCCGTAAATCGCCATGATCCCGTTCAGGTCCGGCACGCCCAGCACCATCACGCTCGGCTCGCGCAAGGGCCGAGTCAGTTTCAGGGTCGCTTCCACGATGATGCCCAGCGTGCCTTCGCTGCCGACGAACAGATGCCGCAGGTCGTAGCCGCTGGCGTTCTTGATCAATCCCCGGTTGAGATCGAGCAGATCGCCGCGCCCCGTCACCACTTTCAAGCCCGTCACCCAATCGCGGGTCAGGCCGTAGCGGACCACTTTGATGCCGCCGGCGTTGGTGGCGATGTTGCCGCCGATCTGGCTGGAACCGCGCGAGGCGAAATCCACCGGATAGTACAAATCTCGTTCGCGGGCGAAATTCTGCACGGCTTCGGTGACCACGCCGGCTTGGCAGGTGACGCTGCGGTCCACGGAGTCGAAATCCAAAATCCGATTCATCCGCTCCAGCGAGACGACCAGTTCGCCGCAACAGGCTACCGCCGCGCCGCTCAGTCCGGTGCGCCCGCCCGAAGGCACCAGCACCAACCGATGTTCGTTGGCGTAGCGGACCAGTCGTTGCACCTGTTCGACCGTTCCCGGCAAGACCACCGCCAGCGGATTCGGCGCGTACAGGCGAGTCCAGTCACGGCCGTAATTCAGGCAACTGTCCGGGTCGGCGCGGACGTGGGCCGGTTCGATGAAGGCGCGGAGGCCGTCGAGCAGGACGGCGGTTTCGCTTGCGGTGTGCGTGGTCATCGGAAAGATCGCCTGGAGAGAAAAGGGGATGGTTGCCAACCCCGGCCGGAGAGATAATGTTCGACCTCATTCTATCACCGGCGAAGCGGGCGCACCCATGAGCAAGACCTCACTCGACAAGAGCAAGATCAAGATCCTGCTGCTGGAAGGCATTCACCCCAGCGCCGTGGAAGCTTTCCAGGCGGACGGCTACACCAACATCGAGTCTCACCCGAAAGCGCTGTCCGAGTCGAAGCTGCTGGACGCCATCGCCGACAGCTATTTCGTCGGGATTCGCTCCGCCACCCAGTTGACCGCCCGGATTTTCGAGAACGCGCCCCGCCTGATTGGGGTCGGTTGCTTCTGCATCGGCACCAATCAGGTCGATCTCGACGCTGCCCAGGAGCGGGGCGTACCGGTGTTCAACGCGCCGTTTTCCAACACTCGCAGCGTGGCCGAGCTGGTTCTGGCGGAAATCGTTCTCCTGCTGCGAGGCATTCCCCAACGCAACGCCATAGTCCATCGCGGCGGTTGGGTCAAGACCGCCACCGGCTCTCACGAGGTCCGAGGTAAATGTCTGGGCATCGTCGGCTACGGCCACATTGGCACGCAGGTCGGGCTGTTGGCCGAGGCGCTGGGGATGCGGGTGGTGTACTACGACATCGAAACCAAGTTGACGCTGGGTAACGCCCAGCCGCTGCCATCGCTCGACGCGCTGTTGGAAATCGCCGATGTGGTGACGCTGCACGTCCCGGAAACCCCGCTGACCTACCGCATGATCGGGGCCGAGCAACTGGCGCGGATGAAGCCGGGCACCCGGCTGATCAACGCCGCTCGCGGGACGGTGGTGGACATCGACGCCCTGGTGGACGCTCTGGAATCCAAACATCTGGCGGGGGCGGCCATCGACGTGTTCCCGACCGAGCCGAAGGGCAACGACGATGAGTTCGTGTCGCCGCTGCGGCGCTTCGACAACGTGTTGCTGACGCCCCACGTCGGCGGCAGCACCGAGGAAGCGCAGCAGAACATCGGCCTTGAAGTCGCCGGCAAGCTGCTGAAATACAGCAACAACGGCTCGACCGTCAGCTCGGTCAACTTCCCGGAAGTCGCCTTGCCCGAG
This sequence comes from Candidatus Competibacteraceae bacterium, assembly GCA_046347555.1. Classification (GTDB taxonomy): domain Bacteria; phylum Pseudomonadota; class Gammaproteobacteria; order Competibacterales; family Competibacteraceae; genus Contendibacter. The sequence continues at coordinate 42,426 of JAXMFY010000057.1, read as the reverse complement.
CATCCCGGCAAGCATCGCTTGCTGCACATCCACCGCAATCAGCCCGGCGTGCTGTCCCAGATCAACGCTATTTTCTCCGAGCTGCACATCAACATCGCCGGCCAGTACTTGCAAACCAATCCCCGAATCGGCTACGTCGTGATCGACGTGGACGGCGGCGAGCGTGCCGAATCCCGCGAGATCAAGCGGCGGTTGAATGAGGTGGCCGGCACGATTCGCACCCGGATTTTGTACTGAAGCGCCGAATCGCGAGGTGACGAACCATGTCGCTGCGGGATGAATTGCTGAAAGCCGGATTGGTGTCGGCGGATAAGGCTAAGAAGCTGGATTCCGATGGCCGTAAGCAGGATCACCAGCGTAAGAAGAACCAGGCGCTGGCGGTGGAGGACGCGGCGCGACAAGCGGAAGCGCGCCGCCAGGCCGAAGCGGAGGCCGCCCGCAAGCGCGAACAGGATCGCCGGCTGAATCTGGAACGCGAGGCCGAGAAGAAACAGCGGGAATTAGTCGCCCGCGCCCGTCAATTGATCGACAGTCACCGGCTGAATGATTCCGAGGCCGAAATCCTCTACAACTTTCTCGATAGCGATGGCCGCTGGATCCGCGCCATCCGAGTCACCCCGGCCCAGCGCAAGGCATTGGCCATGGGGCGGTTGGCCATCGTTCGGGGGGACCGCAACGAGTTCGATTTTGCGCTGATTCCTCGCGAGACCGCGTTAAAACTGGCCGAGTTCATGCCCGAGCGGATACTGCTGCTGCATCCCGAAAGCAGCGGCGACGAAACCGAGGAAGAGTAGGGGGTTGGTGAAGGAGAGGCATCGACCAGCCCCGACGGTCCCGCTTTTTTATATCATCATCTTTAATCAAAATGATGGTCTTTGATCAAGCTCCTTCGCCATGAGCAAGATGATGCCGCAGCCGACGAATGCCGAATCCGACCGTCACCATTGCGACCGGGATGGCAAGTCCAGCGACCAAATCGGGATTGAGCGGCAATCCCAGCTTGCTTAGCGCCTTGGCGGCGTAGCTCACCAATCCAACCAGGTAGTAACTGAGCACGACTACCGATAGCCCTTCAACGGTTTCCTGCAAGCGCAACTGCAAGTGCGCGCGTCGGTCCATCGAGTGCAGCAGGTCGCGGTTCTGGTGCTCCAGCGCTACATCCACCCGGGTACGCAGCAGATTGGCGGCGCGGGCGATACGACCAGAAAGAGAATCCTGCCGCTCCCGCACCGCTTCCACCGTGCGCATGGCCGGTGCCAGTCGCCGGTCGGTGAATTCCCGCAAAGTCTGCACGCTCGGCAAGCGGTGCTCGCGCAGTTCGGCGATACGGCGTTCCACCAGCGCGTAATAGGCCCGGCTGGCCCCGAACCGGTACGTCGTCGAAGCCGTAAGCCGTTCCATCTCAGCCGCCAGTTCCGACAATTCCGCCAGTAGGGCGCGATCTCGCTCTAGGCCGGCCGCCAAATTGATACCGCCAGCCAGAACGGTCAGTCGGTTTTCGATGCGGGTGATCTCGGTGCCGACCCGACGGGCCAGCGGGAAGGCCAACATCGCTGTAAGCCGGTAGGTTTCGATGTTCAGAAGGCGTTGCACCAGCCGACCGGCCTGGGTGGCGCGCAGCCCGCGATCCAGTACCAGAATTCGGGTAAATCCATCGCTCGCCACCCGAAAGTCGCTCCAGACGGTCGCGGCATCGTCGGCGGCCCGGCAGCCGTTGATGTCGGGCGTATCGAACAAACCGCGCAGGTTTTCCAGCGTCGGTGCCGGGTTCGGTTCGCCGCGCAGGGCCAGGTGCGTCGCAACCAACAGTTCTCCGAAAAGTTCGGCCAACCAGTCAGGCGGTGGCAGTTCGATGGCTGGCGCGGCGAATGGAGCTTGTTCGGTCGAGGCCGGGCCGATGAAGGTATAGGCGGAAAATTCCGAGTGCCGTTCCCATTTCAGGCGAAACGATCCGCAGTCCACACTGAGGTGAACCGCGCTGGGGGCGGGTGGCGGCGCGCCAAAACGGGCGCAAAGGCGAGCGACGTGAGCGCGATCCCGGTCGATAGCCTCGCGGCCTGGACCGGACAGGAGCGCCAAATGGGAAATCGAACGAGGAGTTTCCAAGCGCTCGAATGGCCGGGCATGAAATTCCTGGTCGAGTTCGTCCCGCAGCGGGTGTTCGCGCAGGCCGAGCGACGCCAGTAACGGAGCCGGTTCCGTGGTGGTCGACGCGCTCACGACCTTTGCGACTCGCGGGATGCCACAGGGTCCAGCTGTTCCAGCAGCCTCTGGCGATAACGGTCTTCCAACAGCAGGTTGATGGGCTGTCGGCGACTGATCGCCAGCCGCAGTTGCAACAGTTCCAGCCGAGCGTGGGCGCGGTTGCGTTCGCTCTCCGGCAACTGGTGCAACAGTTGTTCGGCCTGGCGCAGTTCCTTGCGCAGTTGCAGTTCTGGCGGCAGGAAGCCAGCGTTTTTCAGAATGCGGTATGCCGCGCGCAATTCTTCGGGAATGGCCGAGTCGTCGTCCAGGCGCAGCGGTTTGCCTTCGCCCGGCAAACCCCGCAATTCGCCACGTTCGAGGGCTTCGTGAATTCGGGCTTCGGCAATCTGATCGAGCGGATCCATGCGGCAGGTTTCACAACGGTGACCGATGAGGCGATACCATACCACGATCCGGCCGCACCGAATTGTCGCAAGCGGTCGCCGTCCCACCGTCAGATGCCGTCGCCGTCGCCGCTCCACTGAGGTACTGGGGCGACTTTCGAATGATCCTGCAAGAAAACTCGCACCTGGCGTGGCTTGACGAACACCAGGTCGCCAATTTGCAATGGATCGGCGGCGTAGCGCTCGCGGGTCATTTCCACCTCGGCGATTTCGCCATCCATCGATTGGATCAGTTCCAGCCGCACCAATGAACCCAATTGAGAGACCCGGCTGATTGTGGCCGTCAAGGTGGTATCACCATCCTCGGGTTCGCGCAGCAAGTCGATGTCGTGGGGCCGCACGTAGGCCATGGCTGGCGCGTGTTCGGTATCGCCGTACTCGGGCACTTGCACTCGTAGCCCGCCGACCCGGGCCCAGCCGGCATGAACTCGACTATGGAACAGATTAATATTACCGAGGAACTGATAGACGAAAGGAGTAGCCGGCGCGTCGTAAACCTCCTGGGGCGAACCAATCTGCTCGATGCGGCCGTGATTCATGACCACGATCCGGTCGGCGACTTCCAGGGCTTCCTCCTGATCGTGGGTCACGAACACGCTGGTGATGTGCAATTCGTCGTGCAGGCGGCGCAGCCAGCGGCGCAGTTCCTTGCGCACCTTGGTGTCCAGGGCGCCGAACGGTTCGTCGAGCAGCAACACCTGGGGCTCCACCGCCAGCGCCCGGGCCAGGGCGATGCGCTGGCGCTGGCCGCCGGACAGTTGGCTGGGATAGCGATTGGCCAGCCATCCCATCTGCACCAGGTCGAGCAGGGCGTTCACCTTGGCGCGGATGGCGGCTTCGGGTGGGCGCACGGCGCGCGGACGCACCCGCAGGCCGAAGGCGATGTTCTCGAACACGGTCATGTGCTGGAACAGGGCGTAGTGTTGGAACACGAAACCCACCCCGCGCTCCCGGACATGGCGGCGGGTGGCGTCCTCGCCGTCGAACAGCACGCGGCCATGATCGGCGGTTTCCAAACCGGCGATGATGCGCAACAAGGTGGTTTTGCCGCAGCCGGACGGGCCGAGCAGGGCGACCAGTTGGCCGGGTGGAATGCTGAGGTCGATGTGGTCAAGGGCAACGAACGCGCCGAAGCGTTTGTGCAAATTTTGGATTTCGATGCTCACGATAAGGTTTCCATGGCCAGCGCGGAGCGTCGTTGCCGAAGGGCGCGGCGCTCGATCAGTGCCTTGAACGCCAGCATGACCAGCGCCAGCAGGGTCAGCAATGAGGCGCAGGCGAAGGCGGCGGCGAACTGATATTCGTTGTAAAGGATCTCCACATGCAGCGGCAGGGTGTTGGTCAGGCCACGGATATGGCCGGACACCACCGATACCGCGCCAAACTCACCCATGGCCCGGGCGGCGCAAAGCACCACGCCATACAGCAGGCCCCACTGGATGTTGGGGAGGGTGATTCGCCAGAAGGTCAGCCAACCGCTGGCGCCCAACACCAAGGCGGCTTCTTCCTCGTCGGTGCCCTGGGCTTGCATGAGCGGAATCAGTTCGCGGGCGACGAACGGCACGGTGACGAACACGGTGGCCAGCACGATGCCGGGCACGGCGAAGATGATCTTGACGTCATGCTCGCTCAGCCAAGGCCCCAACCAGCCCTGAGCACCGAACAGGAGCACATAGATCATGCCGGCGATGACGGGGGAGACCGCGAACGGCAGGTCGATCAGGGTGATCAGCACGCTCTTGCCGCGAAACTCGAACTTGGCGATGGCCCAGGCGGCGGCGACGCCGAACGCCAGGTTCAGCGGCACGGCAATCGCGACGCTAAGCAGGGTGAGCCGAATCGCGGCCAGCGCGTAGGGATCGGTGATGGCGGCCAGGTAGACACCGATGCCCTTGCGCAGCGCCTCGTAAAACACCGCCGCCAGGGGCACGAACAGGAACAGCGTCAGGAAACCCAACGCCACGGTCACCAAAGCCACGCGGACGAAACGAGGCTCGGTGGTGGCGGCGGAAACCGGGGCGCGGAGGGCGGAATCGCTCACGCCGCCACCTCCCCGCTGTTCCGCGTCCGGCTCCAGCGTTGAAGCAGATTGATCAGCAACAACAGGATGAACGAAATGAGCAGCATCACCACCGACAGTGCCGCCGCGCCGCCGTAGTCGTATTGCTCCAGCTTGCCGACGATTAGCAACGGGGTAATCTCCGACACCATCGGCAGATTGCCAGCGATGAAGATGACCGAGCCGTATTCGCCGATGGCGCGGGCGAAGGCGAGGGTAAAACCAGTCAGCAACGCCGGGCGTACCGCTGGGAAAATGATGCGCTGGAAAATTTGCCAGCGACTCGCCCCCAGGCTGGCAGCGGCTTCCTCGACCTCGGCCTCCAGGTCTTCGAGCACCGGTTGCACGGTGCGCACCACGAACGGCAGGCTGATGAAGACCAGAGCCACGATCACCCCCAGTGGAGTGAAGGCAACCTTGATCCCGAGTGGTTTGAGGTATTGGCCAATCCAGCCGTTGCTGGAATAGATCGTGGCTAGGGTGATGCCGGCCACGGCGGTGGGCAGGGCGAACGGCAAGTCCACCAGGGCATCCACCAGACGCTGACCGGGAAACCGGTAACGGACCAGCACCCAGGCCACGATTAGGCCGAAAACGGTGTTGAAGGCGGCGGCCAGGAAGGCGGCGCCGAAGGTTAGCCGATACGAGGCGAGTACCCGGGGCGCGGTGACCGCCTGCCAGAATTGATCCCAATTCAGGTCGAGCGCCCGCAGAAAAGCCATTGCCAAGGGAATGAGTACGATCAGGCTTAGATAACCGATGGCGAAGCCGAGCGTCAAGCCAAAACCTGGCAACACACTGGGGTAGCGAAACCGTGGCGTCATGCGCGGCGATCCACGCTTGGAAACACCGTCGTCAAAGCCACCGCGACAGGGGGCGGAAGGGCGCACGCCATTGGAACTCCGTCGGCGGTGATGAAAAACAATGTCCGGCACCGGAGAATGCGTCGGGCCGGACGGTGGGCGATCATGGACGGCATGATAAATAATAAAAAAGAATATTCAATCGAATTTCAAAGATTTGATATATATAAAGAGTGTTGGCGGCGCAAGGCTCAATCTGGACTGGCTGGAACCAGGGCGAACACAGTCACGGCCCAGGGCTCCATCTGAAAATCACCGCCGACCTCCAGCAACAGTTCGCCCGGAGCCAGGCGCGGCTGAGCGGTGTCGAGCAGACAACGCCAGTGGTCGGCGTCGCGTACTGCGGGGAGGCGAAATGGGACCACCGTTGAGCCCGCGTTGAAAATGACCAGCATGGCGTTGTCGATTTCGGGATAGCCATCGGTGGTAAAGTGCTCGCCGGCGTCGCCGGCCAGCAACATGCCAAAACAGCGAGCCTTGGGTTCCTGCCAGTGGTAGTCGCTCATGGCGCCGCCGCCGGGGCTGATCCAGTCGATGTCGCGCAACCCATGGTGCTTGGAAATTTGCAGGCCGTGCATGAAACGAGACCGGCGCAGCACCGGATGTTCCTGACGCAGGTTGATCAGGCGGTGGACGAAATCGAAAAATTCCTGTTCCTCGGGGGAAATGTTCCAATTCAGCCAGTTGATGTCGTTATCCTGGCAATAGGCGTTGTTGTTGCCACGCTGGCTGCGGCCAAACTCGTCGCCGGCCAGCAGCATCGGTGTGCCCTGGGCTAGCAGCAGGGTGGCCAGCATGTTGCGGCGCTGACGCAGGCGCGTTTCCCGGATGGCGGGATCGGTGGTCGGTCCCTCGACGCCGTGGTTGTTGCTGAAGTTGGACGGATGACCGTCGCGATTGTTTTCACCGTTGGCCTCGTTATGACGCTCGTTGTAGCTGACCAGGTCGGCCAGGGTAAAGCCGTCGTGGCTGGCGATGTAATTGATCGTGGCCCACGGTCGCCGACCGTCGTGCTCGAACAGATCGCTGGAGGCGAGCAGGTTGGGCGCCAGTTTGGACAACATACTGTCGTCGCCGCGCCAGAACCGGCGCACCGTGTCGCGGAAGCGGTCGTTCCATTCGGCGGTGCCGGCGGGAAAACCGCCGAGTTGGTAACCACCGGGACCGATGTCCCATGGTTCGGCGATGATCTTGACCCGCGACATGGCGGGATCCTGCCGGATGGCGTCGAAGAAGCCGCCGGCGCGATCGTAGCCGTATTCCTCCCGGCCCAGCGTGACCGCTAGGTCGAAACGGAAGCCGTCGACATGCATTTCGTTGACCCAGTAGCGCAGGCTGTCCATCACCATCTGCAACACCCGTGGATGCATCAGGTTCAAGGTATTGCCGCAACCCGTGTCGTTGATGTAATAGCGGCGGTCGTGGGGGAGAAGCCGGTAGTAGGAGGCGTTGTCGATGCCCTTGAAGCTGAGGGTTGGGCCCATTTGGTCACCCTCGGCGGTATGGTTGTAGACCACGTCCAGCAGCACCTCAATGCCGGCGTCGTGCAGCCGTTTGGTCATGGCCTTGAACTCAACAAGATCGCCGCCGCTCAGATAGCGCGGTTCCGGGGCGAAAAAGCACAGGGTGTTGTAGCCCCAGTAATTACGCAATCCGCGGTCGGTCAGGAAGCGGTCGTCCACGAAGGCATGGACTGGCATCAGTTCCACGGCGGTGATGCCGAGCGACCGGAGGTATTTGATGGTTTCCGGGTGAGCAATGCCGGCGAAGGTGCCGCGGAGGTGGTGAGGCACGCCTTCATGACGGATGGTGAAGCCGCGGACGTGGGTTTCGTAGATCAGGGTCCGTGACCAGGAAGTTTCGGGCGCGCGATCGCCATCCCAATTGAAGCGGGTGTCCACCACCACGCATTTAAGCATGTCGCGGGCGTTATCGCGGGTATCGAACGACAGGTCGGCGTCGCGATGGCCCACCTGGTAGCCGCAGTGCTCGTCGCGCAGATGCAGGGCGCCATAGAATTGCTTAGCGTAGGGATCGAGCAGCAGCTTATGGTGGTTGAAACGATGGCCGATCTGCGGTTCGTAGGGCCCGGAAACGCGATAGCCATATAGGGCGCCCGGCCACAACCCCGGCACATAGCCGTGCCAGACCTGGTCGGTATTCTCGATGAGGGCCAGACGTTCGATCTCGCGCTGGCCCGACGAATCGAACAGGCACAATTCGACGCGCTCGGCATGAGCGGAAAACAACGCGAAATTAACGCCCTTGCCGTCCCAAACGGCGCCGAGGGGATACGGATTGCCGGGCCATACACGAGCGCGGGCGGACATGGGCAGTCTCCTAAAATAGGGTGGATTATTTTTAGAGGAATCATTTGAAGCCATTTTAAACGATATTCGCGGCCACTGGCGGACATCGCTATTCGGATTTATATCATCATCTGGTACATCTTACCCGGTAAGGTTCCCGATAACGATACACCCGAATCAATGGCAGGAAAGGCTCATCTTCGATCCGCACATCCGCCCGCCGCAACCGAGGATTCAGTGGAGGCTCCGGTGTCACCGCCACGAATTCCGGCAACCGCTCGCCACATCGCAACGGTACCAGGATCGGCAGGGGAGTTTGCATCAACCGACGCGACACACCACCCCATTCCAAATCAGCGAAAACGATATTGGCGCGCAGATGCGGACAAACCCCGCGAACACGGGCCAACGGTTCATCTCCACCAATTTCGGCTAGGCGTTGCAACTCCAATCGAACCTGTGGGGTCTCGGCCCGTTGTTCCAACAGGCGGCGGGCTTCGGCCACGCTGGTACGTTGAATCACGCGACCCTGCTTGGACCAGGTAAAACCAATCTTGAGTGGTCGCTGCTCCAACAGGGGAATATGCCGATAAGCCTGTTTCAAATTCAGACGAGCGGCCCCCATGCGCCGCATGGCCACCGCCACGGTTTCCCAGCGTCGATGCAGATCAGCCATCACATTGTTCGTTTCGACCCGGCCAAGATTCTTCAACGCCAGCACGGCGGTCTTGAATTCATCCTTGGCAGCATGGCAAGCCTTGGCAGCAGCCAAGGTTCCCAAGCTAGCGCCGACAATACCTGGGCAAGTCAACGTTTCTCTACCATCCTGGCTATCCTCGTACCAGAGGGCCCGATAGAGTTGAACCGCTTTAAGACGCACATCCAAATTTTCCGCCAATTCCATCTCGGTACGCGATACCCAGGCCGGTAATGCCTCATCCTGACGAACCGCCATGCAGAAGGCATCCAGTCGAGCAAGCATCACCTCGAAAGCAGTCAATAGGTTGATTCGGGCAACGATGGGCAAGGCTTGCATTCTTACTCCGTTTTTATATCATCATATTTAGTAAATACCAAAACCACCCTAACCCCCACCAAACCCCTAGAAAATCGGCAGCTCCACGTCATCAAGCAACGCATCCACCTCCTCCAAAGTCCGCAATCGTTCCATCATCCGCACCCGCTCCCTCGTTAAGTGAGGAGCAAACAACTCAATAAAATCATACATATAACATCGAAGGAACATGCCACGCCGAAACCCGATCCTAGTAATGTTAGCCGCAAACAAATGACCCGCTTCCAACCGCACCAAGTCCTGATCCTGCTTTGGATCATAAGCCATCCGTGCAACAATCCCCACTCCCATCCCCAGACGAACATAGGTTTTGATCACATCCGCATCGGTCGCGGTAAAAGCCACCTTCGGTTTTAGCTGCGAGCTACGGAATGCCTCGTCCAACTGCGACCGGCCCGTAAAACCGAACACATAAGTTACCAGCGGATACCGAGCCACATCCTGCAAGGTCAAATAATCCAGCCCAGCCAACGGATGATCACATGGCACCAGTACGCAGCGCTGCCAGACATAGCAGGGCATCATCACCAAATCCTCGAACAATTCCAAGGACTCGGTGGCAATCGCAAAATCCACTTCACCAGACTGCACCATCTCGGCAATCTGCGCCGGAGAGCCTTGATGAATCTGCAAGGTCACTGCCGGATAACGCTCTCGAAACAGCTTGACGACTGGCGGTAAAGCATAACGAGCCTGGGTATGCGTCGTGGCAATCGACAAACCACCCCGTCGATCATCACGATACTCCTCGGCCAAAATCTGAATATTGTTAATCTCACGTAGAATAACTTCCACCCTGACGATTATCTGGCGCCCAATCGGCGTCATTTCGGTCAGGTGTTTACCGTTACGATTGAACAACTCAACACCCAGTTCCTCCTCCAGCAACCGCAATTGCTTACTAATACCAGGCTGAGAGGTATACAAGCTCTCCGCCGCAGCGGAGATATTCATATTATTGCGAACAATGGCAACCAAATAACGCAACTGTTGCAATTTCACGACAGATAATACTCCCTGCGAGAGACCAGTATCAACCCTGTCAACGGCGGCAGATTCAGCACCAACGAATAAGGGTATCCCAAATGCGGGACCGAATCAGCATGCACCATACCGTTATCCATGCCACCGCCACCGTAAATCCCAGCATCGGAACTAAGAATTTCCTGATAAAAACCCGATAGTGGAACCCCAACGCGGTAATCCGAACGCGCCACCGCCGCAAAGTTCAAAACCACCAAGACAGGATCATCCCCACCACCACGACGCAAATAGGCTACAATCGACTGGGCGGCATCGTGACAATCCAGCCATTCGAAACCTTCCTGGGAAAACTCGGAATCATGCAAACTCACCATGGACAGATAGAGGCGATTAAGATCACGAACCAGCATCTGCATCCCTCGATACTCGGGCTGACTCAATAACTCCCAGTCAAGCACCGCAGCACAATCCCACTCTCGCTCCTGCGCCCACTCATTGCCCATGAATAAAAACTTCTTACCGGGATACGTCCACATGTAGAGATAAAGCAAGCGCAGATTGGCAAAACGCTGATAACAATCCCCCGGCATCCTAAAAAGTAACGAACCTTTGCCGTGAACGACCTCGTCATGAGAAAATGGCAGCATGAAATTTTCAGTAAAAGCATACAACAGACCAAAGGTTAACAGCTCATGATGATGACAGCGCAAAGCTGGATCATATGATAGATACTCCAAAATATCGTGCATCCATCCCATATTCCATTTCATGCCAAACCCCAAACCCCCCATCCAAGAAGGCCGCGTCACCAGTGGCCAAGCCGTGGATTCCTCGGCAATCATCAGAACCCCTGGATACCGACGATGGACGATTTCATTCAACTCCCGTAGGAAAGCAACGGCCTCTAGATTCTCATTGCCACCAAATAGATTGGGCGCCCACTCTCCTGATTCTCGGTCATAATCCAGATAAAGCATGGAGGCGACGGCATCCACCCGCAACCCATCCAGATGAAACTCTTCCAACCAAAAACAAGCACTAGCCAGTAAGAAATTCTTCACCTGATTACGGCCATAATCGAACGCCAACGTTCCCCAGCCCCGTTGCTCGCGGCGATCCGGATCCTCGTGCTCATAAAGGCAGGTGCCATCAAATTGGGCCAGACCATGCGCATCCTTGGGAAAGTGACCGGGCACCCAATCCAAAATGACACCAATACCCGCCTGATGGCAGTAATCCACAAACCAGTGAAAATCATATGGACTACCATGACGGCTGGTCGGAGCAAAATATCCCGTTGGCTGATAGCCCCAGGAAGCATCCAGGGGATGTTCGGTGATAGGCATCAATTCAATGTGAGTGAAGCCCAGTGAGCTAGCATAGGCGATCAAGCGCGGCGCTAGATCCCTATAGTTCAAGTAATCGCCACGTTCATCTCGCTGCCAGGAGCCCAGGTGAACTTCATAGACCGCCAATGGAGCGCGCGTCCAATTTCGCCGCCGCCGGACCATCCAATTCCCGTCACGCCATGGATAGGGCGCGCTATCCATCACCAGGGCGGCATTAGCCGGGCGTCGCTCAAACCCCCGACCATAGGGATCGCTCTTACGTAGTCGCTCGCCGGTTTCCCGGACCTGAAGCTCAAACTGGTAACGCGCACCCACGCTCACACCAGGAACGAACAATTCCCAAACGCCGCCCCGGCGGCGCAGGGGATGACGCAGGCCATTCCACTGGTTGAAATCACCCACCACGCTAACCTGGGCGGCGTTCGGTGCCCAGACCGCGAACAGAACCCCAGCGATGTGATCCACAACTCGTGGATGCGCGCCCAACACACGGTAGGCATGCAGATGGCGCCCCTCGTTAAACAAGTGCAGATCGTACAGACTAAGCTGCGGAGGAAAGCCATAGGGATCATGGGTAACCTGCTCGCGACCGGCGGCGTCGATCCAGGCCAGTCGGTAATGATGCAACGGCAGGGCATCAGCCACGCCGCGCCACTCGAACAGATCGGTATCCGCCAACCGCCGCAGCGGTTGCTCGATATCGAGCAACCGTACCTGGCGGGCGCCGGGCAGAAATACCCGCACGACCGAACAATCACCATGACCGTGGCGACCCAAAACCGCGAACGGCTCGGGGTGGAGACCCGCGTGCAGCAGCGCGGCGTCGGTCACGATCCGATCAACGACGGATGGATCCGGATTTTGAGGAGTATCGCTATTGTCAGGGTGCGTCATCAAATCGTGGAGTACCGCATTCGTTCGTTCATGCTTCGATCATCCGGGTCAAGACATCGCGAACCGCCAAAACCCCAGTGTTGAAACCGACTATGATTAAGGTCGGCCAACGACGCTTCCAGCATTCCTTCGTCACCTAATGGTTGCCTCGTCCATGGAGCGGTAAATCCGCTGTTTGAACCGTTACACTCGAAAATTGGATCAGCATAGCAGAGAGGAACATTAAACGCATGAGTGCCGCCATCACTTCACGTTTTGTCAGCCGTCTGACTCGGGATACGCTTGCATTGATTCTAGCGGGTGGACGTGGCATCCGACTCAAACAGCTCACCTTATGGCGCGCCAAGCCCGCCACGCACTTCGGCGGTAAGTATCGGATCATTGATTTCCCACTCTCCAACTGTATCAATTCCGGGATCAGGAGGGTTTGCGTACTGACCCAGTACAAGGCGCATTCGCTCATCCAGCATATCCAGCGTGGCTGGGGATTCCTCCGTGGCGAGTTTGGCGAATTCGTGGAATTATTGCCGGCTCAACAGCGGATCGACGAAGCTTCGTGGTACAAGGGCACGGCCGACGCGGTCTACCAGAACCTGGATATCATTCGTAACCATGCGCCTGAATTCGTGCTGATCCTGGCCGGGGATCACATCTACAAGATGGACTATGGCCCGATGCTGGCGCTTCATGTGGAAAGCAAGGCGGACATCACGATCGGCGGCGTCGAGGTGCCGCGCGAGCGGGCACATGAGTTTGGAGTGTTGACCGCGAACGAGCGGGGCGAAGTGGTCCGGTTCGTGGAGAAGCCCCAAACGCCGGAAACCCTGCCAGGCCGAGGCGACACGGCGCTTGCGTCGATGGGAATCTACGTGTTCAACACCCAATTTCTCTACGAACAGTTGATCGAGGACGCTGAAAACCCGAATTCCAGCCACGATTTCGGCAAGGATTTGCTGCCGCGCCTGCTGGATCGGCATCGGGTGATGATCTACCCGTTTCGCGATGTGCAGACCAAGGCGCAAAGTTACTGGCGCGATGTGGGCACCGTGGATGCGTTTTGGGAGTCGAACATGGAACTGGTCGGCGTGGATCCGGAGTTGAATCTGTACGACGAACGTTGGCCGATCTGGACCTATCAGGAGCAGTTGCCGCCCGCCAAATTCGTGTTCGACGATGACGGACGGCGGGGCATGGCGGTGGACTCCATGGTGGCGGACGGCTGCATCATCTCGGGCGGTTACGTGAATCACTCGCTGCTGTTCCCGCAGGTGCAGGTCCATTCCTTCGTACAGTTGCGAGACGCCGTGGTGTTGCCGCAAGTCGACATCGGCCGCTATTGCCACTTGAGCAAGGTGATCATCGACCGGGGTTGCATCATTCCACCCGGCACGGTGGTTGGGGAGAACGCCGAGGAGGACGCGCGGCAGTTTTATCGCACCGAGAAGGGAGTGGTGTTGATCACGCGCGAGATGCTAGGACAGGAGTTGCAACGGATCCGTTGAAGGCTGAGGGACCAACGGTTGGAGACCAGGACCACGACCAGGAGTGAGGCAACCCCCTGTAAGCTTTTAATGCGTCGAATTTTTCAATCCATCAATCTGTTAATTTTTAAGGAGTTATCTCGATGAGTACAGACTCGCCCCTCGACCGCCGACGCGCGGGATTGCTGCTGCATCCAACCTCGCTACCGGGCGGCCATGGCAACGGCGATCTGGGGCCGGACGCCTATCGGTTAGTGGATTTCATGGCGGCGTGCGGATTCACGGTCTGGCAAACATTGCCGCTGGGACCGACTCATGAAGACCTGTCGCCGTATTCGGCGCAGTCGGTCCATGCCGGTAATCCCCGGCTGATTGCCCTGGAACCGCTGATCGAGGTGGGCTGGTTAAGCCCGGACGGCGGACCGCGTTCGGGTGAGGACGGTTGGGCGTACCGCCAGCGGCGCTTGAACGAAGCCCGACGCGGCTTTCAGGAACGGGGTGGGGCCGAACGCGGAGCCCATGAGGCTTTTCTGAACCAGCACCGGCACTGGTTGGACGATTATGCCCTGTATCAGGCGATCCGCACGGCGCGGGAACGGCAGGCCTGGTTCGACTGGCCGCGCGAGTTGCGCGATCGCCGGCCCGAGGCGCTGGACGAGGCGCGGCGACAACTGGCTGAGTCGGTTGCCCAGGCTCAGTTCGAGCAGTTTTTATTTTACCGACAGTGGACGGCGCTCAAGCACTACGCCAACGAGCGGGGCATTCTGATGTTCGGCGATATTCCACTGTTCGTTGGTTACGACAGCGCGGACGTGTGGGCCCGGCGCGAGGCGTTTCTGCTCGATGGCGAGGGTAGACGAACCGTGGTGGCCGGAGTGCCGCCGGATTACTTTTCCGTCACCGGTCAGTTGTGGGGCAATCCACATTACGCCTGGGAGCGGATGAAGGCCGATGGGTTCCAGTGGTGGAAAGAGCGGATTCGCACGCAATTTACTCAATTCGATCTGTTGCGTATCGATCATTTCCGGGGACTGGAGGCGTATTGGGAAATTCCCGCCAGCGCGGAAACCGCGGTGGCGGGGCAATGGCGGCAAGCGCCGGGCGATGAATTGTTCCGGGCGTTGCGAGCGGAGTTTGGCGGTTTGCCGCTGGTGGCCGAGGACTTGGGCATCATCACCCCCGAGGTCGAGGTGTTGCGCGACAACCATGGCTTGCCGGGCATGAAAGTATTGCATTTCGCCTTTGGCGGCGGGGCCGACAACCCCTATCTCCCACATAACCATATCGTCAATTCAGTGGCTTACACCGGCACGCACGATAACAACACGACGCTGGGCTGGTTCGCGGAGCTCGACGAGAGGACCCGCGCGCATCTATTCGATTATCTGGGCGGCGGGCCGGAGCGGATGCCAGAGTTACTGGTGCGGGTAGCGTTCGCCTCGGTGGCGCGGCTGGCGGTCGTGCCTATGCAGGACGTGCTGGCGCTAGGTGGCGCGGACCGGATGAACCAGCCAGGTGTCGCGGAAGGCAATTGGCGCTGGCGGTTTCGCTGGGAGCAGGTCGGCCCCGGCGTTACCGACCATTATCGGCATTTGTTGACGTTGTACGGGCGGGCGTAGCGATGGCGACGAACGCCGACTCCATCTGGAGTTTGTTGGTCACGGTACGGGAACGGCAACCGCTGGTGCACAACATCACCAACTTCGTGGTGATGAACAACAGCGCGAACGCATTGTTGGCGTTGGGCGCGTCGCCGGCGATGGTGCATTCCTGTGACGAGGTGGAGGATTTCGTCTCGTTCAGTCATGCACTGGTCGTCAATATCGGCACGCTGTATTCGGAACAGATCGCGGCATCCAAGCTGGCGGTCATGCGGGCGCGGGCGGTGGGCGTGCCCTGGATTCTCGATCCGGTGGGGGCAGGGGCGACGCCCTACCGGCGCGCGGTGGCAAACGCGCTGGCACGGTTGCAACCGAACGTCATTCGAGGCAACGGCTCGGAAATCCTGACGCTGGTTCGCCAGGCGGGTGGGGGCAGGGGCGTTGACAGCCTGCACGGTTCGAAAGCCGCGCTGGATACGGCACGGCTACTGGCCCAAGAAACCGGGGCGGTGGTTGCCGTCACTGGCGCGGTGGACTACGTGACCGACGGAACGCAAGTGACGGCGATTGCCAACGGTCATTCGTTGATGACGCGCGTCACCGGACTGGGATGCTCGGTGACGGCGGTCATTGGAGCATTCCTGGCGGTGGAGATGGATCCATTAGCGGCGACGGTGGCGGGGCTGGTCGTGTTTGGCGTGGCGGGCGAAATCGCGGCGGAACAGGCTCGTGGGCCGGGGAGTTTGCAGGTGGCGTTGCTGGATGCCTTGCATGCGATGACGCAAGACGATTTGGCGCAACGGCTGAAGCTTGAGCAAGGTTAGCTTTCCCGCCGAAATCGCAACTGAATCGGCGGGTTACGGGCTAATTATGATTCACAAAGAGCGTCAGTGTGGCGTTCTCACCTGGCGCTTCATCGGTCAACCGAGGCTGGAGCCATGACACCGCAACCATCCCTGCATCCGGCCCTGGCGCCGTACCGCGACAAGATCGTCTCGGCCGCCGCCGCCGTCCGCCTGATTCGGGCTGGCCAGCATGTATTCGTCGGCACGGCCTGCGCCACGCCACGAACTCTGGTGGCCGCGCTGGAAAACCTGCCAAACCCGCCCGCCGACGTGGAACTGGTGCATTTCATCACCACCGACGCCGTGCCGCACCGCGACGGCCGGGCTTGCACCCGATACCGTCACCGCATCTTCTTCGTCGGTTCGGACATTCGGATGGCGGTCAGGCAGGGTCTGGCGGAATACGTGCCCATCTCCATCGTCCAGGTGCCAAAGCTGATCGAACTGGGCCGCATCCCGATCGACGTGGCCCTGATCCAGGTGTCGCCGCCGGACGAATTCGGCTATGTCAGTCTGGGCGTCTCGGTCGACGTGATCCCGGCGGCGCTGGAACGGGCCGGGCTGGTCATCGCCGAGGTCAATCCCCACATGCCCCGCAGCATGGGGTATTCGACGGTCCACCTCAGTCAAATCGACAAGCTGGTGCCGATCGATACCCCAGTGACCGAATACGTCCATCCGGCGGTCAGGATCGAGGCGGTCGAGCGCATCGCCCGTTACATCGCTAGCCTGATCGAGGACGGCTCCACCCTGCAAATCGGGCTGGGACGCATTCCCAACGAGGCGCTCAAATACCTGGAGGACCGGCGCGATCTCGGCGTTCATTCCGACGTCGTCACCGACGCTATCGTTCCCCTGCTGGAAAAAGGCATCCTGACCGGACGCAAGAAGACCGACCATCGCGGCAAGATTGTCACCAGCTTCGCCATCGGCACCCGCCGGCTTTACGACATCATCAACGGCAACCCCCTATTTTCCTTCCAGCCCATCCAGGTGATCTGCCGGCCCAACCTGATCGCGTCGCAGCACCGGATGGTGTCGGTGTCGCAGGCGTTCGCGATTGACCTGACCGGCCAGGTCTGCGCCGATCAGTTCGAAGGGGAATACTACGGTGGGGTGGCGGCGCAGGGCGAGTTTCTGCGCGGCGCGGCGCGGCGCGCTCGCCCGGCGGCAAGCCGATCCTCTGTCTTACCTCCACCACCGATGACGGAGAAACCTCGCGCATCCGCCCGGCGTTGCGAACCGACGAAGGCGTGGTCATCCCCCGCGCCGATGTCCATTACGTAATCACCGAATACGGCATCGCCTATCTGTTCGGCAAATCCATCCGCGAGCGGGCCATCGCGTTGATCGAGGTAGCCCACCCCCGGTTCCGCCCCTGGCTGCTCAAGGAAGCCAAGACGCTGGGGTACGCGCCCGCCGATCAGCGGCTCGAAAATCTGCACGCCTATCCCGTGGAGGACGAGCGGGCGATCACCCTGAAAAACCACCAATCGGCGCGACTGCGGCCGGCCACCGCCGCCGACGCCGCCGCCCGCGACCTGTTTCACCATCTTTCCAAGGATGACGTGTACACCCGCTTCTTCCAGCGGGTGCAGGGGCTGTCCAATCGTGAGGTGCAGCGGCTGTGCAATGTGAATTACGAAACCGAGGTCGCCTTCGTGGCCACGACCGGCCCTCGCGAACACGAGGAGATCGTGGGGCACGCCTGTTACTTTCTTAATCCGTCCACCAACCTGGCCGAAACCGCGTTCATGATCAAACCACCATGGCAGGGCGTCGGTCTTGGCGCCGCGATGCAACGGCGGTTGATGGAGCACGCCAGGGCGCGCGGCATCCGTGGATTCGTCGCCGAAATCCTGCCGGACAACAAAAGGATGGTCAATCTGGCCAGGATCTGCTGCGATAATGTCACCACGGAACGGGATGAGGACACCCTGCACATCACCATGCTGTTCTAACCGATCCGTTCGGAAAGGGGAAACTTTCTGGTTTTGGTGCCTCGGCAGTGCGTTACCATGATATTTCTGACCGATCCGCCCGAAAAGGCGCCATGGCGTCGGCCGTATCCGCCGGCGCGCTGGAATGGCGCCAACCCTTGGTTCATCGCTGAAGACCCTGCCCATGACGCACCTCGATGCTGAACACCTTGTCGCTTTCCTCCAACAGCAGGTTGGGATTTTCAAGGATTTTCCTCCAGACAGGCTGGAGGAATTGGTCAACGGTTCCCAGGTCTCCACCTTCGAGGCCAACGAAGCCATCGTCAAATTTGGCGAGGAAGGCTGGTTCATCGGGGTGTTGATCGAAGGGGTGGCCAAGGTTTGTCATACCGACGACAGCGGCCAGACCCATCAGCTCGGCGTCTTGAGTTCCGGCGACATTTTCGGAGAGATGGCGGTGATGACCGGCGAGAAGCGCATGGCGGATATCATCGGCGTCGACCGCTGCAAGGTGCTCCTGATCCCGCTGGCGCTGTTTTCGACCGTGCTGGTGGCCCATCCGCCGGCGATCCGGTTTCTGTCAAGGATCATTTCAGAACGATCCCGCCAACTGGGAACATTGGACGGACGGAAGGAACTGGAGTCCTCGGCCCTCAGGAAAAGCGACGATCCCTACGGTTTGAGCCTGCGTGGCGACAAGCCGGAAAGGCTGCTGGTCATCTGTTGCGACGAGTCATCGCTGAAATATCACCTTTACGACACACACGACGAGCGGAACGATATCGATGGCAGGATCGAAGGCATCGGCAAAGATGATGCCTCGCACACCTGGCGGTTTCGGGGCAAAACCGAGTCGCGCCGCCTGCCCGGAGGCACGCACCGGGAAGCCTTCGCCGCCCTGACAACCCAGGTGCGGGCTTCGGTTCCAGTAGGCCTGGCCGACGTCACGGCGGTCGGTCATCGAGTCGCTCATGGGGGAGAAATGTTCGATGGTCCTGCCCTGATCACCGACGCGGTGGTGAGCCAGATACGGGAACTGGCGCGGTTCGCCCCCCACCACAATCCGTTCAATCTGATCGGCATCGACGAAACCCGACGGTTGTTCCCGCAGGTTCCGCAGGTGGCGGCGTTCGAAACCTCGTTTCACCATACCCTGCCGCCCTATGCCTATCTATATGGACTGCCCTATGAGTGCTACGAGCGGGACCATGTGCGGCGCTACGGTTCTCACGGCTTATCGCACGCCTATGCTTCGCTCAAGGCCGCCCAATTCCTGAAACGTCCTTATAACGAGTTGGAAATCATCTCGTGTCATCTGGACCGCGAGGCATCCATTTGCGCCGTGGAACACGGCCGCTCGGTGGATACCAGCATGGGGTTGACACCGGCCGAGGGCTTGATCTCGGCCACGCGCCACGGCGATAGCGACCTCGCCGTACCGTTGCGGGCAATGACGATGGGAATTTTGGACCACGACGATCTGGATAACCTCATCAACCGGCAAGAGGGCTTGAACGAGCTGTCGGGCTTATCGGACGACATGCGGGAGATCGAAGCCGCCGCCCGCGAAGGTAACCATCGGGCGTTGCTGGCGTTCAAGACCTTTTGTTATCGCATCCGCAAATACATCGGCGCGTACATGGCGGTCATGGGTGGATTGGATGCCATTGTATTTACCGGCGGAATCGGGCAGGGCAGCGCCGGGGTGCGCGGCATGAGCTGTCAGGGGCTGCGCCGCATGGGCGTGATCATCGACGAGGCGAAAAACCGCGCGGCCCAGAGCCTGGAACGGGAATATGATATCGCGGCCGGGGAGTCCATCACGCGGGTGCTGGTCATCCCCAGCGACGAGACGCGGATGATCGCGCGCGAAACCCTGCGCACCCTCTCCAGCTATTTTATCGATGCGATCATTCACCAACACGGGAAGGCGCCGATTCCGATCGAAGTGTCGGCCCATCACGTCCATCTTTGCCAGGCGCATGTGGAAGCCCTGTTTGGCCCTGGCCATCGCCTGACCCCGGCGACGGCTCTGTCCCAGCCTGGACAGTTTACCTGTCGGGAACAGGTGAACCTGATCGGACCCCGAGGGCGGGTCGACCGCGTGCGGGTAATCGGCCCGGCGCGTAACCTGACCCAGGTAGAGATTGCCATGACCGAGCAATTCAAATTGGGAATCTTGCCGCCGATCCGCGAATCGGGCGATGTCGAGCAAAGTCCAGGCATCCTGCTTGAGGGTTCCGCAGGAACGGTCAGTCTCGATAAAGGCGTGATTTGCGCGCTGCGACACATTCACCTGTCGCCGGAGGACGCGCTGCGATTCGGCCTGCGCGACCGACATCGGGTGCGCGTGAGGGTGGAAGGCAACCGTGAACTGATTTTCGGCGACGTGCTGGTGCGGGTGCATCCGGATTTCCGCCTGGCCATGCACATCGATACTGACGAAGCCAACGCCGCCAACCTCGGGGCGGGAGCCGTGGGTTATATCGATGGGATACAAAGCTGACCGATTGAGAAGCCCGCCTCTCTTCTCTTCTCCCACGGGCGGGTGGAGGCAATGAACGGTTACTTTGAGGTCGCCTTGATCCGCGTGCTCAATTCACCGGCCTGCGCGCGCCGCCAGTAAAAGTCCACCAGCGGATCGTTGGGATAGCGGAACCGCAAGCGTGCGAAACGGTGGCCCGCCCGAGGGTCGCCGGCGGTTAGCAGCGCGTAAGCTTCGGCGTATTCCTCCACCAGGGCATCCGGTTCGCTGTCGGCCAACAGTGGGTTGAACACCGACAGCGCCTGCTGTTTGCCCTTGACCACTACCCGACCCATGGGTCGAAACCATAGATCCCGATCCTTCACCTGGGCCCGAGTCACGCCGCTGACCGCGACGCGGGTACCGAAGTAGGTGTTCAATCCCTCCAACCGCGAAGCCGTGTTCACCACGTCGCCGACGGCGGTGTATTCCAGTCTGGCCGTCGAGCCGAAATTGCCCACCGTGACCTCCCCACTGTGAACTCCGATTCGGGTCTGGCCGAAGGCGACCGGCCGACCATCGGAATCGGTCGCCGCCTGGCGGAATGCCTCGGCGAACGCATCGAGCGCCAGGGCGCAGCGCACGGCGCGCGGGGCATGATCGGCCTGGATCACCGGGGCGCCGAACAAGACCATGATCCCATCGCCCAGATACTTGTTCACCGCGCCGCCATGGTCGATGATGATTTGGGTCATGCCTTCCAGGTAACGACTTAGCAGATCCACCAGGGTGGTCGGCGGCAACATTTCAGAGGTCGTCGTGAACCCGGCGATGTCGCTGAAAAGAATCGTGATTTCTCGCCGCTCGCCTTGAAGGCGCAACAGGTCGGGATTGGCCATCAATTGCTTTACCCAGGCGGGATGCAGATAGCGGGAAAAGGCGCCATGGATGAAGCGTCTCTGGCGGCGTTCCTGACGACTGACCTGGGCGTAGGACCACCAGGCCGCGCCCAGTAACGCCAGCGACGGCCCCGCCAGCGGTACCAACCCCCCTCCTTGGCGGTACCACCAGAATCCCAGTGCCCAACAACCGGACAACAGCGCCAGGGTCGATCCCAGACCGGCCCAGGCGGGCCAGTCCAGCCGTGTCAGGAATATGCTCAATACGGCAGCCACCAGATACAGGCTAAGCACTTCCCAGGGCGACAATACGAGCAGATGCCGTCCCTCCCGTAATTGCGTCAAGGCGTGCGCCTGGATCATGACCCCTGGCATCTGCCCCTGGCGGTCGCCGAGCAGGACGGCGAATGGCGTTTTCAACATGTCTTCGCCACTCATCGGCAATTCCGCCCCGATCAGGACGGTCTTGCCCTCCAGCCAAGCCGCTGGCAACGCGGCGACCAGATGGATCGGATAGCGTTTGAAGGCGCTGATCAGGTCGTCGGCCACAGCGTCAGGAGCCAGACCACGGTAGCGCAGGAGAGCGTCGGCATCCATTGGGGCGGTGCCCGCCAGGGCGGCGGCCAATCCCGGCGTGAACCGACCGTCCGGCGCGGTCCGGCCTGGAAACAGCGCGCGGATGACGCCGTCCACGTTGTCCGCCGGCAGGTTAGCGTACCCTCGCGGCAATCCGGCGGTGAAGGCATCCAGGAATTGTTGCTGCTCCTGGGTCAGGTGTTCCTGGTCGGCATAGGCCACTACCACCGGTGCGGTGGAGTTGCGCAAGGCTTGCGCCAGCGCCTGGTCGGCGGCGGGTTCGGTCGGTCGATCAAACAGGATGTCCAAGCCGATGGTTCGTACTCCCTTTTGATTCAGCGTGGTGATCCACTCGGCGAGGGCAGTGCGGTTGATCGGGGATCGGTAGGGAAACTGGCTTAGGGTGTCCTCGGTGATCGTGAGCAGCACCAAGTCGTCTGGTGGCGGTTGGCGCGGCGTCATCAACGCTATCCGTAAATCGGTTGCGTATCCACAAGAGGATGGAACCGTCGGCCAATCCAGCGGCACTGGTGGGCTGGATGGCGAAAAACGGCTGCGGGGCGCAAGCCTTGAGCGTACTGGCGGAATTGGCCGAGGAGTAGGGAGAAGTTCGTGACATTGTGGAAGCGGGTCTTCTAAAGTTCTAGCCGCGCTGGAAAATCCGGAAACAGCGCCGACCTCGCCAACTCACCCGCAGGATCGAAGCAGGTCAGGGCACCTTGTTCAAGGTTTCGTACACTTCCAGCCAGTTCATGACTGTCGCCTCACTCGGAATCAGTGGCTGGCATTGAAATCCATATCCCCGCCAGCCACCCGCCATTCTCAAACCGGCAACTCCGAACTCCCCATCAGGTACTCATCCACCGCGCGGGCGCATTGCCGACCTTCGCGGATGGCCCAAACCACCAGCGATTGTCCCCGCCGCATGTCGCCGGCGGCAAAAATTTTGTTGACTGAGGTTTGGTAATCGTCTTCGCCGGCGCGGATGTTGCCGCGCGGGTCCAGCGCCACGCCCAGTTCTTCCAGCATCCCGACGTGAACCGGATGGACAAAACCCATCGCCAATAGCACCAGATCCGCCTTGATCTCGAACGTGCTGTCGGGAACTTCCACCATGGTTTGCCGACCGCTGGCCTCGCGCCACTCCAGCCGCGCAATTTGAATTCCGGTCACCTGGCCGTCCCGACCGATGAATTGCTTGGTGGTCACCGCCCAGTCGCGTTCACAGCCTTCCTCGTGAGAGGTGGAGGTGCGCAGCTTCAGCGGCCAGTTTGGCCAAGTCAGCAGCTTGTTCTCGTGCAGCGGCGGTTTGGGCATGATTTCCAATTGGGTCACCGAACGCGCGCTCTGGCGGACCGAGGTGCCGACGCAGTCGGAGCCGGTGTCGCCGCCGCCGATGACCACCACGTCCTTGCCGGTCGCCAAAATCTCCTCATCCGCGATTTTCGCGCCCGCCACCCGGCGATTCTGCTGGGTCAGGAAATCCATGGCGAAGTGGATGCCTTGAAGTTCGCGGCCCGGCGCGTTCAGGTCGCGCGGCTGCTCGGAGCCGCCGGCCAACACCACCGCGTCAAACTCCGCCAGTAACACACGGGCTGGAATATCGACACCGACATGGCTGTTGGGCCGAAATTCCACGCCTTCGGCCCGCAGTTGGGCCAGCCGGCGGTCGATGAAACCGGCTTCCAGCTTGAAGTCGGGAATACCGTAACGAAGCAGTCCCCCGATGCGGTCGTTCTTCTCGAATACCACCACGGCGTGACCGGCCCGCGCCAGTTGCTGGGCGCAGGCCAGGCCCGCGGGACCGGAGCCGATCACCGCCACCCGTTTGCCGGTACGATGCGCGGCGATTTGCGGCTGAACCCAACCTTCCTTCCAGCCCTTGTCGATGATGGCGCACTCGATATCCTTGATCGTCACCGGTGAGTCGTTAAAGTTGAGCGTGCAAGACGCTTCGCAGGGGGCGGGACAGATGCGGCCGGTGAATTCCGGAAAGTTATTGGTGGAGTGCAGCACTTCCAGCGCTTCGCGCCAGTTGCCGCGATACACCAGGTCGTTCCAGTCGGGAATGATGTTGTGAACCGGGCAGCCGCGATGGCAATAGGGAATACCGCAGTCCATGCAGCGCGCGGCCTGGTCGCGGACGGCAGGTTCCGGCAAGGCCGCGACAAAATCGCGGAAGTGAGTGATCCGCTCCGTGATCGGTGCGTAGCCGTGCTCGTGGCGGGCGATTTCCAGAAAACCGGTTGGCTTACCCATCGTTCAAGCTCCCACGGCCAAGCCGGCTTTTTCGTCGAGGCGAGCGGCGCGGGACTTAGCTTGCATGTCCTGCAACGCGCGTCGATAGTCTAGCGGCATGATTTTGACGAATTTGGGCAGGAAGTCGCGCCAGTGCTCCAACACACGGTGAGCGGGTTCGCTGCCGGTGTACAGATAGTGGCGGGCGACCAGGATTTGCAAGCGCCGGGCATCGTGGCGGAGCATGTCCTCCGGCAGGTCGGCTCGCGCCAGACCGCTCCAATCGTCGCGCAGGAATCGGACGTTGAGCGTTTCCTCGGCATCGTTCAAGGGTTCCAGCGCTACCATAGCCTTGTTGGCGCGGCGGGCGAAATCACCGGTTTCATCCAGCACGTAGGCGATGCCGCCGCTCATGCCGGCGGCGAAATTGCGGCCGGTCAGCCCCAGCACGACCACCACGCCGCCGGTCATGTACTCGCAGCCGTGATCGCCAGTCCCCTCGACGACCGCCAGGGCACCGGAGTTGCGTACGGCGAAACGCTCGCCAGCCACGCCCCGGAAGTAGCATTCGCCAGCAATGGCGCCATACAGCACGGTGTTGCCGACGACAATGTTTTCCTCGGCGCGCAGGCGGCTGGCGGCTGGCGGACAGACGATGATCCGCCCACCGGACAAGCCCTTGCCCACGTAGTCGTTGGCTTCGCCGCGCAGCTCCAGGGTGATGCCGCGCGCCAAGAACGCACCGAAGCTCTGGCCGGCGGTGCCTTGCAGATCGACGTGGATCGTATCGTCCGGTAGGCCGGCGTGGCCGTAGCGGAGCGCGACCTGGCCGGAGAGCATGGCGCCGGTGGTGCGGTCGGTATTGCGGATCGGCGTTTCAATGCGCACCGGTTGACGGGTTTCCAAGGCGGGCTGGGCTTGGGCGATCAGCCGATGATCCAGCGCGCCGCTCAAGCCGTGATCCTGCTTTTCGCAGTGATGGGTGGCGACGCCGGGCGGAGCAGGGGGCACGGCCAGCAGGCGGGTGAAATCCAGCCCGCGCGCCTTCCAGTGATGAATGGCGCGGCGCATGTCGAGCCGGTCGGCGCGGCCAATCATCTCGCCGAAGGTGCGGAAACCGAGCTGGGCCATCAGTTCGCGGACCTCTTGGACCAGGAAGGTGAAGAAGTTGATGACGTGGGCGGGTTGGCCGGGAAAGCGTTTGCGCAATTCCGGGTCCTGGGTGGCGACGCCGACCGGACAGGTGTTGAGGTGGCATTTGCGCATCATCACGCAGCCGGCGGCGATCAGCGCCCCAGTGCCGAAGCCGAACTCGTCGGCGCCAAGCAGGGCGCCGATCACCACGTCGCGACCGGTACGCAGGCCGCCGTCCACTTGAACGGCGATGCGACCGCGCAGGTGGTTGCGCACCAGCGTCTGGTGGGTTTCGGCCAAGCCGATTTCCCAGGGCGAGCCGGCGTTCTGGATCGAGGTGAGCGGGCTGGCGCCGGTGCCGCCGTCGTCACCGGAAATGGTGACATGGTCGGCATGGGCCTTGGCCACGCCAGCCGCGACCGTGCCGACGCCAATTTCGGACACCAGCTTGACGCTGATGTCTGCTCGGGGATTGGCGTTTTTCAGATCGAAAATCAGTTGGGCTAAATCCTCGATGGAGTAGATGTCGTGGTGCGGCGGCGGCGAAATCAGGCCGACGCCAGGCGTGGAATGGCGGACGCGGGCGATCCAGTCGTTGACCTTGTGGCCGGGCAGTTGGCCGCCTTCGCCGGGCTTGGCGCCTTGCGCCATCTTGATCTGGAGCGCGTCGGCGTTGACCAGATACTCGGTGGTGACGCCGAAGCGGCCGGACGCGACTTGCTTGATCGCCGAGCGGATGGAATCGCCGTTTTCCAGTGGCTGGTAGCGTATTGGGTCTTCGCCGCCTTCGCCGGTGTTGGACTTGGCGCCCAGCCGGTTCATGGCGGTGGCCAGCGTCGTGTGAGCTTCCCAGGAGATCGAGCCGAACGACATGGCGCCGGTGGCCATCCGCTTGACGATCTCGCTGGCGGGTTCAACCTCGTCCAGGGACAAGGGCTGGCTGGCGAAACGGAATTCGAACAGGCCGCGCAAGTTGCGGAGATGGTCGCGCTGGTCGTTCATGACCTGACTGTATTGCTTGAACTGCCGGTAGTCCCCGGAGCGCACCGCGTGCTGGAGCAGGGAGATGGTTTCCGGCGTCCAGGCGTGCTCCTCGCCGCGAATGCGGAAGGCCAGCTCACCGCCCACGTCCAGGGCGTTGCGATACAGCGGCGCGTCGCCGAACGCCAGCTTGTGCCGGCGAACGGTTTCCTGGGCGATTTCCGCCAGTTCGACGCCTTCGATCACGCCTTGGGTGCCGGTAAAGTAGTGTTCGACGAACTCGCTGGCCAAGCCCACCGCCTCGAAAATCTGGGCGCCGCAGTAGGATTGGTAGGTGGAAATGCCCATCTTGGACATGACCTTGAGGATGCCCTTGGAGATGGCCTTGGTGTAGTGCTCGTGCGCTTCGGTTTCGGTCGGTTTCTGCGGCAAGCCGGGAAGCAGCGAAGACAGGGTGTCGAAGGCCAGATAAGGGTTGATGGCCTCGGCGCCGTAGCCGGCCAGCAGGCAGAAGTCGTGAACCCGCTTGGCTTCGCCGGTTTCGACCACCAGCCCAACCTCGGTGCGCAGGCCGGTTCGGATCAGGTGGTGGTGAACGGCGGCGGTGGCGAGCAGGGCGGGAATGGCGATGTGGTCGGCATCCATGCTCCGGTCGGAGAGGATGATGATGTTGTTCCCGTGGCGCACCACGTCGGCGGCCTCGCGGCAGAGGTCTTCCAAGGCACGCGCCATGCCGTCGGCGCCGCGCTCCATCGGGTAGCAGATGCTCAATGTTTTGGTGCGAAACGCCTTATCGACGTGGTATTCGATGCGGCGGATGCGCTCCAAGTCCACGTTATCAAGAATCGGGCGCTTGACTTCCAGCCGCTTGTGAGCGCCGCCGCTGGCGAGGTCCAGCAAATTGGGCCGGGGGCCGACGAACGACACCAGCGACATCACCAGTTCCTCGCGGATCGGGTCGATCGGCGGATTGGTGACTTGGGCAAATTTTTGCTTGAAATAGTCGTAAAGCAGCTTGGGCCGGCCAGACAACACGGCGGGAGGAATGTCGCGGCCCATGGAGCCGACTGGGTCCTCGCCGTTGATCGCCATCGGTATCAGGAAGGCGCGGACGTCTTCCTGGGTGTAACCAAAGGCTTGCTGGCGACGCAGCAGCGTGCGGGAATCGGGGGCCATCGGCCCGACCTCGGTGGGCAAATCCCGCAGGTGAATTTGCGTGGTGTCGAGCCAGGCCTGGTAAGGATGAGCGGACGCGAGGCGCTCCTTGATTTCATCGTCATCGATGATGCGGCCCTGCTCCAGGTCGATCAGCAGCATCTTGCCAGGTTGCAACCGCCATTTTTTGACGATTTTTTCCTCCGGGACCGGCAGCACGCCCATTTCCGAGGCCATGATTACCTGATCGTCGTCGGTGACCAGATAGCGAGCGGGGCGCAGGCCATTGCGGTCGAGGGTGGCGCCGATTTGCCGGCCGTCGGTGAAGGCGATGGCGGCTGGCCCGTCCCACGGCTCCATCAGCGCGGCGTGGTACTCGTAGAAGGCGCGGCGCTTGGGGTCCATCAAGGGGTTGTCGGCCCAAGCCTCCGGTACCATCAGCATCATGGCGTGGGGCAGGGAATAGCCACCGGCCAGCAGCAATTCGAGGGCGTTGTCGAAGGTGGCGGAGTCGGAGGCGCCGTCGCCGATCAGCGGCCAGAGCTTGTCCAGATCGGCGCTGAGCCGGTCGGATTTCATGTTGTGGCGGCGGGCCAGCATCCAGTTGATGTTGCCGCGCAGGGTGTTGATTTCGCCGTTGTGGCAGAGGTAGCGGAACGGATGCGCCAGCGCCCAGGACGGGAAGGTGTTGGTGGAAAACCGCTGGTGAACCAGCGCCAGCGCCGATTCCAGGCGGGCATCGCGCAAGTCGGGATAGTAGACGCCGATGTTGCGAGCCAGAATCATGCCCTTGTAGACCAGGGTGCGCGACGACAGGGAGGCGACGTAGAACTGCTGGCGACCCGGCAGGTCCCGGTTCCAGATGGCGTGATGGGTCTGCTTGCGGGTGACGAACAGCTTGCGCTCAAAGGCGTCGCCATCGGGGCAGTTGGCGCCGCGCTTGATGAAGACTTGGCGAATCACCGGCTCGGTGGGGCGCACGCTGTAGCCCAGACAGGAATTGTCGGTTGGGACATCGCGCCAGCCCAGCACCGTTTGGCCTTCGGCGGCCATGCAGGTTTCGAGGGCGGCCTCGCTCTGGGCGCGGGCGTGATCGTCGCGGGGAAGAAAGATCATACCGACCGCGTAGTCGCCGGGAGCCGGCAGTTCGATACCGAGATGGGCGCATTCGGCACGCAGGAAGGCATCGGGAATTTGCACCAGGATGCCAGCGCCGTCACCGGCCAGCGGATCGGCCCCCACCGCGCCGCGGTGGCTCAGATTAGCCAGGATTTCCAGACCTTGGCGGACGGGCTGGTGGCTTTTGCGGTTCTTGATATCGACGACGAAACCGATACCGCAGGAATCGTGCTCGTTACGCGGGTCGTAAAGTCCCTCGGAGGGGGGTAGGCGGGTCATGCTCATCAGTCATTCCTCAAAATAACAGCGGCTGGCGGCGTCCCTGCCCGGACGAGTCTTCAACCCACCGGCTGGGCCAAAGATCGTAATATTCCCGAAAATCGAGGAATTCAATACTACCGACCTGATGACCGTTCACGCAACCGCCACAAAGCGACGGTGTCGGCCCGCGCGTTCGATTTTTGATTTGGAGCGGCGAGAATGCTTAATCCTTGAGCCGATGCCGTTCCATGGTTTCGTGCCATTCCTTTTCCTCGGCGTGCAGGTACAGGCCGGTGGTGTCGATGCGGGCGTGGCGGGCGTTGCGCTGGAGGAATTGGATGTCGATGCCGGCGTCGGCCTGGTGGGTGATGCTGGTGTGGCGGAACCAGTGGGTGGAGGCGCGGCGCAGCTTGTCGGCCTGATGGGGATCGTCCGCTTCCAGCCGGGCCGCCGCTTTGGCGACCAAGTCCTTGACGATGCGGTAGATCATGTTGTCGCCGATGCCGCCGGTTCCCTTGAGATTGAGGACGAGCGGGGTAGTCTCGTCCGGGGCCGGCAGGGGCGGCAGACCGTAAAAGCGTCGGTATTCACGCAGGGCTTGCAGCATATCCTGGTTGACGGGAACCTGGGCCTCCTTGCGGCCCTTGCCGATCACCCGCCACCACCAGCGTCCGCGAATTTGGACGAAGCTGCTCATGGTGTGTTCCGCGACTTCACTGACGCGGGGGCCGAGCAGGTAGAGCAGGGCGGTCAGATACTTGGCGCGGGCGTGGTGCTGGCGGTCGCGCTCGCTGTCGCGGGGTAGTTCGTCGACCGTGGCCAACAGGGCTTGCCATTGGTCGTGTTCGAGAAAGCGTTCCACCTGGCGCATGGGTTGATGGCCGCGCGTCCGACGCCGGGCCAGCGCCAGTGGGTTGCCGGCGAGATAGCCGGCTTTGACCAGATAGCTGAACAGGGAGTTGACGATCAGCATGGCAACCTTGCGGCTGGCGGGGTTGAGCGGGCCGAGGAACGGTCGCCAGTTGGGACTGAAGCGGGACGCTTTTTGCCCGCACCAGCGGTCGCGGGGTTGCGGATCAGTCAGGAAAGTTTCGTAGAGAATGCAGTCCTCGCGGGTCAAACTGGACAGCGGTTTGCCGCGTTCCAGCAGCGCCCACAGCAGCAGGCGTTCGGCTTCCTTGCGGTAGTTGCGCAGCGTTTGCGGCGAGTCGTGGAACTCGGCTAGCCAGGCCTGGATGGCTTCCAGGTCGTTGCCGGCGGCCAACTGGCAGACGACATCCGGCCCGGCGCGGTTGTGGCCGGCGCGGCCGTCGAGTTGATCGGGCAGGCGCAGGCGTTCGAGGGGCAAGGGTACGGCTAGTGTCGGAAGGGTTTTCATGATCTGGCGGAGAGGGTGACAACGCTTGATGCTAACATGAACTGAGAGGCAGCGCCGGTGATTCAGCCTGTTAAAAGTAGTACTTTCATAATTCATGATTATGAGAATAATCTTGAATTTTAGATTCGAAATCATCATAAAATACGTATTATGTAATCATTTTATATGTTAGGATTGTTACCCAGACGATAACCCACGGAGCTTCCGATCCTCATGGCCCGTTCCGGAATCCGCTACGAAGAAGTTCAGGCCGCCGCCGAAACCCTGCTGGGACGCGGCCTCAATCCCACTATCCAGCGCGTGCGCGAGTTGCTCGGCACCGGCAGTAACACCACCATCAGCGAGCACCTCAAGCACTGGCAACAACAGCTCGCCAAAGCCCCGAAAGTTATCCTGCCGCCCACCGTTCCCGAGGCCGTGACCACCGCGCTGGACGATTTTTGGAAAATCGCCGTTGGGCACGCCGAGGCGGCGTTCGAGGAGCAGCGCGCCGCTGCCGCGCAAGCAGTCTTGGAAGCCGAAAAATCCCGCGACATCGCCATCGCCGAGCGGCGGCAGGCTCAATCCACCGCGCAGGAGTACCAACGCGAATTGGAATCCACTCAAACCACCGTCCGCGAACTCACGGACCGTCTGCTGGTGGAGCAAGAGCGCCGCACCGCCGCCGAGACCGCCATCCAGGCCGCTGAACAGCGCGTTCGGGCCGCCGCCGAGACTATCGTCCAAATCCGCGCCGAAACCGCCGCCCGAGTCGCACAGCTTGAAGCCAATTTGCAACAATTGCGCTCCGACGCCGACCGACAATTGGCGGAAGCCCAGCACCGGTTCGAGACCGAACGCCAGCGGGGTGAAGCCAGCGAAACACGATTGATGGCCCTGCTCGACCAGCTTCGCGCCGAGCAGAAGGCGGAACGGCAAGCCTTCGCAACCGAGCGCCAGGACTGGAAAAATCAGGAAATCCACTGGCGGGAGCAGTGGGAAACCGCGCGGCGCGAGAATACCGAGCTGCGGGCGAACCTGACCGCCGCCAGTGAACGCCAGAATGTTCTAGCCGCCGAACTGGAGCAAATCGGCCTGAAGCTCCAAAATATGGAAACCCGGCATTTGGAAACCGTGCGCGAAGCCGAGGGATTGCGGGGTGAACTGAGAGCCGTGCAAGAGGATCGAAAACAACTGCGACACCAACTGGATGCTCTCCCTGCCCTATCGCCCGATTCGATTCAAGCGTCGACAGCGAATTGAGGAGCTTTATAGAAGCAACCATGAACGAACCATCCCCTCTCCCACCCGGCGGTTTCGCCGTGGTCAGCCGGTTCACCGTGGCCAACGGCATGACCGAAGCCGTCAAGGCTGCCTTTCGCCAACGGTTGCGCCAAGTGGAGCACGCGCCAGGCTTCGTGCGCCTGGACGTGCTCAGCCCTCTGGACTGCCCCGAGGAAATCTGGCTGTTGACCTTCTGGCGCGACGAGGCCAGCTTCCAGTCCTGGTATCGCAGCCACGATTATCGCCAGGCCCACAAAGGGATTCCGAAGGGACTGAAACTGGTTCCCGGCCGGACCCTGATCCGTCATTTCGAACATGTCTGCTCTTGAACCGATGAACGCTAGAGAACTCAGCGCCGCCATCGAAGCCCAGCGCCCGGCGCTCGCCGAGGCGGTCGCGGCCCGCCAATACGCGGAACATCCGGAATTGCGCGACCGCCACGGTCCCGTTGGCTGGCAACGCACCCTGGAAGACGCCAACTACAATCTTGCCTTCCTTGCGCAGGCCATCGCCCTCGAAAATCGCGCGCTGTTCACCGACTACCTGGGCTGGCTCAAGGTGGTCCTGTCGCGGCGGCGGGTCCGGTTGCAGGATTTGCTGGATCATTTTGCCTACTTGCAGGACGGCCTGCGCCAGAGCCTGCCGGCCGGGGCGGCCGCAACCGCCTGCGCTTACGTGGCCGAAGGCGTGCGCCAGTTGCCGGACCTGCCTGACGACCTGCCCGCGATCATCGAAGGCAACGCGCCGATTTCCCTGCTCGCGCATCGATACCTCCAGGCCCTGTTGCGCGGCGAGCGCCATGTCGCCAGCCGACTCGTGCTCGATGCCGTCAACCAGGGTACGCCGGTCAAGGACGTTTATCTGGGCGTGTTCCAGCCTTGCCAGCACGAAATCGGCCGGCTCTGGCAGACGAATCAAATCAGTGTCGCCCAGGAACACTATTGCACCGCCGCGACACAGTGGGTCATGTCGCAGCTCTATCCCTACGTCTTTTCCGGCGACAAGGGCGCCGGCCGGCTGGTGGCCACCTGCATCGCCGCCGAATTGCACGAGATCGGCGTGCGCATGGTCGCCGACTTCTTTGAGATGGAGGGTTGGGACACGTTTTACCTGGGGGCGAATACACCGACCGACAGCATCCTCGGCACGCTCGTCGAACGCCGGGCGGACGTGCTCGGTATCTCCGCCACCATCACTTACCATGTCAGCGAAGTGGAACGGCTGATCCAGGCCGTCCGCGCGGACCCCGTTTGTCGCGATACGCTCATCCTCGTGGGCGGGTATCCCTTCAACCTCGCGCCGGAGCTGTGGCGGCGCATCGGCGCGGATGGCTGGGCGCCCGACGCCCAGACGGCCGTGGGGCGCGCGAACGAACTGCTGGCCGCGCGGAGACCAGCATGAGCGGACTTCACGATCAAGGCGTCGCCCTGCTCTGCGATCTCCAGGGCTGCGTGCGCGAAATCATTCGCGACAATCTGGGCCTCGGTCCACGCCTGCCTCCCGGTACACCCATCGTCGAACTCGCGGACGCCGGCAACCAGGAAAAGGCCCGGCGCTTTCTGGAAGTCATCCATTCCACCGGCGCGGCGCTGGGATGGGAGATCAACGTACTGCTGGAGCATGGGTTGGTCCCCCTGCACTGGGGTGGAGGGGTAAACGACAATCGGCTGGTGCTGGTGATCGCCCGCACCCGCACCGCCCTGGCGGGATTGACCGAAGAGCTGATGCGGATCAACAACGAGCAGACCAACGCTTTCCGGTCGCTCGCCAAGGAGATCGCGCGGCTCGTCCAGTCCCAAGGCGAACGGGACGCGCGACTGCTGGAGGAACTGACCCAGTTGAACAATGAACTGGCCGCCTTGCAACGCGAAATGGCCAAGAAGAACGTCGAACTGGAACGGCTCAACCAACTGAAGAATCAGTTCCTCGGCATCGCCGCGCACGACCTGCGCAGTCCGCTGGGGGTGATTCAAATCTACAGCCAGTTTCTCGAAACCGAGCTGGGTCCCGCCGTCTCGGAAGAGCATTCCCAGTTCATCGTCACCATCCGCCAGACCAGCGAGTCCCTGTTGCGGCTGGTGGATAATCTCCTCGACGTTTCGCAAATCGAAGCCGGCAAGCTGGAGCTGAACCGCCAACCGCTGGATTTGCGGGTTCTGGTCGAACAGAATCTCGCGTTCAATCGGGTGCTGGCCGCCAAGATGCAAAGACGGCTCGTGTTCGTCTCCCCCGAGTTCGCGTCTCTCATGTTGGAAGCCGACGGTCCGAAGCTCGAACAAGTGTTGAACAACCTCATCGGCAATGCCCTGAAGTTCTCCCCGGCGGGGACGCGAGTAGAAGTCAGCCTCGCCCGCGAAAGCGATCGCGCGGTGGTGTCGGTGCGCGACCAGGGACCAGGCATCCCGGCCGAGGAGGTGGGCAAGCTGTTCCGGTTTTTCCAGAAGACCAGCGTGCGCGGAGCCGGCGGCGAGCGCGGCAGCGGCCTGGGCTTGGCCATCGCCCGCAAGATCGTGGAAGGTCACGGCGGGACGATCTGGGTCGAGACCGAACCTGGTTGTGGCTCCACCTTCTTGTTCTCGCTACCCCTGGCCTCCCCACGAGATCACGACCCATGACGACGCCCGTTCGCATTCTGGTGGCCGACGATGACGCCGCCAAGCGCCTGGCGGTAGCCCGTATCCTGCGTCAGGCTGACTACGAAGTGTTGCAAGCGGCTGGTGGCGTGGAGGCGCTCGATCTGGCCAAGACCACTGCCCCCGATCTGGTGTTGCTGGACGTGGAAATGCCCGACCTTGGCGGTATCGAGGTTTGCCTCCGACTCCGGGCGGATCCTGCCTTGAGTACCCTGCCGGTGCTCTACCTTTCGGCACGCCGAATCAAGGGCCAACATCGAATCGAAGGACTGGATTCGGGCGCCGATGGCTATCTGACCTGGCCGGTGGCCCCCCAAGAGCTACTGGCCTGGGTGCGAACCCTGCTGCGCGTCCGGGGCACCGAGCAAGCCTTGCGGGCCGCCAACGTCGATTTGCACCAGACGCTGGAAAGCATCAGCGACGCCTTCTTCGCCCTGGACGATGCGTGGCGCGTGATCCACTTCAACGCCGCCGCCGAACGGGTAGTGGGGCGTGGTCGGGCGCAAGTTCTGGGCCGGCCCCTGCTGGACGGTTTCCCCGAATTGCGCGGCAGCGTGTTCGAGGCGAAATACGCCGAGGTCTTGCGTCATCGACAACCGCTGGTCTTTGAAGCCCCCTTTGGCCAGCCGCCCCACACTCACTGGTACGAAGTGCGGATCTATCCGCGCGAGCCGGGAATTTCGGTCTATTTCCAGGTCATCACCGCTCGCAAGCGGGCCGAAGTCGAGCGCGAGAATCTCATTCGCGACCTGCAATCCGCGCTGGCCAACGTCAAAACTCTCAGCAAATTGCTCCCCATCTGTGCCGGCTGCAAGAAAATCCGCGACGACGCCGGCTATTGGCAGAGCGTCGAGAGCTATATGCTGCAACATGCCGACGTGCGTTTCAGCCACGGTCTTTGCCCGGACTGCTTGCGCGAATGCTACGCCGAACTCGATGACGGCCTGGTGCCTCCACCGGGCGGTTCCCGATGAAAATCGGCGACTTGGAATTGGGTATAATTGTCGGGATTTCCCAGCCTGCCTAGGGGAAATTCGAATTCCTGGGGTACTCGGTTGATCGATTGCGAGGTGAATGTCAAAGATGAAAGCCGTATGGAAAGACTTGCTGGCAGTGCTGTTTCTGATGGGTGCTGGCATCGCCCAGGCCGCCGAACCCATCAAGATCGGTTCGTTCCTGACCGTGACCGGCCCCGCCTCGTTCCTGGGCGATCCCGAACTCAGGACGCTGCAGATGATGGTCGAGGACATCAACGCCAAGGGGGGCGTGAAGGGCCGGAACATCGAGTTGATCCATTACGATACCGGCGGCAATGCCCGCGAGGCGGTCAATTTCGTCAAGCGTTTGATTAAAAACGACCATGTTGATTTGATCATCGGTGGCACCACTTCTGGCGACACGCTGGCGGTCATTCCAGACGTGGAAAGGGAAGGCGTCCCCTTCGTCTCCCTGGCCGCCGCCGTCGAAATCACCGAGCCGACCAAAAAATGGGTGTTCAAGGTCGCGCCCACCGACCGCATGGCGGTCATTCGCATTTTCGAGGACATGCGCCAGCGGGGTCTTGCCAAAATTGCTCTGATCACCGGCGATGGCGGGTTCGACAAGTCCGGCCGCGAGCAGATCCTCAAGCTGGCGCCCCAATACGGCATTACCCTGGTCGCCGACGAGTCCTACGGCAACAAGGACACCGACATGACCGCCCAATTGACCAAGATTCGCGCCACCGACGCCCAGGCGATCCTCAACTTCGGCTTCGGCCAGGCGCCGGCCATCGTCACCAAGAACATCAAGCAACTGGGCATTGCCCTGCCGTTGTACCACTCGCACGGCGTCGCCTCCAAGGCATTCATCGATCTGGCGGGCGCGGCGGCGGAAGGCGCGCGTCTGCCAGCGGCGGCGCTGGTGGTCGCCGAGCAGTTGCCCGACAACGATCCGCAAAAACCGGTGCTGCTGGCTTACAAGCGCCAATACGAAGCCAGGCACGGCCCGGTGTCCACCTTCGGCGGTCACGGCTACGACAGCCTGATGATCGCCAAGGCCGCGCTCGAACGGGTCGGCGGCCCGGACAAAGCCAAGGTGCGCGACGAAATCGAGAAAACCCAGGGCTTCGTCGGCACCGCCGGCGTGTTCAACATGACCCCCGAAAACCACATGGGCCTGGGCCCGGACGCCTTCAAGCTGGTGGAAATCCGCAATGGCGCCTGGAAAATCATCAATTAGCCAAATCTCCACTACACTGTTCACGGCCAGCTCGACGGGCGGCGAATTTCTCTCCGATCATCCGCCAGTCACCGATCACAACCAACGAGGTCCACACCCTTCATGAATGCCGTGGTTCAAGCCAAGGCCGAAAGTCGCCATCTCCTCTCCGGCAACGAAGCGGTCGCCCGCGCCGCCTGGGAAGCCGGCGTCCGGGTCGCCGCCGCCTATCCTGGCACCCCCGCGACGGAGATTCTGGAAAACATCGCTCTCTACCCCGATATCTACTCGGAATGGTCGGTCAACGAAAAAGTCGCGGTGGAAGTGGCCATTGGCGCCTCGCTGGCGGGTTCGCGCGCCCTGGCGGCCATGAAGCACGTCGGCATGAACGTCGCTTCGGACGCCTTCATGACCCAGTCACTGGCCGGCGTGGTCGGCGGGCTGGTGATCGTGGTGGCCGACGACGTGGGCCTCTCCTCCTCGCAAAACGAGCAGGATTCCCGCTACTGGGGCCGCTTTGGCCACATGCCGATCCTGGAGCCGGCCGACTCCCAGGAAGCCTACGACATGGTCAAGCGGGCCTTCGACCTTTCCGAGGAATACGAAGTCCCGGTCATCGTCCGCATGACTACTCGCGTCTGCCACGTCAAGGCCATGGTCGAGTTTGACGGCGAACGCCTGGAGCATCGGGCCGCCGGATTTCAGAAAAACCCTCAGCGCTGGGTGATGACGCCGGCCAACGCCAAGCCGCGCCTGCCGCTGATGCACGAGCGCGACCGAAAACTCCGGGAACTGAGCGAAACCAGCGACCTCAACATCGTTTTCCCCGGCGCCGACCGGCGGATTGGCTTCGTCACCGCCGGACCAGCCTTCATGCACGTGCGCGAAACCTTCCCCAACGCGCCTGTGCTCAAGCTCGGCTTCAGTTGTCCGCCGCCGCTGGAAAAGATTCGCGCCTTGGCCGGCCAAGTGGACACGCTGGTGGTGGTCGAGGAAACCGAGTTGTTGCTTGAAACCGAAATCCGCGCCGCCGGCATCGCCGTTCGGGGCAAGGATATTCTGCCGCGCTTCGGCGAACTGGCCCCCAGCGTGCTGCGCCCAGCCATCAAGCCCCTGTTGGGCGAACCTTGGGAGGTTCCAAAACGCTCCCAGGCCAGCGTCTTCCCCCGCCCGCCGACCATGTGTGCCTCCTGCCCGCATCTCGGCCCCTACTTCGCCCTCTCCCACATCCGCAACCTCAATATCATCGGCGACATCGGCTGCTACACCCTGGGCGCCGGCCATCCCTGGAACGCGCTCGACACCTGCACCTGCATGGGAGCCTCGCTCAGCATGGCTCACGGCATGGACAAGGGTCGCGGTGAGTCGGACGAGAAGAAGCACATCGTCGCGGTGATCGGCGATTCCACCTTCCTGCACATGGGGATGCAGGGTCTGCTCAACATGATCTACAACCGGGGCAACGTCACCGTGTTGCTGCTGGACAACCGCTCGGTCGGCATGACCGGCGGCCAGGAAAATCCCGGCACGGGTGAAGATTTGCACGGCCTGCCCGCCCCTCGGGTGGATTTCGCCAAATTGGTCGAGGGGCTGGGCGTCCGTCCCGAACGCATCCGCATGGTCGATCCCTACGAACTGCCCACCATCGTCAAGCTGGTGCGCGAAGAGACCCGGATGGAAGAGCCGTCGGTCATCATCACCAACCGGCCCTGCTCGCTCACCGACCGCTTCGAACGTCTTCAGCCCTACGCGGTCATCGACGACCAATGCACCGGGTGTGGCAACTGCATCGACCTCGGCTGTCCGGCCATCTTCGTCGCCCGCCGCGAGACCGTGACCGCCAAGAGCGGCAAGAGCAAGGAACTGGTGTTCGCCCGGATCGACGCCAATACCTGCACCGGTTGTCACATGTGCGTCGAGACCTGCGCGCCCGAGGCCATTGTCCAGCCACAGCCACAGAACCGCGTCATTCGGATTCAGCCCCATGCATGACGGCATCACCAACATTCTCGTGGTCGGCATCGGCGGTCAGGGCGTGATGACCGCCGCCGAAATGCTGGCCCGCACCGCCCTAAGCCAGGGCTACGATGTCAAGAAGACCGAGGTGGCCGGCATGGCTCAGCGCGGCGGCGTGGTCTCGTCCCATGTCCGGTTCGGCCCGAAGGTCTACTCCCCACAGATCGACGCTGGCGAAGCTGATCTGCTGATCGGCTTCGAAGCCGCCGAGGCCCTGCGCTGGCTGCCGCATTTACGGCCGACTGGCGTGGCCATGGTCAACACCCTGCGTCTTCCTCCCCCGGTCGTGTCCGCCGGCCTGTACGACTACCCGGCCGATCCCATCGCCGATCTGGCGGCGTCGGGCATCGAAGTCCACGCCTTCGACGCGGGCGCCATCGCCGAGGAACTGGGTAATCCCAGGCTGGTGAATACCATCATGCTGGGGGCGATCAGCGACCACCTGCCCTTCCCCGCCGAGGTGCTCAAGGCGTCCATCGTGGCGGGCTTCCGCGCCTACAAGCCCAAGCTGGCGGACATCAACGCCCAGGCTTTCGATGCCGGCAGGGAAGCGGGTCACGCCAAGACGACCACGCATCGTTCGGCGATCTGATCGTCCATAATCCATGAAACCCGTGGGGACAAGCCTCGCGCCTGCCCCTGCTCAACATAAAACATCACCCCAAGGGAGAAGATCGACATGAAAAACCTGTGGCAAACCACCCTGGCGGCAGTATTGCTATGCGCCAGCGTTAGCCTGGCTAGCGCCGCCGAGCCCATCAAGATCGGTTCCTTTCTGACCGTGACCGGCCCGGCTTCGTTTCTAGGCGACCCCGAACTGAAAACGCTGCAAATGTATGTCGAGGACCTCAACGCCAAGGGGGGCGTGCAGGGTCGCAAGCTTGAACTGATCCACTACGACACCGGCGGCAACGCCAAGGACGCGGTCAACTTTGTCAAGCGATTGATTAAAAACGATAACGTCGATCTCATCGTCGGCGGCACCACCACCGGCGACACCCTGGCGGTCATCCCCGACGTGGAAAAGGAAGGCATCCCGTTCATCTCGTTGGCGGGCGCGGTGGAAATCATCGAACCGGTCAAGAAATGGGTGTTCAAGACTCCCCACACCGACCGCATGGCCGTCGCCAAGATTTACGAGGACCTGCGCAAGCGTGGCCTGACCAAGGTGGCGATCATCACCGGCGATGGTGGCTTCGACAAATCCGGCCGCGAGCAGTTGCTCAAGCTGGCGCCCCAATACGGCATCACCATCGTCGCCGACGAGTCCTACGGCAACAAGGACACCGACATGACCGCCCAGTTGACCAAGATCCGGTCCTCGGACGCCCAGGCGATCATCAACTTCGGCCTGGGTCAGGCGCCGGCCATCGTCACCAAGAACATCAAGCAACTGGGCATCACCCTGCCGCTCTACCAGTCCCACGGCGTGGCTTCCAAGACCTTCATCGATCTGGCCGGCGACGCGGCGGAAGGCGTGCGTCTGCCGGCGGCGGCCCTGGTGGTCGCCGAGCAACTGCCCGACACCGACCCTCAAAAACCGGTGCTGCTGGCCTACAAGAACAAATACGAAGCCAAACACGGCCCGGTATCCACCTTTGGCGGCCATGCCTACGACGGCCTGATGATCGCCGTGGCCGCCATCCAGCGGGCCGGTGGAACCGACAAGGCCAAGGTGCGCGACGAAATCGAGAAAACCCAGGGCTTCATCGGCACCGCCGGCGTGTTCAACATGACCCCACAGGATCATATGGGTCTGACCGTGGACGCCTTCAAGCTGGTGGAAGTCCGTAACGGTTCCTGGAAAATTGTCCAGTAGCGCCAGTTCTCCCCTTCTTCCCCGCGCCGCGTTCGCGGAGGTGAGGGAAGAAAACCGTCGAATCATTGCCACCCATGCTTGAACAGTTTTTCCAGTTCCTGGTTACCGGCGTCACCGTCGGCTCCCTGTACGCCCTGGTGGGTCTGGGGTTCGCCCTGATCTACAACGCCTCCGACGT
Source organism: Candidatus Competibacteraceae bacterium (assembly GCA_046347555.1). Classification (GTDB taxonomy): domain Bacteria; phylum Pseudomonadota; class Gammaproteobacteria; order Competibacterales; family Competibacteraceae; genus Contendibacter. The sequence goes on along the minus strand of JAXMFY010000057.1, from coordinate 2,065 downwards.
GGTGAACTTCGCCCAGGGCGAATTCGTGATGCTGGGCGCCATGACCGCCATTGCCCTGCTGAACGCGGGGCTGCCGCTGCCCCTGGCCGCCATCGCCGCCACGCTGGCCGCGATCCTGGTCGGCCTGTTGCTGGAACGATTCGCCATCGAGCCGGCCCAGGGCGCGTCGGTGGTGACGACCATCATCATCACCATCGGCGCCGCCATCTTTCTGCGCGGTGTCGCGCTGCTGCTGTGGGGCAAGGACTTTCATGCCCTCCCCCCCTTCTCCGGCGATGCGCCCATCCGCCTGGGCGGGGCTACGGTGCTGCCGCAAAGCTTGTGGGTGCTCGGTGTCACCGTGTTGTTGGTCGGGCTGGTCCGCGCCTTCTTCAACCGCACCCTGCTGGGCAAGGCGCTGTTGGCCTGTTCCTTCAACCGCGCCGCCGCGCAACTGGTCGGCATCAACGTTCGGGTCATGCTGCGGCTGGCCTACGGCCTGTCCGCCGGCCTGGGCGCGGTCGCCGGTATCCTGATCGCGCCCATTACCTTCAGTTCCTACGAAGCCGGGGTCATGCTCGGCCTCAAGGGCTTTTCCGCCGCCATCGTCGGCGGCATCGGCAACCCGATGGGCGCGGTCGCGGGCGGCGTGTTGCTGGGCCTGCTGGAAGCCCTGGGCGCGGGGTTGATCTCATCCGGCTACAAGGACGCCATCGCCTTTCTGTTCGTGCTGATGGTGTTGTTCTTCGAGCCGACCGGGTTGTTCGGCCACAAGGTCGCGGAACGGGTCTGAATCATGCGACTGGTTGGTTTCTACGTGTTTGCGGCCGTCGTCGCCCTGCTCCCCGTGTTGTTTCCGACCAATTATTTCGTCACGGTGGTGGGCGCGTCCGCCGGCCTGCATGTCATCCTGGCGGTCGGCCTCAACCTGCTGATGGGCTACGCCGGCCAGATTTCCCTGGGTCACGCCGCGTTCTTCGGCATGGGCGCCTATGCCTCCGCCATCCTGACGACCCGTTTTGGCTGGTACTCGCTGCTGGCGCTGGTCGCTGGCCTGCTGATCGCGGGTACGGTCGCCTGGCTGCTGGCGCGGCCGATCCTGCGTCTGCGCGGCCATTATCTGGCGATGGCGACCCTGGGTTTCGGCATCATCGTTCACGTCGTCATGGTGCAGGCGACGCGATGGACCGGGGGGCCGGACGGCTTGGCGGGCGTTCCACCGCTGAATCTGCTGGGCTGGGCTGTCGAGGGCGATTTGTCGTGGTATGGCGTGATCATGGCGGCCATGCTGCTGACCGTCTGGCTGTCGCTCAACCTCGTCGATTCCCAGGTGGGCCGCGCCTTGCGGGCGGTGCACGGCTCCGAGTTCGCCGCTCAGATGATGGGCATCGACATCGGCCGTGCCAAGACCCAGGTGTTCGTGGTCTCCGCGCTGTTCGCCGCCTTTGCCGGCAGTCTGTTCGCCCACCAGCAGGCCTTCGTCAGCCCGGATTCCTTCAACCTGATCGTTTCGGTGGAATTGGTGACCATGGTGGTTCTGGGCGGCATGGCCTCGACCTTCGGCGCGGCCTGTGGTGCCATCGCCCTAACCCTGCTGCATCAGGGGCTGGTGGTGTTCGAGGATTACGAGATGGTGATTCATGGCGCCCTGCTCATGGCCGTGATGATTTTTCTGCCGCAGGGGTTGTTCGTGGGTTTGAGCCAGGGCGCGCGGCGGTTGTGGGCCATGGTTCGCCCAAAATCCTGAGCTTGCTCTTGCCGAAACGGCGCGGGCGGGCAAGAAAATACATCTGCCTCTCCCGTGCCAACCGTTCGATCAACGGGGTCTTGTTGGCGTAGCAGTACCCGGCTTCCCGGAGCTTGCGGAAGGTCTGAATCCCGATCGGCAGTTCAGTCATGATATTTCTGCCTCAAAAAATGAAAATCCGTATTAAAATGTAGCGGGTATTGAGCTTGTTCGGCATCCCGGCGGAAGCCGCCAATCCTCCGGGCAGTGATGGAGGCGCCGCCGTCGCGGCGGGCTCTGCTCACACCGTGCGGTCAAAAGCAACGGTGCCACTGCCGACCGCTGTGGAATTAACTGGTT
>JAXMFY010000056.1:0-63429 GCA_046347555.1 Candidatus Competibacteraceae bacterium | reverse complement strand
CGCGCCCGAGCTGTGGGCCTTGCACGCCCACATCAGCCGACAGATCGCCCGGTTCCCCGATCTGGAACTGTCGCCGCTGGATCGGGTGCGGCAATCCCTCGAACAGCACGGCTACCGGTGCGGTGAACTGTCGGGACGGCAGTTTTGGCTGCGGCTCGAGCCGGGCGCCGCCGGCGAGGGGCGGATAGTGGTCCAGCCGCGCCCGGCGGAGGATCGCAGCGATCTGATTTTTCGCTTCAACACCGATCAGTATCAGGCCCTGATCCTGACCCGCTCGGGGGCGACCGGCCTGAGCCTGCACGCCCGCGCCGACGTGCCGGGCTGGAGTTCGGCGCCCCGGGCGCTGTTCGAACTGCAAATCCCGCAGAACGTGGCGGAGCGCATCCAGTTCTGGGGCCGGGTCAACCGCCGGGGCCAGTGCGCGCCGCCCGTGGTGGTTACCCCGACCACCGGTCTGCCGGGCGAGGTGCGGCTGATCGCCATGCAGAACGCCAAGCTGCGGCAACTGTCGGCCAACACCACCAGCAGTCAGGACAACGCGGCGCTGGCGCGGACCATCCCGGACCTGCTCAACGCCATCGGCAACCGGGTCGCCCGCGACTGGGCGGCCCAGAATCCGGCCGAGGCGTTGCGACTCGATGCCGCCGTGTCCCGGGAACGGGATGGGTTGCCGCTATGGTACGTCAACCGGGTGATGAGCCGGATTCTGCTGTTCCCGGTGGACCAGCAGGAGCGGTTGCTCGATCAGTGGAGCGGCAACTACGCCGGCATTCTGGAGCATTACCGCAGTCAGGGCCTGCATCCGTTCCGCACCGCCGAGGCCGACTGGCGCGCCGAAACCGTCGGCCAGCAGTTGTTCGAGGGCACGGCGGCGGCGGACCCCGACAGCGTGTTCCTGGCGCCGATTTACTACACCACCGTGCAGTATGACGAACGCTTGAATCCGCTGAGCGGCGAGCGGGTGCAGCGCCTGCTCGACCGGGGGGCGGCTCGCTACGACGCGGCGGCCACCCGGGCGGAGTTCGTCGTCGTGCAGGCGCGGCGCCTCCAGCAGGCGACCCAGCCGCACGGCCGCTTCCCCGGCGTGACCAGCGTCGAGGAGGGCCTGGCCGCGCCCGACGACAACCCGGTCAAGACCGTGCATCAGGCCTTGCAGGTGATCGCCCGTTTTCTCGATGCGGTGCAGATCGGTACGACGCTGGAATGGTACGACGCCCAGTCGCCGGTCGAGCCGGCGGACGGCGCGGACCCGACCGAAACGGTGCTGCGGTGCGGGCGGGTGGTCGAGATCGATCCGCCGTTGGAGAAAGGCGCCCACCTGGCGGGTCAGTATCTGGTGCGGCTGGCTCTCCCCGGCGAGCCGCGCCTGGTGACCCGGTCGGTCTACGGCCTGCACCAGGCCGACTACGCCGTCAGTCCGACCCCGCTGCGGCTGGAGGACTTCGACCGGGCCGAGCGCGGTCTGGTGCGGCGCCGGCGCCACCTGCTCACCGGCAACCTGTACGCCGCCCTGCAACTCGCCACCCGCGAGAATCTGGGCCGGCCGCAACTGTTCACCGACGCCGAGGGCCAGCGCCAGCGCGGCGTGCTGTTGCATGCGGACTACACCCTGACCGAGCTGCGCGACCAGCCGGTCCTGCTGCGCGGTCCCGCCGTGCTGGCGGCGTGCGTGGCGCACGCGCTCCAGCAGCGCCCGCTGCCGCTCACCATCCTGATCGCCCAGACCGACGACGGCGGCCATCCGCTCCAATTCGACCGGCGGCGGGATTTCGTACTGGAGGTCGAGGCGGACGCGGTGCGGCTGAGCATCCCCGGCGCGCACGCCCGCAACGCGGTCCTGCTGCATTCCCAGGCCTGGCGGGCGTTGCCGCTGGCCGGCGAGCCGCTGGCCGGCGACCGCACCGTCATGACGATGCGGATCGAGCCAACGGATCGCGCCGCCGTACTCGCCGTTTTGGGGGAAACGTTCGCCTGGTACGCGCCCGCCAAATACCGGGACTGGTATAACACCCAGCACGAGCCGTCGGCCACGCCCCGTTCCGAAAGCGCGGTCGCGCGCGGCGAGCCGGCGCGCGCGGCGCCCCCACCCCGGCCTTGAGCCGAACATCGGTCCTACCCGGCTTCCGCCGCCACCCCCCCCCGGAGCGAACTCCATGAACTTCTTACCGATCGGCCCCGCATTCACCGACCTGGTCGGCCAAACGCTGACCCTGGCCGAGTTTCACCGAGCGTTGGGCATCGATCCGCCGCTGGCCCCTGGCGAGGACGTGACCTGGCTGGGATTGAAGGCTCGAACCGGGACCGGGATCAACGCCCTGCTCGCCTGTTACGATCCTGACAGGGAGGGCGAGCCGTTCGACCTGACCCTGGCCGTGTATGAAACCGTGCAACAGCGCGATCCCGCCGGCCACGACCGGGGGACGGCTCGCCAGCGGCGGGCGGTACTGGAACTGGTTCGGGAGGCCAGATCGCCCGACCGGCTGCGGGTCACCGCCGCCGACGTGCCGCAGTCGGATCGGGAACGACCGCTGGTCGAGGTGCTGCGGGAACTGCGGAGCGTGCTGGCGTCCTGGCCGAGCGAACGGTCCAATCGGCTGGCGTTTAACTCGCCCACCCCGGAATCATGATCCTAAATTCGGCAGTTGGATCGGCTCCTGTTCAGTAGCGCTATGATAATGCAATAAAATTTTCTTGGACCATATTCACCCAACGGGTGACATCTTCAACTGCTCCGCAGTTGGATAGACTGCATTCGGATCAATGCGTTACGTGAGTTCCGCACCGCCCAACTGCCGTTTCTAGGATGATCGATAGATTGACTCATTTGCTGATTGACTCACAACGACGTCCGTCACATCGTCATTTCGCGTACGCTCACCAGGAAGAAACCCGATGCCCGAACGCCCTATCGAATCCGACGCTGCCGGTGCGATCATCCTGGAACGTTTGGCCGCCATCGAACAGACCGAAGCAGTCCGCATCCTGTACGCCTGCGAGTCCGGCAGCCGCGCCTAGAGCGCTGACCGGTTTGGAGCCTCAAGCGGCCAAACGCTCAAAGGGTTCAGCGTCATTGGCGGCCTGGGCGGTGAGGGCTTGCGCCCGCTCCAAGTTTTGGATCGCACACACCAGCCGTAAGTGATAGGTGTTTTTGCGAACACCGCCATACCGCGCCTCATTCCCCTGGCGCTGGCTGACATAGGCCAACCCGTGCTCGACCCCGACCCGTTCGCGCAGGGCGGCGCGGCCCTCGGGGGTGGTCGACAGCATCTGGAGACGTTGCCAGAGGTCTTCCTGCAGGTGAATGCTCAAAGTTCGGCCCCCGGTCTTGCGGGACGTACACTGCGCGCGCAGCGCGCAGGCTTGGCAGGCTTCTGCCGGAAAACTGGCGGTTTTGCCCAGGGTGATGGGCGTCACTTGGCCGGCCGGACAGGTCGCCTGGGCGGCCGCTAGATCGAGGTGAAATTCCCGCTTGCTGAACTGCCCGGCCGGGTGGGGGGCCGGCCAGGGCCGACAGCGGATCGCCGCCCCATAGGCCTCGTAGGCGGGGATCAAGTCGTCCCCCAGATAGCCCCGATCGATGTGCAATGCAGTCACCTGGCGCTGCTGGAGTTCGACGGCGATCAGCAGTGGCTCCAGCCCGGCCGTATCCGGGGTGTTAGCCGGCAGGACCTCGGCGGCGAGGATCACCCCCTCGTCGAGGTCGTGGGCGATATGCCGCTTGTACCCATCAAACCGCGTCGCCGAGGATTTGCGGCCATGCCGCATCTCGGGATCATGAATGCTGATCTGGCGGTCTTTGGCTACGCCCTGGCGAATCCGGCTCCCGCCCGCCGGGTCCGGTTCCAAATCTTGCGCCCGCAGCGCCTGTAAGGTGCGCAAGGCCGCCGCCAACGGCGGGGACTGCCGTTCGTGCGGGAAATGCGCGCCGATCCAGTCCTGGAGAGCGTCCAGTTCGTCGCAGAGCCGCTGCAGCGCCTGCTGTTTTTGGCCGGCGTCCGCCCAGTCGATATCCAGCGCCGCCTTGAGGCTGGGCGCATCGAACAGCGTCAAGCCGATCTGTTCGATGACGTGGGCCACTTCCTGCTGGGCCAGGGCCGCCAGACAACCGATCACCTGGCGCGCGGCATGGCCCAACAGGTTCAGGGTGTCTTCCACCCGGCCGCGCCCCCATAGGGAGCTGGAGTCCAGGGCCAACCGCAGGGTTTTGGCGTCGAACCCCCACGGCGCCGGGCCAGTTCGACGGTGCGTTCCAACAACCGCTGGTCCAGCCCCGTGCCGAGCAACCGCATCCGAAAGTCAAACAGTGCCCCCTGGGAGAACGCCGGCTCCTCGGCCCCCAGACACCCCAACACCAGTTGCCAGCGTTTGGAATCCACTGTCAGTTCCACCGCCTCCTGATCGCCGACCCCGGTACAGGCCTGCAACAGCGTCACCATCGCCAGCAGCGCCGGCGGCACCGGCGGCTTGCCCGCCCCCGTCTGCCGGTACATCTCCAGCAGTTCGCCCTGGAAAGCCTCATCGAACAATTCGCCCCGAATCTCCCGCAGAAACACAAACAGCTTCTTGCGCGTGGCGGCACGGGCCACCACCTTTTGTTCGGCCGGACTCAAGGCAACGGGCGGTGACCATAGCGGGGGCGTCCACATACGCATTCACTCCAAGCGGTTGAAGACCACAAGGCAAGTCTATCCCAACCTGAACCAGGGACGATGGTCGAGCCTCCCCAGCCCGATCCTCAAGGCCAGCCTTGTCCAAACCGGTCAACGCTCTAGGGCTTCGCCTCGCCGGACAGCGACTACGACGTGCGCTTCCTCTACGTCCGGCCGCGCGACTGGTATCTGAGCATCGACCTGGAGCGCCGCCGCGACGTGATCGAGCGCCCCATCGAGGGCGTACTGGACATCAACGGCTGGGACTTGCGCAAGGCGCTGCAATTGATGCGCAAATCCAACCCTCCGTTGTTCGAGTGGCTGCATTCGCCCCTGGCCTATCGGGCGCAAGCGGAATTCCGTAACGGTCCGGCCAAGGCCGTCTGGACGGACTGAAGCGGAATAGGGACACTGGTGGGAGCGGAGACGTAGGGTATCCGCACCGTAATGAAGAGCAGGAAAATATGACGGATGGGACAGTCCTTCTCCGGGGATGATCTGGATTGATCCCTCGGGCTGGCGGCAGTACAGCGTCGAGTATAAGCGGCGGCTGGCGCAGTTGACGTTGGAGCCGGGGGCATCGGTCGCCGGGATTGCGTTCAGCCATCAGATGAACACCAACCAACTGTTCAAATGGCGACGGTAGTAATTTACGGCAACCAAGACAACCGACGGAAACGGTGATGGCGCTGGAGCCGGCACCGGTGGTGATACTGTTGCCGGTGGTGATGACGCCGGCGCGTGCGGTGGCTACCGAGCCGACGAGCATGACGGCCACCGCTCTGGTCAGTACGGACGCCCTGCCGAGTCCAGTGGAACCAGGCCAGATCGAGATCGCGGTGGGGCGAACGCGGATTCGCGTGACCGGGTCGGTCGGTCCCACGCTGCTGGACATAATTCTGACTCATGTCCATCGGCGATGATCGGGCCGCCGATGGGGACGCGGATTTGGATCACGGCTGGCGTCACCGATTTAGGGCGGGGCTTCGATGGGCTGGCGACCCTGGTGCAAACCCGGCTGGAGGCCGATCCGTTTTCCGGTTAGGTATTTGTGTTTTGAGGTCGGCGCGGCGATTAAAAATCAAACAGTTAATGCTGCTTTTCAACTAGTGACCCCGACTATTTTGAAAACCGATAGGTGGTGAGCACCAATGAGGAGGGACTGCTGGCCGCCGAAAAGGCGGTTTATACTGATTATTCACTATGGAGCGGCATCGATTATCGCTTCGTCCCGCAATGCAGCTACGACAAGGGATTATTCCGAGATTTCCGAACTGACAGGCCTGAAAGTGTTCGTCACGACCCTCCCTGATCATGCAGCAGCGGAGGCAACAAGAAATTAAGGGGTAACGCCTTGCAGTGTGTGGTTCGCTTCCCCGCCACTTGGGTAAATGCGTCGCGGTTTGAAACTGCGCTGCTGGCTTCGTGCAGCCCTCACGCTCCAAGCAGCCACGACATCGTCTTTGAGATTCCTGCCGACTGCAAGATCATGATCGACAGCGCAATCCGTCTTCTCTCGCTTGCAAATCAACTGGTTTCGACCACCCGGCGCACCCGACTGCAGTTCGAAGAAGGTGAAGTTGGAACCATGGGATATCTCAACAGGATGGGTTTTTTCGATTGCCTTGATCCTCGGGTTAACATCGAACCTGAAAGACCTTTCATTTCCGGAGCTGCTTTGCACCGTGGCGGGAACCGCATGTTGGTCGAGATTACCCGTATCAACAAGGACGTGCGGGATGATGAATTGCCAACTCGTCTGTCAGATGCGGTCGAGAAAGCCTGTGCGAGTCGCGCCGATGTCAAAGAACTGGGCGGCGCCGTCTGGACGATCTTTGCCGAACTGATCCAGAACATCTTCGATCACAGCGATACCCAACTGGATGGCTACGCAGCGCTTCAGGTCTATCAAGGCGGCAATAAGGTCTCAGTCGCGGTGTCTGACAGCGGACGCGGCATTATGGACACGTTACGCCCGGCTTTACGAACCGAGTTCCCCAAACTGGCCGACCTTTCGGACACCGAAGTTCTCGTTGAAGTCTTTCGCCAGGGCGTATCGCGCCATGGCACCGATCGAGGCTGCGGCTTGAAGGGATGCGCCGCCAAGGCCATCAAGTTTGCCGCGACGTTGGACGTGCGGCTGCCGAACCAGCGCGTCTTGCTGGTTCCGGCCAAGGGCATCTATGAACTTAACATCGCCCATTGCTACGAGGGACTGCCGCTGCTCTGGGGTACGCATATCGGGTTTGCTTTCGGCATGGGCGCTTGACAAGGCTGGGTTATTCTGATTAAGTTAGTTAAATGAACGAGATGTTCGGAGTGCTCTCCCTGCGCAATTTCATGAACCGCCCGGATGGGTGGGGGCGATCGGAAGGCCGCGAGGTCTACAACCGTCTTCTGGATTTTGTGGAGGGAAACCCGGGAACGATCGTATTCAAGGTCTCCTTGGAGGGTGTTCGACGCCTGGATATGTCATTTGCGTCGGAAACTCTGGTGGAATTAGCGCGCCGGTATCGACGGACCAAAGGCTTCTGCCTCATTGACCTGGCCGACAAGGACATTGCGGAGAACATCGACGCTGCGGCTGAGAGGAAAGACCAACCGCTGCTTATATGGGAAGGCAAGTCCGCGAGAGTGATCGGGGCCAATCTCAGCGAAGGCACGCGCGAAGCGTTTCAATTCGCCATGGGACGCCCGGAATGCCGGGCGGCCGAATTTGCCACCCAGAAAGGAATCTCGATCGCCAATGCGAGTATGAAGTTCAAGCAGCTTTGGAACGAGGGATTCCTGCTACGACGCGAAAGCGTCGCCGATTCGGGCGGCGTTGAATTTGTCTACCAGCGTATCGGGTAAATTTTTTTCAGATGGGTTAAACTGATTCAGTTAATGAGATTATTGAGATTTTAAAAAATGAACCAACATTCGAAGCCGCTTCGCGTCCTGAGTCTTGATGGCGGCGGTATGCGTGGCACGTATACCGCGACCTATCTCGACAGGGTCGCCAACGCATTCGCCACCCGTCGCGGGGTTAAGGCGCTGGACATCGGCGCTGCCTTCGACCTGATCGTCGGGACCAGTACCGGCGGCATCATCGCCAGCGCTCTCGCCATCGGCATTCCGCTTTCCGAGATTACTGATCTCTACGTCAAGCACGGCCCGAAGATCTTCACCCGCCCATTACCGACAGGCATCCTTAGTACCGTCTGCGACATCAGAAAGCGACCGCGGGCTCTTGCCGAAGGCACCAAAATTCTGCGTCAGGTGCTGCTGGAAAAAAAGTTTGAGATTACCCTTGGTGAAATCTACTCGACGCGCAACATCGCACTCGCCATCCCCGCAACCGAGATGGGCCAACATCGCGCCTGGGTCTTCAAGACACCGCATCTCAAGGGCACGACCAATCACCGCGACGACCACTACACCCTCGTCGATGTGTGCCTAGCCACCACAGCCGCGCCGATCTACCGGTCGATGGCCGCCGTCGACCACCCCGACAACGATGCTGGTGGCTATAACGTCTTCGTCGATGGTGGCCTGTGGGCCAACAGCCCGGTCCTTGTCGGGCTGATTGATGCACTCGATATGACCGAGCCAGGTCAGGAAATTCACATCTTCAGCCTCGGCACGTGTCCCCTTCCGGCCGGGGAGCGCATCGACAAATCCGCCATTCATCGTGGGTTGCTGGAATGGAAGTTCGGCGGTGATGCCGCATCGCTGGCGATTGACGCCCAGCAGTTCGCCTTCGACCACATGGCCAAGAAGCTGGCGCGGCATGTGGACCGTCGCTGCACCGTCATTCGCTTCCCGAGCGAGAAAGTCCCTGCCGCCATCAATCCCTATCTCGGCCTCGACGACACGCGCGACGAAGCCATTCAGGCACTGATCGACCAGGCGCGGACGGACGCCAACATGGCAAACAGCAAATGTGCCTATGCGGACACCGATAGTGAAGCGGCGCTGATTTGCGCGCTCTTCGAGTCCATGCCCGAACAAACCAAATCCATCCAATGAAACAAACAGCGCGACCGGGGATTGGCCTGCGGTCGTTTAATAGTGAAATCGAGGTGATTAAGTGCATAACTGCTCAGACGACATTCTTGCCCATCACGACGAAGCGGTAACACTTCCACAGGCGGAACGCACGAATATGCGCGGCCGCCGTGACGCTAACCGCGACCGGCTGAAGAAGGGATTGCAGAACAACAACAAACCCGCACCGCGTGAATTCGTGAAGCAGGGCAGCTATGCCATGAAGACCATGGTTCAGCATCCTGACAAAGACTACGACATCGACGATGGAGTGTATTTTAACAAGGAGGATCTTATCGGTGATCGCGGCGCTGAGATGTCGGGCTTACAGGCCCGCCAGATGGTCCGCGACGCTCTGGATGACGGGTCATTCAAAACGCCGCCGGAAGTGCGCCCGAACTGCGTCCGCGCCTACTATGCCGCCGGCTATCATGTCGACCTGCCAGTCTATCGGCGCGTCACTGTCACCGATGCTTGGGGCAACGAAACCTATCACCACGAACTCGCCGCCAGCTATTGGAAACGGTCCGACGCCCGCGACGTGACCGACTGGTTCGACCGGGAGAATACCCGGCAAAGCCCAGACACCACGAACGGCCGCCAACTTCGCCGGATCGTCCGGCAGATCAAGAAATACGCACGCAGCCGCTCAAGTTGGTCCGGACAGATTCTCGGCGGTTTCGGCATCACGGCGCTGGTGGTGGAATGCTATCGCGCCAATCTCAACCGCGAGGACACTGCCCTCTACGACACCATGAAGGCAATCCGGGACCGGCTGAACTGGAACCTCGTCGTCAAGCACCCGGTGACACCGAACGAGACCATCACCAAGAGCGATGACGACGCCAGGGCGAAGTTCCTTCGCGACCGCCTGACCGAAGCCATCGATACGCTCGACCCGCTGTTCGACCCTGCGTGCTCGCGCACGAAAGCCTTGAAATGCTGGGACAAAATCTTTGCCACTACTTTCTTCAGCGACCGCGACAAGCCCAAAAAGGAAGCCAAGGCAGGATTGCTGAAAGAGGCATCCGTCGCGCCACCGGCTGGCGTCTTCACGTTCCCCAATGCGCCGCGTCGGGACGACAAGCCGCGAGGATTCGGATGATGTGGTGGATTAAGAATCCTGAACGGATCGCCGCAGAACTGGAGGTCATCGAAGACCTTTGGGCAAATGAGCCGTGGCTGGTCCAGATCAAGGAGATGTTGCTAGAGAAGTTGGTATTCGCCGTCGAATTCGACATTGATGTCAACGGCGAAACGTTGCCGTTTGTTCTCAAGTATCCCGACCTCTTTCCCGATACACCGCCGTCCGTCTTCCCCCGCGACGGCCGCTGCCATTCCGGTCACCAATACGGCACGGGTGGCGAAATGTGTCTCGAATACCGCTCCGACAATTGGGACCCCTCGGTGACCGGTGCGATGATGATCGCCAGTACCCATCGCCTTCTCGCAGGCGAACAGCCGTCGCCGAATGAACGCGCCATCGTCCCCAACGCGCACCACGCCACGCTCGGGCAGCAGCTCCGCAGTGCTATAGGTCGATATCTGACGACACCCGGCTTCCGCGCCTTCATAGCGCAGATGGCAGCGGGCACATGCGCACCCGGCATGGCCGTCGACCTGTCCGTACTGGACAAGGCCTGGGTGGCTTATGTGGCCGCCATTGGTCTACTCACCAAGCCGGACTGGATCGAATCCGAAATCCCGCCGTTGCCCGTCAAACCTTATCCGGCGGTCCTGATCCGAGTTTCCGCACTGGAAGACGTAACGATCACCGAGTATGACCACATCGAAGCGCTGATCCGCGCATCGACCGGTGCGGATTCGCTGCCTGCAAACGATAATGGTAGCGCCCGTATCGTCGTTATCGCCGATGCGCAATCGACGCGGATGTTCTTCACGTTTCCATACGAGGGTCAGTGGAAGGTTTTCCCGTTTCAGACCGTCGATCTGGTAACAGAACCATCGCGGCTCTCTCCAGCCCATGCGACTCTGGAAGCCAAGAAAGTCGGAATCATCGGGGCTGGTTCACTCGGGTCCAAAATCGCGGTCACGCTCGCCAGAAGCGGCGTCCGGTCCTTCGTGCTCGTCGATGACGATATCCTGAAGCCCGAAAACCTCGTCCGTCACGAACTTGATGTCCGTGCACTTGGCGCGCACAAGGTCGACGGTCTAGAAGAACGCGTAAAGGCTGTCGCTCCGAAGGTCGATGTGAAGGTCCGGCGGGTGCTTCTTGGCGGTCAGGAATCTTCGGCAACCACATCGTCTGTCCTCAACGATCTGGCCTCATGCGACCTCATTATCGAGGCCACCGCAAACCCGCAGGCGTTCAACTTCGCCGCAGCGGCCGCTCGCAGCGCCAATAAGCCGATGCTCTGGACGGAAGTCTATGCCGGTGGCATCGGCGGTTTCGTCGGCCGTGTCCGTCCCGGAATCGAGCCTCCCCCACATACGGCCAGGCGGCAGTATCTCGCATGGTGCCGGGATCAGGGTGTCCCATGGATCGGTGACGATCGCGACTATGATTCCCAGACCCCGGAGGGGCCACCGCTGATCGCCGACGACGCCGACGTTTCGGTCATCGCAGGGCATGCCAGCCACTTGGCGCTTGACACGCTGATGCGACCTGACGCAACAGCCTTTCCGCATCCGGCCTATGTGATCGGGCTTGCGCAGGCCTGGATTTTTACCGAGCCCTTTGACGTGCGCCCGGTGGATTTTACCAACGAAGGCACCTGGCAGTCCGAGATCACACAAGGACAGGTGGACAAAGCAATCGAGCGTATTGTCTCGATACTCGAACGGGATTCAGATGCGGATCGAACTGGGACATGACATTCGATCCCGGCTACGTAAGGCGCTTCGGCAGGCCGGACGCCGGGAAATCGGCGGCATGATTTTCGCGGAGCAGCTAGCCCCCGCCCATTTTCGCGTGATGGACTTTTCCCTGGATGCGTATTCCGGGTCGCACGCAATGTTCAATCGTGATCCAGATGTTCATCGCCAGGCGCTCGACGATTTCTTCCGCCGCACCGGCCACGATTTCACCCGCTTCAACTATCTTGGCGAATGGCACTCGCACCCCTCGTTTTCAGCACGTCCAAGCCTCGACGACATCGCGACCATGACTGATCTCGTCGAGAATGGCGAAGATATAAGCTTCGCCGTCTTGATGATCGTGCGCCTCCGGTTTCAGTTGTGGATGGATTGCACCTTCACCACTTTTGCCCGAGGTGTACCCACCATCACGTCACATATTGTGCGTGTTTTCCGATGAAAACCATCTTCACCAATTCATTGTGTCCCTACTGGGGCGTCTGGCTGACGCCTGACCCAGCTCTATTCGCTTCCGCTCACCGGACCCGGCAGTCCCGTCTTGACGGGAAGTCCGGTTTCGGCCCACGCAAATCACGACCCGTCGCGCATCTAAATCGACAGTCTGACAGCTAGCTTCTTTTCTCTTTTGCTTCGGGGCCTTTGGCCCCCTAGCCGTCAAGGCAATTGCAAGCGCAGTCGGGGCGTTTCCCCGGCCGTTCGCACTTTCGTCTGTGCAGGCTGGGTGATCCCCTCGACCCCGGCGGCGGTCCCGATCACCGATCAAATATAGCTGATCCCAATAATCGGTAAGCGAACGGTTTGAACCGTTCGCTTACGAAATCCCGGGAGGCGATAGCGGCGCTGACGCCCGCCTACTACTCCCCGACCGGCTGCGCCTGGTACTACCTGCACATGGCGCGGGGTAATGATCGGGGCTATCTGCACGGCGACCGGGTACGGTTGAAGAAATATCTGTATGTGTTGCGCCCGCTGCTGGCGGTGCGCTGGCTGGAAAGCGGCCGGGGCGTCGTGCCGATGTCGTTCCACGAGTTGGTGGAGACGTTGATCCCGCCCGGCGAATTGCGCGACGCCATCGAGCGCTTGCTGAGACTTAAGCAAGGCGGCGAAGAACTGGGCCTGGGGGCCGCGCATTCCGTTTTGAGCGACTGGATCAAGGCCGAACTGGCGCGTCTGGCGGCGGGTTCCGCCGCGCTGGCGCCCGCGGCCAAACCGGACCCGGAACTGCTCGATACCCTGTTTCGGGCGGGCTGGCGGAAGCAACCGCCGCGTCCTGATGTCCGGCGGTCCTCGCCGCACCGCGAGTTCCCGGGGTCGGTCGCCCTCAGCCCTCTCGACCACCCTCAGCGGCCTTTGGCGACAACAAGCTCCGGATCAGGGTGTCATAGGCTGCGCCCCGGGGGAGTTCCAAATCCACGGTCAAGCGCCGCCGGATCGCCGTGGTCGCTTGCCCGCTGCGGGGATCAAGACCCGGTTTGGCGACAGTCTCCCAATACGCGCCGATGCCGCGCTTCTGCCACGCCGGTAGCTCGTTGAAGTTGATGCCGTGCTGGAACAGCCGCTCGTTTTTCTCCGCGACCGACAGCCCCAGCAGCGACCGCGTGGCGGCCCAAGTATCCTGACCCATCCGGCGCAACAACCAATAACAGTGCCCATTGAGCGCATTCCGGTAGGCGTCCTCGCCGCGCCAGCGAAAGTAGTCCACGACCCACTCCAGCCTCGGCAATTGCGACACCCGGCAATCGAAACAAGCGACCTCTCCCAGGTTCAGGGTAAAACAAGCGCTGGCTTCGCCGGCCAGAATGGACAGCCATTTGCGCAGTTTACGGCCGAAGGCGTCTTCGTCGGGATGGAACAGCAGGGAAATCTCATCGCTCTGGGTATAGCCGTACACGATCCGGAAGCCGCAGTCCATCAGGTGGCGGACCGTGGCCGTCATCCAATCCCGGAACCGCTCGTCGAACGGCGCGGCGAAGTGCCGACACTCCCGGGTCAAACGGGTAAAGCTGTACCCGTCCAGGCGCGCGACCAGGTACAAACCCGGCAACGCGCAGTGATCGTGGGCGGTCTCGAACACCCGCAGCCGCCGATCCAGTTCATTGAAGTTCATCGCGCCACGCTTCCACGACAAAACGTTGCCCGCCGACCGCGCGAACGTGGTGCAACGCATCGAAACCTTCCGACCAGGCGGGACGTTGCAACCGCCGGTAGGTCGCCAGCACGCCTTTCTCGGGGATGAGTTGCCGTCTCTCCCGCTGTGCGTTCCTCCGCAAGGCGGCCTCCAGCGGGATGGCGAAGTAATAGCCCACCACCCGGAAGCCGGCGGCCCTGGCCAGCGGAATATAGCGCTGCCGGTCTTCCGGGGTCGGATTGGTGTTGTCCACCACGAACGGTTGTTTCATGCGCAGACAGGCTTCCAGCAGGATCGCTTCCCGGTGACGGGTGCGCAGCATGTCCAGGTTGAGCCGCAGATGCGTATCCCGGAAGCACTGCTGATAGAACGTGGACTTGCCGGCGGCTTGACCGCCGATGAACAGGATCATTTCCATGGTGCAAAGCCCCCAGCAAAATCATCGCTCCTCCTGATTCCTTCGAATCCCCCATCTTGGCCGGCAACAGGTTAGACGGCATCCCTGCCTGGCCTCGGCGCGGCCTGCGCCAGCCAGCCGTCCAGGGCCTGAGCATTGAGGGCGAGATACTCGTCCAGCACGGCGTGGAGCGAGTCGGCCGCCAGCCGCCAGCCCTGGCGCGCGGCTTCGGCGTTCACCAGTTCCCACAGGCCGGCCAGGAGGCGCGCGCCGCGCGCCGGGTCGTTGTCCCGCTCGCGCTCGGCGAGCGCCACCTGCGCCTCGCTCTGGCGCAGCAGATCGCCGCCCAGGCGTGGCGCGTCCCGAACCTGGCCGAAGTGGGCGAGGTAAAGCGCGGGCGGCTGATAGGACAGCAGCCGTTCCACCGACGCCTGCATGGCCGCCGGGTCGAATTGGGTGGGCGCGATGGCGGGCAGGATCGAGGGGGGGGCCATCCACATCCAGTTCGCGGAAGGACAGGCCAAAGGCTTCGCCAGTGAAGATGCCGCCACTGTGGGTATCGAGCAGGCTCAGGTGGTGGCGGGCATGGCCGGGGGTGTCGATGCACACCAAAGTGCGGCCACCGAGGTCGAGAGTATGACCATCGCCGGCGGCGAGGATGCGCTCGACCGGCACCGGCGTCAACTCACCGTACAACCGTTCGGCTTCATCCGCGCCGTAGACGGCCTGGACGGCGGCGAACAACGGCGCTGGATCGGCCATGTGCCGCGCCCCGCGCGGATGCACCACCAGCCGGGCTTCGGGAAAGGCCTGCATCATCGCCCCGGCCCCGCCGGCGTGATCCAGATGGACATGGGTCAGGAAGACATAATCGACGCGGTCGGGTGGCAGTCCCAGGCTCTGCAAGGCGTCCAACACCCGCGGCAGGCAGGGCGGTGTCCACCACTGCGCGACCCGGCCACCTTCGACGAGGAGATAAATCGCGGCGAGTTGGGGGCGGAGGTAGCCGGCGTCCACAGCATAAATGCCGGGTTCGTAACACAACAGTTCGATCATGGGCGTTCGGGCAACACGGGGAGACCGGCAGATGTGTAGTCCGATCCCCACCGGGTCACCACCGGCTCGGTCGGGGTCCGGCACGGGCCGATTCGGATCGACAGGCATCCCCTCAAATGAGATCGATACGCGCTTCGAGGAAATCCGCGACCCCCGGCAGACCCTGCCGGCGGATGTTGCCCACGAACTCTTCGGCGGAAAGGGGCGGACGACGCAGACTTGCCCGCTGCTGCTTGGCGACACGTTCGAGAATCGGCGGTTCGAGATCCGCCAGATCGAGAATGAAGTCATCCGGGTGTTGGGCGAAAATGCCAAATTCGGCCAGCACCTCGTTGGGGAAGTCCTTCAGATTCATCGTGATGATCGCTGCGGCTCCCGCTCGAATCGCGGCCGCCAGTACGTGACGATCATTGGGGTCGGGTAGCTGGAGGCCAGCGATGAGGGGCTCGTAGCCGGTAATCAAGCAATCTTCGACGGCGTTGTTGATCAACATCACCGTCCGATCCAGTTGTTGCCGGGTTAGGTCCGCTCGATGGGCCAATACGTTTCGGGTCCATTCCTCGTGAATTTGCGCGGTCCAGCACGCCCGGAACCGCCGGGTTCCGGCCAAACGGATCAGCAGGTCGCGCAGCGGCGCCGGGTAGAAAACACACGCATCGTAGACGACAGTAAAACCGGCCAATCAGTAGCCCATCCCCAGTTCCTGCGCCTGTCTGGACAAGTCGTCCATCGCTCGGCGGGCACTCTCGTCGGCCTGCGCCCGGTAGGCCAGCAAATCCGGATAGTTGATACGGCGGTGACGGCCGACCTTGGTGAACGGAATTCTACCGTCCTCCAGCAACTTCACGAGATACGGCCGGGAGACATTCAGCAGGTCGGCGGCTTGCTGGGTCGTGAGCGCGTGCGCGATGGGGACCAGCGCCACGGTGTTACCCTGCGCCATCTGGTTCAGAATCTCGGCCAGCAAGCCAATGGCGGACACGGGTACAGTCAACCTTTCGTCGCCATCGTACAGGCACAACTGCGCGGTCTCGCCGTGACCGATGATCGCGGCGAGCCTTCGACTGCTTTCGGCCGCCAGCCGGGTTTCTTCCGCGGTGGGCAGGCTCGGCGTCTTGATGGATACGAGCGCCATGGCGTTATCCAGTCCAAAGGCTGTTCGGAGGGTGGTTGGGCTGTTACTTACGGGTAGACCCTTCGTATGTTAGCTTTATTCGCAATAGTCGAAATTAATTTTTTCTACCATTTATTGGATTGTTGATAGTTTTATATCCAGGACTTTCGCTTGACTACCATATGCAGTGTAAATCTCATCAATAAACCACTATATATAGTAGAAAAACAGCCCATAAGCGAAAGTCCTGATATCATTCCTTCCGCAACCGGTGGCCGGGCACGGCCCGGATTCGACCCTCGGTCAGCGCCCGAATCAGGAAGCACTGCCCGGTCCGGTACGCCGACCGGGCGTCGAAACCCAGATAGCGGACGACCGTCAGCCCGGCGATGGCGGCGACCGCCAGTACGAAAGTGGGCCAACTGATGTGAACCAGCCACAGCACGATGGGCAACGCCGCGTGGGCTTCGATGAACCAAAGCATGGGCGGCAAGGCGGTGTTGCGCCATGGCGCTTCCGCCACCTCGTATTCATCCTGGGCCATCGGTTTCTCCGGGTTCGGGGGCGTCGGGACCCGCCGGCAGCGGAAGAGAGGTCGCCTCGGCCTGGGTGCCGAGCCCCCGGAACAGCCGGTATTCCCGCTCGTCGATCCGCCCGGCCGCCCGCAGGGCGTCCAGATCGGCGGTCAAGGGGCGACCGTGCTCGCGCACCAGGTGACGAGTGGCCGCGACCACCCGCGCCGGCGGCTGCGCCAGAATGGCGTCCTTGAGGTCCGGGGTGAAACGAAGGTATTCGCGCACGGCGGCCCGCCGGCCGTCGGTGGTCCGCACCAGGCGCTGGGTCACGATGGCTTGCAAGGCTTCGAGCAGGTCCGCCAGCCGGCCGTCCCGTCCGTCGGCCGGGAACGCCGACACCAGCCGGCGGAGGGTTTCCGGCACGCTGTTGGTGTGGCTGGTGGTGTAGACCAGATGGCCGGTCATGGCGGCGTCCACCACCGCCGTGATGGTCTCGGCGTCGCGCGCTTCACCCACCAGAATCACCATCGGCTTGCGGCGCAGGCTGTTGCGCACCCCGGCGGCGAAGCTGGGCAGATGGACCCCGATCTCGTGCTGGGCGATGGAAGCATGCACGCGCGGGACGAAATCGTAGACGTATTCGATGGGCGCCTCGTAGGTCAGAATCTTCCGGTGGGCGTGCGGATCTTCCAGCAGGTGCCGGATGATGGCCGCCAGCAGGGTGGTCTTGCCGGACCCGGTGGGACCGGTGATCAGCACCAGGCCCTGCTCGAACACCAGACCGGCGCGGAGCGCCGGGGGCAGGTCGAGCGTCGCCAGCGGCGGCGGCGTGGTGGCGATGGTCCGGACGGTGATTTCCACGCCGCGCTCCCGCCCGGCGCGCACGGCCGTCATGTTCACCCGGTAGCGCGCCAGGTCCGCGCGCCCGCGCGGGATCTCGTAGGAACAGTCGATGTCCTGACCGCCGGCGAGCTGGCTGGGGGCATTGTCGCCATAGATCACCTGGGTCAGGTGATAGACCTCGGCCGGGGCGAGCCGGCGCCGGGTCACCGGGAACAACCGGCCGTGGCGCTCGACCACCACCGGCTGGTTGGCCTGGAGGGTGACGTCCGACACCGCCTGGTCGGTGGCCCACAGCAACAGCCGGTGCCAATCCTCCACCCCATACCAGAGGGGTTCCGGAAACCCGGGCGACGCCGGCCACTCCAGCAGGGTCATCGCCATCGCGCGCCACCTAGCGTTGGCCCCAGCCCGCGAATGGCCCCGCCGGCGCGGGGCGATCCGCCGGGGCCGTCGCCGTTCCGGCTCCCGCCGCGCGCGCCTCCACCACGGTGATCTTCAGATTCGGCGGCGGACGAGACGGCGCGTAGGGATGGCTGGGATAGGGCTTCCAGCGGGGGTTGTCGCGCACGAACCGGGGATTGACCTCGATCCGCCAAATCCGGTCGTTGATCGCCAGGGTTGCGGCGTCGCCGGTGACGCCGAGGATGCGCCGGTCGAGTTGGGGCGCGGTGACCATGTCCTTCGCCAGCAGTTCGCGGTACAGCGCCATGCCCTTGAGATCGCGCTCCAGCCGGTCGAGCTGAACCTCGAACCCCCGATTGGCCTGCTGGACGCCGGCCCGCCAGCCACGCGCCACGTAGTCTTCCCACAGCGCCACTTCCGCCGCCACCCCACCATCCGGCAGCAGGCTTTCATCCGGCGGCTCCGGACGCTCCACCGGCAGGTAGAGGTAGCTGCGCCAGTCCGGCGGGGCCAAGGCCAGGCGCGCGGGACTGACCAGGACATACAGCGCATCGACGATCCGCAACTGCTGCTGGCCGGGATCGAGCTTGACGGCATCGAACCCGTACTGCACCACGGGCGGCAGGACGTTGCCGTGCAACATCAGGGGGGCGAACAGAAAGACCGGGTCCAACCGCCGGGCCTGGCGATCCAGCAGTTGGTTGATCTCCCGGGTCCGGGCATACAGGCCGGCGCGGGCGCCGTACCGCAGCGCGGTTTCCTTCAGGGCTTCGGCGCGGACGTCGTTGATGGCCGGTTCGCCGCCCCGGCGCGAATGGCTGCGCCCGCGCTGGAGCGCGTCGAGCGTCAACTCGCCCCGGTCGGCGGCGCGCCAGTCGCCGGCGGCCCGCTCCGCGTCCGCCAGCGTCGGCGGGGCGGGCGACGCGAGCGCGCCGGTTTGCGCCGCGCCGCCGACCGGCAGCCCGGCCACCAGCAACGCCAGCGCCCACCCGAACCCGCCCGGCCACCGCCGCACGGTCGCCATGGCCTATCCGGTCCGCCCGGCGCCGCGCCGGGGCCGCGCCGCCGGGGGCGAGAACTCACGCCGGTAGCGGATTTCCACCAGCCGCCGTTCGGCGGCCACCACCACGTCGCAGCGGGTGCTGGTCTGATAGCCGATATCGGCCAGGATATCGCCGACGGCGCGATTTTCGGCCACGATAGTGACCGGCGCGAGGGCCGCCGAGCGGCCGTAGGTTTGGACCTGGTAGCCTACGGTGCGCGCCAACGCGTGGACCAGCGGCTTCAGGTCGCCCTGGTACTCGACGTTGACCCGCACCTGGAGTTCGGGCGGCAAAGCGGCCGGCGTCAACGCCTGGACGTGAATCCGATGCGCGCTCTGCTCCACCGTCGCCAGCCGGGCCAGCGCTTCGGCCACGCTGGCCGCGGCGGCGGCCAGCCGGGTTTCCGCGTCGCTCAAGGGGGCCACCGGCGGCGCTGGCGTCGCGCAACCGGCCATCCCCAACGCGCAAAGCAGAACCCGGATCCAGTCCGAGACCGTTCGGATGCCCGCAACGCGCGCCATGGGCTCGTTGTTCATTCCCCCTCCTCCGCATCGGGCAGTGGACCCGCTGCCGCCGTTTCCGCCGCCGCGATCGCGCCGGCCAGCTCCCCGACGATCGCGTCGAGCACCTGGTCGCGGTCCAGGGCCGGATGGGCGCTGTGTTCCAGCCGTCGCTCCAGATCGGCCTTGGCGCTCCCGGACGGATAGCGACGGGCCAGCGCCCGCAAGGCCGCGGGGGCGCCGAAGCGCTGGTACAAGCGGCGGCGGATCACCCGATCCTCCGCCGTGGTCGATAGCGCCCACATTTCGATGGGGCCGTTGGTCAGGTACAGCAGTTGACACACCAGGCCGCGCTTGGTCTTCATCGCACAGAGAAACGGCGCGCCGTCCGGCGTCGGCCCGTTGCCGTAGACCCTCAGCAACTCGATGGCCGACGCCGGCAGGGAGAACTTCTCCCGCACGTCCTCGGCCGTGTCGTCGTTGCCGTACTCCATGATGTAGACCGACGAGGCCAGTTCGATCATCTCGGCGCTGAAATCGGTGAGAATCTGGCTGGCCAGGGCGACTTGAACGTTGTTCTTGCGGCCCTCGCGCTGGTCGCGGACCAGTTGCGCGTTGATCGCGGCGATCGGGCCGCAGCGATGCTTTTCGTCCACGCAGAACTTCTTGGGATAGGCCAGATGTTCCTCGAACCGCCGGGCGTGGTAGGCGCGATAGCGCGGCGGCGCGGCGCGCGCCAGATGATCGTCGAGGAACAGATCGCGGCCGAGGATATGGCGGGCCAGCAGATAGGCGACGGCGGTCTGCCGCTGGCCGACCGGCGTCATGTCGCCGCACAGCGCCGCCACATCCAGCGCCGCCACCCGGGCGTTGCCGAGATCGAACCGGGTGGGATGAGCCAGGAGCGGAAACTCGCGCGTGGCGGCGGATACGATGCGGTTGAACAGTTGGATGGGCGACTCGGCGGTGCCGACCAGCCGCATCGCGCCGCCGTACAGATCCCGGACCTGCGGCTGCTGGGCCACCGCCACCAGATCGCTGAGCACCGGCACGGCGCCGCGTTGCGCCCGCACCGCGGCCTCCGGGTCGCCGGCCGCGAACAGGGCATCCACCACCTCCCACCAGGTCGGTTCCGCGTCCAGCGCGACGGCGTGCCGGACCAGCGCCCCATCCACCCCGGCATCCTGGTCCGGCACGTAGCGTTTCGGGCTTTGGTCGTCGGCGAAATGGGCGTAGGCCAGATCGAGCACCAGGCCGATCAAGTCGGCGATGCCTTCGGCCGGCTCCCGGTCGCCGGGTTTGGTGGCCAGCACGCTGAGGAACGATACCAGGAACGCCCGCTCCTGCGGCAGGGGCCGGCGCCAGCCCAACGGGGTGTCGAGCGGGTTCACCGCCCAGCCGGCGTCGTTGACCAGGGCGTGAAACTGCGCCTCGTGCCGGCGGTCGGGCGGCAGGCCTTCGCGCAGCAGGTCGATCAGGCCTTCCGAAGAGGGACCGATGTCGATGATGCGGATGAACGGCAATCGACGGAAGCCGGAACTGAGCACCAGTCCCAGATTATTGGCGTTCATCGTGGCGGATTTCCCGCTGCCGGGTCGGGCGAAATACAGCTCGTTCCAGGTCCCCTGCTCGCTGGAGCCGGGCTGGTAGGGATACAGCTTGCCGTCGCGGGTGCGATAGAGCAGCGCGCCGCGCCGCCACGGCGAGGCCGCCCGAAACAGCGGCAGGGTCACCAGCACCTCGGCCAACGGCGCGGCGTAGCGGGTCGCGATATGCAGCGTCGACAAGCCCGGCACCGTGGACGCCCAGGCCTTGACCGGATGCCCGCCGTACTCGCGCACGGTGCAGGCGCCCCAGGCCTGCAGGTAGGACGCCAGTTGCGCGGTGCGCGCCCGCAGCGCCTCGGCGTGGGTGCGGCCGCGGCCGGCGGGTCGGGTGATATCGACCCAACTGGTCAGCGCCATCTGCGCGCGCACGCCCAGCCCGCCCCCGTTGAGAAACTTGCGCATCGCCCCGACCGACTGGTTGATCAGCTTGTTCTGGTGGCCGGCGAAATACAGCAGACTGCTGATCGACCGCTTGGCCAGCAGCCACGCCTCAGCGCCGCCGGTCAGCCGGATCAGCAGCCGCCACGGCAGCCGCTCGCCGCGCACCCGCTCGAACAGCCGTTCGAAGCGCTGCACTTCGGTCAGTTGCGGGAGATCGACGTAGAGCGGCTGGTAAAGTCGGTCGCCGATCTGCACTGTCCGGTAATCCACGATCCGCAGGTCGCGCGGAATCAGTTGAGAGCCCAGCGCCGGCAACCAGCAGGTACTGGGGTCGTAGGCGCCGTCCGGATGTTCGCAGGCCCGGGGAAACCCGCCGGGCAGGAGCGGTTGCCAGTCGTCGGGCGTCCAGTCCGGATCGATCCGCCCGCGCAACTCGCGGCAGGCCCGCTCTACGGGCAGCAGTTCGAGATCGAAGCCGAAGGCGGTCATGTCGGCCAGCACCGTGGCGACGCAGGACCGATGGGTGTCGATCAGGTCGCGATTGACCGCTTCGGTGTTCTGGTTGTCGCGGGTGAACCCGCCCGGCCGATGCCGGTCCCGGAGCCGCTGGCGGCGCGCCCGCCGTTCCTGGCGCCGCACGGTGCGCGGCAATCCGGTCGGCGCCGTCCACAACGCCAGATACACCGTTTCCGTCGCGGCGTACCGGGGCAGATGGCGGCGGCGCTCGGCAAAGATCGCGCCGAGGTCGAGGCCCTGCCGGGCGGCGGTCTGGAGGCTGGGCGCCAGCATCCAGTCGATCTCACGGCCGGTCGTCGCCGGATCGGAATGAAAGCAGATGTCGAG
Source organism: Candidatus Competibacteraceae bacterium (assembly GCA_046347555.1). GTDB lineage: Bacteria > Pseudomonadota > Gammaproteobacteria > Competibacterales > Competibacteraceae > Contendibacter. The sequence continues at coordinate 41,084 of JAXMFY010000056.1, read as the reverse complement.
GGTGTGATAGTGACCGCTCAGCGCCGAGCCCCAGAGGGTCACCAGTTGCCCGGTCAGGTGGGCTAGTTCCGTCGCGCCGACCACCCGGCGGTGACCGTGCACGAGCAGCAGGCTCATCAATCCCCCGTCCTTGCTGACGAAAGTAGTGTCGTCCTCGATGGTGGTGAGGCTGGTGTAGCGTTCGACGTCCAGGCCGAGCCACTCGGCGAACAGGGACGCGACCTCGGCGCGCAGGCCAGGCACGACGGCAGGGTCTCCGGCGGGCGTTAGCGCCGTGCCGCCACGTGGCGGCGAGCGCCCCAACGCCAGGGATTGATCCGAACCCACATGGGGGTTCGCCGATGGATGACGTTCATCACGGGCCTCCGCGACCGGCTTGAAGAAGGGTTTCGGAGTAAATAATAGTTTTATATAAATTAAAAAACAACTTTTAAGGCACGTTCAAAGAAATGTGGTGCAATGGCGATGGTGGTGAATTGTTACGGAGAGGGTAGCCCGTTGCCAGATCGCCGCAGCGTCAGCCCAAGGGGGCAAAGCCGTGTGGGGCGGCATAGCCGTCGGTGCCAGCGGCTCTTTTTACCGAAATCGGTGAAGACCACCTCCGCCTCATCAGCGCCCGCGCGGCGACGCCAAAGGAACAACGAGACTATGAACGAAACACCCGATGATCTGTTGCCGGAGTACGACTTTGACTATTCGCAGGCGCAACCCAATCGCTTTGCGGGACGGGGGGCGGTTGCCGTCACCCTGCGCGCCGATGTGCTGGCCTATCTCGAGGCGCGCGCGACAGCGAAAGGGTTACCGCTGGGTGAAATGGTCAACGACATGCTGAAAATAAGATATCGAATTGATCGAGGTCGTGGCCCGGTAGAACGCCTGAACGTCGTCGTGCCCCGCTTCGGGCGTCGTGCGAGCCCACCGTGGCCATTGCGCCAGCATCCCGGCGCTCTCAAGATCGGCCAAGGCGGGTTCCGCCCAGCGTACCTCAGCCCTCCAGCAAGCGCCGTTTGGCATCCTCGTGAGTGACTGCTTTGCCCTCAGCAGCAGCGGCCAAGCCCGCCTCGATCCTCTGTCTGACGTACAACTCGTACAGGATATCGTCCCCCGTCGCCTGCTCGGGCAAGTGGTCGATCACCGGTTTGGCCGTTGCTTTCGAGGTCAACATCCTTCAGCCCTCCGGTTCGCACCAAGAGTTTTTCGGACAGGGGAACGCGGTTTGGATAGAAAGGGTCGCTCACGAAACGGAAAAAAATCGTGCGCTAAGAGGCTAATGGGATCAGCCGAGCAACCAATGCCGCTTGAGTTGGTTGGTCAGGAGTGTCTTCTTGTCATGCGGGCTGGCGGTGAAGCCGGCCTTTCATCCTGAGGCCGTCGCGCAGGTTGAGGTCCAGCAGCGTCATGTTCGCCGCCCCCACGACGAGTTCGAGAGCCTGCACCGCGTAAAAAACGGTGTCGAACTCGGCGGCCCGCGCCTTGGACACCAGGAACAACGCGGCGGGAATGAGCCCCAGAAGGCCGTTGGTGACGATCAGCGGCATGCGCTTGAGCTTCGCACCGATCACCCCGCCCCGCCGCCCCTTCGCCAAGGCAAAGCCCGAGCCTCCCGTCGCCGCCAGCGCCGGCACGAGCACCAGGAAGCCCCACGAGATGACCATCTTGACGGCGATCACGGCCGCCTGGGACGCGAACAGCTCGGTAGGGACTATCGACAGCCAGAAGATCGCAATCGTGAGCAGCGCCATACAACCACTTGGTCGCTAATCTCTTGGTGTTCCACAACGTGGCGTCCATGACTCGGGGCCTGCAAGAGTTGATTAACGAGGGCTACCCCGTCACCGAAGAGGTGATCGCTCACTTCTCCCCCTACCGCACCGAACATACCAACCGTTTTGGTAGTTATGAACTGCGCCTGGATCAAATTCCGGAACCACTGATCGAAGATTTACAATTGTATAAAATTTAAAGACTTAAATAAAATCTATTAGAATTTCACGGTTTTCTTTGCCAGACCCGATTCAGGTTCAAGCGCATATTCTCCACAACTCCCGATCAAGCCTTCCGGTCGTCTCCAATTCCCTCAGCCGCGAATTGAATCCGCGCGCCCATCCTCAAGCAGTGGCGAAACTCGCTTCACCGCCCTTCGCCAGTCGTTTCGCGACGGGACCGCACCAGCGCCAGAAGAAGGCCGGCGTGTAGACGAGATCGAGCAAGGTCGAGGTAACCAGGCCGGCGAGCATGACCACGGCCATCGGCTGGAGGATTTCCTTCCCCGGCTCGCCGCCAGCGACGGCCAGCGGGATCAGGCCCAGCACCGCCGTGGTCGTCGTCATCAGCACCGGCACCAGGCGTTCGAGAGACCCCCGGACGATCATCGCTTCGCCAAACGTCTCGCCTTCATGCCGCATCAGGTGGAGGTAGTGATTGATCATCATGATGCCGTTTCGGAGCGAAATGCCGGTCAGGGTGATGAACCCCATGAGGCTGGCGATGGAAAAGACCCCGGTCGTGAACCCGATCACCGCGACCGCGCCAACCGCCGCCTGCGGAATGTTCATCAGAATGCAGAGCACGATCCGGTGCGACCGGAAGTGATTGTAGAGAATGACGTACATCAGCAGCAGGGACACCATCGACAGCAGGCCGATGACGCGGGTGGCCTGCTGCTGGGCCTCGAACTGGCCGCCGTAGGTGATGAAGTAGCCGGTGGGGAGTTGGACCCGCGCGCCGACGACCGCCTGGAGATCGGCGATGGTCCCGCCGAGGTCGCGGCCGGCGACGTTGGCCTGAATCACGATGCGGCGCTGGCCGTTCTCGCGCAGAATCTGGTTCGGTCCCGCGCCCACGATCACGTCGGCGACGGCGCGGAGCGGCACCTTGGCGCCGGTCGGCGTGTCGATCAGCATGTCGGCCAGGGTCCGCTCGTCGCCGCGATACTCGTCGTTCAGCTTGACCACCACGGCGTAGGTTTTCTGGCCGTCCAGCACTTCGGTGACGGTCTTGCCGTACAGGGCGGCTTCGAGCGTTCGCGCCAGGTCGCCCACCTGGATGCCGTAGGTCTTGGCGGCGTCGCGATGGATCTGGATGCGGATCTGCGGAATGAGCACCTGCTTCTCGACGAACAGGTCGGTCACGCCGGGCACCGTCGCCATCGCCGCACGCACCTCCTCGGCCTTCGCCCGCAGCGTCGCCAGATCGTCGCCGAACACCTTGACGGCGATTTGGGCGTTGACGCCGGACAGCAAGTGGTCGAGCCGGTGCGAGATGGGCTGGCCGACGTTGACGACCATGCCGGGGAAGCGGCCGAGCCGCTCGCGGATCTCGGCGAGCACCTCCGGTTGCGGCCGACCGCCGGGCTTGAAGTCGACTTCCAATTCCGACGAGTGCACCCCTTCGGCGTGCTCGTCCAATTCCGCGCGGCCGGTGCGACGGCTGACCAGCGCCACTTCGCCGATGGCCAGCAACTCCTTCTCGACCAGCGCGCCGATGCGGTTGCTTTCCGACAGCGAAGTGCCCGGCGCGGCGATCAGGGTGACGGTGATGGTGCCCTCGTTGAACGGCGGGAGAAACTCGCGGCCCAGTTGCGTCACCGCCGCGAGGGCGACCAGCGCCAATCCGTAGAACGCGCCCATGACCAAGGTGGGATGGCGGAGCGTGAAGCCGAGCTGGACCCGGTCGATGGCCTTGAGCTGGCGCACGATCCACGAATCGGCTTCCTCGCCACCGCGAAAGATCAGGCCCCGCGCTTCGAACCGGGCGCGCACGCCGTCGAAATAGCGGCTCAGCAGCACCGCCGCCAGGGCCGGCGTCACGGTCAGGGAGACGACCAGCGAAGCGAGCACCGACACGATGTAGGCGATGCCCATCGGCGCGAAGATGCGCCCCTCGATGCCGCTCAATTGGAACAGCGGGATGAAGACGATCACCATCAGGATGGTCGCGTAGACGAGTGTGGAGCGGACTTCGTTCGAGGCGTCGTAAATGACGCGCAGCGGATTCAGCCGCTGTTCCGCCGGCCGGGCGGCATTCTCGCGCAAGCGGCGGAAGACGTTCTCGATGTCGATGATCGAATCGTCGACCAGCTCGCCGATGGCGATGGCCAAACCGCCCAGGGTCATGGTGTTGATGCCGATGCCGGCGAACTTGAAGACGATGAAGGTGACGATGAAGGAGAGCGGAATGGCCACCAGCGAGATGAGCGTCGTGCGAGCGTTGAGCAGGAACAAGACGAGCACGACGGCGACCAGGATGGCGGCGTCGCGCATGACCTCGATCACGTTCGCGATGCTGGCCTCGATGAAATGCTGCTGGCGGAACACGTCGTCGTCCAGTTCCACCCCCGGCGGCAGGGCGGCGCGCAGCTCGGCCATGGCTTTTTCGATGGTTCGGGTCAGCGCCACCGTATCCTGCCCCGGCTGCTTCGACACCATGACGATGACGCCGGGTTCCGCGTTGATGGAGGCATCGCCACGCTTGACCTGGATGCCTTCCAGCACCCGCGCCACGTTGCCTACCGCGATCGGCGTGCCTTCGCGGGTCGTCACCACGGCGTCGGCGAACTCCGCGACGTTGCGGACCCGCCCGATGTTGCGGACCAGAAACTCCTGGCTCTGCTTCTCGATGAACCCGCCGGTGCTGTTTTCGTTGGCGTTGGCGACGGCGCGCTCGACCTCTTCCAAGGTCAGGTCGTAGGCGCGAAGTTTCTCCGCATCGACCTGCACCTGATACTGCATGCGGCCGCCGCCGATGGGGATGGCGTTGGCCACGCCGGGGATCGACAGCAGGCGCGGACGTACCGTCCAGTCGGCCAGCAGGCGCAATTGCACCGGCGGGATCGTCTGGCTTTTGAGGCCGATGAGCATGATTTCGCCCATGATCGACGAAATCGGCCCCATTTGCGGTTCGACCCCGGCGGGCAGGCGGTCGCGGACGGCGGCGAGCTTCTCGCCGACCAGTTGCCGCGCCAGGTAAATGTCCTGACCCCAGTCGAATTCCACGAACACGATGGACAGGCCGACGGCGGACACCGACCGGACCCGCTGCACGCCGGTCGAGCCATTCAGGGCGGTCTCGATGGGAAAAGTGACCAGGGTTTCCACTTCCTCGGGCGCCAGGCCCGCGGCTTCGCTCAGCACCGTGACCTGCGGCCGGTTGAGGTCGGGCAGCACGTCCACCGGCAGTCTCGCCATCTCGTAGAGACCGTAGAGCGTGAGCGCGAACGCCGCCGCCAGTACGAAGAGGCGGTTCCTGATCGAGAAATGGATGAGCCGTTTGATCATGGCCATGTCGTTCCCGTCGCTCGGGATCGCAGCCGACGGGGTGGGTGAAGGGATGGGCTGGGTCGGTGCCGTCGCATCCGCCGGGGACGCGCGGCGCATCGCTCAGTGCGCGTGGCGGTCCGGCTTCCCTTCGACCTGTTGCCGGATGCCGGCAATCTCCTTCTTGAACCGGGTGAGGACGGCGCGGGTCTGCGCGGCATCGCCGGCGTCGCCGAACTTGTCGAGCAATGCCGCTTGCTGGCGGATACGGCCGATGGCGGCGTCGAGCGCCTTGGCTTCCTCTGGATTGAGACCGATCACTTTCTCCGGCAGCGCGGCCAGCAGATCGCGGGCGGCGAAGGCTTCGCCGTGGACCTTGGCCAGGCTGCCCCCGGCGATGGCCTGGTCAATGGCCGCGACGCGTCGGTCGACGGCAACCAGAATGTCGGCGACGGTCGCCGGGATGGCGACCGGTTCGTCGTGCCCGTGGGGTTGTCCGTGACCGGCGGCCGAGGCGGTTTTGTCCGGTTTGGCGGGCGTCACCTCGATGCCGAAGGGCGCGAATACCGGACGCCCGTCAATTTGCACCTGGGCGAACAGCTTCTGGTAGCCGCCGGTCACGAATTTGGTTTGGAACTCCAGGGTCGGCCCGCCGCGTTCGGCGGCCGTTCGGGGTTCCTGACCCAGCGGATGGATGTGAGCGATTTCGGAGCGATCCTCGTTAAAACCCACCAGGTGCGCGAACGCCCCCATGATGGGCTCCAGCTTGGCGACGGGCTTGCCGTCCGGGCCGGTCACCGTCAGCCGAGCTTGGTGGGGATGACCGGCGGCCGGCGGCTCTTCCTCGAATTTCAACTCGAACGTGTAACCGGCCACGGTCGTTTTCCGGTTCGTGACCTTCTCGACCGGCGCGGGAGTCCCCGCCACCGTGAAGCGGGTCGCGGCGTATTCCTGACGGTTCGTGGCGACCGGCAGCAAATCGGCGAAGACTTTGTATTCGCCCGGTTTGTCGGGCGTGATCGCGAAGGTGTAGGTACCGGGCGCCGATCCGGGCTTCGGGTGCTCGTGGTGATAGTCGGTCAGGCTCGGATCGACGATGAGCAGGTGGACCTTCTCGGTGTGCGCGACGCTCAGGTCGGAGAGGGTGACCGACTTGCCGTCCTTCGCGACGAGCGACAAAGTAAAGGTCGCCGGTTCGCCGACTTTCAATCCGCTGGCCGGCGCGATGGAAGCGCCGATGGTGGCCGAACTGGCCGCGCCGTGCGCGCCGTGGTCGTGGCTTTCGGCGGCATTCGCTGGGGCGTTCGCGCCGGCGGCGGACAGCAAGGCCAGGGCGAGGAGGGCGGCGGTGGAAAGTCGGAATTTCATGGGAATCTCCTGGAAGGTCGAGTCGAGTGCGTCGGGTTGGAAAGGGGGTTGAATGGTTGGCGATCGACGGGGTTCGACGGGTTAACGGACCGACGGGTCGCCCGCCGCCGGTAAGGGCTTGGACATGCGGACCTGGTAGATTCCCTGGACGACGACGCGGTCGCCGGGCTTGAGAACTCCTTCATCGGCCAGCAGAAAACGGTCGCTCAGGCGTTCCAGAATCCGCACGGGGCGCGGGGTGAACCGCTCGCCGCCGGTCTTCACGTAGACCATGGGCTGACCGTCCAGATCGACCACCGCGGATTTGGGCACCGCGATTCCCGATACCTCGGAACCGGTCTCGATGTAGACGCGCCCGAACATTCCGCCGAACAGCCAGCCCTCGGCGTTCGGCACGGCGAAGAGCACCGGCAGCGCGCGCGTGCGCTCGTCGACCGTGGCGCCGCGCGACACGATGCGGGCCGGGAACGATTCGCCGGGAAACGCTTCCACGGTGAAGAACGCCCGCTGGGCGGCCAGGATCGCGGCGACGTCGTTCTCGAAGATGCTGGCCTCGACCAGTAGCTCAGACGTGTCGACGATCTGGAATAAGGGCTTGTCACGGGTGACGTTTTCACCGAGGGTGACGTGCGTCCGCGCGATCATGCCATCGAGCGGCGCGCGGATCATCCGGCGCTTTTGGGCGAGAATCCCCTTGGTCGAGGCGTTATCGAGCAGCGCCACCTGCTCGACGAAGCCATCGCGCTTGGCCTTGGCCACCTCCAGGGTGTTGCGGGCGGCGGTGATGTCCTTGTCGGTGACGACGCCCGCCAGCTTGGTCAGGCGGTCGTACTCGCGCTGGGCGAGCGTCAGGCTCGCCTCGGCCTGCCGCAAATCGCTGGCGGCGCGGGCGCGCTCGGTCGCGATCGTCACGAGGTCGGGCGCCGCGATCGATTCCTCGACGACGGCGATAATTTGATCCCGTTTCACGAACTCGCCGAGGGCGGGAATCGAGTAGTCCTTGGTGGCGATCAGGCGGCCTTCCTGTGGAGCCGTCACGATGGCCTCGCGTTCGGAACGGATGAGGGTGCGGCCCAGGACCCGGAGCGTGCGGGGAACGGTTTCCAGACGCACGCGACTCGTCTCGATTCGGGCCAGGAGTTGCGTCTCGATGGAGACATAAAGGGGCGCGGTGGGCGACGCGGGCGCGGACGCCGCCAAACCGGCGCCGGAATGATCTTCGCCCTCGTGGGCTTGGGCAAACGGCGCGGCGGCCATCAAGGTGGACGCGATCAACGGGCCGATCCGGTTCCACATCATGCGGACGCTCTCCCACGAGCGGTCAGGCGGCCCGCCGCGAAGGCGGCGACCAGCAGCAGGACGCCGACGCCCGCCAGCGCCGCCAGGTGCTGAGGCGACACCTCCCAACGGCCGTGGGACGAGATTTTGCCCACTGCGGAGTCGGAGTGGGCGAGGCGGCTGGCCTGGAATCCGGTGATGCCGATCAAGTCGCTATCACTGCCCGCCGTCACGTCGAACAACCAGGACATCGGCTCGGCGGTCACGGGGGTCAGGGTGGCGCTGTAAGCCCCGACCGGTCCGCCGGATTTGGGCGCGAACGCGACGGCGGTGCTTCGGTCACCTTCGGAAAGGGTCGCGCCGACAGTGGCGTCGGCCAGCGGGCGATTGGTCTCGGCGGAGACCAGGTAGAGCGTCACCGCCACCGTCTCCCCCGGCGTAAAGGGCCGGTATTTCAAAACGGCCTCGAACAGCGAGCCACTGCCGCTCGCCGCCAGGAGCGTCTCGCCCGACGCGGCGACCGTGACGGGTTCAGGCGCGCCATGGTCTTCGCCTTCGTGGGCGAAGGCCGGGAAGGGCAGCCCGGCGCTGAAGACCAGCAGCAGGGCCGCGAACAGCAGAGCTGCTCGATGAGTCAGACAGCGATTCACGGACGCACCTCGCGTGAAGAACAGGGAATCCAGAACGAACCCGCCAGGGTTTCTCGAGCGAAACCTGGTGCGAGACCTTCTTGATGCAAGAGCCTCTTCGAAGCCGTGGAGAGATCTGCTCGCCAATATAGAAAAAACCGTCCACCAAGCCTAATGTTCATGCTGGTGATGCGCGTCCGGAAAGTGCGCATGGCAGTGCGTCAGCGGTTCGTGGCGGTGCCAGTGACGATGGGAGGCGCCGGTCGGCGCCCGCTCGTCGTGCGGATGTTGGTGATGGGCATCGTGGACGTGCGCGTGTGCGTGTTCCATGGGCTCGTGGGCGTGCGGGTGGCGATGTTGCTCGGTCAGGTGCAGCCAGACGCCCAGCGCCATCAGGCCGGCGGCGATCAGCAACCGGGCGGTGACGGGCTCACCCAACAGGGGAATCGCCAGGACCGCGCCGAAAAACGGCGCCACCGAGAAATAGGCCCCGGTTCGGGCGGTCCCGAGATGACGCAGACCGACCACGAACAGCGCGAGGCTCGCTCCATAGGCGAACCCACCGACGAGCAACGCGCCGCCGATCGTGGGGAAGGATGGCCATCCCGCGCCCAGCCGCATCGCGAGCACCAGATTCACGCTCCCCGCCGCCCAGCCCTTGATCATGGCGATCCAGGTCGCGTCGGCCAGCGACACCTTGCGGGTGAAATTGTTGTCGATCCCCCACGCCAGGCAGGCGCCCACCACCGCCAGGGCCGGCCAGAGGGTCGAGAAGCGCGCCTCGCCGGGCCAGCCGATCACCAGCGCCCCGGCCACGATGGCGGCCATCCCCAAGGCGACGCGCCGGTCGAAGTTCTCGCCGAAGACGAACCATGCCAATAACGCGGTCACCACCCCTTCCGCATTGAGCAAGAGCGCCGCGCCCGACGCCGGCATTCCGGTCAGTCCGAACATCAGCAGCACCGGGCCCACCACGCCGCCAGCGAAAATCGCCCCCGTCAGCCACCCCCATGCCATCGGCGGCAGTTTCTCCGCCGGCGCACGGCACCCGAGGCGGTACAGCGCCAGCCCTGCTCCAGACCCGAGGTAGAGCAGGCCCGCCAGCAGCCACGGATCGACGTTCGACAGCAGCCCTTTGGCCAGGGGCGTGCCGCCTCCGAACAGCAGGGCGGCGCCCAAAGCCGCCATCACGCCCGGTTGGCGTAATCCTCGTTTCCAGTCCATATCGCTATCCGACCTCAGTGATCTTTGGAAGAGTTTGGGTTTCGTGGATCATCGCCAGCGTCAGGATATTGGTGCCCTCATTGCACCGGCGGCTTCGGAACGGCGCATGGCGGAGCGCGCCGCCCGGCGCAGGCCCGCTTCCTTGACCAGCGCGTACAACGCCGGAATCACCACCAGCGTCAGCACGGTCGAAGACACCATCCCGCCCACCATCGGCGCGGCGATGCGGCGCATCACTTCCGACCCCGTACCCGTGCTCCACAGAATCGGCAACAGACCGGCCATGATCGCCACCACCGTCATCATCTTGGGGCGCACCCGCTCCACCGCGCCTTCCATCACCGCCGCGTAGATGTCGCTCGCGGTCAACGGCTGGCTTGCCCTCTCGCGTTGGTGCCGCAACGTCATGAGGGCGTGATCCAGATAGATCAGCATGATGACGCCGGTTTCCGCCGCGACCCCGGCGAGCGCGATGAATCCCACGGCGACGGCCACGCTCAGGTTGTAGCCCAGCCCATCCATCAGCCAAATTCCGCCGACCAGGGCGAAGGGCAAGGCCAACATCACGATCAGGGTTTCGGTCAGCCGGCGGAAATTGAGATAAAGCAGGACAAAGATGATGAGCAGGGTGAAAGGGACCACGACGACCAACCGGGCCTTGGCGCGTTCCATGTATTCGAACTGGCCGCTCCAGGTGATGTAGTACCCGGGCTTGAAGGACACCTGCTGGCGCACGGCCCGTTGCGCGTCGGCGACGTAACCGCCGATGTCGCGGTCGCGAATGTCCACGTAGATATAAGCGGAGAGCAGGGCGTTTTCGGTGCGGATGCTGGGTGGACCTTTGTCGAGACCGATGCTCGCCACCTGCCCCAGCGGGATCATCGCTCCGGCCGGCGTCGGGATCAGCACCTGCGAGGCGATGGCCTGCGGATCGGCGCGCAACTCGCGCGGATAACGGACGCTGACCCCGAACCGCTCTCGCCCCTCCACGGTCGTGGTGACGGTTTCCCCGCCCAGGGCGGTGGCGATGACGTCCTGCACGTCGCCGATGCCCAAACCGTAGCGGGCCAGCGCCGCCCGATCCGGCTCGATGTTCAGGTAATAGCCGCCGGTGATGCGCTCCGCGTAGGCGCTGGTGGTGCCGGGCACGGTTTTGACCACGGCTTCGATGGCCTTGGCCAGTCGCTCCAGTTCCGCGAGGTCGTTGCCGAACACCTTGATGCCGATGGGGGTGCGGATGCCGGTGGAGAGCATGTCGGTCCGCGCCTTGATCGGCATGGTCCAGGCGTTGCTGATCCCGGGAATTTGCAGCGCCTTGTCCAGTTCGGCGATCAGTCCGTCCACGGTCAGGCCGGGCCGCCATTCGCGCTCCGGTTTCAGGTTGATCACCGTTTCAAACATTTCCAGCGGCGCCGGATCGGTCGCGGTGATGGCCCGCCCGGCTTTGCCGTACACCGAGGCTACTTCCGGGAAGGTTTTGATGAGGCGGTTCTGGGTCTGCAGGATCTCGGCGGCCTTGGTGACCGACAAGCCCGGCAAGGTGGCGGGCATGTACAGCAGGGTTCCTTCGTTGAGCATCGGCATGAATTCGCTGCCCAAGCGACTGGCCGGATACCAGGTCGCCGCCAGCACCGCCAGCGCCAGCAGGACCGTCAGCTTTTTCCAGCGCATGACCCCGGCGATCAGCGGACGGTACGCCCAGATCAGGAAGCGATTGATGGGGTTGCGGTGTTCGGGAAGAATCCGGCCGCGAACGAACAGCACCATCAACGCCGGCACCAGCGTGATCGAGAGCAACGCCGCGCCGGCCATCGCAAACGTCTTGGTATACGCCAGCGGTTGGAACAGGCGTCCTTCCTGCGCTTCCAGGGTGAATACCGGCAGAAACGAGACGGTGATGATCAGCAGGCTGAAAAACAGCGCCGGCCCGACTTCCTGGGCCGCGTCGATCAGGGTCTGAATCCGCGAAGCGTCGGGCGCGGCCCGTTCCAGATGTTTGTGGGCGTTTTCGATCATCACGATGGCGGCGTCCACCATCGCGCCGATGGCGATCGCGATCCCGCCCAGACTCATGATGTTGGAGTTCATCCCCAGCAACCGCATCACGATGAAGGCGATGAGGATTCCCACCGGCAGCATCAGGATCGCGACCAGCGCGCTGCGGACGTGGAACAGGAACACGATGCAGACCAGCGCGACGATGACGCTTTCCTCGATCAAAGTATTTTTCAGCGTCTCGATGGCCCGGTGAATCAGATCAGAGCGGTCGTAAACCGGCTCGATGGTCACGCCTGGCGGCAGGCCGCTGGCGATTTCGCCCAGCTTGGCCTTCAGGTTGTGGATCACGTCCAGCGTGTTGGCGCCGAAACGAGCCACGGCGATGCCGCTGACCACCTCGCCTTCCCCATTGAGTTCGGTCAGTCCCCGCCGCTCGTCCGGCCCTATCTCGATGCGCGCCACGTCGCGCAGCAACACCGGCACCCCGCCCTCGGCCTTGAGCACCAGTTGCTCCAAGTCGCTGGCCCCGCGCAAGTAGCCCTTGCCGCGCACCATGTATTCAGTTTCGGCCAACTCCACCACCCGACCGCCGACATCGGTGTTGCTGGCGCGGATCGCTTCGCTCACTCGCATCAGCGGGATGCCATAGGCTTGCAACTTGCGTGGGTCGACCACGACCTGATACTGCTGCACGAAGCCGCCCACGCTGGCGATTTCGGCGACCCCCTGCGCCTTGGTGAGCTGGTAGCGGACGAACCAGTCCTGCAAGGTGCGCAATTCCGCCAGGGTGCGCCGCGCGCCGAGCACGACATACTGGTACACCCAGCCGACGCCGGTCGCATCCGGTCCCAAACTGGGCGTCACCCCGCGCGGCAGCCGTCCGGCGGCAAAATTGAGGTATTCCAGCACCCGCGACCGCGCCCAATAGAGGTCCACGCCGTCCTCGAAAATCACGTAGACGAACGACGCGCCGAAGAATGAGAACCCGCGTACCACCTTGGAGCGGGGCACGCCCAGCATGGCGGTGGTGAGCGGATAGGTGACCTGATCTTCGACTACCTGCGGCGATTGCCCGGGATAGTCGGTGTAAATGATGACCTGGGTATCCGAGAGATCGGGCAGCGCATCGAGCGGCGTGTGGAGAACGGCGTAGACGCCGCCGGCGATCACGAACGCCGTCAGCAACAGCACCAGAAACAGGTTGCGGGCGGAAGCCTCGATGATGCGGCCGAGCATGTCAGTGGCCCTGGTGCGCGCCGGCGGGTGCGGTGGGCGTAGCCGGCGCGGACGGCGTTTCCGGCGGGGTCGCGGCAGGGGGGGTCGTCGCGCCATGGCCGCCATGCCCGCCGAAACTGCCGAGCGCCGCCTTCAAATTGCTTTCGGCGTCGATCAGGAAATTGGCGGACACCACGACCCGCTCGTTCTCGGCGAGTCCCTCCAGCACCTGCACATAGTCATCGCCGCGCAGCCCCAACTGCACTTCGCGCGGTTGATAGCGGCCTTCGCCCAACTCCACCAGCACCACTTGCCGGGTGCCGCTGCCGAGCACCGCCGAGGTGGGGATGGTCAACACCGCTGCCTTGTCGTGGCTGACGGCCAGTTCGACGCTGGCGTACATGGCCGGGCGGAGGCGGCCTTTGGGGTTCGGCAGTTCGATCCGCACTTGCGCGGTGCGGGTCTGCGGGTTAAGGGTGGGGTAAATGAAGGCGACCTTGCCCAGGAACCGTTCGCCGGGAAAGGCATTGACGATGATGCGCGCCTCCTGGCCGGGATGCACCAGGTTCAGGTCTTGCTCGAATACGTCCACCACCAGCCACAGAGCGGATAAATCAGCGATGCGATAGAGCATCTCGCCCGGCATGAAGCGCATCCCCTGGATGGCGGTTTTTTCCAGCACCACGCCATCCGCCGGCGCTTTCAGCAGCAGTTGCTGTTGCGGCTTGCCCTCCTTGCGCAGGCGTTCCAGTTGATCGGCGGAAATTTCCCAGTTGCGCAACCGCAACAGGGCGGTTTCCGCCAGTTGACTCATCCCTTCGCGAGTTTCGGGACTGCTCTCGCTCAGCGTGCGCAGCCCGCCGCTGGCCAACAAATATTCGCGCTGGGCGGAAACCAGTTCGGGGCTGTACACGGCCATCAAGGGTTCGCCGCGTTTCACGGTCTGACCGGTGCTGTTGACCAGCAGGCGCTCGATCCAGCCCTCGAACCGGGGTGCCACGGCGAACAAACGGCGCTCGTCGGGCGCGATCAGACCGACGGCGCGCACCGGGCGACTGAGGACGCGCTGCTGCGTCGCTTCGGTCCGCACCCCCAGTTTTTGCACTTTCTCCGGGCTGATGCGGACTTGATCGGTGCCGGTTTCTTCGCCTTCATAGACGGGGATATAGTCCATTCCCATCGAATCCTTCTTTGGGGTCGGCGAGGTGTCCGGCAAGCCCATCGGATTGCGGTAATAAAGGATTTTGCCCTGCTGGGCCGCGGCGTCAGGAACCGGAACTGGCCCAAAGCCGATGAAAAGGGCTGCAACGATTACCGAAACCAAAGTACGCGATTTCACAGCGGCGCTCCTACCAGGCGTTCGATTTCGGTCAGACGGAGGCGTTGTTCCAGCAGGGCTTTTAACTGGTCGAAACGCGCTCGCCGCATTTGCCGCTGCGCGTCGAGCAGGGTGGTGAAATCCACGCGACCGGTTTGATAGCTGGCGAGCGCCGCCTGGAACGTCAGCTCCGCCTGCGGCAGCAGGCTGGTGCGAATGAGCGTTTCCTGTTCGCGGGCGGCGTCCAGCGCCGCCAGTTGTTCCTGCAAGTCGCCCTGCACCTGATTCGCCATGGCGTCCTGTCGGAGTTGCGCGGCGCTCGCCAGTTCGGCGGCCTCGCGCTCCTGAGAGCGACGACTGGTCTGTTGCAGCGGGATGTTGACCGACAGCATGATTTCCCAATCCGCCAGCCGGTTGCCGACCTGGATCGGAGACACGCTCACGGTCAGATCGGGATAACGGTTGGCGCGAACCAAGCGTTGATTCTGTTGGGCAGCGGTAATGGCGGCGGCCTGAGCCAGCAACTCCGGGTTGGCGCCGAGCGCCCGATCCGCCGCATCCGCCAGCGCGGCCGGTTTAGGCAAGGGGGGTAGCGCTTTCGGTTCGGCCAGCGGCGCGTTCGCCGGCCGGCCTAACAACGCATTGAGTTTGGCGCGAGCCTGTTGTTGCTCGGTCGCCACCGTGATCAGATCGGCTTTGAGCGTGGTTTGTTCGATCTGCGCCTTTAAGGCATCCTGCTGGGGCGTGAGGCCGTTGGCGTGGCGGATTTGGGCAACCCGCTCGACTTCCCGCAGAAACATCAATTCCTCTTTCAGCAGAATCTCGTTCTGTTGTGCCTGATAACGCTGAATAAACGCAGTGGCGAGCTTGGCCCGCAGCGCGGCGGATAGGGCCGACCGCTGTCGGCGTGCTTTCTCCGCCTCCGCTTCGGCGACCTGCTGCTTGGACTTCAACTTGCCTCCCAGCGGCAGAGTCTGCGCCACGGTGTACTTCATGGAGCCCACTCGCGATGGGGCCAAGGTAAAGTCACTGTCGTTGGGAATATCCCGCCATTCGACGCTGAACATCGGATCGGGCAGCGCGCCTGCCGGTTGAATCCGCGCGTCGGCAGCCTCGGTCTCATGTTGCATCGCCGCAAGTTCAGGATTGTGTTGCTCCGCCCAAGCCAATAATTCGGGCAGAGTGGCCCCCGGCAAATCGGCGGCGGGTTTCGCCGCCTGAACGCCCAGCGGCAGGACCAGGAACGCCAGCGCGCACCCGGTTTTCCGCAGACTGTGCATGAATATCCCCCTGGATTTTTTAGAATTCGCCCGACGACCCGGCGCGACCGGCGCTCATCCTTCTTGCGTTTTGGGTGTTGGCGGATTTTGTCTTGGAGTTCATTGGGCTTCATCCGCGGTGGCGATAAACACATCGTCCACCTCGTTGATATGAAAATAGTGGGGTTTGCTGGCGACCGGCAGATCGCACTCGTCCAAGCCGGATTTTTGCAGCACATAAGCGCGCATGGCCGGGTCATCGAGCGCGGCTTCGTCATTCTCCAGCCAAGCGCGAAGGGTTGGATCGGGCGGCTGGAAAATATGAACTTCGTGGTGCCCGCGTTTCAGGACCGCGTAGACCGGGGGATCGTCGAATTCCATCAATTTGGTATAACCCATGCCTTCGTACCACCGTGCCGTTTGCCCGACGCTGGATAACACCTTCCTGCCGTGGCCCTTGTAAGCGGGGCCACGGGCAAAACGATTGCCTTTTTCCATCGCGTAACGGCATGCGGCCTTCAGCGTGGTGTCGATTCCCGCTCCCGTATTTTTGTGACTATGATTTTTAAGGATATTTTTTGCTAACGTAACTCTGATTAGGCGAAAAAACTCCTTGTAAATCAAGACGCCTGGAACTGCTGTCGGCGTGGTGTCGATGCCGGTTTGTTGGGCGACGCCGTTCATCGGGAAGCCCTCTTCAATCATGGAGGTTTCAAGAAAACTATCGGCGACGACCATCGAAAGCCGCGAAATAACGACCGCCGTCGCCTGGAATTCGCCAGACTGGATCATGATCGGTCTGAAGATGGAAATCCACGATTTAGCAGATTGGGAAATTATTGGAGTCGTTGAATCCGAGTCTAGGTGTCAGCGAGCAGTTGTTACCGGTCGTGAGGCGAGCCGGAGACGGTGATGGACCCTCATATTGTGTCGGTGTTTTCCCGCTACCCCAAGAACTTGCAAAGGAGCCGTCGGGAGGTAGCGCTTGGGGTTTGCTTGCGTAGGCGGCATTCGGCATCGGGCTATCCCTCGTCCAATCCGAACTGCGGTCGTTGAAGGATTCCGCCACGGCGGAGGTCATGCCGGAGAGACCGGCGATCAAAGCGAAAGTTGAAGCAGCGAGTTGCGTTTTCATGGCAATTCCTCCGAAATCCGGCTAACGATTAGAGTTAGGCGGTCCCGGCGGATTCGGAAATCCGACCGGGATAGCTTTTGGTACGATCAATCTGGATCACGACTATCCGGCCATTGCAGTTCATGATTCAGCAGGTGGGAAAATTAGTGACGTCGTTGAATCCGAATCTCGGACTCAGCGAGCAGTTTTTGCCAGTCGTGGGGCGAGCCGGAGACGATTGGAAATCCTTGGATTGCGACGGTGTTATCCCTTGGTTCCAAGATCGGGTAGGCGCCTCGTCGCTCCAGGAACGGGTAAATTCGTTCCCCCGCCCGTAGGGGGCTGATTGGGAGGAGGGGGTGCTCGCAGCGGAATGGCTGCTTGCACTAGACGAGCCCGCTACGACAGGAGTCATGCCGGAGAGACCGACGATCAAAGCAAGAGCTGAAATAGCGAGTTGCGTTTTCATGGCAATTCCTCCGAAATCCGGGTAACGATCAGGGCTAGGCGACCCCGACAGATTCGGAAATCCGACCGGGATAGCCTTTAGCGCGATGTATTCAGCATGAATGCTCAAAGCTGTTGTGTTGGTTAAACCCCGCCATGGGTTTCAGGTTGCAATTTTTACCCACCGATTGCACGGTGCTGGCGGGAGGCTGGTTGGTTGAACTTCCCTCGGAACGGGCCTTGGTCGTGCCGGTGAGCCACTCGACGCCATATTGCGATCCCTTGTTCCAGCCAGGGCGGGGAACCGGCATTTCCGTCGAGTTCGCTGGCGCGGTCTGTACCCTTTCGGTTTGATTTGGAAATATTTGGGCTGGAGTATGGCTGCCGCTGTCGGCATAAGCCGCGCCCGTTACTGCAAAACCCAAAGCCGCGCTTACAACAATCAACTTGGTCTTTTTCATGATGAGTTCCTTTGGACAGGTATTCGGTTGGCGTATTGCTTTGCATTGATGGAGAGCCGCGTTGCAAGCGGCATTCGAGCATGCTGGATTTTATTTCGAATTCCACCCCCATTCCCGCAGCGAGGGGTAAGAAGATGCATCGGTCGGATGTTCGTGGGCATGGGGGGTAACAGCCTTCGACCAATCCCGGCCACTCCGATCCTGGCCGCCATCGTTATGATGATTATCCTGAGCAGTCACGGTAACGCGAGGGCTGTCGCTGGGCGGGTTCGGAAAGACCTGAGCCGGGTTGTGACCGCCGCTGTCGGCATAAGCCGCGCCGGCCATCGCGAAACTCAACAGCGCACCGGCGATCATCGAACGGGTGGTTTTCATCATCGCTTTCTCCTTGGAAAACTAGGTTGGGTTATTGCTTTGCATTGCTGCTGACAGGTAATAGGCAGATACCGTGCCAACCCGATTTTTAATTTCAACTAATTTATTATTAAGTATTTTTTATTAATTTCAGCATTAACGTTAGCGCGATGGATGCCCCAGCGCATTAAACGATTCGTTAAAACCTTATCGAAGCGTTAAACGCTGGCCAGCGATCGATGGTTGATGGCGAGGCTCAGGAAACGAACGGCGGCAGGGTCAGGCGAAAGCGGGTGCCGTGGGGTCCGGTCTCGACCAGGGACAGATCGCCGCCGTGAGCGCGGGCGATATCGCGGCTGGTGGCGAGACCGAGGCCGTTCCCGCCGGCCTTGGCCGAGCCGATGAAGGGTTCGAACAGGCGAGCGCGAGCCGCTTCCGGCAAGCCGGGACCGTCGTCGGTGATCTCGATGGTCCAGCCGACAGCGGTGGAGCGCGCCACGAGATGGGCCTGTCGGGCGCCGGCCTCGTGACTGTTCGCCAGGAGGTTACCCAACACCCGCGCCAGCCGTTCGGGGTCGCCGCTGACCGTTGCGTCGGGCGGCACGTCGGCGGTTGCTTGAAACGCCGGTGGTCGCGCGGCGGCGGCGACGGCTTGCACGCACAATGCGGCCAGGTCGATGCGCTCGCGCCGCCCGACCGGCGTTTCGCCGCGCGCCAGATCCAGCGTGCTGGCGCACAGATGCACCGCCCGCCGCACCGATTGCGCCAGCAATTCGGCCAGTTGCCGGCTACGCGGATCGGCGGCGTCGGCCAGCCGCGCCGAGGCGAACGATACGGTGGCCAGGATGCTTTTCAGATCGTGATGGATGCGCGCCACCGCCCCGCCGATAGCCGCCAATCGCGCCTCGCGTTTCAACGCGGTTTGCACCTCGACTTCCATCGTGGCCAAAGAACGTTGCAACGCGCCGATTTCGTCGGCACGGAAGGGCGGTCGCGGCGGTGGCGTGTGATAAGGATCGGCCTGGAAGGCCGCCAGTTGCGCGGTCAAACGACCGACCGGGCGCAACAGCAGGCGAATCAGCCCCAGTTGCACCAGACCGGCGGTGAACAGCGAAATCGCCAGCGACAGCCACAGCGCTTCGCTTGCATGATGGCGTACCGCCCGCCGCAGCGCCGCCGCATCGAGCGTGACGGCGATCCACAGACCCTGCACGCCCTCGCCGGGAGGTGCGCCGCTGACCCTCAGCAAGCCCTGACCGCCGTCGAATAGCGCCTGCAAGGTGCGGAGCAGACGCTGCCCCAGCGGTTCCCGGTCCAGCCGGATATCGCGCTCGACCGGGGCGAGCGTGCCGAGCCGCAATTCGGCGTCGTCGGACCGAACCTCGATGCCGACGAGGTGCGCCCGTTCGAGCAGCGTCACCGTCTGGGCGGCAGTCAAGGTCCCGCCCGCGCGGAGGGCGAGGGTCGCCATGTAGGCATCGATCAACCGGTGTTCGAGATATTCGGTGCGAAAAGCGACCAGGCCGGGCAAATGCACCAGCGCGCCGCAGGTCGTGACCAGGGCGGCCACCAGCAGGAAAACCCGCAGCGACAGGCGCGACAGCAGCGGCACGGTCAATCTTCGGCGCGGGCGCGCGGGCGAAGGCTGTAGCGGTCGAGCTTGCGCTCCAGCGCGGGCCGCGAGATACCGAGAATGGCGCAGGCGCGACCTTTATGGCCACCGGTTTCGCGCAGGGCGTTGGCGATCTGAATCGCCTCCAGCTCGTCGAGCGAGTACAGTCGGCCTTTGGCATCGCGGAAAGCATCCGTCGCGGGCGCGCCGTCGGGGGGCGCGGCGAGCGGACCGTCCAGCACGTCGGCCGTCAGGCGCGGGCCACGCACGTGTACTAGCGCGCGGGCGAGCGCGTTGTCCAGTTCGCGCACGTTGCCCGGCCAATCGCGCGCCCGCAACCACGCCTCGGCATCCGGCGCCAACGTCACCGCCGCGCGGGCCAGCCGTCGGCAGGCGCGGGCCAGCAGATGGCGGGCCAGCGGCAGGATGTCCTCGCGGCGCTCGCGCAGCGGCGGGACATGCAGCGTGACCACCGCCAGCCGGTACAGCAGATCCTCGCGAAACCGTCCGGCGGTCACTTCGGCGGGCAAATCGCGGTTGGTCGCGGCGACGATCCGGGCGCGCGTCTCCAGCGTCCGCGTGCCGCCCACCCGTTCGAACGCGCCTTCCTGCAAGACCCGCAGCAGCTTGGCCTGCACGGTCGGCGGCAGTTCGCCCACTTCGTCGAGAAAGAGCGTTCCCTCGGCGGCCTGCTCGAACTTGCCGGGCTTGGCGGCGTGAGCGCCGGTAAAGGCGCCGCGCTCGTGGCCGAACAGTTCCGATTCGAGCAGGGTTTCGACCAGCGCGGCGCAATTGACGGCGACGAACGGTCCCCGCCGACCGCTGTAGATATGCACCAAGCGCGCGATCACTTCCTTGCCGGTACCGCTTTCGCCGGTGATCAGCACCCGGGTATCGCTCGGCGCCACCCGTGCCAGGGTCTTGCCGATTTCCAGCAGCGCCCGACTCTCGCCCACCAGGGTCCGCGGCGGCGCATCGTCAGTTGCGGCGCCCCCGGCGGCGCTCGCCTGGCGGGCGGCCTGGGCGCGGTCCACCAACCGCTCCAGTTCGGCGGGTTCGAACGGCTTGGGCAGCCAGTCGAAGGCGCCGGCGGCGATGGCCTGCATGGCGCGTTCGACATCGCGTCCGCCGGTCATGAGGATCACTGGCAGGTGTGGATCGCGTTCGAGCAACCGGCCGAGCAATTCGACGCCGTCGCCGTCCGGTAGTTGCACGTCCAGCAGGACCACCTCGAAGGCCGCCCCGGCGGTCGCGGCCAGGGCGGCGGCGCAATCGTACACGCCCGTGGCTCGCCAGCCGCGGTCCTCGAAATGCGCGCACAGCGCGAGGTTGAGCGCGGCATCGTCATCGACCACCAACAGGCGCGGGGACATTAGCCCTCCTCCAGCGATTCGACGCCGACATCGCCGCGAAAGGCGTCGAGGATCGGACAGGGTTCGGCGGACCGGCCGTGGACGCAATGCGCGATCCGTTCGACCAGGACGCGGCGCATGGCCCGCAGATCGGCGATGCGGGCATCCAAATCGGCCACCTTGATTTCGGCCAGGGCGCGCGCCCGATCCCGATCACGGATGGCGTCCAGGGCGAGCAACTGGGCGATTTCCTCCAGCGTGAAACCCAGCCGCTGCGCCCGGCGGATAAAGCGCAACCGGTCGCGATCGGCGTCCGTATAGCGGCGAATCGTCCCGTAACGGCGTTCCGGCGTCGCCAGCAAGCCGCGCCGTTGGTAGTAGCGCACGGTCTCGACATGGACACCCGTGGCTTTGGCCAGTTCGCCGACCGTCAACGAAAGCGATTTTTTCATGCTTGACTCCGTACTCGAGTACAGAAGTAAAGATAGGGCATCTAACCTGTATTGACGAGGAGGACACCCGATGAACACCCCCGCGCCTTCCTGCGAACATGGCCATCACGCTGCCCATGTCCACCATCACCATCCCGTTCATCCGGCAAAGTCGGCGATCGAGACGCCGACCCCTGCGCCAGGGACGATCTATACCTGCCCCATGCACCCGGAGATTCGCCAGGAAGGGCCGGGCAGTTGCCCCAAGTGCGGCATGGCCTTGGAGCCGGCGGGCATCTCCGCGCCGGCGAGCAAAATCGAGTACACCTGCCCCATGCATCCGGAGATCGTGCGGGACGAGCCAGGGAACTGCCCGATCTGCGGCATGGCGCTGGAACCGCGCACGGTGACTCTCGATGAGGAGGAAAGTCCGGAACTCCGGGACATGACCCGGCGCTTCTGGATCGGCGTCCTGTTGACCGTTCCGCTGATCGTCGTTGCCATGGGCCGACATGTTCCGGGCATGCCGTTCGATGGGCTGGCTTCGTCGCGCGGTCTGAACTGGCTGGAGCTGCTTTTGGCCACGCCGGTGGTGCTGTGGGGCGGCTGGCCGTTCTTCGAGCGGGGCTGGCAGTCCCTGATCAACCGCAGCCTCAACATGTTTACCTTGATCGCTCTGGGCGTGGGCGTGGCGTATGGCTACAGCACCGTGGCCGTCCTGTTCCCGACCCTCTTTCCCACTGCGTTTCGCGATGCCCACGGCGAAGTCGCCGTTTACTTCGAGGCCGCCGCCGTCATCGTGACGCTCGTCCTGCTGGGACAGGTGCTGGAGCTGCGGGCGCGCCAGCGAACCGGCGCCGCCATCAAGGCGTTGCTGGGCCTGGCGCCGAAAACCGCTCGGCGGATCAATGCCGACGGCAACGATGAGGACGTGCCGCTGGATCGCATCCAGCCCGGTGACCGCCTGCGGGTCCGGCCTGGCGAGAAGATCCCGGTCGACGGCATCGTGCGGGAAGGCCACGGCATCGTGGACGAGTCCATGGTCACCGGCGAGCCGATCCCGGTCGAGAAAAACCCTGGCGACCCAGTCATCGGCGCCACGGTCAACGGCGCCGGCAGCCTGATCATGGAAGCGCAACGGGTCGGCGCCGACACCTTGCTCTCCCAAATCGTGCATCTGGTGGCGCAAGCCCAACGCAGCCGCGCGCCCATCCAGAAGCTGGCCGACCAGGTCGCCGGCTATTTTGTGCCCGCCGTCGTGGCGGTCGCTCTGCTCACCTTGATCGTCTGGGCGATTTTCGGGCCGCCCCCGACCATGGCCTACGCCATCATCAACGCCGTGGCGGTGCTCATCATCGCCTGTCCCTGCGCGCTGGGTTTGGCCACCCCCATGTCGGTCATGACCGCCACCGGCAAGGGCGCCACGGTCGGGGTGTTGTTTAAAAACGCCGAGGCCATCGAATTGATGCGCCACATCGACACCCTGGTGGTGGACAAGACCGGCACCCTGACCGAGGGCAAACCCCAGTTGGTGACGACGGTGCCCGCGTCGAATCTGGATGAGGCGACTCTGTTACGGCTGGCCGCGACGCTGGAACGGGGCAGCGAGCATCCGCTGGCCGCCGCCATCGTCGGCGGCGCTCGGGAGCGAGGCATCATGCTCGGCCAGGCCGAACGCTTCGAGTCGGTGACCGGCCAAGGCGTGACGGGCTGGGTGGACGATCATCGGATCGCCCTGGGCAACCGGACGTTGCTGCAAGCCCTGAACGTCGATCCGGGCGCTCTGGAAGACGAGGCGGAACGGCTACGGGCCGATGGCCAGACCGTGATGTTCGTCGTGGTGGATGGTCGGATCGCGGGCCTGCTGGGTGTCGCCGATCCCATCAAGCCAACGACGCCCGACGCCATCCGGGCGCTCCATGCCGAGGGACTGAATATCGTCATGCTGACCGGCGACAGCGAAACCACGGCTCGAGCCGTGGCACGAAAACTGGGCCTGGATCAGGTGATCGCCGGCGTGCTGCCGGATCAGAAGGCGGAACAGATCAAAGCGCTGCAACGAGAAGGCCGCCGGGTCGCGATGGCCGGCGACGGCGTCAACGATGCGCCCGCGCTGGCGCAAGCCCAGGTCGGCATCGCCATGGGCACCGGCACCGACGTGGCCATGGAAAGCGCCAGCGTGACCCTGGTCAAGGGCGATCTGAACGGCATCGTCCGCGCCCGGCACCTGAGCCGCGCTACCCTGCGCAACATCCGCCAGAACCTGTTCTTCGCGTTCGCGTACAACGCGCTCGGAGTGCCAATAGCGGCGGGCGTGCTGTATCCCGCCTTCGGCATCCTGCTCTCGCCGATGCTCGCGGCGGCGGCCATGAGCGTCAGTTCGGTGTCGGTGGTCTACAACGCCTTGCGTTTGCGCTCGGCGGCGATTTGAGCCGAGCCGACCACGGACATTGATCTGATCTTTGTCGCGTCGACCGCCGCCAGGCCGTGATCAATCCGGTGCGATACGGCTGATGTTCTCGGCGGCGGTCCGTCATCCTCACCGCCAGCCGCTCGCGCCCATCGCGCGCCCGATATGGTTTCATGGCCTTGGCTTGCATACGCCTCTCCTCACCGCATGGGCGCGCTCTGGGCAGAATGCGCCTGCGGCTCAGGGGCGATCAATCGGGAGAACGGGGCCGGTGCCCGCTGCTCAGAGACTGCGCACGGGGGCCACGGGAACGCCAGAGGGGCTGAATCACCTCAAAAGTTAAATGACCCCCGGCAAAGCCGGGGGCTTATTGGATGAGCGCCTCAAAGGCGCTGATAACACCGTGAGCCGCCCAAGGCGGCTATACCCCTCCCAGCCTCATCTGGTCGTAATGTTCATCCGTCTGCTCCTGCTGGCGGATATAGGCCCTGACCACCGCTTCGTCCAAACCCACGGTCGAGACAAAATACCCGCGCGCCCAAAACACCTCACCGGTGAAATTCCGTTCCCGACCCCCGAAGCGTCGCGCGATCAAGATCGCGCTCTTGCCCTTGAGGTACCCCACGACGTTTGAGACCGCATACTTCGGCGGCACGCTCAAGCACATGTGCACATGATCCGGCATCAGGTGCCCTTCCATGATCCGCGACTCCTTATGGCCGGCAAGTTCGTGAAAAATCGCCCCCAAGTGCTTGCGTAAACTTCCAAAAATCTTCTGCTTGCGCCGCTTCGGGATAAACACCACATGGTACTTACAATCCCAGCGGGTATGGCTCAGACTCTGATACTCTTTCATCGTGAATCCTCGTCTCTTGGTCGAGACTCCAGATTCACAACGACCGCCGTATAGGTCAAACCTCGGTGAGTCCCCCGGCAGAGCCGGGGGCTTACCTCATTGAGTTAACCAAATTTGGGTTGTAACCACGACATCTTCGCGAGCAGACCCCATAGACGACCCGAAACATGCCGAATGAAGGTGCTTTATCACCACCGTCCTGGGGTCCCGTATCCTGGCTTGATTTTTCCCTTCGGCGATCTCGTGTTAATCGGCTGCGTCGAGTTCGGTCAACAACCGGCGAAAAAATACCCCCAGCGGGGGATGCCGGGGGTTGGGCAAGTAACGCAGACCGGCCAGCACCGGCAGGGCGGACGCCCGTTCGGAATCCGGCAGGGCCAGCAGCGTATCCCGGAGCAGGGAGAGATGCTGGGTCCAGGGCAGATGGCGCTGGGTGCTCCAGGCGCGGGCGTACAGACCGTCCAGTAATTCGCCGCGCCAGTGGATGCCAGCGCCCGCTTCCCGGCCAGCCTGGCGTGCGCGCAGCAGATCCAGGGTCAGGGTGGTGTACAACCGATTCAGTTCGCCCTGGGCGAATTCCGGCAACCAGGCCAGCACCAGCGCCCCCGATGGGGTCGCCGGATCCCGGCCCAGCCGGCAGATCGGGCACAGCGCCGTGCCGGAACCGGGTTCTCGAACCAGGCTCGCCGTTCGACCGACGCCCAGACCGCAACCGCCGCAAATCGCCGCCGGCGTGGGCGTGAACGCCGCCGGTTCGCCGGCTGGCGCAAGCCAGCGCCCGATCAACGAAGGCTCGATCCGATCCGCCATCCCGGCCTCAACCGCCGCCGATGGCCGTGGTGCCCTGGATTTGATTCTTGGCGGCGCCGGTTTGATAGACCGTATCGCCCGTGGTCTGGAACGTCTCGGGCAGAAACAGCAGGCCGGCCGCCACCAGCCCCAGGACCACCGCGTGCGACAGCGGGTGCTGTTGCGGGTTATCGCGGTTCGCCTTGAGCTTCATGAACGCCCCGCCCCCGGCGGCCATCCCGCCCAGGTAAAACAGCACGGAGATCGCCTTGCCGATGTTTTCGCCCTGAGTCGCCAGGTGGGCGCCGATATCGCCGGCGGTATCCGCCAGGGCCGGTCCACCGGCCAGCAACGTCCCCACCACCCCCGCGCCCAGGGTGATGCCGGCAATGATCCGGCCCACCGGCCGCCACCGTTTCCACGTCATGATCTCGCTCATGTTCAGATCCTCCACGCCATCGCTCCACTCACTCGATGAGGTACTGCAGCAGCGCCTGCAAGCCGAAGGTCTCCGCCGCCATCTTGAGGGTGGCGACGCCGTTCATGGCCAGAATGCCGCCCACGATGTGGGTCGCCCCCTTCGCGCCCAGCCCGGGCTCGTAACCCCCGCGCGCATGGGCGCGGTTCAGGAGCAGGAATCCCCACAGAAAGGCCCACAGCCCGACGATCTGGACGAAACCCAGCACCGTCCTCACCACGATCTGGCCACTGGCCGACAGCGCCGAACCGGGGGTGTAGCTCAGAATCGTGGGTTCCCCGAACACGGTGGCCTGGCCGCTGGCGATGGCGGCGGGCAGATACAGGAACACCGCGCACGTCAGCAGCCGCAGTGCGATGCCACCGGCGGTCGCGTCCGGCTCGTAGCGCTGGCGTCGCCATAGCTTGAGAAACGCCGACCCGCCAGCCCACATCCCCAGCAGGTACGCCACCACGGTGAGCAACCGGATCAGGCCCGGATAGCTCTGGCTGAACGCCTCCAGAATCGAGGTGCCGGTTGGCATTAAACTATTGCTCTATTAAATATAAAAAACATTATTTACTGATGATTACTATAGAATGCCGATTGCTGTTTTGCAAACCGAATGCTAACGCCAGGATGGCCCCGGTTCGCTCGGCCAGCGCTGGAGGGGCCGGCTTTCCAACGCCCGCCACGATTCCCGGTACCGCGCCAGGCGCTCGACTTCCCGGTCGCCGGCCGGTCCGAAGGCATAGCGAACGGCGCGCGCCGCGTATGTCGGCCAATGCCGTTCGTCATCCCCCTCCCAGAGCGTCGGCGCGCCGTTCGCCAGGGTGGCGATCATGTCGTCGCGGGAATGCCCGGTGATTCGCAGTCGCACGGCGATCATCGCATCCACGCGCGACCGGTCGAGCGCGCTGCCTTCCCGGCCCCGGATATCCTGGAAATGTCGCCGATAAATCTCGGTGGCCGATACGCCGACGGAAACGGCAGGCCGGGCGCCGGGGGCCTGTCCGGCTGGTGGCGCCTCGCCGCCAGCCGACACCGGCGCCCTCGGACCGCCAGCCGAGAGGCCCGGGGGTTCGCTCCGCCGACTGCCCTCGGGGGCACTCGAGTCGGCGTCGCGCCGTTCGCGCCGCCATTCTTCGTCGTCGGGAAAGCGTGGATGCCGCTGGCGCAGCGCGGCCCGTTCCTGGCCGTGCCGGTCCCGCAAGGCTACCCGCTCGCCGGCCTGGAGGGTGGCGAGCGCGCTGCGCAAGGCGTTCAATTGCAGGCCGCGACCTTGCCACGAGCCGCGCAGCCAATGATGGCGCGCCTCGCGATGCCGATCGCGCAAGGCCTGGCGTTCCGCCTGCTGGCGCCGCCGGAGCGCTGCCAGGTCCCGCGCTTTCGCCCGGTGATCGTTCTGGCGTTCCCTGCGGTACGCCGACTTTTCAGGCCGGTCCGACTGGACCGATTCCAGCACACGCTCGCCCGGTGGGAGGTCCGATTCGGCCGGACGATATGCGCCCAGGCGTTGGCGCAACGCCCCCAGGCCGCACTCGCGCCCGAGGCGGGAGACCTTGACCGCGATCTCCCCGACCCACAACACCGCTCCCCTCCCCCGCGGTTCCAGCCGCAGGCCCCGCGCCGCCAGTCCTTGGTGCAGGTCGGCCCAACCGGTCGCCCTCCGCAACAGCGGCGCGCCCTCCGCGAGAGCGATCCCCTCGGCTGACCTCGTTCCGGTGCGCGCTTCCAGATCACGCGCCTTGGATCCTGGTCCCGGTTCCCGTCGGCGCGACTCGCGGACCAGTTCCCCGGTGGCCGACACCCGATAGCGCCCGTTCGGTTCGCGTTCCCACACCTGGACGTGTTCGATCCGGGCGATGGCGCGATGCGCCGCCTCCAGATCGAAACCCCCGTTAGGTTTGATCGCCTTCAGCGTCTCGGGATGGACGCGATTCACCACCAGATGCAGGTGAAAATCGTCGGTATCGGCATGGAACGCATACAGCGCCTGATGCGCCCGCATCCCGAGTTCGTCGAGAAACAGATCGACCGCTTGCTCCAACTGCGCTGGAGTCGGTTGCTCGCTTTCCCGCCAGCTCAGCACCCAGTGCTGAATCGGATTCCTGCTGGCGACCGCCTCCTGGGCCAGGGCAATCATCTCGGCCTTTTGACCGGCGCGGCTGTCGCACAGGCAATTGCGCGCGCCCGCATACACGCATTTCTCCTGTTGCCGCCGGTTTTCCGGAGCGTCGATGTAATCGACCAGCCGGGTCACCCGCGCGGCCTTGCCCGGCATCCGGCGCGGATTCGTTTTAATCTTTTTGACGATCATCGCCCAAGCGTTCGATGGCGGCCACGACGGCGCGCAAGGCCTCTTCCGTTTGCTGGGGTTGCGTCCCGCCGCTCTCGGCGCGTATGGACTTGAGCAAGCCGCCCAGCCGGCGCAGTTCGCGCACCATCGCCTGGTCGGCCCGAGCCAGGATCGGCCGTCCGAAATACCGCCGCCGAACCAGCTCCGATACCGACAGGCTGGCCAGCGCGGCATCTTCCCGCAGCCGGGCTTTTTCGCCGGCCGTCACCCGCACGCCGATGCGCTCGGTCAACGGTTCGGTTTCCTTCCGGGTCTGGGGCATCACGTTCTCCGGGTTCGACGTTCGACAAGGGTCATCCTGCGCGCCCGACGAGGACACCCGCCGGGGGAAGCCGCCGAGATGTTCGGGATGACGACTGGCAACATCTTCCGCACGATGAACCGTCCCCATCCGACGACCCATTATTGCCAGGATTGAATCCTAACTATTGTTTTTTATTTATTATAAATCTATTTTAATGACGGCGATGCCGGTTGGGCGATTCGCCGGATGGTCGACCGTCTGCCTCGACGGTTCAAAACCGCATCGAGACGGCTCGCCGGATCGAAGGAGCGACGGATCGTTCGTGATCACCAGGTGATTCATGGGAAAACACGCGCCGGAATACACGCTCGAACAGATCGCACGCATCGCGACGAAACTGGACGCCCTGCCGAAAATCGACAAAGCCTGCTTCGGCAAGCGGGAGGCGATCGAACGGCTGTCCAAGTCGATTCTGAACGTGCTCAAGCGCGGTTATTCGATGGACGACATCGTCGCCAGCTTGCGCGAGGAAGGACTCCATCTCACCGCCTCGACGCTGAGAACCTACCTGCATCGAACGACGGCGAAACCGGCCAAGGCCAAACCTGACCCGCCGCCGGGACCGAAACCGCGCGAGACCCGTCCTCCGATCCCAACACCGTTGCCCGCGAGCCGGGGGACCTTCATTCCCCGCGAGGATTCCGACGAAATTTAGAGGTTCACCAGCGACGCCCGACGTCAATCCGTCGAGGTCGCCACGATCCTTTGGAGGACCACAGCATGGCGAAACCGATTTACCTGGTGGGCGGCAGCAAGGGCGGGGTTGGCAAAAGCATCGTGACGATGGCGTTGATCGACTCTCTCCAATCGCTGGACGAAACCGTGCTCCTGGTGGAGACGGACACCACGAATCCCGATGTCTGGATGTGCTATCGGGATGAGGTGGAAACCGCCACCCTCGATCTGGACGAGGCGGATGGCTGGATCGCCCTGATCAATCGCTGCGAAAGCCAGCCCGATCATCCGGTGATCATCAACACGGCCGCCCGCAACAATCACGGCGTGAGCGTTCACGGCGTCACCCTCGACAGCACCCTGGCCGAACTCCAGCGCCCGCTGGTGACGTTTTGGGTGATCAACCGCCAACGGGACAGCCTGGAACTGCTCAAGCCGTTCCTGGACGCCCTGCCAAACGCGACGGTTCATGTCGTGCGCAATCTCTACTTCGGCGAGCCCGCGAAATTCGAGTTGTACAACCAATCCCGCCTGCGGGAGACCCTCGAACGCGCCGGCGGGCAAACGCTCGATTTCCCCGATCTGGCCGACCGGGTCAGCGACGATCTATTCGGCCGGCGTTTGACCATCGCCAAGGCCGCCCGCGATCTGCCGCTCGGCAACCGGGCCGAGTTGACGCGCTGGCGCCATGCCTGCGCCCGGATGTTCGCCCGCATTCTCCATGACCCCGCCAACGCTCTCCGCTCCGCGTGACGCACCGGATTTTCGGACCCGCTGGATGGTGAGTTTCACCCGACTGCTGGGCCGGCCGCCCAGCGACCGCGAACTTCGGGAACTCGACCGGGTTCGGGAAGCGCTCGACCTGCGGGATAACGACGCCCTGTGGCTGATCATCATGGCCTTGCAGTACTTCCGCCAGGATATGGAAACATCGGTCGCGGCAACCCTCGGCAACCTCAAGCAGGTCGCTGACGCCACCGCCCAAGCGGCGATGGAAAACGCCAGGCGCGAGTTTCAGCGCGACTTTCCGCAGGTTCTCAGAGAGGTGGCCCGGAATATTACGGTTCCGACCACAAAGCCAAACCTGCAACGCCGGAAACAACGATTCCTCGCAGTTGGCGTGGTTGCGACTTTGTTTTTACTGGTTTTTCTAGGGCTATCGTGGCTGGCCTACGATCATGGCTGGCAAACCGGATACCAGGCGGCCCGGAGCCAAATGCAAATAGACAACCCAGGAACCCATCCTTAACGGGGTCATCAGGAAGCATCTAAAAAACATGACCTGGTTTTTGGGGGTTGCGATAGTTGCGACAGTTGCGACAGTAGTTCCGGAAAGTCCCTATAGAGTACCCCCTATGGGGATTTTTCCGACTTAGTGTCGCAACTGTCGCAACTGTCGCGGTCACCGGTAGAAGTCCTGGGCGAAAGACCAATGCCAATCCGTTTCACCCTATGGCTTCCTTCTTTGATAAAACCTTTTGAAGTCAAATAATTACCCAGTTTAGTCTGACTTTGCTCCCTGACGCCGGCCTCTGCGCACCACACCCGGTAAGCGTTCCATAGATCGTTCGCCCACACCTCCGCGTTGCGATGAACGATGCAGCATTCCCGGATAAATGGGCCGAACACGTCCATTTCCTCGCGGTAGGCCTGGGTGGCGGCCTGGACCTTGGCCGGGGGTTGCAAGCCGTGGCGTTGCCAGTCCAGGCAACCTTCGATGGCCCAGTTGAGGATACCGGGGAGTTCGGCTTCCAGTTTGTCGGCCAGATCGAGGTCTTCGCGGCCCTTGAAACTCACCTCGAAGGGCACCAGGCGCACCCGCGACCAGATGGCGTCATCGGTGCCCCGGATTTCCGGCTTGTGATTGCCGTACATCCAGGGTTTGAACTGCGGTTTGAAGGTAAACGCTTCCTGATAGAGCCGCCGCCCTTCGAGGGTATCGCCGCCGGTGATGTCCTTGATCAACTGTTCGTTGAGCCGGTGTTCTTCATCCACCTCGCTGGTGCAGACGAAGCGCGGACCGGCCAGCGTGGCCGCCTTGCGCTGATTGTCTTCCGGATTCTTTGACTTCATGAAGGTGTCGGCGCCGACCTTGCGGCCGTAGCCGTAGCTGGCTTCGCCGCTGGCGCCGACCAGTTTCATCAGAGTTTCCACCAGGGTGGTTTTGCCGTTCTTGCCGGTGTCGCCGTACAGGAAGAACAGGGCGCGTTCCTTGACCACGCCGGTCAGGGACCAGCCGACCGCGCGCTGGAGGAAGGCCACCAGATCGCGATCGCCGGCGAAGACCTCGAGCAGGAAGCGCTCCCAGGTCGGACACCGGGCGGCCGGGCCGTAAATGACGGGAGCCAGGAAGGTGATGAGGTCGGCGGGATCGTGGGGGCGCAAGGCGCCGGTGCGCAGGTCGAGGGTGCCGTTCTGGACGTTGAACCGCCAGGGGTCGGCGTTGAGGGCGCTGTAGTCGGTCAGCAGGGCGTGTTTCGACAGCTTGAGGCCCGCGGCGATGGTGCGCTCGTGTTCGGACTGCACCGCCCATTTCAGCAGGGTCTCGGCTTGGTTCATCAGCGACTTGCGACGATCTTCGTCAGCGTCGTGGGCGGCGCGGCGGGCGAGGGTGGCGGCTTCCCGGGCGATGCGGCGCGAGAGGCCGCCGACGAATCCGGTCGCGAGGGCGCCTTCGCCCGTGGGATCGGGCCGCCAGAACCGGCCGGTCCACAGGATCCAGCCGAGTCCCAGCGCGTACCAGATGCGGCCTTGGTAGTAGTTGCGGATCCGGTACGAATTCGCCAGATGGGTGCAGGGACTGACGGTCGGGGGACAGTAAACGGCTCCGACCGGGGCGGTCGGTTCGTTCGAGACGGCGGGTGTCAGGGCGGAATCGGGCGGGGTGGGGAACACGAACACCGGCGCGGCGGCCGCCAGCGCCAGCAGTTCGGCCACGGTGTGACCCTGGTTCAGCCAGTCGGACACATCGCCCTTGGCCGGCAGCTCGGGTAGTGCCAGCAGCCGCACCTCACCGACCTGGCCCTGCAGCGCCTGAGCGATGGCCTGCATGTGCGCCTGTCCGGGCTCGTCGTGGTCGGGGAGCAGGACGACGCGAGCCGCTCCGGCGAGTTGGGCGGTGTACGCCTTGCGCCATTTCGGTTTCTGGTCGGACTGTGCGGCCCCTTCGATGTTGGTGGTGGCGGCCAGGCCGCCCGCCGCCAGCCGGTCGCAGTCCTTCTCGCCCTCCACCACGAACACCGTCGCCCCCGCAGCGATGGCCTGGCGCAGTTCCGGCAAGCGATAGAGCACCGCCGGGCCGGGACCGGCTTTATAAACCCACTGGCCGGCGGGGTCCTGATGGCGGATGCGAAAGTCCTTGGGCGCGTAGCGGATCTTCTGGCGAACCTCGACCCCAGTAGCATCGCGGTAGCGGTAGGTCGCTACGATTTCCCGCCGCTTCGCAGGCCGTTCCGGGGTCAGGCCGAGGGCGGCCACGATGCGCTCGTAGCTGCAACCGGCGAAGCAGTGCAACAGCAGCCGGCCGTTCATCTTGACCGACAGCGAGGGGTTGCGGTCCTCGTGGCAGGGGCAGCGGGCTTTGTAGCCGTCGCCGGCCTTGACCGGCCGGTAGCCGGTCACCCGCTCCAGGGCGGCCAGGGCATCGTCGAGCGGATTCATGACCGCTCCCGAAGCCGGCATGACCCTGCGATAGTGGCGCGGGCGACGGGAAGAGCGGACTGCCGCGCGGGCGAATCGTGGTTGCGCGAGTAACGCGAGGTTGGTAGCAACAGCGCGGATGCCGCCGGAGCGCTGATAATGCCGTGAAACCAATTACCGGCACATCGCTTCATTCCCAGAGCCCCGTTCTCGTGAGTAAGCCGCGCACTTTGACGCTCATCATGGGACTTCCTGGTCAGGCGATACTATTTTGACCAAGCGTCGTTCGAGGAGCGGTACTTGCGACATTGCTACCGTGGAGGGCCAACCAACTCTGCTGAAGACTCCGGGGGGAGCGTCAAGGTGGTTTTCAGAAGCGCGTCGGCGTGGCGCAAGAGGTCATCGAAATAGTACTGATATTGCTGCAGCCGCCAGATTTCGCCCCGGACCTGGTTCGCCAGGGTGGCAAGGTGGTGCCGATGGTGGACGATATCACGAGTGACAAACTGCTCCCGCCAGAACTGGACTTGGGTCAATCCTTGTTCGATGCGGGAAATCGTGATGGTGGGATCGCCGCTGGGCGGCGATTGCAGCCGCTGATACAGGGTGTCCGGCGTCACCGGCTCGCCGCGAGCTTCGAGATACTCCACCGTTTCCAGGACGTCCATCGCCACGCGAAAATGCAGGTCTGAATCGGGCGCCGAAATTTTCCTGCGGTGATTACCCATGGCACGCACCTCCGAGGCAGTAGGCGACTTTGATTCATCTTTATCCTGTCGCTACCGGGTTTCCAAGGGGCTAACGGCAAATGCAGAATCCTCCTACACTGTTTTAGGAATATTCTTACATTTTATCGCAGGGTGGCCGGGCGCGTGATCACCGTGATGTTGGTCGATGACCAGGAACTGATTCGCATCGGGTTAAAGGCGGTGCTCTCCCACGATCCGGAAATCAAGGTCGTCGCCGACCTGGATAACGGCCTGGATGCACTCCGCCAGGCGCGCGTCTGGCAGCCGGACGTAGCCGTCGTGGATGTCGACATGCCCGAGTTGAGTGGAGTGGAAGTGACGGCGCGCCTGCTGACATTGCCGCATCCCCCACAAGTGATCGTGCTGTCCGTCCTGACCCAGCCACCCTGGCCACAACGGCTGCGGGCGGCGGGGGCGCGAGGTTATGTCGCCAAGGAACGGGCATCCACCGACATCCGCGAGGCCATCCATACCGTCCATCAGGGCCGGACGTATTTCTCTCCCACCCTGGTGGACGGCTTGGAGGCGGTGGGATCAGGTTCCAGCAGCGACCCGCTGGTTGCTTTGAGCAATCGCGAACTGGAAATTTTCACTTTGCTGGTCAAGGGACACCCACCCGAAGATCTGGCGCGATTGCTCCATGTGAGTCCCAAGACGATCTACGCCCATCGAGATCGGATTCGCAACAAACTCGGGGTGAGAAACGATGTCGAAATGACGCACTTGGCTATCCGTTATCGGCTGCTAAAGGAAACGATACTCTGACCGTTTCCTTGCGGTGCCGAACGATGGTTCACCCCTGGGCTACCAACGCGATGAAACTCGGCGATGTATTGAATGCCACCCAGGCTCTCGCCGCCGCCGGCGATGATCCCGCTATCGCCGAGGACATGGTCAAGCGGTTTCTGATCATCCTGGCCACCGCTCACGCCGACTTGAACCCTGCGGAAGTCCTGCAGGATACGGAGCGACTTCGAACCTGTGTTCACCGCTTATGTTCGGGCGGCCTTTATCTCGGCTTTGAGCGGATTGGCGCCGCGGCGCGAACCTTCGAATCCCACCTCACCAATCACGCACCCCCGGAGGAGACCGCACTGGCATTGACGGCACTCAACGAGGCGATCCAGGCCGCTCTGGAGCCTAGCGAGGCCGCAGTGCTGGCCTGGCTGAAGTCCAGCGCCAACTCACTGACTCACTGACATAAAGCTTCACTGACTTACCGACTCACTGACTTACCGACTCATTGACTTACCGACTTATTGACTTACCGACTCACGGTTGAAATCAACATAACCCAGCGGGTCAACCGGGTGCATTCACCATTTACCCACCAGGGGATGGAAAGTCATCGAACGGCTGGCGCCGAAAGGAAAAGCCGGTGAATGGCATTGACGGCGAAATGGACGGCGACGGCATCCTGAATGCGCCCGGTCAGGTAGTACGCGACGCCATAACCGAGACCGGCGACGGTCGCCAGCAGCATAAAAGCAGCACCACCCCCAACATGCGCCCCACCGAAGAACAGGGACGCGGCAATAATCCCCAACGGCGCGGCCTGTGACCATCCTCGGTCGGCGAACCCCCGAATCAGCGCGGTTTGCACGATCCCCCGAAAGAAGCTTTCTTCCAGCACGCACGTGAACACCAGATGGTCGGCAAGCCGGTAGGCCAGAACCGGCAACGATCCCGCCACCCACGCCGGTCGCGCGAAACCGAGCGCCAGCGCCAGGGGGATCAGCGCCAGCAAAGTGATTCCCAGGATCAGGGCAACCGTCAGTCGGGGTCGGTCGCGGCCGAACCACCCCGATCCCGGCGTCACCGGCGTCAAGACCAGCGGCGGCACCAGCCCCAGCAACAGCAGCTTTTCGGGAGTGAACCAAACCACAGACAGGTTCCCCGCTCCGGGAGCTGCCAACACGGGCACGGGGGCGAACCCCGGCAACAGCCGAAATCCCAAGGCCAGCACGACCAGCACATAGAGCGGCCAGCCCACCGCCTGCCAGACCGGCTGATGAACCCACTTGAGCGACCCCGCCAGGCCAGCGGCGAGCACCACGGTCGGAAGCGCGGCCGGCGCGATCCCGCCTTGACCGACCAACAGGATCAAGGCCCCACCCAACGCACCCGCGCCGGCCAGCACGGGGATCCGCCGGCCGACGATCAAACCCCACCAGTACAGCCCACCTCCACCAAGCAACAGGATCGACAACATCGTCGCGGACTCAGGTGGTGGGAATCGTCACGAGCGGTGCATCGAATCCCAATAGCGTCTCGTACACCGCGTTGATCAACTCCTCCTCGCTGAGCGGTTTGACCAGTACGCCGTTCGCGCCAGCCGCTATCGCGCGATGATGGGTCGGTTGGTCCGCACTGGCCGTGAACGCCAGAATAGGGAGTCCCGCGCCGCCAGGCAGGGCGCGGATGGCCTGGATGGCGGCGACGCCGTCGGTCCCCGGCATTTGGATATCCATGAGGATCAGTCGCAGGTCGGGGCAGGTTGCCTTCCGCATCGCCTCGTCCGCGTCGCTGGCCTCTAAAACCCGCAGGCCATGCCGGCGCAACTGGCGGGTCATGATCTCAAGGTTGAGTTCGAAGTCTTCGACCACCAGTACGGTTTTGTCGGTGAGAAAGTGTCGCCGCCGTCGATGATGAGGGACGGTATTCTCTTCCAGTCGCACGTTGGCGAGCAGGGGGCTGAGTTCGGCGTACCACGCCGCCCGGGTGATGGCCGCACTCAGGACGAGACTGATACCGCCGTGGTCCAGCACGGAGGGCGGCGACGGCAAAGGCCCTGTTTCCAGGCTGATAATGTATTGCGCCCAGTCATGCCAGCGCTCGATCTGTTCAGATCGGGTCTGAGGGGGCAGAGCGGACACGTTTTGCGCGACGAGCAGGTCGTAGCCGAGGGCGGGAGGCGGTCGGGCACTCAACATCGCCGCCGGCCCCGGCTGTTCCGTCACCGCCAGACCGAGGTTCTCGAGGCGGCAACGAACCGACTCGCGGAAACTGGGGCGGTCGTCGACCACCAGGGCGCGCCACTTCTTCGGCAGGTTGAGAGGAGCGTGCGGATTCGGATCGACTCGGCTAAAGGGCAGGGTCGCCGTAAAGGTCGTGCCTTGCCCCAGACGGCTTTCGACACCGATGTGGCCGTTGAGAACGTCGCAATAACCCTTGACGATCGACAATCCCAGCCCAGTACCGCCATAGCGCCGATTGAGAGCGCCGTCCACTTGTTCGAACGGCGCGAAAATGGTGGCCATCTGGTCGGCGGGAATGCCGCAACCGGTATCTTGAACCCGTAGGTAAACCAGTACCGAACCGTCGGTTGGACCGGAAGGCGCGCTCAGCCGAATGCAGATACCACCCCTTTCCGTGAATTTCACCGCATTGGCGATCAGGTTGGTCACGATCGCCCGAAGCGCCCGGCTGTCGCTCCAGACGGTGGTTGGCGTGCGCGGCTCGACGATGACATCCAGATACAGGCGCTGCCGGGCCGCCAGTGGCGCGACCGTTTCGATGACCTGTTCGATTTCGCCCCAAAGATCCAGCAGTTCGAAATGAGGCGTGTATTTGCCGCGCTCGAGCTGAGTGAAGTCGAGAATGTCACTGATGGTGTTGTACAGCGTCCGCACCGCCCCCAGCAGCGTCTGGACCGTCCGCTCTTCCTCGGGGTTGGAGACAGCGCGCAGCAACTGTTCCGCCAATCCCTGGATCGAATACAACGGCGTGCGCATTTCGTGCGAGACCTTGGCCAGGAACAGGCTCTTGGCCTGATTGGCCTGTTCGGCGGTTTGGGTTTGTACCTGCAAGCGAGCCAACACCCGGTCGTATTCGCCGCGGACCTTGGCGAGCTCGTTTTCGAGTCGGGCTTGCTCGCCCGCGATGGTCTCGGCCAACAGGTTCACCCCGTCCTGCAAGATGCCAATTTCGTTGACTTCGGTTCGGGGTAATCGCACGGACAAATCGCCGCCCTTGATCCGTTCGATGGCGCGCGCGGTTTGCCGGAGGGAGCGGGCCAGCCGGTAGCCGGTCCAGCAGGCCAGGATGAGTCCGGCTACGAAGGTGATCGCAACCAGCCCAATGTTGCGCAGGAAATGTTGGGCCTGTTCGATTTGCACGGGCGCCGTGGCGAGTTCCAGTTCGACCGCGCCCAGGTAGCGCTTCTCCAGGGGGGCTGGCGCCGGCAGCGCCAGCGGTTCCAGATAGATGGGGGCTACGAAACGCTGGCGGTCGGTGGGGAACGCGTTCGGCGCCAGCAGGGGATCTCCGTCCAGCGGCGCTGGCGCCGGGACCGCCGCGTTGGGGTCGGCGTACACAATCCGCTGATCCTTGCCGAGCACCGTGACCCGAATCACCTCGGTGCCCAGCACCGTCGCGGCCGGCTTCACCATGGCTTGAATCAGGGTGGGAAGCTGCTCGGTGGCGCCCGTGAACAGGGGATACTCGAGGTTGGCGGCCAGTTGGGCGGCCAGCAGGGTTCCCTGCCGGTGCAAGGTCTGCTGGCCCTGCGCCACGTTGTCCCGATACGCCAGCACCACCAGGATCAGGGTCACGATCAGCGTCGGGGCAATCGCCACGATCAGAATCTGGGCGCGAATCGAGAGACGGCGGTAAAACTTACTCAGCATGAGCGTTCCAGGTGGGTGGAATCACGATGGACAGCACGCCGGCCACGGTGGGGTTGACGACCACCCGGGTCGCCTCCGGATAGACCGGGGCGGGAACCACACCGCTCGCCAGGCGCCGGGCGACCGCCACGATCTGCGCGGGCAGGCGGTCGAGGTCGGGAACGGCGGCCGCCAGCACGCCCGCCCGCACGTAGTCGGCGGTGGGACCCCCAAAGGTGGGCACCATCTGGCGAATCGTCATCAACAGAATCGGTTTCAAGGACCAGGCGTTGATCAGCTGAAGATCGGGGAGCAACAGCACGGCGTCGAGCGCGCTGACGCGGTTGCGCAACGCCCGAACCGCCTCTTCGTCGTTGGTGGCGGTGATTTCCTCCAATTTGAACTGCAAACGATGCGCTTCCGCGCGCAGGCTGGGTAATTCGGCCCGCTGCGGGGACACCAGCACGCCCACGGTGGTGGCCTTGGGCAGCAGCTCGCGAATCAACCGCAGATTCGCCACCGGGTCCGCCGTCGGGTAGATGGCGGTACGGGCTGGCCCTCGGTTCTGTTCGAGCAGCGGTTGGAGCTGCGCGTCCGGTACCAGCACCATCAGCAAAGGAATGGAACAGTTTTGCTTCGCTGCGCGCGCGGCGTCCCCCGCCACGGCCACCACGACATCGACCTGCTGGCACAGATCGGCCAAGGTGGGGGATCTCGCCCGCATCAAGGTTTGCGCGGCCACGCGCGCCGGTAATGACTTCCGCGGCGATGGGGCCGATTTCAGCCAGACCACCAACCCCATCAAACG
The DNA here is from genome assembly GCA_046347555.1 of Candidatus Competibacteraceae bacterium. Lineage (GTDB taxonomy): Bacteria > Pseudomonadota > Gammaproteobacteria > Competibacterales > Competibacteraceae > Contendibacter. The sequence goes on along the minus strand of JAXMFY010000056.1, from coordinate 2,116 downwards.
GGTTCCCTGGGCCTCGACCGTATCGAGGGCCAACAGATCGGCCCCGACTTGCCATTGGCGCTGTCGCGCCAGGAACTCGCGGTGCTCGGGTGAATCACCATTGGCGACAAACAAGAGCGTGGCGGAACGGGCCTGAGCGCAGAGCATGACCAAAATCAGGGTTAGCAGTCTCCAACCCATTGTGGCAAGGCGCGTTTTCAAGAGGACTAACGGTCCAGGCTAAACCGTAGGAACACGCTTCGGTCCCACTCGCGGTTCGGCAGGTAATCGCTGACCGGTCCCAGCAGATTGGCGCCGACCAATTCGGCGGTGACCGGAGTGGAACCGAGTTTGAATCGTTTGGCCAGCCGCACGCCCAGTTGATGATAGCCGTCGATCGGCCGATCGCGGTACCACTGCATCCCGGACTGATAGTCGTAGTTCAAGCTCGCCTGCCAGCCGTTGCCGAACTCCTGGCTGGCCAACAACCCCAGTCCGTGGCGCGGCGCGCTGTCTTCGTAGCCGGCATCATAGCGGGTCCCCGAGGCGTCGATGGTGGTCAGAGCGTAGCTGGCGAACAGCCGGGTACCCGACAGGTTGCGCCAATCCCATTGCGCTTCCAGCCCGCGAACTATGATCGGGTCGTCGTTGGCAAAGTCCAGGACCACCCCCGGCAACGCTGTCGGTACGTCGGGTGCAGGTCGGTAGTAGGTCCCGATATAGTCGGAATAATGTTCTTGAAACAGACGCACATCGAACTGATTCCGTTCGGCCTGCCAGTGATAGCCCACCTCCAGGGAGCGGTTGATTTCGGGGTTGAGGCCACCGCTGGCAATGACGCGGTAGATCGTCAGCGGTACGTTCACCGCGCGAATGACAGCTCGGCCATCGTTCTCGTAGAGCGTGGGTTGGCGCGAGCCCGTCGAATAGGCCAAGCGCAGGGTTTGCCAGTCGTCCACGTGATAGTGGACCGAGAACCGGGGCAGGAACAGCCAGGATGCCGTCAGCGAAGAATATTCCAGCATGGCGCCCGCGTTCAGCACCCAGGCGGGATCGATCCGGTATTCACCGTGGCCCGCCAGCCAGGATACCTCGTTGCTCAGCGTGGCGTCGGTATCGAAGTAAAACGGCGAGCGGACCCTTTCCTGGTAATAGCCGAATCCAGCCCTGGTGCGCCATCGATCGGAAAAACGGCGAATGTACTGGACGTCGGCCTCGTAGCGTTCTTCCTCAATGTCGTAATCGAATTGCAACGTAACGCCGGGAAGGAGCTGGTCGTTACGAAACCCCCGGTCGCCGTAATGAAAAGCGTTGTGTGACAGGGTCAGCGTCCATTCGTCTTTCCGGGTTCCGGGTTTCCGCCACTGGAGACTCTGGAAGTTGTCGGTGACCGGGAAATCTCGCGCGGGTTCCGAAGAGGTGGACTCGGGATTCTCAATCCCGTAGTCGCCGCGCGCGAACCCGGCTTGCAGTTTTAATTCGCCGCCCGCTTCGAACGGCACGTCGCCCATGAACGACAGGCTGGTGTTGCGCCGGTCGTCGTAGACGCCGGGGTAGCCGCTGTCCCCCACGCTCGACAGGGACAGGGTGTAGTCCATGACGCCTACCCGTCCGCCGTACCGCAGGAACCCATCCGCGATGCCATCGCTGCCACCCGCGATTTGGGCTGAAAGACCCGGGTACTCGGCCGGGCTGCCGGTCTGGATGTTGATCACTGCCTGCAGGGCGTTGGAACCGTAGGCCGCCGCGGCCGGCCCCCGAACGACCTCGATGCGTTCGATGTTCTCTAGTGGAATGGGCAGGTTGTTCCACTCGATCACCCCGCGCGAGTACTGAAAAATCCGCTGTCCGTTCAGCAGCAGCAGCATCCGCCGCGCGTACTCGTCGGACAAACCGTGGTAGGTAGCCGTCGGCAGGCTGTTGTTCTTGTAACCCACCTGGAGACCCGGCACCAACCGCAGGACATCGACCAACCGTCGAGCGCCAGACGCTTCGATCATCGCCCGGTCGATGATGGTGACCGTGCTGGGCGCCTCATCGAGGCGCTGGGGCAACCGCGATGGCGTCAGCACTTGCGGGAAATCGCTATCCCGGTCGCCGTCCGCCGCCAGGGCAACTCGAACATCGGCGACGAACA
>JAXMFY010000055.1:0-69074 GCA_046347555.1 Candidatus Competibacteraceae bacterium | reverse complement strand
GATTCACGCCGCGCCCAAGGTGCGGGGGCGCATCGTCCGGCTCAAGGCACCCCTGTACCATTACGGCGAAACCGACATTCATACCAAGGTTGACAAGATCAACGCCTACTCGACTGGCCTGGTGGCGGACAAACTCAAGAGACGGCACTGGGGGATTCCGCTGATCATGCTATTTTACCCGCCGCTGTTCTTCATCCGCAGTTATCTGTTCAAGCGCAACTTCCTGAACGGCTGGGCGGGGTTCATCAACTCGGCGATCGCGGCATTTTACGTCTTTCTCAAGTACGCCAAGCTGTACGAGCATCACCAGTTCGCCAAATACGGAACCCGCCTGCTGCCGGACGATGCGCCGCCCTTGCCGAGCGAATACGCGCCCCGTCCCACCGATCCGCCATGATCCCGCCCGACGCGATCATGGGTCTAATCAGGCACTGTCCCGGCCCAGCAGCCCCCGCAGTTGTCTCAACACCAGCGGTGGCGTCAGCATCGCCATGCAGCTGTGATGGGAGCAGGTCTTGCGATAACAATTGACGCAGGGCAGATCGGCTTGCAGGGCGCCGACGTTGTCGCCCAGCGGCTTGACCCGGCGCGGGTCGGTCGGTCCGCAGAGCACCTTCATCGGCGCGGTCGTGGCGGCGGCCAGATGCGCGGTGCCGGTATCGTTGGCCACGATGAGACACGCCGGTTCGCACAGTGGCGGTATGTCGAGAATGGCGGTCTGTCCGCAGAGATTCACCAGCCAGGAATCGCAGCCTCGAGCGATGCGCTGGCATTCGTCCATTTCATCCGGACCGCCGATTAGCACGATCCGTTCCAAGCCATCCCGATGCAGTCGGTTTGCCAGCGCGGCGTAGCGGGCGGCCCCCCAGCGTTTCAAATGACCGTTGGCATTGCAGCCGGGCAGAAAAATGCCATAGCGACCCGGCGCCAGTCCGTAACGCTCCATCAGCTCCCGGGCGCGGGCGCGGTGATGATCGGGAATATGCAACACCGGTCGGGGCGTTATCGCCCGGATGCCACCGGCCTGCAGCGAGGCCCGACCGAGCGTGATGGCGGGCACCGGCTTGGGCAGTTCGGCGGGCGCGATGTTGTAGGGAAATCGTGGACTGTTGCCGAGGCGGTGGGGAATTCGATGTCCGCTCAGCCACAGCAGGGTAATTAATAATCGCGATCGGTCGTTGCACTGGAGATCGATTACCAGGTCGTAATGCTGGCCGCGAACCTGTCGCAGCCACTCCATCGTCCGGCGGCCGCGTTGCCGGCGATCGCGCAGATCCACGGCGGATACCCGCTGAAATCGAGGATCCTGCTCGAACAGGCTTTTCCAGGGCGGCAGCGTATCAAGATGGATTTCCCGCTCTGGAAACGCCCGGGCGATATCTTCGAACAGGGCGGTGGCAATGATCACGTCGCCCATGGCGCTCCATTTGATGACCAGAATGCGGCGGATGGCCGGATTGGCGGGCAGATCGGCGCGATAGAGCATCGGAGCAATCCGCTTTAGAGGTTGTACAGGCTCGGACTGCCCGGTGGCCGGGTCTTGAAGCGGCGGTGGACCCAGAGGTACTGGTCGGGGGCACGGCGAACGTAATGCTCCAGCAGTTCGTTGATGCGACGGGTATCGGCCGTCACATCGCCACCGGGAAAATGTTCCAGCGCCGGCAGAATGACCACTTCGTAGCCGGCGGTTCCGGCTAGCCGGCGCGGAAAGTAAGGTACCACCGCCGCGCCGCTGAGCGCCGCCAACCGCGAGGTAGCCGTGATGGTGCAGGCGGGAATACCGAAGAACGGCACGAAGACGCTGTTGCGCCGGCCGTGATTCTGATCGGGGGCGTACCAGACCGCGCGTCCCTTTCTGAAGGCGCGCAGCAGTCCGCGCAAATCCTCGTGCGGCAACGGCGGAAACCGGGACCGACGCTCGCGTTCGCGGCGCATCACGGTTTCGTAGAGCGGGTTCTTGTGGGATCGGTACATGGCATGAAACGGCTGGTGCCAGGTGATGAACCGGGCACCCAGTTCGAGCGTGGTGAAGTGCCCGGTCAGGAGAATCACGCCCTTGCCCCCGGCGAGCGCCCGCTCCAGGTGCTCCGCGCCTTCGACCCGGGCCAGACCGCGCAGCTTTTCGTCCGGCGCCCACCAAGCCATGGCGGTTTCGAACAAGCCAATGCCCAGAGCGGCGAAGTGCTGTTCCAGCAACGTGTTCCGTTCGGCGGGCGACCATTCCGGGAAACACAGTTCCAGATTGATTGCAGCGATCCGTCGCCGGCGCCGGGCGATTTTGCCCAACAGGCGGCCCATCCGGCCGCCCGCCGCAAGCTGCCAACGAAACGGCAGGGCGGCCATGCATTTCATGAGGCCTAGCCCCAGCCAGACCGGCCAGTAGCGCGGCGCCAGAAAATACCAATCAGACAGCCGGGTGGGCATGGTCACAGTTGTTGGATGATCCGCAAAATCGTTATTGTAAGCGTCCCCAGCCTGGCAAGCATCCATCCGCTTCCAGTTACAGACCTGGAGAACAGCATGGCGAGAACGGTTTTAGTGACCGGCGCGGCCGGTTTCATCGGCAGTCATTCCGTCGAATGGCTGCTCGAACAGGGGTGGCACGTGGTCGGCGTCGACAACCTGCGGACCGGACACCAGGCAAATCTGGCCGACGCGCGTTCGACGCCCGGTTTCGAATGGGTGCTGGCCGACGCGGGCGATGAAACGGTGATGCGCGCCCTGTTCGAACGGCATCGCTTCGCCGGCGTGCTGCACCTCGCGGCGCTGGTCAGCGTTCCGGAAAGTTTCCGCGAACCCGCGCTCAATTATCGCCTCAACCTGGCCACCGCCGACAGCCTGGCCCGACTGTGCCTGGAATACGACTGCAAGCGCCTGGTGTTCGCCTCCTCGGCCGCGGTGTATGGCGCGGCCGCGGCCTTGCCCAACCGGGAGTCGGCGGTCCCGCAGCCCCAGTCTCCCTACGCCGCCGCCAAACTGGCCGCCGAGGTGATGTTGCTGGGCTATGCGGCCAGCTATGGCCTGGAAACGGTCTGCCTGCGCTATTTCAACGTCTATGGCCCGCGCCAGGATCCCGGATCGCCGTATTCGGGCGTGTTGTCCATCTTCACCGACCGGTTTCGGCGCGGCTTGTCGGTGACCATCCTTGGGGATGGCGAACAGACTCGGGACTTCATCTCGGTTCGGGATGTGGCGCGGGCCAATGGCGAGACCCTGACCGGAACGCGCGTGGCCAGTGGCCGCTACAATGTTTGCACCGGTCGCGCGGTATCCCTGAATCAGGTGCTGGCGATTTACCAGGCGCTTTTCCCAAGCGCGCCGCCGGCCGAGTATACCGCGGCCCGGCTCGGCGACATCCGCCATTCGCTGGGCGATCCGGATTTGCTACGGCACGTCTTGGATTTCAGTGCCGAGGTGCCGTTCGAGCTTGGCTTGCGCGCGTTGGCGCTGGGAAGCCGGAAATTTTCGGTGCAAGCTTGACGTTCGAACTTTCATATCTATAATTCGCTTTCCCTCGAGCAGGGATCGAGCTTCAGTAAAGTGGAGCGGATACTTATAGAAAACGGATTTTCAGAGGATAAATGTTGTTAAAGGGATTTTCCCAGGTTATAATGATCGTCTTCCTAGCCGTAGGGGTAGGGAGGGGTGGTAGAGTTCCTTAAGAAGCGAGAGGTTGTTGGGGAGGGGGCTTGGGCCTTGGGCGGAAGGCTGAGGCGAGTTTTCCGGTCTCCGCGAGGAGACGACGAGGACGCTTTGCGTGAAGAGTTGGACGTTGAACTGAAGAGTTTGATCCTGGCCTGTGATTGAACGCTGGCGGCATGCCTAACACATGCAAGTCGCACGGGGGTCGCGAGGCCCCAGGCGGACGGCAGAGTAACGCTAGAATCTGCCCCCGAGTGGGGACAACCTGGGGAAACTCAGGCTAATACCGCAGAGCTGAGAGGAAAGCGGGGGACCCGGGCCTCGCGCTGCAGGATGAGCCTACGTCCGATTAGCTGAGCCGAGGGGTAAAGGCTCACCAAGGCGACGATCGGGTAGCCGGTCTGAGAGGATGATCGTAGCCACACTGGGACTGAGACACGGCCCAGACTCCTACGGGAGGCAGCAGTGGGGAATATTGGACAATGGGCGCAAGCCTGATCCAGCAATGCCGCGGTGGGTGAAGACGGCCTGCGGGTTGTAAAGCCCTTTGGCGGGGGAAGAACGGCGGGCGGCGAACAGCGGCCTGTTTTGACATTACCCACGAAACAAGCACCGGCTAACTCCGTGCCAGCAGCTGCCGTAATACGGAGGGTGCGAGCGTTAATCGGAATTACTGGGCGCGTAAAGCGTGCGTAGGCGGATGGGTCAGTCAGCCGTGAAAGCCCCGGGCTCAACCTCGAACGGCGGTTGAGACGGTCTGTCTTGAGTGGGCTAGAGGACTGTGGAACTCCCGGTGTAGCGGTGAAATGCGTAGAGATCGGGAAGAACACCGATGGCGAAGGCAGCGGTCTGGGGCCACACTGACGCTGAGGCACGAAAGCGTGGGGAGCAAACAGATTAGATACCCTGGTAGTCCACGCGGTAAACGATGAGCACTAGGACGCTGGGCGGGTGACCGGCCGGTGTCGCAGCCAACGCGCTATGCTCCGCCTGGGGAGTACGGCCGCAAGGTTGAAACTCAAAGGAATTGACGGGGGCCCGCACAAGCGGTGGAGCATGTGGTTTAATTCGATGCAACGCGAAGAACCTTACCTGGCCTTGACATCCGGGGAACCGCCAGAGATGGCGGGTGCCGCAAGGAGCCCCGAGACAGGTGCTGCATGGCTGTCGTCAGCTCGTGTCGTGAGATGTTGGGTTAAGTCCCGCAACGAGCGCAACCCTTGTCCCTAGTTGCCAGCACTTCGGGTGGGAACTCTAGGGAGACTGCCGGTGATAAACCGGAGGAAGGTGGGGATGACGTCAAGTCATCATGGCCCTTATGGCCAGGGCCACACACGTGCTACAATGGGCGGTACAAAGGGCTGCGAACCCGCGAGGGGGAGCCAATCCCAAAAAGCCGCTCGTAGTCCGGATTGGAGTCTGCAACCCGACTCCATGAAGTCGGAATCGCTAGTAATCGCGGATCAGCAGTGTCGCGGTGAATACGTTCCCGGGCCTTGTACACACCGCCCGTCACACCATGGGAGTTGGCTGTACCAGAAGTCGGTCGCTTAACCGCGAGGAGGGCGCCGACCACGGTGTGGTCAATGACTGGGGTGAAGTCGTAACAAGGTAGCCGTAGGGGAACCTGCGGCTGGATCACCTCCTTTAACGAACAGCCCGGGCGCGAGCCCCCTCCCCAACAACCTGAAGCCGAGCCGGGTCTGTAGCTCAGGCGGTTAGAGCGCACCCCTGATAAGGGTGAGGTCGGTGGTTCGAGTCCACCCAGACCCACCAACCGGGGCCATAGCTCAGCCGGGAGAGCACCGGCTTTGCAAGCCGGGGGTCGGCGGTTCGAACCCGCCTGGCTCCACCAATGGCACGCCGTGGCCGGCCGCATTCCGCGGCGCGGCGCGGCCGTTCTTTAACAATGTGGAAGGTGCGATGTAAGAGGGCGAGATCTGCTGGATCTCGCCGCGCGAAGCCGATGGCGCGAGCGATCGGCCTCGCGCTGCAAGGGACGCGAGAAGCAGCGAGGCCCGGTTCGTCACGACTCCAGGGTTTGGGGTTAGCGGGTCAAGCGACCAAGCGCATGCGGTGGATGCCTTGGCGACCACAGGCGATGAAAGACGTGGCAGCCTGCGAAAAGCTCCGGGGAGCTGGCAAACAAGCGTTGAGCCGGAGATGTCTGAATGGGGAAACCCACCCGCGAGGGTATCCATTCCCGAATCCATAAGGGATGGAGGCGAACCCGGGGAACTGAAACATCTCAGTACCCGGAGGAACAGAAATCAACCGAGATTCCGTCAGTAGCGGCGAGCGAACGCGGAACAGCCACCAGCAGGTAACCAGCGAGTTAGGAGAACGGCCTGGAACGGCCGGCCGCAGCGGGTGACAGCCCCGTATCCGACAACCCGCTGGCGCGACTAAGGCTGGAACAAGTAGGGCGGGGCACGTGAAACCCTGTCCGAACACGGGGGGACCATCCTCCAAGGCTAAATACTCGTGGTCGACCGATAGTGCACCAGTACCGTGAGGGAAAGGCGAAAAGAACCCCGGCGAGGGGAGTGAAACAGAACCTGAAACCGCATGCGTACGAGCAGTCGGAGCCTCTTCGGAGGTGACGGCGTACCTTTTGTATAATGGGTCAGCGACTTACTTTCAGTGGCCAGCCTAACCGTCTAGGGGAGGCGCAGGGAAACCGAGTCCGAACAGGGCGATCGAGTCGCTGGGAGTAGACCCGAAACCGGGCGATCTATCCACGACCAGGCTGAAGGTGGGGTAACACCCACTGGAGGGCCGAACCCACGTCTGTTGAAAAAGCCGGGGATGAGTTGTGGATCGGAGTGAAAGGCTAATCAAGCCCGGAGATAGCTGGTTCTCCCCGAAAGCTATTGAGGTAGCGCCTCGCGCATCACTCCCGGGGGTAGAGCACTGGTTCGGCTAGGGGGCCATCCCGGCTTACCAACCCGAGGCAAACTCCGAATACCGGGAAGTGCAATCACGGGAGACACACGGCGGGTGCGAACATCCGTCGTGAAGAGGGAAACAACCCAGACCGCCAGCTAAGGTCCCCAAATTGCGGCTCAGTGGGAAACGAAGTGGGAAGGCCCAGACAGCCAGGAGGTTGGCTTAGAAGCAGCCATCCTTTAAAGAAAGCGTAATAGCTCACTGGTCGAGTCGGCCCGCGCGGAAGATTCAACGGGGCTCAAGCCGCATACCGAAGCTGCGGATGCCGCAAGGCATGGTAGGGGAGCGTTCCGTAGGCCGGTGAAGGTCGCCCGCGAGGTCGGCTGGAGGCATCGGAAGCGCGAATGCTGACATGAGTAACGATCATGCGGGTGAAAACCCCGCACGCCGAAAGCCCAAGGGTTCCTGCGCGACGTCAATCGGCGCAGGGTGAGTCGGCCCCTAAGGCGAGGCCGAAAGGCGTAGTCGATGGGAAACCGGTCAACAATCCGGTACTGACGGAAACTGCGATGGGGGGACGGAGAAGGCTAGACCGGCCGGGGATTGGTAGTCCCGGTTTAACGGCGTAGGGAGCGTTGCCAGGCAAATCCGGCGGCGCAATCCCGAGACCGGACGACGAGGTTTTCGGACCGAAGCGGTCGATGCCCGGCTCCCAGGAAAAGCCTCTAAGCTTCAGGTTTTCGTCACCCGTACCCCAAACCGACACAGGTGGGCTGGGAGAGAATCCTCAGGCGCTGGAGAGAACTCGGGTGAAGGAACTCGGCAAACTAGCACCGTAACTTCGGGAGAAGGTGCGCCCGCGGTAGGTGAAGGCCCTCGCGGCCGGAGCCGAAGCGGGCCGCAGTGACCAGGTGGCTGCGACTGTTTACTAAAAACACAGCACTCTGCCAACACGAAAGTGGACGTATAGGGTGTGACGCCTGCCCGGTGCCGGAAGGTTAAGTGATGGGGTCAGCGCAAGCGACGCTCTTGATCGAAGCCCCGGTAAACGGCGGCCGTAACTATAACGGTCCTAAGGTAGCGAAATTCCTTGTCGGGTAAGTTCCGACCTGCACGAATGGCGTAACGATAGCCACACTGTCTCCACCCGAGACTCCGTGAAATTGAACTCGCTGTGAAGATGCAGCGTACCCGCGGCAAGACGGAAAGACCCCGTGAACCTTTACTACAGCTTTGCACTGGATTTTGAGTTTTCTTGTGTAGGATAGGTGGGAGGCGCGGAAGCCGGGACGCCAGTCTCGGTGGAGCCGACCTTGAAATACCACCCTGGAACACTCGAGGTTCTAACCTCGAACCCTGATCGGGTTCAGGGACCGTGCATGGTGGGTAGTTTGACTGGGGCGGTCTCCTCCCAAAGCGTAACGGAGGAGCGCGACGGTACCCTCAGCGCGGTCGGAAATCGCGCGCGGCGTGCAAAGGCCAAAGGGTGCTTGACTGCGAGACGGACAGGTCGAGCAGGTGCGAAAGCAGGTCTTAGTGATCCGGTGGTTCCGCATGGAAGGGCCATCGCTCAACGGATAAAAGGTACTCCGGGGATAACAGGCTGATACCGCCCAAGAGTCCATATCGACGGCGGTGTTTGGCACCTCGATGTCGGCTCATCACATCCTGGGGCTGTAGTCGGTCCCAAGGGTATGGCTGTTCGCCATTTAAAGTGGTACGCGAGCTGGGTTTAGAACGTCGTGAGACAGTTCGGTCCCTATCTGCCGCGGGCGTTGGAGCGTTGCGGGGCGCTGTTCCTAGTACGAGAGGACCGGAATGGACGGACCCCTGGTGCACCGGTTGTCATGCCAATGGCACGGCCGGGTAGCTATGTCCGGACAGGATAACCGCTGAAAGCATCTAAGCGGGAAGCCTCCCCCAAGATGAACGCTCCCGAGTCCTGGAGACTCCCGAAGGTCCGTGGAAGACCACCACGTGGATAGGCGGGCGGTGGACGCGCGGCGACGCGTGCAGCCGACCCGTACTAATCGACCGGGCGGCTTGACCCCCTAACCCCCACCCCTGTGCGCGGGCCGCGCCCCGTCACCTCACTTGCGCCCTTTCCACCCCTTTCGCCTGGCGACCCCAGCGCGCGGGAACCACCCGATCCCATCCCGAACTCGACCGTGAAACCGCGCCGCGCCGATGATCGTGTGAGACCACTCACGCTAAAGTAGGTCATCGCCAGGCTCCCTACAACAAGAAGCCCACCATTCGGTGGGCTTCTTGTTTTTTTAACCCTACCACTGGCCTTCCTCTCTTGCTGGATCCTTTACTTGTGGCCATCGCCACCAAATTCCGGTAACAACTGTTCGTACTCAGCGATGACCTGTGCGCCTAGCAGGATGATGATGCTGGCCACTTCCAGGGTCAACAAGGCAATGATGACGCCCGTCAGCGATCCGTAAACCACGTTGACCAGCGATAGGTTGGTGAAATACCACAGCAATCCGTAACGCACTCCTTCCCACAGCAAGGTTGCGACACCGCCGCCGACCAGCGCATGCCGAAACGGCAACCGACCCGCTGGCATCAGCATATAGAACAGGGTCAACACCCCAATTTGACTCAGTAGACCGATGACGTAAAGTAGCGCGATCTTCAAGCTGCCCGGCGACCATTCCCAGCCAAGCAGACTGATATCGCTGGCCATCAGCGTTTGCAGCACGCCGATCAGTAGAGTCACCGCCAGCAAACCAAGACCCAGTAGCAGCACATACAAGTACGGCAGCAGGAGTGAGGTTAAGGCATGCCGGCTGTGAACGGCATGCCGATGGACGAAGATGATCGCCATGGCGTTTTCCAGTACGCCAAAGGCCAGCGAACTGAAAAACAGCAAGGTTCCGGCCATCATCCAGCTCAAACTTCGCCGATGATCGAGAAATTGCGTGACCTGCGCCATGACCAAATCCGATTCGCCGGGTACCAGTTGTTCCAGGTAACGGTGCAGCAATACCAGCAGTTGCGCCTCGCTCACCACGTGGGAGAGCGCCACCAGCAGCAGAATCAGTAATGGCACCAATGAGAGCAGGGCGTAATAAGCGACCGCGCCTGCCAGTAGCACGCCCTGATTGGCATGAAAACGACGCAACACCCGGTTGGTGAAGGTCAGCGGATGACGGAATATAAACCGGATCGGCATGAAGGAAGGCATGGCGCATCGCTCTCAATTTGAAGCCGGGGCTGGCGATGATCCCAAATTAAGCTGGTTTTTACATGCTAGCCAGCTTGGTTTTTGCTATGTGAGAAATTTAAGTTGATCACAAGGTCGGCTCGCCATGATAGTGCGGGTCGGTGAGCTTCCATCCCGAAAGCGCGGCGGCGGTTCAGTACATGGGTTATGGATAAAAAAGCCTTGAGACGCTGTGAAGAGACCATGGCGGATGCGACCGATTACGCAACGTGGCGCGAGGCGGCGCGGGAGCATGATCGCTGGTCTGGCGCCGCCGACTGGCGGGAGCGGGACGAATCGCCCGATTACGATTACCTGTTGATTCGGGAACGGTTGAACGAGTTGCGCGCGCTGCGTCGGCACGGTGATACCGCCCGACTGGTGTATTCCCTGCATGAGGGCTTGCACGGCAATCTCGGCAACATCGCTAATCCGGTGCTTTACTCCTACTGCCTGTTCGGGACCAAGCGGTTATTGACCGAGTATCTTGACGAGGTTGCCACCACCCTTGACGAACTGTGCGACCGGGATTTCCCCGATTTTCCCCTGACCGCCAAGCTGCGCTTTTTCGAGCGCACGGCTCAAAGCTTTGGCCGTTCGGCGCTGATGCTCAGCGGGGGCGCCACCCTGGGGTTGTTTCATTCGGGGGTGATCAAGGCTTTGTGGACGGAAGGACTGTTGCCACAGGTTATTTCCGGGTCCAGCGCGGGCTCCATCGCCGCGGCGACGATCGGCACTCATACCGACGCCGAGTTGGGGCGGGTGTTCAGCCCGGATGGATTCACGGTGGAAGCGTGGCGCAGCCTCGGGTTGAAAAGCCTGCTCAAGGGCAGCACGCTGATGGACAGCAGCCAGTTGGAGCTTTGCATCGAGCAAAACGTCGGCGCGCTCACCTTTGAGGAAGCCTTCGATCGCACCGGCCGGATCATCAATATTCCAGTGTCGCCGAGTCGGGCGCATCAACACTCGCGATTGCTTAATTATCTGACCGCGCCGAACGTCATGATCCGGCGCGCCGCGCTGGCGTCCAGCGCCATTCCTGGCGTTTTTCCGGCGGTGATGCTGGAAGCCAAGGACTTCAATGGCGCCATCGTGCCCTACATGCCCAACGATAAATGGGTGGATGGAAGCCTGAACAGCGACTTGCCGATGCTGCGGGTGGCGCGGATGCATAATGTGAACCATTACATCGTTAGTCAAACCAACCCGCATATCGTGCCTTTTCTGTCCGAACCCAAGCCGCATCAGAAGGGCTTGCTGTCGTTCACTCGCGATATCGTCAGCTCGACGGTTCATATCTACGTCAAGCACATTCTCGATGTGAGTCGGCGGAACGTTGATTCCCACGCCCTGGGGTTGCTGTTGGACAAGGCCTATTCAGTGGCCAACCAGAACTATAGCGGCGACATCACCCTCTTTCCGCCAACCTGGCTGGGCACCCTGCGGGATATCTTCTCCAACCCCACCCCGGAACGGATCGCCGAATTCATCCACACCGGCGAACGGGCCATCTGGCCGAAGTTAGAGCGCATCCGCAACGCCACCCGCATCAGTCGCGCGTTCGAACGTGGCTTGGAGCGGTTGCGGGCGCGCGCCGCCGTGGCGGCGCCCTGAAGGATTCAGGGCTTCGCCAGGTCGTCCAGAAGCAACTGGATATCCGCCGCATACTGGTAGTGCAGGTCCGGATCGGCGGCCAGCGCCGGGTCGCGCGAACCAGCCAGGATAGCTTGCAATTTGGTGATCAACAACTTGCCGGCGGGAGGTACGTTGGGACTGGCCACGATTTGCGCCAGCTTGGCGGCCAGTGGCGCGGTGTCGCCAGCACGGATGGCTTGCCCAATCTGGGTGCACAATCGGGAACCCGGATTGGCGTTATCCCCGCCAGCCCGCCGGTAGGCCAAGTATTTCTGGATCGATTGTCGCCGGGCTTCATCGGCCACGCCTGGGTTATCGACCGCCTGGCCGACATCGCGCAGACCGCGGCGGATCGCCCAGTTGCGGGCGGTGGGGCTTTCGGGCAGGTTACACTCGCTGGCGCGGTACAGTTCCTGGCGGGCTTCGTCATGCCGCCGCAATTGAATCAGCACGTTGGCCAGCTTGTTGCGACTGGCTTCCTCGCCGCGGCCGTCACCCAGTTCCGCGTACAAGTCCGCCATGCGCCGGTAAGCTAGAACCGCCTCCTCAAGTTGGTTGAGCACATGGTGCAGGTGGCCAAGCTCGCCCAAAACCTCAGCTATCCCGGCGCGGTTGCGGAGCTGCTCGTAAAGATACAGCGCTTGTTGGCAGGCCTTAAGCGCCGGCTCGATCTCTCCCAGCAATTTGCGGGCCAGGCCGAGTTGTCGCCAGGCCTGGGCCGCTTCTTCCGGTTCGCCCAGTGCCTCGAAGGCTTGTCGCGCGGCGTTGTAAAGCGCGGCGGCTTCGGAATACCGGCCCTGCCGTTGGCGTACCAGTCCCAGTTGTAACTGATTGGCAGCGACCATGGGATGAATGGTGTTCGGCGCGACGTGAGCAAGCGCGGCCTCGTAGGCGGCGGCCGCGTCCTGCAACCGCCGTAGGTAACTTAGACAATCACCGGTTTCGGCGCCCGCCACCGCGGCCATGCGGGCGGCGCTGGCATTGCCGGCGTCGGCCAGAACCTGGAATCGTTGGCGAGCTTCGTTCAACTCACGAGCCGCCGGTTCGGCGGCGCTGGCCATTTTCAATAGCTTGCCTAACAGAAAATGCGCGCGGGCCTGATCGTAGGCGGCGCCGGGGTAGGCGTCGGCTCCCGCTTCCTGGCACTGACGCAGGAGTTGCCGGGCGGCTTGCAAGGCTTCCTCCAGCGCTTCGTTGTCGCGCAGGCGCTCGATCCGTAGTCGTTCGGTTTCAAAGCGCGCCCGGCTCCAGCCAAGCAGGGCCTGGCTGATCCGTTCGCGGGCGGCCTTGGCTTCCTCCAACGCGGTGGCGATTCCAAGACTGGCCAGCAACTGCTCTATCTGAGTGGCGATTCGCGCGACCCGTTCCGTGGGGATACCCTGTTGATTGTCGCGCAGCAGGGCGAGCAGGTTGGGTAGTTCCAGGCGCAGCAACCGCTTGGCGCGGGTGCTGTCCTTGAAGTGTTGCTGGTAAAGTTCCGCCAGGAACTGTTCCATGCCGATTCGCCAGCGCTCCCGCCGAGTGGTCCGCGCGTTCGAGTCCAGTTGGCCGAACAGGTAGCGGGCCAGGGCTGGATCGAAACGCAGGTGGCCATGGCCTTGATCGTCGGCTAATCCCAGGGCGATGAGCCGGGCGCAGAAGGTCTGGGTGGCAAGCGTGTCCAGTTCCAGGGCGTGGCCCAACGCGATGCGATGGACGCCATCCTTGAAGAACGCCAAAACGGCCAGCAAGTCCCGGTCTCTTGTGGGTAACCGCTGCAAATCCAGTTCTAACGCCAGGTAGAGCGGCCACTGCGAATCGTCGTCGTGGCGATGTAGCAATTTGGCGCGGCGAGGGCGCAGGAGCGCCAAGGCCGTGCTGATGCCCTGGGCGCCAATTTCGCGCGCCAGGCGGAGCAGAGCGCCGGGATGGCCACCGGCCAGGGTCGCCAGTTCGCGCAACTGCCGGAAGCTGGCGCCGTTGTCGGTGGAGGGGGGCGCTTCTCCAGCCGCGATCAACATCTGGCCAAGCAGAGCGATCGCGTCGGTTTCATCCAAGGCCGCCAGCCTTGTTTCGGCCCAAGGCTGCGCGAAGGAGGGTGGTCCGACCCGGCCAAGCGCTAACAGGTGCAGTGCCGGCCATTCGTTCAACAGGTCCTTCCAAAACTGATCGAAGCCCTCATCGTGTTCAGCGGGCCAGCACTCGATCTGGTCGAGCACGACCAAGACCGCGCTTGGACGTAGCGTCTGCCGAAGATGATCGAGCGCCTGCCATTGGGTTGGATATTGCCCGACTGTCCAGTGGTCGCCGGCGGGGAGCAGTTGCTGGCCCAGGGTTTCCAGCAGCGCGCGCGGATTGCCGGCGTCGTCGGCGTGGATGTAGGCGATTTGGCGATAGCGGCCGATGCAAGCCAGCCAGCCCGCCAGGTCCGCCGCCAGGGTGGTTTTGCCACTGCCGCCGGGACCCTTGATGAAGACAGCGGGCCGGTTTTCCAGTAGCCGTTCGACGATCAGTAGTTCGCGCTCGCGGGCCAGGCAGCCTGTGGCGGGGAGGGGGGGCATGGAGCCCAGCGAGACCGATCGCGATTGACTGGCCAGCCGGCGCCAAAGCTCCAGCGCGGGACGCAGCGCGAGACGGGGGTCGTGCTGGCCAAGATACACGGTGAAGGCGAACCAGTCCCGCAGATAAACGTCGCCGCCGCCCAGGCCAGGACCGCGATAGCTGTCGCCAGCCAGTCGACGCTGGCCCGCGAACAACGCCTGGCTGATACGAGCACCCCGTAGCAACTCTTCATGGAAGGCGGTCCAGAACCGACGCAGGGTTTCCGCTGGCGTGTCGGGATGAACGGTAACCACCCCCGCGATCCCGGCCGCCAGAAAGGCGGCTGCCAATTGCGCGGTCTTGACGGAGTGAGTCGTTTCCTCCGGGCGGATCAGCACGACCAGACGGATACGGTAGGTGGCCAGCAGAGTCGCCAACGCGGTCACGGATACGAACTGGGCGTCACGGCAAAGCGGGACGTGCAAATCATAGCTGGCCTCGAATCCGAACAGGGAGATGTTCTCTTCGGGATCGTGGCGGAAGCGTCCATCCAGATGCACGGCGGTGAAGGGACGGCCAGCCGACCAGGCGTCGTTCAGCTGTTTTTCCAGCGCCGCCAGGGTGGGTGGGGTCAGCACCCACGCTTCGACCAGGGCGCCCAATCCTTCCAGGGCTTGTAGCAAGGGCAACGCGCCGCGCCGGTAATCGGGCTGGCCGGTGGGTTCGGTATCGGGACGCGGGCTGAGGGTCAGGATCCGGAGGGGCGGTGGCGCCGGAGGAAAGGCTTCGCCCCCACCAGCCAGCCGGCGCTGAAATTGAACCGGTTGCTTGCCTTGCAGCAAAAAGCCGGCGCTATCGCTTAAAAGTTCCCAGGGCAGGTCAAGCAACGCCGCCGCCGCGGGATCCGCGTCATGGATTCGCAGCGTCAGTCGGCGTTGGCTGGGCTCCGGTGCTTGGCGCCACTGGGCCATCAGGGCCGCCATATCGGGAGAACCAAGCGTGACTCGGTACAGAGCCTGGCCCCAGGCTTCGAGCCGGGCGCTGACTTGCTGGGCGAGTTGCCGAACCGTATCGGTTGGCCAAACCAGGTGGCTGTGTAGATACCACCGCGACAGGTCCGGATTGATGGCGCGGGGTGGCGAGATCAAGGCCAGGTCGGCGCTGGAGACCGAGACCGGTTCGGGATGGCGGTGCAGACGAGCGGTGACCCGCCATGGATCAACGAGGGACCCGGCGTGGTCAAGAGTAAGCTCCAATTCCACCAGGGGCGGCGAGCCGCGTTCGGCGACCACGCCACCAGGTGACGGTTCGCCCAGGGCCGCCAGCAATGCTGGCAGCGCCGCGCCCAGGCCATCGGCGGGTAATTGAATCGGCGGAGTTTGCGGTGGCGGGGTAAACCAGGAACCCAGCAGGGTGCTATCGACACCGGGCAACAGCAACGGAATGACTCGGTAAGTGTTGGCGCGGCGTCGCTCCATTTCTTGCGCAAGTTCGATCTCCCGGCGCATCCAGGTCGCCTCGCTCGTGTTGAGGCTGAGCACCACGATGACTTGACGGGCTTGCTCGATGGCCCAGCGAACTTCCAAGGCGAGTTGGTCGCCGCCACGCCGGTTGCGGGTATCGCGCCAGACGTTCAAGCGGCAGGTTTCCAGCGCTACCGCCAAATCCTCGGCGAAGGCGGCATCGGGCCGGGCGTGGCAAATGAAAAGAGAGGTAGCGGCCATCAGGGATTCCAAAGCGGCAAGGGAAGGTTAAGGCGATGAATAGCTTAGCGCAAAAACTGGCGGGTCGCCGTCCTTGAAATTGACCGACTTGCCCCCATTTGAAAGTTAACCTGAAAAGGCGTTCCAGGAACGCCGCCACCCAAAATGAGAGGAGGCGCCATCATGGCTCTGATGCGTTATGAACCCTTCGGTTTGTTAAATCAGTTGCAGCGGGAAGTCAACCGCCTGTTTGAAACTAATCGGTTTGGCGATGAGGAAGCCGGGCATATGCTGGCGGACTGGATGCCTGCGGTGGATATCAAGGAGGAGCCAAACCAGTTCGTGATTCACGCGGACCTGCCGGGCGTGGATATCAAGGATATCGAGGTGACGCTGGAGAATGGCGTGCTGACCCTGAAGGGCCAGCGGGCGAGCGAGAAGAAGGAGGAAACCGAGCGGTATCGCCGGGTCGAGCGGGTGCGCGGTACCTTCCTGCGGCGGTTCTCGTTGCCGGACGTGGCCGACGCCGAGAAGGTGAGCGCCAAGTGCAAGGACGGTGTCTTGGAGATGGTTGTGCCGAAGCGCGAAGCAGCCCAGCCTAGAAAGATCGCCATTGAAGGTTGATGAGTCCCTTGGGCCGAACCCTCGCGCCCTGGCAAGGGGGTGAGGGTTCTGCCGGATTCACAGGGATTCATCTCGACGCCTGCCCATGGGTTGACTACACTTGACTGAAACCCCAACAAAACCCATGGAAACCGCCATGCGCCGAGTCGTGTTCAATCAGAAAGGGGGGGTGGGTAAATCCACCATCGCGTGTAATCTAGCCGCCATCAGCGCCGCGCGCGGGCGGCGAACCCTGCTGGTGGATTTGGACCCGCAGGCCAACGCTTCCCGTTACCTGCTGGGCGCCACCTTGGAGGAGCAGAAAAAAACCCTGGCGCACTTTTTCGACGACATCCTGGCCTATAAGCTGTTCGCCGACAAGCCGGCGGCCTATGTCGTCCAAACTCGCTTCGCTAATCTAGGCGTGCTGCCATCCGATCCCCGGCTTGAAGACTTGCAAATCAAGTTGGAGTCGCGCTACAAGATGTACAAGCTGCGGGAAGCGCTGGAGACCTTAAGGGAGTTCGACGAGATTTTCATCGATACTCCACCCGCGCTGAATTTCTACACCCGTTCGGCGCTGATCGCGGCCGATACCTGTCTGATTCCCTTTGATTGCGACGATTTTTCCCGCCGCGCCCTCTATACGCTGATGGACAGCGTGCGCGAAATCCAGGCCGACCACAATCGCGGGCTGCGGGTGGAAGGTATCGTCGTCAATCATTTTCAGGCCCGCGCCAATTTGCCGACGCGACTGGTCGAGGAACTGCGCGCCGAGGGATTGCCGGTGCTGGAGGCGTTCCTGTCCGCCTCGATCAAGATCCGGGAATCGCACGCCCAGGCGCTGCCGATGATCCACCTCGATCCCAAGCACAAGCTGAGCCAGGAATTCGAGGCGCTTTATCGTCTGCTGGCCGCCTGATCCCATCCCCCCAACCTTTGCATTGCAGCGAGGCCGCGCCATGATCGCCCCTGACACCACCATCGTTGCCCGCGTCGTTGAGGAAATGCGGCGCGCACGCCGGTTGCTGTTCATCACCGGCGCCGGCATTTCCGCCGATTCCGGTCTGCCGACCTATCGTGGCATTGGCGGGCTGTACAACAACCAGGCCACCGAGGACAACTTCTCCATCGAGACCGCCCTGTCGGGATCGATGCTGGAAGCCAATCCGGCCATCACCTGGAAGTATCTGCATCAGATCGAAAATTCCTGCCGAGGGGCGCGTTTCAATGACGCGCACGCCATCATCGCCGGGTGGCAGAATCAGTTTGACGTGTGCGTCCTGACGCAGAACATCGACGGGTTTCACCGCGACGCCGGCAGCCGCAATCTGATCGAGATTCACGGCGACATCCACGATCTGTACTGCACTCGTTGCAGCTACACCGCCACGGTCGTGGATTACAGCGCCTTGGACCTGCCGCCCTCCTGTCCGCGCTGCCACGCTCTGGTGCGGCCCAAGGTCGTGCTGTTCGGCGAGGTGTTGCCGTCTCACGCCATCCAGCATTTGTACGCGGAACTGGATCGGGGCTTCGACCTGGTGTTCAGCATCGGCACCACCAGCGTGTTTCCCTACATTGCCGGGCCGGTGGTGCAAGCCAGCCAGATGGGGATTCCCACAGTGGAGATCAACCCCACCGATACCAACGTCACCCGGTTTGTGGACTATAAGCTGGCCTCGGGGGCGGCAGTGAGCCTGCGGGCGATCCAGGCGGCCTATCAGGAATAGCCGCAGGGTGTTCCCGTGGGCGCTAGCCGCCAACCTTATCCATTGAGCCGTCCGCTGGGGACAGGGTGAACGCTGAACGGTATCGTTCCTTCAGCCGTCGGTAGTTCTGGGCGGAGTATTCCAAAAACTCCAGTTCACGCTCGTTGAGCGGGCGAACCGCTTTCACCGGGCTGCCGACGTAGAGATAGCCGCTGTCCAACACCTTGCCGGACGGCACCACACTGCCCGCGCCGATGGTCACCCGTGACCGCACCACCGCCTTGTCCATCACGATGGCGCCCATGCCGATCAGGCAGTAATCCTCGATGGCGCAGGCGTGCAGGATCACTCGGTGACCGACCGTGACATCGTTGCCGATCACGGTGGGTTGGCCGCCCGGACAAAACCGGCTGTCGTGGGTCACGTGAATGATGGTCCCGTCCTGGATACTGGTGCGCGCACCGATGCGGATGCTTTGAATGTCGCCGCGAACCACGCATAGCGGCCATACCGAACTGTCCTCGCCGATTTCGACATCGCCGATCACCACGGCGGTATCGTCCACATGGGCGGAAGGATGGATGCGCGGGGCATGATGCTCGAACGGACGAATCGGCATGACGGGGTTCTCTTGGTGGAAAAATCAACGGTCGTTTTGGAGCAGCCAGCCCCGCTCGGTTTTGTGGAAAGTCGCCTTCTCGGCGCGATGACGGCGTTCGCCGGCCTGGAACTGTCCGTATTTCAACCCTAGCGCCACCAGATCTAGCCCGGCCAGCAAGGGATCGCTACGGTCGCGCAGATTCAGCGCCAGATCGGCCAGACTTTTCTGGAACACCAGATCGTACTCGACCTCGGCGACATAGACGTTCTGACTCGGTTCGAAGCCATTGGTTTTTCTAAAATTTTCGACGACATAGAGACTACCGCCCTCGCGCAGCAGCCGCTCGGTGATTTGCCGCTCGATCTCGCTGTCGCCCGGCCGATTGGCGCAGGCGGCCAGCAGGAGCAGGGCGAGGATCGGAAACAGCGCGCGTTGCATGGCGGTCCTCCGTGGATTTCAGCGCAGGGTCACCAGTTCTTCGGCGCTGGTGGGATGAATGGCGACCGTGTCATCGAAATCGCGCTTGGTCGCGCCCATGCGGATGGCGACCACGAACCCTTGCAGGATCTCGTCCGCGCTTTGACCGATGAGATGGCAACCGACGATTTTTTCCTCGGGTCCGACGCAGACCAACTTCATCACCGTGGGTGGCTGGTGGGTGGTAAAGGCATGATAAATCGGACGAAACCGAGTCTGATAAATCCGTACCGCGTCGCCGTATTGCCGCCGCGCCTCCTCCTCGGTCAGGCCGACCGTGCCGATGGGCGGATGGCTGAAGACCACCGTGGGGATGTTTTCGTAGGGCAGCCGGCGTTCCGGCTGGCCGCCGAACAACCGGTCGGCCAGTCGGCGACCGGCGGCGATAGCGACCGGGGTCAGATGAAAACGCTCGGTCACGTCGCCGATGGCGTAAATGCCGGGTACGTTAGTGTTCTGATAGGGATCGGTGGGAATGGAGCCGTCCGGATTCAACATTACGCCCGCCGCCGCCAGTTTGAGCGCATCGGTGTTGGGTTCGCGGCCGATGGCCCACAACACGGCGTTGACGTTCAGCACGGACTCCGCGCCTTCGCAGTGCAAGCTGAGCGCGCCGCTAGCCAGTCGCGCCACCGCGCGCACCTGGGTACGGATCATCACATGAATACCATCCTCGCGTAACCGTTCCATCAATTGTTCGCGCAGCATGGCGTCGAACGAGCGCAAAACCTGATCCTTGCGAATCAGCAGGGTGACCTCGGCCCCCAGCGCTTGCAGCATGCCCGCCAGTTCCACCGCGATGTAACCGCTGCCCACGATGGCGACCCGCGCCGGGCAGGTGTTGAGCTCGAAAAAGCCGTCCGAGGTGATGCCAAACTGGGCGCCGGGCAGGTTGGGCACCTGGGGTCGGCCGCCGGTGGCGATGACGATATGATCGGCGCGGTAACGCTCGTCGCCGACCGTCAGGGTGTGAGCGTCCACGAATCGGGCAAGGCCACGAATCAGCGTGACTCCAGCTTCGGCCAGATAGCCCAGATACCATTCGTTCAGGTTGCTGACAAAGCGGTCGCGCGCCGTTTTCAGCTTTTGCCAGTCAAAACCGAAGTAATCCAGCCGGAAGCCATAACCTTGGGCATCATCGAGCGCATGGGCGAGATGGGCGGCATGCCACATCACCTTCTTGGGCACGCAACCGACATTGACGCAGGTGCCGCCCAGTCGAGCCGCTTCGATCAGGGCGCAACGAGCGCCATGTCGAGCCGCCCGTTCCGCCACCGACAGACCGCCGCTGCCACCGCCGATGGCGATGAGATCGTACTGCTGGGCCATGAATCCTCCAGGTCGTCTCCAATGGGTCCGCATGGGAAGCGGCAAGTTCTCGGGTTGCCGTTACTATAACGTGTGGCCGGCGGTCGTGTCTGTCCGGGTGGTATGGAGTGACGGAATATTTTGAAGAAGATGACCATGCGAATACGGATGGGGTGGATGGGGTTGATCGGGTTGTTGCTGTGGCCCTGGAGTGGGGGAGCTGGCGAACTGAACTGGCAAGGATCGTTGGTCCAGGGTGGCTTGATCACTGGCCGGGCCTCGCTAGGAACCCGGCTGGAGCTGGACGGCCAACCGGTGCCGGTGGGACCGGAAGGCGCGTTCGTGTTCGGTTTTGGCCGTGACGCGCCGCCCCAGGCCCGATTGACCGTGATCCTTCCCGATGGCGCTCGCGAGGAACGACGGCTGTCGATCGCTCAGCGTCAGTACGATATTCAGCGCCTCGATGGGTTGCCGCCGGAAAAGGTCACGCCGCCCCCAGAACTGCTGGAGCGCATCCGCCGCGAGAATGCGCTGGTGGACGATGCCCGTCGGCGTGACTTTCCACAAGCCTGGTTTCTCGGCGGCTTTGCCTGGCCGGTGATCGGGCGCATCACCGGAGTGTACGGTAGCCAGCGCATCCTCAACGGCGAGCCCCGCCAGCCGCATTACGGCGTGGATATCGCCGCGCCCATCGGAACGTCGGTACGCGCGCCGGCCGATGGGATCGTGACCCTGGCCGAACCCGATTTGTACTATACCGGCGCGACGCTGATCATCGATCACGGTTATCGGCTGAGTTCCACGCTGATGCATCTGGACCGGATCGACGTCCAGGTCGGCCAGCGGGTGCGCAAAGGCGACATGGTCGCCACGGTGGGCAGGAGCGGCCGGGTGACCGGACCCCATCTGGACTGGCGGATGAACTGGCGCGAGGCGCGGATCGATCCGGCGCTGCTGGTTCCGCCGATGCGCTGAAGGCGGGGCGAAAAAATCCCCCCATGCGGGGGGATTGGATACCATCAAGGACGCGGTCGATCAATCAGGCCAGCGGCATGTCTGGGAGCTGTTTCAGCTTCCAGATCTCGGCGTTGTACTCCAGCATGGTGCGGTCGGTGGAGAACTTGCCGCTGGTGGCGGTGTTGAGGATGCTCATCCGGGTCCAGCGCTCCTGATCCTGATAGGCTTGCGCCGCCAGCTTCTGGGCCTCGATGAAGCCGCGCAGGTCGGCGATCGTCAGCCATGGATCGTGCGGACTGGTCAGCGAATGCAGGATCGGATCGAAAATGCCCTGCTCGAACTGGTTGAAATGGGCGCTTTCCAGCAATTGCAGCACCCGGGCGATGTCGGAATCGCCACGGATGATCGCCCCCGGATCGTAATTGTGCCGCCGCGCCTCGACTTCCTGGGCGGTCAGACCGAACAGGAAGAAGTTTTCGTCGCCGCACTCCTCGCGAATCTCGATGTTGGCGCCGTCCAGGGTGCCGATGGTGACCGCGCCGTTCATCATGAACTTCATGTTGCCGGTGCCCGAAGCCTCCTTGCCGGCGGTCGAAATCTGCTCGGACAGATCGGTGCCGGGGCAGATTACCTCCATCGCCGAGACCCGGTAGTTGGGCAGGAAGGCGATCTTCAGCTTGTCGCCGATGTCGGGATCGTTGTTGATAACCTTGGCGACGTTGTTGGTCAGCTTGATGATCAGCTTGGCCATGAAGTAGCCCGGCGCCGCCTTGCCGCCGATCAGGACACAGCGCGGCGTCCAGTTGGCGGTGTCGCCACGCTTGATCCGGTCATAGAGATGGATCACGTGGAGGATGTTGAGCAACTGGCGCTTGTACTCGTGAATGCGCTTGACCTGCACGTCGAACAGGGCGCTGGTGTTGAAGACCACGCCGCAGTCGGCTTCGACCAGACTGGCCAGCCGCACCTTGTTGTCCTGCTTGACCTGTCGCCACTTCGCCCGGAACTTGGCGTTGTCGGCGTGGGGAATCAGCTTGCGCAGCTCGTCCAGTTGGGTCACCCAGCCCGGCCCGATGGTCTCGGTGATCAGCGCGTTCAGGCCGGGGTTGCAATTGGCCAACCAGCGCCGCTGGGTGACGCCGTTGGTCTTGTTGTTGAACTTGTGTGGCCACAGTTCGTAAAAGTCGCGGAACAGTCCCTGCTTGAGCAACTCCGAGTGCAGCGCGGCCACGCCGTTGACCGAGGTGCTGCCGACGATGGCCAGGTAGGCCATTCGCACCTGCTGTTCGTAACCTTCCTCGATCAACGACATGTTGCGCTGGCGGTCGATGTCGCCGGGCCAACGGCGCGCGACCTCGGCCAGGAAGCGGGCGTTGATCTCGTAGATGACGTCCAGGATGCGCGGCAGCAACTGCCGGAACAACCGCACCGGCCAGCGCTCCAGTGCCTCGGGCAGCAGGGTGTGGTTGGTGTAGGCCATCACCTGGCTGGTGATCGCCCAGGCGTCGTCCCACTTAAGACCGTGCTCGTCGAGTAGGATCCGCATCAATTCCGCCACCGCGATGGTGGGATGGGTGTCGTTGAGCTGGAAGCAGTTTTTCGCGGCGAACTGGCTGAAATCCTCGCCGTGGACCCGCACCCACTGCCGGATCACGTCCTGCAGGCTGGCGGAGGCCAGGAAGTATTGCTGGCGCAGCCGCAGTTCCTTGCCGCTCTCGGTGGCGTCGTTGGGATAGAGGACCATGGTGATGTTTTCCGCCATGTTCTTGGCGCCCACGGCCTCGGTATAGCTGCCGGAGTTGAAATCCTCGAAGTCGAATTCGTCGGTGGCGGCTGCCGACCACAGCCGCAGGGTGTTGACCGTGCCGTTCTGGTAGCCGGGAATCGGCACGTCGTAGGGCACCGCCAGTACGTCGTGGGTGTCGAGCCAGCGCCAGCCCATTTCGCCGTCGGCTCTTGGATAGCCCTCGGTGCGGCCCCCGAACTTGATCCGTTGCGTGTACTCGATTCGTTCCAGTTCCCACAGGTTGCCGCTGCGCAACCAGTGGTCCGGTTCCTCGACCTGGTGGCCGTTCTCGATGCGCTGGCGAAACATGCCGTAGGCGTAGCGAATGCCGTAGCCGACCACCGGCAGCCGCAGGGTGGCGCAACTGTCCAGGAAGCAGGCCGCGAGGCGCCCCAGACCCCCGTTGCCCAGCCCGGCGTCGTTTTCACACTCGGCCAGTTCTTCCAGCGTCAGTCCCATTTCGTACAGCGCCTTGCTGGCCGATTCGGTGACGCCCAGGTTGAGCATCGCATTGCTCAGCGCGCGCCCCATCAGGAATTCCATGGACAGGTAATAGGCCCGGCGAACACCGCCGTCCTGTTCGTAGGCGTAGCGAGTGTTCTTCCAGCGCTCCCACAACCGGTCGCGCAGGGTCAGCACCAGTGCCTCGTACATGTAGTAGGAGTAATTGGTATGCCGGTCGCGGCCCAGCGTGTGGCTGAAGTAATGGCGAAAGTCAGCGGCGATGCTCTTGGCGTCCATGCCCAGGGGCGGCAATTCCGTCAACCAGGAGGCGGGCGTGCTTCTTTCCAGGAGTTTGATCGTCATAGCGTGTAAGGTCCGTAATGAGGTGCTTGTCGGAAATGCTCGGTGCGCCGAATCGAGCCGGCTTGAAAAGGCTTGGTGGTTCCAGCCACAAACCGCACGCTCGGGTTGGTTGTTGATTGTTGGTCCCGAACGTCATAACAACCATAGCCGGGCTGTTTCCAAATGCAAGCCGCCGGCGGGAAGCCGGCGGCGGGATGGAAGCGGAGCCCCTGACGGGGCGAGGTGCTAGTCCAGGCAGCGGGCAGCTTGTTCGCGGGTATAAAAGCAACCCTGATAGATGAAGCCGGCGATGACGCTGGCTTTGATCGCCGTGATATGGCCGCCGTGGTCACGCCCTTGAACCAGGTGATCGGGCAGGCCGTCCAGCGCGTGAAAGGGCGCGGGGCGGCCATCGGCCCAGCAGGAGCAGTAGATAGCGCCGGTTTCCCGATCCAGGAAGCCGGGAGTGAACCCGCAGCACCGGTTTTCCGCGCTGACGCCGCCCGTGCCCGCGAACAATTGGTTGTCAGCCTCCAACATTTCAGGGGTCAGCATCCGCGCCATAACGATGCCCTCGCAGGGGTGAATCAAGTCGACCTGGAACCGTCCCTCCTGAAAGTTGTATCATTTAAACAACTCTTTGTTGGAGGGAAATAAATTGTTGTATTTTAGTCTAGAAGGTTTCAGTCAAACAAACAACTGAAAAATTGTAATTTGGTCGTCACCGCGCGCCATGATCCACCCGTGTCATCGAAAGCAGGGAACCGTATCGCATGTCCACGATGCCTCATCTGTACGTTGCCTTGTCCGGGCACGGTTTCGGTCATCTGGCGCAGGTGGCGCCGGTGTTGAACCAATGGCGTCGCCGGTGGCCGGCGGCGCGATTGACCCTCCAAAGCGTGTTGCCGGAGGCGGTTTTGCGCGAGCGTATCGCCGGCGCGTTCGGGCGGGTGAACGGCGCGGCCGATTTTGGCATGGTGATGGTGGATGCCCTGGACGTCGACATTGCCGAAAGTCTGGCGGCGTATCGAGCCTTTCACGCCGAATGGGATGCGCGACTGGCCTGGCAGGAGCGGGTATTACGGGAGGCGGCGCCGAGTCTGGTGCTGGCCGATATTCCCTACCTGACTCTGGCGGCGGCGGCCCGGTTGGGCATTCCGGCGCTGGCGCTGTGTTCGCTGAACTGGGCCGATATTCTGGCTGGCTACTGCCTGGACGCGCCCGATCTGGCTGGGTTGCGCGCACCTATGCTGGCCGCTTATCGCGGCGCCGTGGCCTTCCTGCGCCCGGCGCCGTCCATGCCGATGCCGGAGTTGCCGAATGTTCGATCCATCGGCCCCATCGCCGCCCTGGGTCGGGACCGAAGGATGGAGATCAACCGCCGGCTCGGCCTGGGTGGGGATGAAACGCTGGTGTTGATGGGACTGGGTGGCGTGGCCATGCGCCCACCGCTGGAAGCGTGGCCGGAATGGCCGGGGGTGCGCTGGCTGACGCCGCCAGACTGGAAGGTGACGCGGCCGGACATGGCGAACTGGGCGATGCTGGACGGTTGCGGGATGCTGGATTTGATCCGCTCGTGCGATGTGCTGTTCACCAAGCCGGGCTATGGCGCGTTCACCGAGGCGGCCTGCAACGGGACGCGGGTGCTTTACGCCGAGCGCGACGACTGGCCGGAGGAACCATGGTTGAGTGACTGGTTATTGGAGTACGGGAACGGGGTGAAAATCAACCGTCGGCAACTGGCGAGCGGCGAGTTGGCGGAACCGTTGCGGGAGTTGCTGGCCCAGCCCGCCAAGCCGCCGGTGGCGCCGACTGGCGCGGACGAAGCCGCTGATTGGTTGGATCGGCTGCTGAAGTTGTGAGGGCGAGTTTTCAACCCAAGGTTGTTACCCTGGTTGTAACCGTTCAGTTCCCTATTGAGGTAAGGGGGCGAGAGGCAATCCGGCGCGGCGGTCGGCGATGGCCCGTTCGAGAGTGCGCCAAGGGGAGTGGCCGCGCTGGCGGCAGGTATCGATGACGCTGGCGAGCAGGGCGAAGACCCGCGAGCCCACCGGGGTGCGGGTGCCGTGACTGATCTTGCGCGTGATCACCCAATGCCGCAGGGCGCGCTCGGCCTCGTTGTTGGTCAAGGGATATTTCGGGTACCGCAACACCTGGAAGATGGCGTCCCAGTCATTAAGCAACTCCACCGCCAAGGCGTGGGTTTTAGCGTGGTCGCTGCCTTGGCGCCGCTCGCAGGTGGCGCGCAACGCCGCCACCCGCGACGCGTGTTGAGTGGGCAAATCGACCGGGAGCGGACCTTCGCGGGCCGCGTAGACCGCCGTCATCAGCGCCTCCAAGGTCTCCAGCACGATCCGGCCGAAGACGCGAGCCTCGCGGTCGCAGCTTTGGGCCAAGCCTCGCGCCTTGCGGATCAGGTGCGCCCAGCAACGCAACCGACGTGGGTGGTCGCGGTAGGCCATCCAGCCATCGCTCATCAGCCAGCCGGTGAAGCCGTCCAGCATGTTCTCGACACACTCTTTGCCCCGCCCGGCGACATAGTACAGGGTCACCGTCAACGACCGGAACACCCACAGCCACAGGGTCTGCCCGTGTTCGGGCCAGGATGTTTCGTCGGCGTGCAGCAGGTTGCTGGCCAGCACCGCCTCGACCAGCTCCTCTTCCGCTGGCGCCAGGGCCGCGCCGGCTTCGTGGAGCGTCCGATGGATCGTGCCGACGCTCAACTTCAGCCCCAGCCACTCGCCCAGGAATTCCCGAATCCGCACCCGCGACAGCCGGAACCGGAAAGCCAGCGCCACGATCAGCGCCGCCAAACCCGGTCCCACCAGGCGCCATTCGTTCAATTCGATCCCCGCCAACAGCGGGTCCACCACCCCCTGGCCGGCCCCGGCGCGGGTCCGATGGCCGCAGGCGCAGGGCGCCTCGTAATAGCGATGATCCACCACCCACACGGTCAGTCCCGGCCGCGCCGGATCGGCCCAGCGCAGGTCGACCGCCTGAAAACCGGTGTAGGCCACCGCCCCCGCCGGCGCCAGCGACCGGCCACAGCCGGCGCACGCGTCGGGGTAATGGGCCTGTTCGGCATTCGCCTGGAATACCTGGGTCCGGCCGATCCCCGGCGCCCCCGGTTGCTTGCCCGGTTTACGGGCCAGGGGGGTCTTCGCCGGTTTCGCCTCGGCCGACGGCGGTTCCGCGGGCTCCGGCTTCGCGTCCGCCGGCTCCGACTCGGCCCCATCGTCCACCCCATCGGCGGCGGCGTCCGCCTCCGGCCCTCCGTCGCCCCGGTCCCACGGCGTCCGACTGCTCGGCGGTCGCGAACTGTTGTCCGGTCCCTGGTTCAAGCGGTCCCGTGCGTCCTTGAGATCCGCCAGCAACCGCGCCGACAACCCGCGCAACGCCTCGACCTCCAGAGACTGGATGTAGGCGTCATCGATCTGGCGCAGGCTGTGATCGCTCAGGTGCATGGCGGGGGTATACTCGGCTCGGTCACTCGGACGCTCAGTGTCCCATGCTTCCCCTCGGGGTGGAAGTCAGCGGCGGGGGGGTGAACGACTACGAGGCGCGCAAGCCGATGTTCTTCCTCAAACCAGCGGATGGTGCTATCGGCGCCCATGTGGATGCTGTAAAAAGTTGCTACAGAGATTTTCAGCACCTTGCTCTGCGAATTGCGCAGAGTGCCGGTATCGCCATGAATGGCAATCAGCTAGATTTTAATCAAAAAATCTCATCTTGAGTGCCGAACCGGCCCTCAAGCCGATGGCATTTCGTGGGCCGCCAACCAAGCCGTTAAATCGGCGGGGGTCCGAAAATCCAGCAACGCCTCCATCAGAGCTTCGGCCTGCTCCAAGGACAGGCACCGAACCCGTTGTTCGTGCGCGGGTGCCAGCGGCGCCCCGAGCCGTCGCCGCAAGAGCCGCAGCGCTAGTTGCACGCTTTCTTCCTGTCGGCCCTCCTGCCGGCCCTCGGCGAAGACTTCCTGATAAAACCGGGTTTGCTTGAGATCGGTGTCGATCAGTCCCAACATGGTCTGAATCTCCTCGCGACTGAGCTTGGGTAATTTGTAGACCAGAATCGTTTCCACGAAATCCGCCAGTTGTTCGGTCGGCCAATCCGTCCAAAACGCCGTTCGCGCTTGCTCCAACAACCGCGTGGCCCGCGCTAGGCTACCCTCCGGCTCGCTGGCGATCAATTGAATCAGCCCGACGCCGGCGTCCGTCACCGGCCGATCCCGAAAGTCCTCCAGATACACCCGACGAACTTCCAGCAAACCCACCAGCGAACCGTAATGTTGTCCGTTCAACCGCTCCTCAGCGCGGGTCGGGTAGATCACCACCGCCCGCCAGGGATGCGGCGGCCGGTTGCGGTACAGATACAGCAACAGTTCGGCGAAGAACCGCCCGTAAAACTCCGGGTCCGGCTGCGCCTGCACTTCCACGAACACCACGGGCGCTTCCGACTGCTCGGCGGATGGAACCAGCACGCCGTCCAGTCGGAAGGCGGTTTGCTTGATCTCCTCGGCGCGAAATTGATACGCGCCAGCCGCGAACGCCTCCAACCCAGCCAACTCAAACACCAGCTTCGGCGCACGCTGGAACAGACGATAAAACAGGCTATCGGTTTTCATTGGAAATCGCGGCCACTCCAAACACCCTCGCCCGCTCCAGCACGCCCGCCGCCCAGCGCCGATGGGTAGCGGGCTCGCAGAACGCATCGCGCAGCCTGAACACCGCCGCCGCGTCCGCCGCCAGCACCACCGAGGCCATGTCATAGTCCTCGCGCGGCGCCCGGTAGCACGCCTCGATCACCGGAATTTGCGAGGGATGAATGGCGGTCTTGCCGACCAAACCGTGCTGCAAATCGGCTTCGACTTCCCGCGCCAGCGTCTCCGGCGCATCCAGGTAATCGAACACCGGCGCGCTCAAACGATACCCCGCCGGGTGAAAGATGCACACCAGATCGGCGATCACCCCACGCAGCGGCGTGTCATAAATCGTTGCGCCGCGCGCCCGGCGGATACCGAGCAGATTCAACAGATCGTTGCCGCCGATGCGCAGGCACAGCACCCGATCACTCAGCCCGCTGTCCTCCAGTCGGTCGCGCAATAATTCCATCCGGCGTCGATCGAACGCCTCGGCGGTTTCCAGAATCGGCAGTACGAAATGGCCATAGCTATCGTCCCAGACCCGCAACCAGTCGCCCAGCGTATGCGGGTCGAGCTTGGGCAGCGCGAAGCCTTGCACTCGCTCGATGCCGTCCATCCGCAGCAACCGCCGCAGCACCGCCGGATTGCGGGGGCGGATAAACCGCAACAGCGGCCCCGGCTCCAGCTCCGGCAGCAACGCCGCCAGACGATCCAGCGCCACTTCCAAATCCCGTTCATGTACCGAATCCTCGGTGCAAAAGATCACCGAACGCAATTCCGGAAACTTCCAACCGCTGGCGATGGCCGCCAAATCCGGCCGGGTCGCCGGCACGTACAGCGAAGCACCCAGCCGCATCGCCGATAGCGTCGACGGGGATTCGTGCGGACCGTGAACGTGACCCGGCTCCGGGTGATGCAACGCGCGAAAATCGACGGGAATGACGCTCATGACAAATCCTGGATCAGGGCGGTGGCCTGGAGGGGCATGGCCGGATCGACCACGACGGGAACCCGCTTTTCCTCGGCCAGCAACCGCAAATGCTCGACATCGGGATGATCGGGATCGCGCAACAGCAACCGATCGGGCAATCGGCGCAGCAAAACTCGCGTCGCCTCCGCCACGCCGGGCTTGACGAAATTGCGGTCGGTAATCCGATAACGGGCATGGATGCGCGCCAGAAATTCCCCCATTAGCCGACGGCGCTCCCATCGCCGGTCGGAATCGTGGCGGACGGTCTTCATCTCGACCGCAGCGAAATGTCCGGCCACCTGATCGAGGAACCAGCGGGAACGGTCGTGCGGCGCGAATTCGGCATAGAACACGCAGCCGTGGAAATCGTCCGGGCCGATGGCGGCGTTGAGAATCGAGCGGCTGGTCAACCCGGACACGGTCGCGTTCAGAATGCCGCTGGGAATGGCGTAGTCGTCATCGGTCGCCGCCACGTCGGCGACGCCGCCGATGTCCGAAACCACGTGCAGCGATTCATGCAGCGGTTCCGGCTGCCGCGCGTTCCAATGGCGCAGGGCCCGCCTTAACTCCCCGGCGATGACGCCCTTGGCGGTCCAGCCATCCACGAACGCCAGTCCCATCGGCTCCCGCTCCTCTCGCCGCAGGATGAATTTCAAGGCATTCTCGTCGATGCCCCGGTCGCGGATGATGGAAATCGAGTAATGACGAACTTCCGCCCGCCCCAGCCCGCGCAAGGCCCGCGCCAGCAACGCGCCAACCGGCGTCCCGGCCCGCGCCAGCGAGACCACGGTGATCCGCTGGGGTCGGGTTTCCGCCAGATGACGCGCCAACGCCATGATTTCCGTCGCCAACCGCCGAGCGTAACGCGCGGTCAATGCCTCGAACAGCGCCAGATAACGCGGATTCGGCGCCTGCTCGGGCGTCAGCAGTTCGCTGTAATGACGCTGGCCGGATTGAATCCAACGCTCCTTGGTCGCCACGTCCACCCCCGCCATGGCCATCGGCTTGAGCAAGAACACGGTGTCCTCGGGAGGGTAGCTGCCGGAAAAAGGAATCATTGGGTTCGGGAAAACCGGGCATCATTGATCGGGGCGATCCTCGAAGTTTTATCGAATATCGCGTTCGTTCAAGTCTGAATCAGCATAAAGCGGATAAGATGAACAAAATGTTTCCGTCCACGAAAGGCTGATCTAGCGATGTTCCAGACCTTGGAAATCGACCGCGAAACCAGTGTGGCCACGATCTGGATGAACCGTCCCGACCGGCACAATGCTTTCGACGAAATTCTGATCGACGAACTCACCATCGCCTGCCAGGCGCTGGGAACCGATGATTCCGTGCGAGTGCTGGTGCTGGCCGGACGCGGCAAGAGCTTTTCCGCCGGGGCCGATCTGAACTGGATGAAGCGCGCCGCCAGCCACACGGTCGAGCGGAATCTCGCCGACGCCCGCCAACTGGCGGCGATGCTACGCACCCTGGCCGAACTGCGCAAACCCACCGTCGCTCGGGTGCACGGCGCGGCCCTGGGCGGCGGCATGGGACTGGCTGCGGCCTGCGATCTCTGTATCGCCTCCACCGCCGCTTCCTTCGCCACCTCCGAAGTTCGCTTCGGGCTGATCCCCGCCACCATCGGCCCCTACGTGCTGCGGGCCATCGGCGCCCGCCAGGCGGCGCGCTATTTTCTGACCGCCGAACGCCTGGATGCCCACCGGGCCTGGGAACTGGGGCTGGTGCATGAACTGACGGAACCGGACGCGCTGGACGCCAGGGTCCAAGACATCGTCACCGCTCTGCTGGCGGGTGGTCCCCATGCGCAAGCAGGGGCCAAGGATTTGATCCGTGCCGTCGCCAACCGCCCCGTGGACGACGCCCTGGTGGAAGACACCGCCCAGCGCATCGCTCACATCCGCGCCACGCCGGAAGCGAGGGAAGGGCTTGGCGCCTTTCTGGAAAAGCGTCCGCCCAACTGGACGGTGGAGCCGTGACCATGTTCAAGAAAATCCTGATTGCGAATCGCGGCGAAATCGCCTGCCGAATCGTCAAGACCGCCCGCCGCCTGGGCGTCGCCACCGTGGCGGTGTATTCCGAGGCCGACGCCGAAGCCCGTCATGTGCGGCTGGCCGACGAGGCGGTGCTGATCGGTCCCGCCGCCGCTCGCGATTCCTACCTGGCGGCGGACAGAATCATCGCCGCCGCCCGCCAGACCGGGGCCGAGGCTGTCCATCCCGGTTACGGCTTTCTGTCCGAGAACGCCGACTTCGCCGAAACCTGCGCCCAGGCCGGCCTCGTATTCATTGGCCCGCCGCCCGCCGCGATCCGGGCCATGGGTTCCAAATCCGCCGCCAAGGCGCTGATGGAGTCGGCCGGCGTACCGCTGACGCCCGGCTATCACGGCGCCGATCAGACCCCTGCCCTGCTTCAAGCCGAGGCGGACCGCATCGGTTATCCGGTGCTGATCAAGGCCAGTGCTGGCGGCGGCGGCAAGGGAATGCGGGTAGTCGAAACCGCCGGGGATTTCGCGACAGCGCTGGCGTCGTGCCAGCGCGAGGCCACCAGTAGTTTCGGCGATGACCGAGTGCTGGTGGAGAAATACGTGATCCGCCCGCGCCATATCGAAATTCAGGTGTTCGGCGACGCGCACGGCCACTGCATTCACCTGTTCGAACGCGACTGTTCGGTGCAACGCCGCCACCAGAAGGTCCTGGAGGAAGCGCCCGCCCCCGGCATGACCTTGGAGCGCCGCGCCGCCATGGGTCAGGCCGCCGTCAACGCCGCCCGCGCGGTGGGCTACGTCGGGGCCGGCACGGTGGAATTCATCGTCGATCCGGCCGGCCAGTTCTATTTCATGGAGATGAACACCCGCTTGCAGGTTGAGCATCCCGTGACCGAGATGATCACCGGCCTCGATCTGGTGGAATGGCAATTGCGCGTCGCGGCGGGTGAGCCGCTGCCGCTGACCCAGGAGCAACTGGCATTGCGCGGCCACGCCATCGAGGCGCGCGTCTATGCCGAGGACCCCGCCAAGGGCTTTCTGCCCGCTATCGGGAGGCTGACGCATCTGACGCCCCCAGAGGAATCGCTGCATGTGCGGGTGGATGCCGGCGTCGAGGAAGGCGACGAGATCACCCCATTTTACGACGCGATGATCGCCAAGCTGATCGTCTGGGACGTGAACCGGGAACGAGCGCTGACCCGGCTGCTGCAAGCCCTGGCCCAGTACCGGGTCGTCGGCGTGGCCAACAACATCGAATTTCTGTCCCGGCTGGCGGCCTGCCCCGCCTTCGCCAACGCGCATCTGGACACCGGTTTGATCGAGCGCGAACGGGCGTTTCTGTTTCCCAAGGAGCAGGAGGCGCCTGACGAAGCGTTCCTGGTGGCGGCGCTGGCCGAACTGCTGCGTGAGGCGCGGCAGGTCCAAACCGTCGCCCACGGCGATCCCGATCCCCGGTCGCCCTGGCGCCACCGCGACGGCTGGCGGCTGAACGCCAACGCAACCCGAAGTTTCCGATTCCGGCTAGGCGACCGTTCCCGCGGCGTCCAGGTCGGCTACCAGCGCGACGGCTACCGCCTGACCCTGGACGGTCGCGCCGTGCTGGCCCGGGGCGAGTTGCTGAACCCGCGCGGCCCGCTGCGGGTGGAACTGGACGGCCGCCGCATGGACGCCAGTTGCGTCGTGGCCGGCGAGCGCCGCTACGTCTTCCTCAACGGCCACACCTGGCCCCTGGCCCAGGTGGATCCGCTGCATTTCAATGCCGAAACCGGCGGCCCCGAGGGCGGGCTACTGGCGCCGATGCCCGGCACGGTCATCGCGCTGCTGACGCAACCCGGCGCGCGGGTGGCGAAGGGCGAACCGCTGCTAATTTTGGAGGCCATGAAAATGGAACACACCCTCACCGCTCCGGCTCCCGGCGTGGTCAACGGTTTCCGCTTCGGCGTGGGCGATCAAGTCGGCGACGGGGTGGAACTGGTGGATTTCGCCGCCGAGCCGGACCAAAGCCGGACCGCCGAGATGGATTGAACGGCGTTGAAACCACCCTCACCCCTGCCCCTCTCCCGCAAGCGGGCGAGGGGTTTTACAGCCTTTTAAGGAGCCGTTGATGCCCTTGCCACGACAAGTCCGGATCGTTGAAGTCGGTCCCCGCGACGGCTTGCAAAACGAACGGGAGATCGTCCCGACCACGGTCAAGCTGGCCTTGATCGACCAACTAGCCGCCGCTGGTCTCAAGACCATCGAGGCTGGCGCGTTCGTGTCGCCGAAATGGGTGCCACAGATGGCCGACAGCGCGGCGGTGCTGGCCGGCATTCATCGCCGACCGGGCGTGAGCTACCCGGTCCTGGTTCCCAATCCGCAAGGGCTGGAAGCGGCGCTGGCGGCGGGCGCGACCGAAACTGCGGTGTTCGGCGCGGCGTCCGAGACCTTCTCCCGTCGCAACATCAATTGTTCCATCGCCGAATCCCTGGACCGCTTCCGTCCGGTGGTGGAATTGGCGCAGCAACATGGCGTCAAGGTGCGCGGCTACGTGTCCTGCGCGCTGGGCTGTCCCTACGAAGGCGCCGTCGCGCCGGAGAAGGTAGCGGAGGTGGCCAGCGCGCTGTACGCGATGGGCTGTTACGAAATTTCCCTGGGCGACACCATCGGCGTCGGCACGCCGGGCCAGACCCAGCGGATGCTGGAAGCCGTAGCCCGGACGGTGCCAATGGATTGCCTGGCCGGCCACTATCACGATACCTACGGGCAGGCGCTGGTCAATATTTACGCCTCGCTGGAACTGGGCCTGGCGACGTTCGACGCTTCCATCGCCGGGCTGGGCGGCTGCCCGTATGCGGCGGGCG
Organism: Candidatus Competibacteraceae bacterium; assembly: GCA_046347555.1. Classification (GTDB taxonomy): domain Bacteria; phylum Pseudomonadota; class Gammaproteobacteria; order Competibacterales; family Competibacteraceae; genus Contendibacter. The sequence continues at coordinate 34,799 of JAXMFY010000055.1, read as the reverse complement.
CCTCCGGCAACGTCGCCACCGAGGACGTGATCTACCTGCTGAACGGGCTCGGGATTGAGACCGGCGTCGATCTTGATGCACTGGTGACTGCCGCCGCGTTCATCAGCGAGGCGCTGAACCGACCGCCCACCTCGAAAGTCGCGCGGGCGCTGCTGGCGAAAACCAGGGTCGGCTAACCGACCGGTCACTCCGCCTTCAAACCGACAACAACGTCGGTGGTCGCTCCCGCAAGATATCTTCCATGCGGACGCCGACGCCGGCTTTGCTTTCCGGGTGAGTGAAAATGTAGAACCGCCCGTTCTCGACCGCCGCGAACACCGCCTCAGCCACCTGCTCCGGCGCGATGCCCTGCTGGACCGCCTTGAACATAGTCAGGCCAGTCTTTGCCGTAACCGGATCGAGCCGGCTGGGGTCGGTGCGCTGATCAGCGTCGCGATGACGTTCGGCCTCGGCGATGCGAGTCCTGACCCAGCCCGGACACAGCACTGACGCCTTGAGCCTGGCCTGGCGCAGGGTCAGATCGTGATGCAGACCCTCGGTCAGGGTCACCACGCCGAACTTGCTGACGTTGTAGGCCGCCATCGCCGGCTGCGAGATCAGGCCCGCGACCGAGGCGGTGTTGACGATATGGCCTTCCTCGCCGTTCTCCAGCATCCTCGGTACGAACGCCCGGACGCCATGGATCACGCCGTACAGATTCACCCCCAGCACCCATTCCCAATCGGTGAGGGTGGTTTCCCAGGCCGATTTGGCCAGCGCCACGCCGGCGTTGTTGACCAGCAGATGCACGTTGCCGAAACGCTCAAATGCCCGCGCGGCCAGGGCTTCGACCTGCTCGGCCCTGGACACATCCACCTGGACGCCTTCGACTTCCGCGCCGCCCGCGCGCAACGCCTCCACCGTTTCGTCGAGTTTGGCGGCGGAAATATCGGCCAGCACCAGCTTCATACCCCTAGCCGCTGCCCGTTCGGCAATCGCCCGGCCGATGCCTTCCGCCGCGCCAGTGATCACCGCGACCTTGCCTTGCAGTTCCTTCATGGGATGCGCCCTCGCTTACACCAGCAGATAACCGCCGTCCACCGGCAGGCAAGCACCGGTGGTGTAGCTGGCGGCCGAAGAGACCAGATACAGCACCGCGCCGGCCATTTCCTCCGGCCGCGCCAACCGGTTCGCGGGAATATGCGCCAGCGCCTGTTTCAGGATCGCCGGATTGTTGACCAACGCGGCGGCAAACCGGGTGTCGGTCGCGCCCGGCAGCAGCGCGTTGACGCGCACCCCCAGCGGCGCGCACTCCTTGGCGAAGGCGTGGGTCATCGAAATCACCGCCGCCTTGGTGATCGAGTAGATGCCCTGGAGCGGACCTGGAATCACACCGTTAACCGAAGCGACATTCACGATCGCGCCGCCGCCGGTTTTCGCCATCAGCTTGGCCGCATTCGCCGACATGAAGAAATAGCCGCGAATGTTCACATCCACGGTTTTCTGGAACGCCTCCAGGTCGGTATCCACGATGGGGCCGAGATATGGATTGGTGGCGGCGTTGTTGACCAGGATGTCGAGCCGGCCGTACCGCTCCTCCACAGTCCGGAAGAACGTACCGATCTGGTCCATCTCGCCGATATGGCAACCGATGGCTTCCGCCGAACCGCCAGCGGCCTGAATGACCTCCACGACTTTCTGGCAGTCATCCGGCTTGCGGCTGGACACGATCACCCGCGCGCCCTGCGCCGCGAGAAGCTGGGCAATCGCCTGGCCGATGCCCCGGCTGGCGCCGGTCACCGCCGCGATTTTGCCGCTCAGATCAAAGGGATTGGGAATCGTCATCATCAATTTCCTTAGGCTGCTCTCCCCTCTCCCGCTGGGAGAGGGGCAGGGGTGAGGGGGCTAACCTCCCCTCTCCCAGCGGGAGAGGGGCAGGGGTGAGGGGGCTAACGATAGGTAATCAGCGCGGGCCGCCGCTGTCGTTCCAAATGCGCCTGGCCGTTGAGAGTGCCCAGGCTCACCCGGCCGGGCCGGTAGTGCAATTGGGTGACGCTGGTATTCACCAGCGCCCAGTTGAGTTCGAAAATCCGCTCGTCGGGAATGGCCAGCATGCCTTGCAGCAGGGCGCCGATCGTGCCGGCGGAGGTGAACACCCACACCGACCGCGCGGGGTCCACCGTCGCCATCAGCCGGTCGAGACCCGCCTGGCAACGCCGCCGAAACGCCGGCCAGGATTCGCGGTAGTCGCCATCGTGCGCGCCGCCGATCCAGCGAGCCACGGCGGCGGCGAACATCTGTTGAAAGGCGCGGTGCGGGTGATCGGATTGCGTCAAGAAGTGGCCGAGCGCGCCGGGTGTGGCCAGGTCGGGCCGAAATCGAATCATGACTTCGTGGTGGTCGAACTCGTCGAACCCCGCATCCACGATCCAGTCCTGGGGTGCTGGTCCCGCGCTGTAAGCGGTCAGGCATTGCTCGGCGCTCTGGCGGTGGCGGCGGGCCGTGCCCAGCGCGACCTGGCCGAGGTCGAAACCACAGTCCCTGGCCCAGCCGCCCAGCAGCCGCGCCTGCTCCTCGCCCAGCGGCGACAGCCGGTCGTAATCGTCGGCGCCGAAACTGGCCTGACCGTGACGCACCAGAACCACCGCGCCCACGCTCGACCGCTCCGGCTTAAAGCTTCGACGCGGCGATCAGCCGCTGGCAACGCTTTTCCAGATAACGGCTGATGTGACCGAAACCGGCGAAGGCCGAATTTCGGGTCTGACCGTGGAAATAGCGGTAGTAGATCTGCTGCACGATCACCGCCAGCCGGAACAGGCCGTACAGGGCGTAAAAATCGAAGTTGTCCACCCGGTAGCCGGTCTTGCCGCCGTAATACTCGATCACTTCCTGGCGGGTGAGCATTCCCGGCAAATGGGTCGGCTGGCGGCGCACCTGCTGGAACAGCGCGTCGTCGTCGGACTGTACCCAGTACGCCAGCGTGTTGCCCAAATCCATCAGTGGGTCGCCGAGCGTGGCCATTTCCCAGTCCAACACCCCAATCACTGCAAACGGGTTGGCGGGATCAAGCACCACGTTGTCGAAGCGGAAATCGTTGTGAATCAGGCAGGTGGCGACATCATTGGCCGGCATCTTGTCCTTCAGCCAGGCCATGACCGCCTCGAAATCGCCCACGTCGTCGGTCCTGGCCTTGCGATAGCGGTCGATCCAGCCCTCGATCTGGCGACGCACGTAGCCCTCGCCCTTGCCGAGGCTGTCCAAGCCGGCGGCCTGGTAGTCCACCCGATGCAGCTCGATCATCCGGTCGATGACGTTCAGGCACAGCTTGCGGGTGTCCTCGACCCCGAGGTTCAAACCCTCCGGCAAATCCTGGCGAAGGATGATGCCGTTAATCCGCTCCATCACGTAAAAATCGGCCTCCATCACCGCCGGATCGTCACAGACCGCGACCACGGTCGGCACGTAGGGATAGACCGGTTTCAGCGCGGTCATGATTTTGGCTTCGCGCAACATGTCGTGCGCCGACTTGGCCTTGTGGCCGAACGGCGGCCGGCGCAGGATCAAATCGCGGTCGGGATAGCGCAGCAGATAGGTCAGGTTCGACGCCCCGCCGGCGAACTGGCGGATCTCCGGGGTTCCGGTCAGGCCGGGCAGATGGGCCTTGATGAAGGCATCCACCTTCGCCACGTCGAGTTCCTCGCCCTTGCGCACCGAACCGGGCTGATCGATCAGGGATTCCATGTTGTTCTCCGGAATTATAACTATCTGTAATTATTCAGTTCCCTCTCCCCCTGCCAAGGGGGAGAGGGTTAGGGTGAGGGGGTAGTCTTTGAAACTGCGGCCCTCACCCCCAACCCCTCTCCCGCAAGCGGGCGAGGGGAGCAAGCGGGCTACCAAATTCTCAGACCATCCGGGCAAACCGGGCTTGCTGCTTCTGGTATTCCAGCTTCGCGATCAGCTTGCGGTGCACCTCGTCCGGGCCGTCGGCGATGCGCAGCACGCGGGCGTAGGCATACAGCGCGGTCAGCGCAAAGTCGTTGGACAGGCCGGCGCCGCCGTGGATCTGGATCGCGGCGTCGATCACCCGCTGCGCCATGCTGGGCGCGATCACCTTGATCTGCGAAATCTCGCTCATGGCTCCCTTGACGCCGACCGTATCCATCAGCCACGCCGCCTTCAGGGTCAACAGCCGGGCTTGCTCGATGGCCATGCGGCAGTCGGCCACCACGTCGGGATTGCCGCCGAGCCGCGCCAGCGGCTGGCCAAAAGCCACCCGGCTGAGCGACCGCTGGCACAGCAGTTCCAGCGCCCGTTCCGCCGCGCCGATGACCCGCATGCAGTGGTGAATGCGGCCCGGCCCCAAGCGACCCTGAGCGATCTCGAAACCTCGGCCCGGCCCGGCGATGATAGCGTCCAGCGGCAGGCGCACGTCGGTGAAGCTGACCTCGCCGTGACCGAACGGCCCGTCGTAGGCCCCGAACACCGGCAACATCCGCTCGATCTGGATGCCCGGCGCGTCCAGCGGCGCGAGCACCATCGAGTGCTGGCGGTGCTTGTCCGCCGTCGGGTCGGTCAGACCCATGAAAATCAACACCTTGCAATGAGGATGACCAATGCCGGAACTCCACCATTTGCGGCCGTTTAGCACCACTGCGTCGCCCTCGATCGTGGCGGTGGCCCGCATGTTGGTGGCGTCGCTGGAAGCCACCGCCGGCTCGGTCATGCAGAACGCGGAGCGAATTTCGCCGGCCAGCAAGGGCTTGAGCCAGGTTTCCTTTTGCGCCTGGGAACCGTACTTCACCAGCACTTCCATGTTGCCGGTGTCCGGCGCGTTACAGTTGAAGATTTCCGGCGCCATCGGCGAGCGGCCGGTCAGTTCGGCCAGCGGCGCGTAATCGGCGTTGCTCAGGCCGGGACCGTACTCCGCTTCCGGCAAGAACAGGTTCCATAGACCGGCGGCCCTGGCCTTGGCCTTCAGTTCCTCCATGATCGGCGGCTGTCGCCACTGGGTCCAGTCCGGGCCGTGAACGAGTTGCCGTTCGTAAATTGGCTCGGCGGGCAGCACCTCCTCGGTCATGAAGGCGTTGAGGCGTTCGAGGGAGTCGCGCGCTTTGGCGGAATAGGCGAAATCCATGGAATCGGTCTCTGGTGGGTACTTGGATGCAGCCTACCCCACCCCTTTTGATCAATCCAATGAATAGTTTGAATATGGTATAATCGATTTCATGCATATTAGCCGCATCGATTTGAACCTGTTCGTGGTGCTGGACGCGATCCACCGGGAAGGCAACATCACCCGCGCCAGCCAGGCGTTGAAGTTGAGCCAGCCAGCGATTAGTCATGCGCTGGGGCGGTTGCGCGAGTTGCTGAAAGACCCGTTGTTCGTGCGCCAGGGTTCGGCCATGGTCCCGACCCCGCTGACCCGCAATCTGATCGGGCCGGTGCGGGAGGCGCTGCAAACCCTGGAACTCAGTGCGCGGCAAAGCCAGCCCTTCGATCCCCGCCAGACCCAACGCCGGTTTCATCTGGGGCTGCGCGACGTGTTCGAGGCCACGATCCTGCCGGCGCTGGTCCAAACGATTCAGAACGAGGCGCCGGGAATCGAACTGTGCAGCTTGCGCACCGACCGTCGCGCATTGGAGGCCGATCTGGCGGCCGGCGCGCTCGATCTGGCGCTGGATATCCCCTTGCCGGTGGGTGATGCGATTCGCCAGACCCGGGTTTCCCAGGACCGGCTGATCGTCATGGCTCGGGCGGAACATCCGACGATTGGGGAGGAATTGACACTGGCGGATTATCTTGACCAGACGCATATTCTGGTCTCGTCGCGCCGTCAGGGTCGGGGGCTGGAGGATTTCGAGTTGAACCGGGAGGGGTATCGGCGGCGGATTGGCCTGCGCTGCCAGCATTATTTCGCGGCCTGCCGGGTGGTCAGTCAGACCGATTGGCTGCTGACCATGCCGGAGCAGTACGCGCGGATCGCCAACGCCCAGTTCGGCAACCGGATCGTGCCGTTTCCGTTGCCCACCCCGCCGCTGGACGTGCATCTGTACTGGCACGCCAACGTGGAGCACGACCCGGCGAATCAGTGGCTGCGGGAACAGTGCATCGCGTTGCTGGGGGGTAGCGGCTAATCCAGTTGTTAAGGCAGTGATGCCTTGTTTATGGTTTATGCGGCAATTCCAGATACCAGTCCTAGAAGCGGCGAACCGCGTCAATAGAGCTTGACGGGGTGCTGGGCATGGATTAACTTTTCCGTATCAGATTTGGGAAAATGATCTGGGAATTTATGCTATGTGGATAGTCTGCATAAGATATTATGCCGATTCTGTCTAGCTCTCTATCAACCCATTCTGTCTAACCAACTGTTTTAGGATATGAAATCGGCATCTCTCATAACTTATTTTGGGAAGGAAGGATATGAAAAATCCGAACGCTACTTGCAATCCTAATGGTGATAATACTGGCACTTACGATATTGTTGTGCGTGCATCGAACTCTATAATTGATGCTGGCTGTATGGTTCATTTGGAAATTTACATATCGGGTTATGGCAGAATAGAGAATGCCTGTGTAGGCGTTTATCCATCTTGGTCTATATTCAATACTAAAGAATCAACTTTGCGTGTTGGGGATGGAGACAGCAATGCGCCCCCGGGAGATCATTACATTAATTTTACGTTTAAGTATTTCAATGGTGAATCTTGGAATGCCAAAACCTCAACTACTAAAATTACCGTAAGGAATTTTTATCAGAGAAATACAACTCCTGTCTGGGTCGTTGGTGGAATTGCAGCTGCCATTTCCATTATTACAAATATTTTGACAATCATTAAATCAATTAAATCGAGTCTCTTTTGATCCGGTTAAGAACAAAATAGCACATAGACGGATTAGCGAAGCGTAACCCGCCGATTCGTTGATCTCCCCAAAAGGCGGGTTACGGGTTGGTGCCCTAACCCGCTCTACGGTTTTGCATAAAACCTATCGAGAAATGATATTTTCCGGGGCGCGGGTGTTGGCTGGTATGCGGTGCGTACCCTACGGCTGATAACCCAGCCCAGCGCCTAGGGCGGGTTCGTGGAGCCTAACCCGCCGATTCCAGGATGTTCCCCAGTCGGGTAGTCGGGTACATCCAGCGCCCGACGCTCACCCCCAATCCGCTAAAGCGTCCCGAACATCGCCGCCGCTTCCTGCTGGCCAAGCTCGAAGTACCGCTTCTGCGCCGTGCTGTCCTTGAGCGAAATCGTCATGCTCTCCAAATCCTTGGGCCGCAGGATGTGCAACGGCTTGGCGTAATAGCGCTTGCCGGCGATTTCCGCCGTCTGCTTGCCCATGGTCTTGAGCATCTCGTTGATCACGGTCGCCTGCGCGAACACCCGCGCGTTGGGCAAGGTCAGTTGAAGGTCGCTGACCAGGAGGTGCGTGTCGATGCTGTTGAGCGGCAAGGCGAGCAGGTTCGAGCGATACAGCTTGTCCAACTCGCGGTGATAGTCGTAATCGGTGAAATCGACGGCGATGATTTCGTCGACCTCGTCGTCCTCGAACAAGGTGCGCAGCGGCGTGTTGTCGAGGTAACCGCCCTCGATGTAATAGTCACCGTCGATCTTGATCGCCTTGAAATAAGGGATGGTGGTGATTCCGGCGAGAAAGGCGTCCATGAAAGCGTCGAGGCTGGCATCATTGATAGCCGCCAGAATCTCGTTGACCTTGAAGAACCGCCCTGCTCGCTTGGTAACGTTGGTGGCCCGAATATCCCAGCGCAGAGTCTTGAGATGCTCCGCCAACAACGCGCGCCGCTTGGCGTCATCGAGCTGAAGCGACTTGCGGCAGCTATCCTTGTCGACGGTGAAAAGATGCGTGCCGCTCGGCAGCAAGGGCGGCCGCAAGCCCAGGAAGTTGGAAAAGACGTGGAAAATATCGGTGACGCTGAGCCGGACCGTGCGCGTCAAGACCGGCGGCAACTCCTCCGCCTGCCAGTCCCACAGCAGGTAATCGACGACGATGTTGTTACCGGAACTGGTCGAGGTGATGTGCACGACCGGCAGGTCGTTTTTCTTCATCCAGACCAACACGCCTTCGGTATAGAAACTCCGATAACCGCCGCCCGATGCGACGAAGCCATATTTGGTCATCGCTGATCCCTCCTCGTTGCTTGCCGGCAGGATAAAACGGCGAGTGCCGACGCCCCAAGCCAGTTTGGCACACTCCCAGCGAAGTAGAAAGAATGGCCGCCGGAGGCGTTTCGCCAACAAAATCGCCACTTATCGGAAAAACTTGCGTCAGTCGGTGCGATCCGGTTCGCCGGCTCCAGTGGACTCCAGCGACGGCGGGGCGTTGGGGACCATACAGCCTTCCGCGCAGCAGCGGCCCGGCTGCCGCTGGCGGCTGAGCCGGCGCGTTCCATCGGCCAGCACGCCGCGATCCAGCAGTCGTTCCACCAGTTCCACCTTGTCGCCGACCGGGTAATGCCGCCAGATTTCCTTCTTCATCGCTTCGGGCGAACCGCCACCATGCAGCGAGATCACCGAATACCAGCCGGCCTGGTGCGAGGCGGTGAGATCTTCGATGAAGCGCGCGACCTCGATGCGCTTTTCGTAGGGGATGTCCGAACGGCCGGCGAGGAGTTCGGAAAGCCGACCCGCGGTAGCCGGATTGTGGTCTTCGTCCGGCCCCGGCAGAGCCACGATCAACCCGCCCGAAACCTCGTGGGCGACCCGATGCATGTCGTAAATCTGGGTGGCCAAGAGCAGCTTGCCGATGTTGGCGAACACCGGTTCGGGAACCATGACGTCAGCGGGGTCCGGGATGCCGTAGACCGAGGCCGCCACCCCGCAGGCGTAGAAACCCTCGACGATCTGGATCAGTTCGACCATCGGCTCGCGCAGGCTGGCGGCGCGGTTGAGGTTGAGCCCATTCGCCTCGGTCATCAGCGCGCCCGCCCCGATCAGCAGATCGCCGAAGCCGGCCCGCGCGCCGATGCAGGTATGGCGGTGATGCGTCGCGTACTGGAGGGTGAGAAAGCCGGAGTGCGCCCACTCACCGGCCAGGAACACCCGATCCCAGGGCACGAACACCCGGTCGAACACCGCCACCGCCGTGGACTGGCCATAACGGGCGCTGAATTTAGCCGCCGCCTCGCCCAGCCGACCAGCGGGCCGGGCGATGAGGGTGAGATTTTCGGCGTCGACCGGCACGGCGCAGCACACCGCGTAAGCGGCGTCCGCCTCGGTCATGTTCCGCCCCGGCATCACCAGCAACTCGTGCAAATAGGGAGCGCCGGTGATGATCGCCTTGACACCGGACAGGACGATGCCATCCGGGCGGCGCTCGACGATGCGGACGTAGACGTCGGGATTGGCCTGCTGGCTGGGTCGGCGGCTACGGTCGCCCTTGCCGTCGGTCATCGCCACCCCGAGCGCCAGGTCCTCGGCGTATACCCGTTCCAGATAGGCGTGAAAGCGTTCGCCGTAAGTCGTGCCCAGGTCGGCATCCACCCGCGCGGTCGTCTGTCGGATCGCGGCCAGCGCGTCGCCGCCCAGATACCGTTGCGCGCAGCCGGTTTCCTGGCACACCAGCCGCACCGCCTCCAGCTTGTCGAGCAAATCCTCGGTTGACGCGGGAACGGCGATCATCCGGTTCACCGGCTGACCGCCGGCCAAATCCGGGCGGGTCGCGCGCATTAGCGTCGCCACATCCTCGCGCAGGGCGAAGTCATAGGTCAGCGCCACGCCGTTCACGCCTGGCGCCAGCAACGGCTCGTCGGCCACCGACTCGATCCGGCGACCGTTGACATAGACCCGTGGCTGGTAGCGTCGCAATGAATCGCGGTAATCCTGGCCGGACATCAGCATGGGGAAACTCCTTGGTGGTGGGGACATCAAACAGACGCTTTTCTCTCGTTCAGTCGTCGCCGGTTGAGCAATAGCCATGCAATTCGTTATAACGGCGGGGTTTCCAACCTGCCTTCATCAATTCTTCCAAGGAGATGAAATGAAAAAACTGACCGGATTGCTCGCCGCGCTGCTGTTTTCGATCCTGGCGCTGGCTGGACCAAACAGCCCGGCCATCCCTGGCCAACCGTTGATTATTGACGTGCGCACCGCCGAGGAATATCGCGCGGAGCACGTGCGCCAAGCCATCAACATCCCCTACGACGAGATCGCCGCCCACATCGCCGCTGTCGCGCCGGATCGCGATAGCCGCATCGTTCTCTACTGCCGCAGCGGCCGCCGCTCCGGTATCGCCGAACAGACGCTGCGGCAGATGGGCTACCGTCAAGTGGAAAACAAGGGCGGGTTGAGCGACATGCTGCAAAGCGGCTATCAAACCGACCGGGAAACAGTCGTTTGCCAAGCCGGCTCCACGACTTCCTGCCATGACGACCGTTGACGCCGAACTCGACGCCTCGGGGCTGAATTGCCCCCTGCCGATTCTCAAAACCAAGAAGGCGCTGGCCGGCCTGCGCGGCGGCCAGGTACTGCGGATCGTCGCCACCGACCCCGAATCGGTTCGGGACTTCGAGGTGTTCAGCCAGCAGATGGGCCATGCCCTGCTGGAAGCGCGCGAGGACGGCGGACGGTTTTATTTCCTGCTGCGCAAGCGGCCGGATTGACCGCTACTCTCACTCCCCCGCCACCGTCATCCGTTCCAGCAACAGCGAGCCGCAGCGGATGCCGCCGCGCGCATCCACATCGTTGCCGACCGCCACGATGCTCTTGAACATCGTGCTCAGATTGCCGGCGATGGTGATTTCGTGGACGGGAAACTGGATTTCGCCGTGCTCCACCCAGAAGCCGGCCGCTCCGCGCGAGTAGTCGCCGGTCACCCCATTCACGCCGTGACCGAGCAACTCGGTCACCCACAGCCCGGTATCCAGTTGCCGCAACAACTCCGCGTGACCGAGCGGGCCGGGCTCAACGATCAGGTTGTGAGCGCCGCCGGCGTTGCCGGTCGTCTTCATGCCCAGCCGACGGGCCGAGTAGCTGTCCAGCACGTAGCCTTGCAACACGCCGTCGCTGACCACATCGCGGTCGGCGGTCGCCACGCCTTCGCTGTCGAAGGGGGCGCTGCCCAATGCCTTGCGCAGATGTGGTCGTTCGCGAATGGTCACGAACGCCGGGAAGACCGACGTACCCAGCCGATCCAGCAGGAATGAAGCCTTCCGATACAGCGCCCCGCCCCGGATGGCGGCGACGCCATGGCCGATCAGACCCCGCGCCAGTTCCGGCGCGAACAAGACCGGTACTTGCCGGGTCCCCAGCCGGCGGCTGCCCAGGCGGCGTAGCGCCCGCTCCGCCGCTTTCCGGCCGACCGCGACCGGCGTTTCCATCTCGTCGCGGTCGCGCGCCACCGAGTACCAGTGATTGCGCTGCATCCCGCTTTCGTCCTGGGCAATCACCGAACAACTGATGGAATGCCGGGTCGTGGGATAGCCGCCGCAAAAACCGTGCGAGTTGCCGTAGACCATCAGCCCGGCATGGGTGGTGACGCTGCCACCCTCCGAGTTGCGGATGCGTGGGTCCAGCGTCAACGCCGCCGCTTCGCACTCGCGGGCCCGTTCGATGGCTTCCTCGGCGGCCAGCGGCCAGGGATGATAGAGATCGAGATCGGGAATTTCCCGCGCCAGTCGGTCGGGATCGGCCAAGCCGGCGCAGGGATCGGCGGCGGTGTGGCGGGCGATGGCGCAGGCGCTTCGGACGGTGTCGCGAATCGCTTCCGGTCGCCAGTCGGCGGTGCTGGCCGCGCCCTGACTCTGTCCAAAATAGACCGTGACGCCGAGACCCCGCTGCCGATGATGCTCCAGGGTCTCGACCTCGCCCATGCGGACGGTGACGGACAAGGCGCTGCTGAAACTGACCGCCGCCTCGGCGGCGCTGGCGCCCTGAACGCGCGCCTCGGCCAGAAGGTCGGCGACCAGGGTTTCCAGGTGTTCCCGCGCCGGCAAGGACGCGGCGGTGTGGACGATGGCTTCGGACATGGCCGGTTTTCAAGTATCGGATATTGGGAGATATAGGAAACCGCGGTCAGCAATCGCGAGCAAGTTCCTGGAAGTTACACAGTTGGAGGTCATGTGACTGAAGCACCCTCCAGCATGGCATCGACCGCCGAAGGCGCAAGCGGCCGGCACAGATGATAACCTTGGCCATACTGGCAACCGTGCGCGATGAGATAGGCGAGTTGTTCTTCGGTTTCAATGCCTTCCGCGATGACTTTGATCCGCATTTCCCGCGCCAGGGCGATGAGTACCTTGATCAAGCCGGCACGTCCTTCGCCGGCGCCTATCTTGGCGACGAACGAGCGGTCGATCTTGATCGCATCCACCCGGAAGCTATCGAGATAGCTGAGCGAGGAATAGCCAGTCCCGAAATCGTCCATGTGGATTTCAAACCCGAGCATCTCCAATTGCCTCAGCATCACGGCGGCATCCTGGGTATCCTGGATCAGCGCGGTTTCGGTCACTTCCGCCGCCAGCGCCGCCGCCGGGATGCCGTTGGCGGTCAGTATCGCCATTGCGCGCTGCACGAAACTGGCGTCCCGAAACTGCCTGGCTGACAGGTTGACGCTGATTTTAAGCGGCGCGGCGCTGGAATAACGGTGTCGCCAATCCGCGAACTGGCGACATGCCTCCTCCAGCACCCAAATGCCGAGCGGCACGATCAGTCCGATATCCTCAAGCACCTGCATGAACTCACCCGGCGCGAGCAGACCGCGCTCCGGGTGCTGCCAGCGCAGTAACGCTTCAAAACCATGCAGTTGCCGCGACTCCAAGGCCATGATCGGCTGATACCACAACCGAAATTCCCCAAGCTCGAAAGCGTGTTTAAGTTCGGTTTCCAAGGCCAGCCGGTGCATGATCTGATCGCGCATGACGATATCGAACAACTCGTAGCGGGCCTTGCCCAGCGCCTTGGCGCGGTACATCGCGATATCGGCGTCCCGCAAGAGTTGTTCCGGCGTTTCATAGGCCAATGACCCGACGGCAATGCCAATACTGGCCGAGACAGTCACCGCGATCTGTTCCTTGAGCGCGAACGGCGATGCCAGGGCACGCAAAAGACGGTCAGCGGTATCGGTCATGTCATGCACGTTGGTCATGTCTTCGAGCAGCAGCACAAATTCGTCGCCGCCCAGTCGAGCCAGGACATCGGTGGCGCGGATGACGGAACGCAGGCGTCGAGCCACCTCGACCAGCAGCGCATCGCCCGCGCCGTGGCCCTGGGTGTCGTTGATGAGTTTGAAATGATCCAGGTCGAGAAACAGGACGGCGTAACCGTGTTCGGGATGGCGCTTGTGGCGTTCGATGGCGCGACGCACATAATCCAGGAAGGCGACCCGATTCGGCAATTCGGTCAGCGTGTCGTGCAGGGCATGGTGTCGAAGCTGGTCCTCGCTGTGCTTGCGGCTGTCGATATCGGTACTCGATCCGGCCATGCGGTACGGCTGGCCAGTGGCGTCGCGCACCGCCAAACCGCGACCGAGCGCCCAGAAGTAACGATCATCCTTGCGCCGCAGGCGGTGTTCGCACTCGAAATAGGGCGCGTCGCCCGCCAGATGGGCGGTAAGCGCCGCGTTGAAGCGATCGCGATCCTCGGCGTGGATGCGCGAAAGCCATTCGGTGGGATCGGCGCTCAACTCGTGCTCGGCATAACCCAGCATATCCTTGAAACGCGACGACAAATACAGTTGTTGACGCCGCAAATCCCAGTCCCACAAACCGTCGTTGGCTCCCCGCACGGCCAGGCTGTAGCGCATCTCGCTATCCCGCAGCGCCTGTTCCGATGCCTGCCGCGCCGCCAGATTGTCCATGAACGCATTGAACCAGCGGGTCAGTTCGCCGATTTCGTCGCGGCTGCGCACCGCGAGGCGGGTTTGCGGGTCCAGGCTGTTGGTTTGCAGTTGCTTGAAGCTGTCGATGATCGCCCGGATTGGCTGTACAACCCGCCGTGAATACAACAGGGCCGCCAGCGTGACCATGCCGAAGCACGCAATCAGAATGAGCGCAGTGTTGTGCTGGATCTGGACGGCCTTGGCGGCGAGGGTGCGATTGGGGATGATGCTTTCCAGGTACCAGCCGTTGCGTGGTATAATGACATGGCTGATCGTATGCGGCTGGCCAGCGATGACGGCGGTCAAACTCATTTCGGGCTCGGCGTTGACATGCCAGAGCGGCGCGTCGATGCGGCTGCCGATCAGGGCCCGATCAGGATGATAGATAACCCGACCCCGTTGATCGACGATCTGGATATAGGCGTTCTCGCCCAAGTCGGTGCGATGAAACCGGTCATACAGTTCATCGACACTGTAATTGGCGAGCAACAGCGCCAGCGGTTCCTGGGTGAGCGTTTCGCGATTCATGCGCCGTAGGACCTTGGCGGCGGTCATCACCTGTTCGTGGGTCGAGTGGGTGTTGACGTTGCGCTCCACCCCGGCCCACCACACCAGTCGTTCGCTGTCGCGCGCGGACTGCCACAGCCGCTGCACTGCCGCGGTATCCACTTGGCCCACATCCAGCGTGTCGCCCACATGGTAGTGATCGCCGTCCCGCGTAAAGAGGTCGATGGAAATCAGCCCCTTCAAATTCAAATAGTTGTTGAGGATATAGCCGATGCGTGCCTGGGTCGCGAGGCGGGTGTAAACATCGGTCCGGGGGCGAGGGTCGCCCAGGGCCTCCAGAATGGTTTCCACCCCGGCGATATTGGCGAGCAGGGCTTCGACCTGATCGAGTTGCAACTCCAGGTAATCCCGCTGGCTGCGCAACAGTTGCAAGGTATAACGCTGGGCCTCGGCTTGCAGGATATTGCGGGAGATATGGTAGGAGGTGATCCCGAGGACCAGCAGCGGAATGACGCTCAAAAACATCAGGTAAGCGATGAACTTGAACGCGATGTTGCGATGGAGAGGAAACAGCGACATTCGCGCGATGGCCTTATCTCAGCGTCTCGGCCGTCACCAGGGCGGTATCGATCAGCGTCTCGGCGGGCAAGGTTTCTCCGGCCAGCGCCCGCACCGCGTACTGGACACCCAGATACCCCTGTTGCGCCGCCTGCTGGTCGATGCTGGCCGTCAGCTTGCCGGCGCGAATGGCGGCCTTGGCTTGCTCCAAAGCATCGAAGCCGGCGACCAGAACCTGACTTTTGCCGGATACTTCCAGATACTTCAAGGCACCCAGCGCCATCATGTCATTCGCGCAGAAGATGGCGCCAATATCGGGATGGGCATTGAACAATTTTTCCGCGACCTGGTAACTTTCATCGATTTTCCAGTTAGCGGTTTCGCTCGCGACCACGCGAATCGCGGGGTTCTCGGCAAACGCGCGCAATGCCCCCTGCTTGCGCGCCTCGGCGTTGGCCGCGCCGCGAATGCCCTCGACAATCGCCGCCTGGGTCGGCCGCTCGATGCGTTCGCTGATCGCTTTGGCGGCTTTGTAAGCGCCTTGCTCGTTATCAACGCTGATGAACGGGATCGGGCCGAGACCCAGGCGGGCGGAATAGACGGGGTCCAGGCGATTGTCGATGTTGATGACCCGAATGCCAGCGTCCTGGGCCTTTTTCAGGACGGGGATCAGATCCATGGAATCACCGGGTGCGATCACGATGGCATTCACCTTGGCCTCGATCAATTCCTCCACGATTTGGATTTGTTGCTCGATCGAGGTTTCCTGAGCGGCGGTTTTAACCTGCAACTGCACGCCCAGTTCCCGCTCGGCCCGCCGCGCGCCCTTTTCCATATCGATGAAGAACGGATTGGTCAGGGTTTTCATGACCAATGCGATGATGGGTTTGGACGCTGGCTTGGAGGGTACGGCGCCCGGGGGAGCCGAGGTCTTTTGTGCGGCCATCGATGGCGTCCGGTCGTTGGAGTCGCCACAACTACTCACGCCTATCGCCAGGGCTACGGCGATCAGCAGGATCAAGAACCTCTGGCTCATCAGCGGATACCTCATGAATATCAGGTAATCTAACCCAAGTTCCTCCAAGATCAAGTCTTATTGTCTCTGGGAAAATCGAGGTGGGACGCGATGAATGGCGCTGGCGGAATTCACCGGTTTTCGGCTATCGTGGATGAACCCGTTTCCTCACCGTACATTGCAATCTCAAGCCATCGTCCCGCCCACGGTCAACGCCTCGATCTTCAGGGTCGGTTGACCGACGCCGACCGGCACGCTCTGGCCGTCCTTGCCGCAGGTGCCCACCCCGGCGTCGAGTCGCAGATCGTTGCCGACCATGGAAACCTGAGTAAGCACATCCGGGCCGTTGCCGATCAGGGTCGCGCCCTTGACCGGGCGAGTGACGCGGCCGTCTTCGATCAGATACGCCTCGCTGGCGGAGAACACGAACTTGCCGGAGGTGATGTCAACCTGGCCGCCGCCAAAATTGACGGCGTACAACCCTCGTTCCACCGAGGCGATGATCTCCGCCGGCTCGTGCTGGCCCGGCAACAGATAGGTATTCGTCATGCGGGGCAGCGGCAAATGGGCGTAGGACTCGCGACGGCCGTTGCCGGTCGGCGCCATGTTCATCAGGCGGGCGTTCAACTTGTCCTGCAAATAACCCTTGAGCACGCCGCGCTCGATCAGAGTCGTACACTGGGTCGGTGTACCTTCGTCGTCCACGTTGAGCGAACCGCGCCGATGAGCCAGCGTGCCGTCGTCCACCACCGTGCAGAGCGGCGAAGCCACCCGCTCGCCGATCCGCCCGCTAAACGCCGAGGTGCCCTTGCGGTTGAAGTCGCCCTCCAGGCCGTGACCGATGGCCTCGTGCAACAGGATCCCCGGCCAGCCCGGCCCCAGGACCACGGTCATCGTACCGGCCGGCGCGGGGATCGCGTCCAGATTGACCAGCGCCAACCGCACCGCCTCCCGCGCGTAATCCAGGGCGCGATCCTCGTCCAGAAACCAGCCGTAGCCGACCCGGCCACCGCCACCGGAACTACCCTGCTCGCGGCGGCCGTTCCGTTCGACGATGACCGTCACGTTCAGTCGCGCCAATGGCCGCACGTCGCCGGCCAGCGTGCCGTCGGCGCTGGCCACCAGCATCGTGTCCTGAGTGGCGACCAGGCTGACCATCACCTGACTGACGCGCGGGTCCTGCCGGCGGGCCTCGGCGTCCACCCGTTCCAGCAAGCGCACCTTGGCCTCGGCCGACAACGTCTCCAAGGGATCAAGCGGTTCGTACAACAGCGAACGTTGGGTAGATCGCCAGACCTGAAGCCGCCCCTCGCCGCCATGGCGGGCGATGGCCCGAGCGGCGGTCGCGGCTTCCAGCAAGGCCGGCAGGACGATTTCGTCCGAATAGGCAAAACCGGTCTTCTCGCCACTGATCGCCCGCACGCCGACGCCCTGCCGGATGGCGTGGCTGGCGTTCTTGACCTGCCCGTCCTCCAGCGACCACGATTCCGCGCGGCGAAGCTGGAAATACAAATCCCCGCCGTCCACGGCATGGCCGAGCACACAGGACAGGGCGCGATGCAAATCGTCCTCGCCGAGACCGGCGGGCGCCAATAGCTGCTGGCGGGCCAGCGCAAGAGTATCGGTGGTCATGGCTCGCAAACCTCGCGCCGTACCCGATGTTGCAGGGCCGGAAATTGTCGCCGCACGTTCTCCAGCCGCTCGCGGCTGAACTCGGCCAGCACCACGCCCGGTCCTTGCGGCAATCGGGCCAGAATTTCTCCCCACGGGTCGACGATCAGGCTGTCGCCGTAAGTTTCCCGGCCGTTGGCGTGTTTTCCGCCCTGGGCCGAGGCGATGACATAACACTGATTTTCGATGGCGCGGGCGCGCAGCAACGTTTCCCAGTGGGCGAGGCCGGTCGTGGCAGTGAAGGCCGCCGGCAAAGCCAGCAACTCCATGCCCTGGTCCACCAGCGCGCGAAACTGCTCCGGAAAGCGCAGGTCGTAGCAAACCGCCAGCCCCAGCCGGCCTAGCGCGGTGTCGGCGACAACGTAGCGGTCGCCCGGCGCAATGGTGGCGGACTCGGCGTAGCGTTCCGCGCTGCCCACCACTTGCACATCGAACAAATGCGCCTTGTCGTAACGAGCCACCCGCCGGCCCCGGTCGTCGAACAACAGGCAGGCGGCGCGCACCCGGCTGTCATCGCCCGCGACGCGCAGCGGGATCGTGCCGCCGACCAGCCACAACCGATGCCGGGCCGCCTGCTCGGCCAGAAAGGCCTGCATCGGCCCCCCGCCCTCCACTTCCCGCGCCGCCAGCTTGTCGCTCTCCCGTTGACCCATCAACGCGAAATTCTCCGGCAACACCGCCAGTCCCGCGCCTCGGGCGGCGGCCTGGGTCAACAGTTCGGCGGCGGCGGCCAGATTCTCGGCGACGTCGGGACCGGACACCATCTGAATCGCGGCGATTATCGGCACGTCGGACACCTCTCACCTATTGATCGCCCACCAACCCTTTCGCTGGGTTCGAGGCTTGGGGTTCTTCCAATAATTTCATCACCGGCCGATCCCAGGAACCCGTCAGCGCATAATGGTACTGGGTCGCCCGTTCGATGCCTTTTTGCAGTAACCGTTCGGCCAGCAACACCGCCGCGCCGACCGCCGGCCCGCCGGCCAACGCCCCGGCGACCGGCAACGCCCCGCTAATCTGGGGGATCACCGTGATGCGCTGGTCGTAATCGCGCGCCTTTAGGTCGGTTCGACCTTCGATCCGAATCCGCGCCGCTGGCGCTTCGATGGTGAGATCGTCGGTACGGGCCTGCCCGCGCTGAAAAGCGAATTCGCCAGTGATCCGGTCGAAGCTCAGGCCGGGCTGCACCAGGTCGCTGAAATCGAGCGTGAGGCGACGCAGGAGATTTTGCACGTTGAACAGGCCCACCATGCGCCCCATGCCGGGATCGACCTCCAGCAATTGACCGGGGCCGACCGTCAGCTTCAGCGTACCCTCCAGCCGCTCCGGCGCGATCTCGGACAGCGCCCCCGGCCATTCGACCGCCAGTTCCGCCTCGGTCTCGCCGCCGGCGATGCCGCCCCACGTATAACCGAACGTTCTCAGGGTTTCGCCCAGCGCTCGACTGTGCAAGGTCGCCCGCAGGCGGGAGATTTGGCCACGACCGGCCCCTGTCCAGTCACCGGTGGCGTCGATGCGCTGCTGATCGGACGCCAGTTTGAACTCGGTCAGCTGGACACCGTTGGGGCGCGGCGTCACCACCAGCCGCAACTGACCCAGTTCCGCCCCATCCCATCGCAAATCGGTCGCGGTCAGCGTCAATGGTGGCGTCCGGCGCGGGTCCGCGACGCTGGGATTGGCCGCGTTCTGGGCGCTGGAGGGGGCGGACTCCGCCACGCGGCGCAGGTGCAGCCGTTGCAATGCCGCGTTGATCGGTCGCTCCGGGCTGGGTTCGTCCGGCACGGTCACCCGCCCGGCCAGCGCCTTGCCGTCGAAATCGAGCCGCAATTCGTCGTTCTGGCGCGTCGCGTTCACCGTCACGCCGGCAACGGCCCGACGACCCATAACCAATTCACCGATCCGGGCCTCAAGGCTGCGCAATCCCAGTCGGGCACTGGTGGCTTCCTCCGGGGCGGTGGGCAACGCGGCCAGTTCCCACCGAGGCAACTCGGCGACGACCGCCAGTCCCGGCATCTCCGGCAGATTGGCCGCGCCGGCGTTGACGCGCACTTCACCGCGCGTCAGGCGGGGATTGCGGGCAAAATCCACCAGTTCCAACGCTGCCCGCGTTCCCTCCCCATAACTCAGCAGCAGTTCCAGCGCATCGCGCGGGCGGGGTTGCAGGCTGATTTTCAGCGGGCGGGACTCGTCGGCGGCCTTGCCCAGGGGGGCCGGCAACCGAACCGCCAAGCCACGCAGGTCCGAGTTCAAGTCCAGCCGGAACGGAGGCGAATCGTCCCGCCGTTCGCGGCGGTGGGTGGGGACCGTCAACACCGCGTCCCAGGCACACTTGCCGCTGACCGCGCGTTCCAGCGCCTTCGCCAGCGGCTCCCCCACCAGGGCGCGTGGCCCGAGGCGACCTTGCAACCGCGCCCGCAGATCGCGACGGCCCGGGCGACCAACCAGGTCCAGATCGAGTCGGATCGGTTCGTCGCGCAGCCAGGTTTGCAATCCCTTGGATTCCAGGCTCGACTCGGTAAAACGTAGTTCGCCGCGCGTTCGCTCCAAGTCCAGTTTCCCGCCCGGCAGCGTCACGCGGTTGTCCAGCAACTCCACCCGTCCCCGCGCCCGGCTGGGACGGGCATCGGTCGGAATGGCAAGTTCCAGTTCCAGCGCGCTGGTGCCGCCGATGCGCAACTCCGGCAAATCCTCGCCCAGATCCCGACCGACGGGGCTGTCCTTAAACGCTTGCCACAGACTGGCGCCCGGCCCCCGGGCCCGACCCTTGACCCATACCACCGGCTCTTCAAGATCATCGATCCGCGCGGTCGCTCCCACCACGTCCGCATCGAGCACGCGCCCAGCGTCGACCTCCACCCACAAGTCGCGATTGCGGAACCGCACCGTCCCACGCGCCGCCTCCAGCCGGGGCCAGCCGGGCGCGTAATCCAACACCCCGCCCTCGACCTGGAAGCGGGTCTCGAACAAACCTTCGCCCCGGTCGAACGGAAACGCGGCGGCTGGACCGCGCAACACCCCTTCTCCCGCCGCGACCCGACCACCGACCAGCGCCCGATCCAGCCAGGCGACGCCGTCGGGTGGAATCACCGTCACCGGCAAATAGCGCCGCGCCGCGCCGACCTTCACATCGCGGTAGCGGCCGTGTAAATCCAGCAGCGGCGTACCGTGGTCGGGAACGATCACATCGCCCCACACTCGCCCGTTCAGATCGGCGTTGGCGAAATCCAGACCGGCGCTTTCCAGCCGCAGCCCACCCGCCCCCCGCACCCAGCTCACCGTCCCGGCCAAGGTATCGAGCGTGACGGGCGCGCGCAGCAAACCGGCGGTATCCACCCGCACCTTGCGGCTGTCGAGCGTGATCTGACCCCGGTCGGGGGTCAACTCCAGGATTCCGGTCAACGGGCCGAATCCAGGCAGGCCATGGACGGGCTGAAAGGATACCTCCCGCAGTTGCGCGGTCACGGCGTAGGCGCCGGTGGCGGGTTCGGCCCGCACCTGGATTTCCGGGGCGCCACCCCGAGGATCGAGCGCGGCGAACCACTGGCGGGCCGGCGCGTCCAGCCAGGGCGCAACCCAGGCCGCCACCTCTTGAACACGCAATCCCTGGACATGCCCCCGCCACTCGTCACCGCGCCGACTCCATTCAAAGGGATGCGGCTGGTCGGGGCGCAGGGCGAAATGTCCCCGCCAGGATTCCGGATCGGCGCGGGGACGCTCTACTTCAAGGGATAACCGGTCGCCGAACGCGGCGGGCAGTTCGGCGGTGAACGCCAACCGTTGGCCGGACCTAGCGTCCCGCACCTGAAAATAGGGATGCAAGAGGTCCAAAGCGCCGCCATCGCGGCCGCGCACGGTCAGCCGGTCGCCCAAAATATCCAGCCGCCCCACGTCGAACAACCAACTGGCGACCTCCGCCAGCGAGGACGCGGATTCGGCGGAGCCGATGTCGGCCCGCAGCCGCGGTATTCCATCGGCGCCCTGCTCCAGCGTCAGATTCACGCCCTCCAGCCGAATGTGGCCGAATACCGGCCGCCACTCCCGCAGCGAGCGCCACAGGTCGATGGTCGCCGCCGCCCGGTCGAACCGGACCAGTGCCGCGTCCGTCGCCGGATTGTGCAGGCTGACGTTCCGCAACCGCAGACTTAACCACTCCCCCTCGCGCTCGGCGGTGACTCCCTCGATTCGCGCCGGCACGCGCAGATACTCGCTCAGCGCCGCCGCCAGCGTCGCGCGATGCTCGTTCAGCCGCGGCAATAGCCACCATTGTCCGAATCCCGCCGTTAGCAGCGCCGGCAACAGGAGCGCCAGCGCCAACCAGCGGGTCCAACGAAAAGTTCGGCGGGCCGCGCCCAGCCAGCGGTGATTCACATCAACACCACGTCGTATTGTTCGCGGGGATAGAGCGCCTCGGCCTGGAACTTGATGGGGATGCCGATGAAGGCTTCCAGTTGCGCCACGCTGGTGGATTCGTGATCCAGCATCGCGTCCACCACATCCGGCGCCGCCAGCACCACGAACTGGCGCGGCGAATATTGACGGGCCTCGCGCAGCAGTTCGCGAAAGATTTCGTAGCACACCGTTTCGGCGGTCTTGATCGAACCCCGCCCATCGCACAGCGGGCAGGGCTCGCACAGGACCTGTTCCAGGCTTTCGCGGGTGCGCTTGCGAGTCATTTCCACCAGCCCTAACGGCGAGACCTGCGAAACATGGCTCTTGGCCCGGTCCTTTTCCAGATGCTTTTCCAGCGCCTTCAGCACGGCCTGGCGATGCTCCTCGCTCACCATGTCGATGAAGTCGAGAATGATGATTCCCCCCAGGTTGCGCAGCCGCAGTTGCCGGGCGATGGCCGCCGCCGCCTCCAGGTTGGTCTTGAAGATGGTCTCCTCCAGATTGCGGTGGCCCACATAGGCGCCGGTATTGACATCGATGGTGGTCATCGCCTCGGTTTGGTCCACGACCAGATAGCCGCCGGACTTGAGCGGCACCTTCTTGCCCAGCGCCCGCTGGATTTCATCCTCGATGCCGTACAACTCGAAAATCGGCCGCTCGCCGGGATAATGTTCCAGGCGCGGCCCCATCTCCGGCACGAATCGATCGGCGAAGTCCAGCATCCGCTGACAGGTCTCGCGCGAATCGATGCGGACTTTCTCCACGCTATCGCCGATGAAATCGCGCAGTACCCGCAATACCAGCGGCAGATCCTCGTACAAGGCGCCGACGCCGGAGGTCTCCCGGATCCGCTCCCTGATGGAATTCCACAGGCGCTGCAAAAACTGCATGTCGGCCCGCAGCGCCTCCGCCTCCGCCCCCTCCGCCGCGGTGCGGACGATGTAACCCCCGCCGAACTCGGCGCGAAAGGCATTGACCATTTCCTTGAGGCGTTGTCGCTCACGCTCGCCGTCGATCTTGACCGACACCCCCGTCACGTCGGAATCGGCCAGGAACACCAGAAACCGCGACGGCAGGGTAATGTGGGTGGTCAGCCGCGCACCCTTGGTGCCGATGGGGTCCTTGATCACCTGCACCACCAACTCCTGGCCTTCCCGCGTCAACTCGGTGATCGCGAGCACCGCGCGGTCGCCATTGACGGCCGTCTCGCTTGAAGGGGTCGATTCGGGACGGATATCGGAGACATGTAGAAACGCGGCGCGATCCAGACCGATGTCCACGAACGCCGCCTCCATGCCGGGCAATACCCGGGCGACCCGGCCCTTGTAGATATTGCCGACCAGACCACGCTTGCCGGCCCGCTCGATCAGGATTTCCTGAAGGACGCCGTTCTCGACCACGGCGACCCGGGTTTCGCGAGGCGTAACGTTGATCAGGATTTCATCGCCCGTGCCGCCTTCGGCGCGTGTCGCCATGGGATTCCGGCCTATCGGATGAAGGTTAGGGGGAGATGCCGAACGCTCGCAGCAGTTCGGCGGTTTCGAACAGCGGCAACCCCATGACGCCGGAGTAGCTGCCGCGCAATTCGGCCACGAACGCCGCCGCCCGGCCCTGAATCGCGTAACCGCCGGCCTTGTCCAGCGGCTCGCCACTGTCCCAATAGGCCGCGCGTTCGGCCGGGGTCAAGGCGCGAAAGCGAACCCGGCTTTCCTGAACCCTGACGGCGTCCCGCGTCGGGACAGCCAGTGCCACCGCGCTGAGCACCCGATGCTCGCGGCCGGACAGGAGGGCCAGCATCGTCAACCCCTCGGCCCGGTCGCGGGGCTTGCCGAGAATCGCGTCGTCCATCACCACCGCCGTGTCCGCTCCCAGCACCGGGGCCGGCAGCCGCCGGCCCAGCGTCGCGCACCCAGCCCTCGCCTTGGCCAGCGCCAAGCGAACCACGTAGGCATCGGGCGTCTCGCCCAACCGGGGGGTTTCATCCACGTCCAGCCGCAATCGGCGGTAGGATACGCCGATCTGGCGCAGGAGTTCGCGGCGACGCGGCGACGCGGAGGCGAGGTAAATCCAGGGAGCCGACATGTCAGGCGCGGTGATAGGGATGGTTGCGCAACAGGCTCCAGGCCCGGTAGATTTGTTCGGCGACCACCACGCGCACCAGCGGATGCGGCAGGGTCAACCGCGACAACGACCAGAGCGCGTCGGCGCGGGCGCGGCAATCGGCGTCCAGCCCATCTGGCCCGCCCACCAGCAGGCTGACGTCGCGGCCTTCCCCCAGCCAGCCCGCCAACCGCCCCGCCAGTTCCACCGTGCTCCATTGCTGACCCCGTTCATCCAGGGCGATCACCCGCGAACCGGCCGGGACCGCCGCCAGCAGCCGCTCGCCCTCGGCATGGACGATGCGCGCCACGTCGGCATGGGAGCCGCGCCGGCCGGGAGGAATTTCGAGCAGGCGCAGGGCGCATTCCCGCGGCAGTCGCCCGGCGTACTCCGCGTAACCCTTTTCGACCCATTCCGGCATTCGGACCCCGACGGCGAGCAGATGAATCTTCATCGTTCCCGCCCGCTGATTTCAGCCGCCCGCCGCCCCACGCTGCGCCCCGGCGCGATGATCGACCGACCAGAGCTTTTCCAGGTTATAGAAATCCCGCGTCTGGGGCAGCATGACATGCACCACGATATCGCCCAGGTCGACCAGCACCCATTCGGCCTCCCGCTCCCCCTCGACCCCCAACGGACGGATACCGGCCAGCCGGCATCTTTCAAGCACCTTGTCGGCTAGCGCCTTGACCTGACGAGTGGACGCGCCGCTGGCCACCACCATCAAATCGGTGAAACTGGCGATGCCACGCACGTCCAGGACCGTGAGGTTCTGGGCTTTCAGTTCTTCCAAAGCGTCGACGACGAGGTTCCGCAGGGCTTCGAGTTGCATGGGTTCGGGTCTGCCTCCTCAGGCGGGAATGGACGTTTCAACGGATGGCGGCCGGTACAGCGCCCGGTCGTGAATGGCGGCCAGCACCGCGTCCGGCACCAAATAGCGGGGTGAACGGCCGCGCGCCAGCAGCGCGCGAATTTGGGTAGCGGAAATGTCGAGTTGGGTCACCGGCTGGAACAGGATGCCGCCGGCCGGCTCCCGGCGCAGCGCGAGCAGGTCGTGGATCGCGCGCGGGGCGACGAACTCCGCCAGCAACGGCGGCAGGGGTTGCACCGCGCCGGGCCGTTGCATCACCACGAGATGCGCCCACCGGGTCAAGTCCTGCCAGCGCCGCCAGGTCGGCAAATCCCGGAAGGCGTCGGCGCCGAGGAGCAGGCATAGCGGCATCTCGCCCAGTTCCTCACGCAGCGAAACCAGGGTATCCACCATGTAGGACGGCCCCTCGCGGCGCAATTCCCGGTCGTCGGCCACGAAGCCGGGTTGGTCAGCCATGGCCAGTTGGACCAAGGCCAACCGCTGCTCGGCGGTGACCGACGGCGTCGCGCGGTGCGCCGGAATTCGGCAAGGGACGAAACGGACCTCGGCCAGTTCCAGCGCCTCCAGCACTTCCAGCGCCGGCCGCAGATGGCCGTGATGAATCGGATCGAAGGTGCCGCCCAGAATGCCGATGGGATGGAGCGCCATGAATCGTCAGGTTTTCCCGCTGGATCGAATGACGGTTCTACTGGCGGATATGACCGTCGCCCAGCACCACGAATTTCTGGGTGGTCAAGCCTTCCGCGCCGACCGGGCCGCGGGCATGCAACTTGTCGGTGCTGATGCCGATTTCCGCGCCCAGCCCGTATTCGCCGCCGTCGGCGAAGCGGGTGGAGGCATTCACCATCACCGAACTGGAATCCACCTCGCGCAGGAACCGCCGCGCCCGGCTGTAATCCTCGGTCACGATGGCGTCGGTGTGGGCGGAGCCATACACGGCGATATGGTCCATGGCCTCGTCGATATCCCGCACCACGCGCACCGCCAGAATCGGCGCCAGGTATTCGGCGGTCCAGTCCTCCTCGGTGGCGGTCTTGACGCCGGGCAGGATATCGCGGGTCCGGGCGCAGCCGCGCAACTCCACTCCGGCGTCCCGGTACATCCGGCCCAGCGTCGGCAACACCCGGTCGGCGATGCCCTCCCCCACCAGCAAGGTTTCCATGGTGTTGCACGTGCCATAGCGCTGGGTCTTGGCGTTGTAAGCCACCGTCACCGCCTTGTCCGGATCGGCGCGGTCGTCGATGTAGACGTGGCAAACCCCGTCCAGGTGCTTGATCACCGGCACCCGCGCCTCGCGGCTGATTCGCTCGATCAGGCCCTTGCCGCCGCGCGGCACGATCACGTCCACGTACTCGGCCATGCGAATCAGGGCGCCGACGGCGGCGCGGTCGGCGGTGTCGATCACTTGCACCGCGTCGGCCGGCAAACCGGCGGCGGCCAGCCCCTGCTGGATGCAGGCGGCGATGGCCCGGTTGGAATGGAGCGCCTCGGAACCACCGCGCAGGATGGCGGCGTTGCCGGCTTTCAGGCACAGCGCGGCGGCGTCGGCGGTCACGTTCGGCCGCGACTCGTAGATGATGCCGACGACGCCCAGCGGCACGCGCATTTGTCCC
Organism: Candidatus Competibacteraceae bacterium; assembly: GCA_046347555.1. GTDB lineage: Bacteria > Pseudomonadota > Gammaproteobacteria > Competibacterales > Competibacteraceae > Contendibacter. The sequence continues at coordinate 8,266 of JAXMFY010000055.1, read as the reverse complement.
ACCTGGATTCCCGACGGGCGGTATTTAAGGCCGGTGATTTCGCCCACGGGATCGGGCTGGGCGGCGATTTCCCGCAGACCCTGGGCCATGGCCCGCACGCCCTTGGCCGTGAGTTCCAGCCGGTCCAGCAGCGCCGGCTCCAGGCCGGATGCGCGGCCCGCGTCCAGGTCCAGGCGATTTTCGGCGCGTAGATTCTCCTCGGCAGCTTCCAGCGCGGCGGCGATAGCCAACAGGGCGGTGTCCTTGACCCGCGTTTCCGCGCGCCCGACGATCCGGGACGCGGCGCGGGCGCACTGGCCAACTTCGGTCATGTATTGGTCGATGGCGTCCACGCCAATCCTATTCACATTGCTCATTGTCTCAGTGCCTCAGTGCCTCAGTGCCTTAGCCGTCGGCTGCCAACAGTTCCACGCCGGCCAACCGCAGACCATTTTCCAATAGGGCGTCCCACGGCGATCCAACCTCGGCCCCCTTGATCAAACAGTCGGTTTGGGCGCAAGCGCGCAACAGGTTTCGACACTCATCCCCATTCAGTCGTTGCAGGGCTTGACGCAGCAGCGGTTTGCGCTTTTCCCAAACTTTCTGTCCGGCCAGCGCCGCTTCCAGCGCCTGGCCGCGGTCCCGGGCGAACGCCAGGGCCACCAACCGGCGGATTTCCTGATGCAACGCCCAGTTGATCAGCACCGGTTCGACGCCTTCGTCGCGCAAGCCCTCCAGAATCCGCGCCACGCGCTCGGTCTTGCCCGACAGGGCGGCGTCCACAAAATCATAGATGCTGTAACGGGCGCTGTCGCCCACCGCCGCCAGCACCGTTTCGACGGTCAATGCTTGGCCCTCGACCAGCAGCGCCAGCTTTTCGACTTCCTGGGCGGCGGCCAGCAGATTGCCCTCGACCCGCTCGCCCAACAGGGTCACCGCGTCCGGCGTGGGATTCAGACCACGGCTTCGCAACCGGCGTTCGATCCAGCCAGGCAGTTGACTAGGTTCCACCGGCGCGGCCTGGACGATCACGCCCGCGCCGTCCAGCGCGGCGAACCAATGGCTTTTCTGGGTTTGCCAGTCCAGTTTGCCAGCGGTGATCAGCAACACCGCGTCGTCGGCCGGTCGCGCCGCGTACTCGGTCAGCGCCTTCGCGCCAGCATCGCCCGGCTTGGCGTTGCCCAACCGCAATTCCAACAGCCGCCGACCGGCGAACAGCGACCGGCTGGCCGCCCGTTGCCGCAGCATCGCCCAGTCGAAGCCAGTTTCCACCGTCAGGCATTCCCGCTCGTCGCAACCCCGCTCACGGGCAGTGGCGCGCAGGGCGTCGGCGGTTTCCCGCATTTGCAACGGCTCCTCACCGAACACCAGATACAGCGGCGCCAGGGTCTTGCGCAGATGCGCGGCCAACTGGTCGGGACGAATCCTCACGACTTGATGGCCTGCAAGCGGCGGATGATCTGCCAGGCCAGATCGTCGACCATGCTGTCCACCAGCGATTCCTGAGCGGCCTCAAACCCAAGCACCCGGTTCTCGTCGAACAACAACGCCCGGTTGGCGCTGAGGCCTTCCGCCGCGACCAGGGTCTTGCCATTGGCCAGCGTGACCTGATAGGAGACATCGTAGGCCAGGACGTATTGACGCTTGATGTCGAAGCGGTCGGCGGCCACCGCGCGCCGGCCGCTGGCCTCGCTCAGAATGGTGATGGTCGCGGTCGCCTGGGTCGGGTCGCGCGTGACGGTCACCCCATTGCCGGTCAACAGCAGCGGCAATCTTCGACTCAGGGCGCCGGGCGGCGCACCGATGGACTGCTGGCTTTGCACATAAACCACCGCCAGTTCCGGCGGCAATTGCGCCTGGCCGCGCAACTGGAAACCACAGCCGGCGAGAAGCAGGGCGCCCAGCCCCCATCCGATCAAACCGATCCAGCGCATGATCAGCGCCTCAGTACACCACGTTCACCAGCTTGCCGGGCACGATAACAAGCTTGCGGATCGGCTTGCCCTCGACGAAGCGCTGGACGTTGGGTTCGGCCAGGGCAGCCTGTTCGATGGTGGTCCGGTCAGCATCCGTGGGCACGTCGATCTGGCCGCGCAGCTTGCCGTTGACCTGCACCACCAATGTCACCAGCGACCGGGCCAGCGCCGCCGCGTCGGGCGCCGGCCAGGCGGCGTCCAATACATCCTCGCCGTGACCCAGTTCCCGCCATAGGGTGTGGGTGATATGCGGGGCAATGGGCGACAGCAACCGCAGCAGGATGCTCATCCCCTCGCGGCGCACGGCGGCGGCCTGGGTCTCCGCGCCGGCATCGATCCGCGCCAGCGCGTTCATGATCTTCATGCCGCCGGACACCACGGTGTTGAACTGGTGGCGGCCAAAGTCGAACAGCGCCTGCCGCAGCGCCTCGTGTACCTCGCGGCGGATGGCGCGCAACGGCTCGGTCAGCGCGGCCGCGTCCACCTCGCCAGCGGCGCGGATCGCGTCTTGATGCTCGGCGGCGTAGGCCCACAGCCGGCGCAGGAACCGGTAGGCGCCGGCCACACCGGAGTCCGACCATTCCAGCGCTTGATCGGGCGGCGCGGCGAACATCATGAACAGCCGGGCGGTATCGGCGCCGTACTGCTCGATCAGCGTCTGGGGGTCCACGCCGTTGTTCTTGGACTTGGCCATCTTCTCGATGGCGCCGATCATCACTGGCTGACCGTCGCTCCGCAACGTCGCGGCGACCGGCCGGCCCTTGTCGTCGGTCTGCACCGTCACGTCGGCGGGGTTGATCCACTGCTTGCGACCGTCCGTGCCCTCCCGGTGGAAGGTGGGCGCCACCACCATGCCCTGGGTCAACAGGTTGGCGAAGGGCTCCTTCACCCTGGTCAGGCCGAGATCGCGCATGACCTTGGTCCAGAACCGGGAATAGAGCAAATGCAGGATGGCGTGCTCGATCCCGCCGACGTACTGATCCACGGGCATCCAGTAGTTAGCCCGCGCGTCCACCATCGCGTTCGCGTCCGGCGCGCAGTAGCGGAAGAAGTACCAGGACGAATCGACGAAGGTGTCCATGGTGTCGGTTTCGCGCCGCGCCGGTTTCCACATTGCGGGCAGGCGCAGTGGAGAAATTCTGGATACTTGTTAAGGGGGTTGCCGGAACCGTCCGGCACCAGATACGCAGGCAACACGACCGGCAATTGTTCGTCTGGAACCGGAACCGCGCCGCAATCGGCGCAGTGAATGATCGGAATCGGCGTGCCCCAGTAACGCTGGCGGGAAATGCCCCAGTCGCGTAGCCGCCAGGTCACTCTCTTTTCACCCAGGCCAAGATGATTGAGATCGGCGGCGATGGCATCGGTCGCCTGTTCGAAATTCAGGCCGTCGTACTGGCCGGAGTTGATGCAGATCCCGTAATCGGCGTAGGCGTCCCGCCACGGCGCGGGGGTTTCATCGCCGGCGCTGGTGCGGATCACCGGCTTGATCGGCAGACCGAAGCGGTGGGCAAATTCGAAATCGCGCTCGTCGTGGGCCGGCACCGCCATCACCGCGCCCTCGCCGTAGCCCATGAGCACGTAGTTCGCCACCCACAGCGGGAGTGGTGCGCCGGTGAGCGGGTGAGTGACGGTCAGGCCGGTGGGCATTCCCTTCTTTTCCTGGGTTGCCAGCTCTGCCTCGGTCACGCCGCCCTGCCGGCACTCGTCAATGAAAGCGGTCAGTTCGGGATTGTTCTTGGCGGCGTGCAGCGCCAATGGATGCTCGGCGGCCACCGCGACGTAGGTCGCGCCCAGCAGGGTGTCGGCGCGGGTGGTGAATACCCAGAGAATGCCGGAATCGCCCTCCGGCATTGGGTAGGGAAAGCCGATCCGCACGCCGTGGCTCTTGCCGATCCAGTTCTTCTGCATCAGCTTCACCTGCTCCGGCCAGCCGGGCAAGTGATCCAGTTCGGCCAGTAACTCTTCGGCGTAGCGGGTGATCGCCATGTAGTACATGGGAATCTCGCGCTTCTCGACCACCGCGCCGGTGCGCCAGCCGCGCCCGTCGATCACCTGCTCGTTGGCCAGCACGGTCTGATCCACCGGGTCCCAGTTCACCACGCCGGTTTTGAGGTAAACGACGCCCTGTTCCAGCATTCGCAGAAACAGCCATTGGTTCCAGCGGTAATACTCCGGGGCGCATGTCGCCACTTCGCGCTCCCAGTCCACGGCGAAACCCAGCGACCGCAGTTGCCGCTTCATGTAGGTGATATTGTCGAGGGTCCATTGCGCCGGGGCGACGCCGGAGGCCATGGCCGCGTTTTCCGCCGGCAGACCGAAGGCGTCCCAACCCATCGGTTGCAACACGTTCTTGCCCAACATGCGCTGGTAGCGGGCGATCACGTCGCCGATGGTGTAGTTGCGCACATGACCCATGTGCAACCGCCCGCTGGGATAGGGGAACATGGACAGGCAGTAGTATTTCTCGCGACCCGGCTCCTCGCGCGCGGCAAAGGCGCGTTGCTCGTCCCAGTGGCGTTGTGCTTCCGCCTCAATGACTTGCGGATTGTAAGACTCGGCGATCACGGCGATTCCCTGGCATTGGCTGGCTTTAAAAAGAAGTGCGGTAAGATAGCACAACTTTAAATTCCGCTAGCGGGAACCCAACCGTCAAGAGGCGACTCTTCCGTGAACGACTCACATCCACACCCACCCGCCCTCAGCTACCGCGACGCCGGGGTGGACATCGACGCCGGCAACCGGCTGGTCGACCGCATCAAGCCACACGCCCGGCGCACCCTGCGACCCGGCGTGCTCGGTGGGCTGGGCGGCTTCGGCGCCCTGTTCGAACTGCCGCTGGACCGCTACCGCCAGCCGGTGCTGGTGTCCGGCACCGATGGCGTCGGCACCAAGCTCAAGCTGGCGCTGGAGTTGAACCGGCACGACACCATCGGCATCGACCTGGTGGCGATGTGCGTCAATGACGTGCTGGTGGTCGGCGCGGAACCGCTGTTCTTCCTGGATTATTACGCGACCGGCAAGCTGGACGTGGAGGTGGCGGCAGCCGTGATCAAGGGCATCGCCGACGGCTGCGAACAGGCCGACGCGGCGCTGGTGGGCGGCGAAACCGCCGAAATGCCGGGAATGTACGGTGACGGCGATTACGACCTGGCCGGGTTCTGCGTCGGCGTGGTCGAAAAGGCGCGGATCATCGATGGTTCCACCGTCCAGCCCGGCGACGCGCTGCTGGGCCTGGCCTCTTCCGGGCCGCATTCCAACGGCTATTCGCTGATTCGCAAGATTCTGGCGATCAGCGGCGTGACGCTGGAGCAACCCTTCGCCGACTCGACCCTGGGTGCGGCCTTGCTGGCTCCGACCCGCATCTACGTCAAACCGATTCTGAAGCTGCTGGAACAGATCGAGGTGCGTGCCATCGCCCACATTACCGGCGGTGGTCTGACCGAAAACATCCCTCGCGTACTGCCAGCGAAGACGAAAGCGGTGATCGACCTGCGAAGCTGGCAACGACCGGCCATTTTTCAATGGCTCCAGCAACAAGGCGGCGTGACCGAGACGGAGATGTGGCGTACCTTCAATTGCGGGGTCGGACTGGTGGTCTGCGTCGCGGCGCAAGACGCGGAGCGGGCGCAAGCGATCTTGCAAGAGGCGGGCGAAACCGTCTGGCGGCTGGGCCACATCGCCGTAGCCGAAGGCAACCCATTCGTGGAGTTTCAATCGTGAGCGGGATGCGGAAAATTCGGCTGGTGGTATTGATTTCCGGGCGCGGCAGCAATTTGCAGGCGATTCTCGATCAGGCGGCGAGTGGGGAATTACCGGTCGAGGTGGCGGCGGTCATCAGCAACCGACCCGGCGTCGCCGGTCTGGAACGGGCACGGCAGGCAGGCGTTCCGGCCCTGGAGCTGGACCACAAAAACTTCCCCGACCGGCCCGCGTTCGAAGCGGCGCTAATCGAACTCATCGACCGCCATCGACCCGATTTGGTGGCGCTGGCGGGCTTCATGCGGTTGCTGACCGCCGGCTTCACCGAGCATTACCAGGGGCGGTTGCTCAACATTCACCCCTCGCTGCTACCCAGGTTTCGTGGCCTGCACACCCACGAACGGGCGTTGGCCGCCGGGGAAACCGAGCATGGGGCCAGCATCCACTTCGTCACCGCCGAACTGGACGGCGGGCCGGTCATCGTCCAGGCGCGGGTACCGGTATTGCCAAGCGACGACCCCGACACCCTGGCGGCGCGGGTGCTGGAGCAGGAACACCGACTGTATCCGCTGGCGATTCGCTGGTTCGCGGAGGGCCGGTTGCGGCAGGAGGGGGAACGAGTGTGGTTTGACGGCCAGCCGCTGGCGGAACCGTTGCGGCTAACGCCGCGCGGCTGATCGGCCTGCCGTTCCATTCTCAGAGGCATTTTTATACAGCCTTTGGCGAGCTAACTCGTTGAAAAAACTCTCACCCCCAGCCCCTCTTCCAAAGGGCGAGGGGGGTTTTTGGACAGCCTCTCAGGCGTCGTTATTGCCCAGCACCACCCGCTTGCGCTGCCTGGCAAATTCCAGCAGCCGACGGATCGGCAGCGCCGCCCGGGTGCTCACCGCTTCGTCAATCGTGATCTCGTTGTCGCCGGTTTCCAGCACGCGCGCTAGATTGCGCAGGCCGTTCATCGCCATCCACGGGCAATGGGCGCAACTGACGCAGGTCGCACCCTTGCCGGCGATGGGTGCTTCCAGCAGGATTTTATCCGGCGCCGCCTGCCTCATCTTGTGAAACAAGCCGTTGTCGGTGGCGACGATGAATTTTTTCGCCGCCAGCTTGCGCACCGCCTCGACCAGCGCCGTGGTCGAACCCACCACGTCGGCCTGGGCGATCACGTCCAGCGGCGATTCCGGGTGGACCAGCACCTTGGCGTCGGGATGCTCGGCGCGTAGCTGGCGCAGTCCGTCGGCCTTGAACGCCTCGTGCACCACGCAGGCGGCGCTCCACAGCAGCATGTCCACCCCGGTTTCGCGTTGGACATACGCGCCCAAATGCCGGTCCGGCGCCCAGATCAATTTCTCGCCGCGCTCCGCCAGATGACGCACCAACTCCAAGGCGATGCCGGACGTCACCACCCAGTCGGAACGGGCCTTCACCGCCGCGCTGGTATTAGCGTAGACCACCACCGTCCGGTCGGGATGCTGGTCGCAAAAGGCGGTGAATTCATCGACGGGACAACCCAGGTCCAGCGAGCATTCGGCGTGCAAATCAGGCATCAGCACCCGCTTTTCCGGGTTGAGAATCTTGGCGGTCTCGCCCATGAACCGCACGCCGGCGACCACCAGGGTGCGGGATGGACACTCCGTTCCGAAACGGGCCATGTCCAGCGAATCCGAGACATAACCGCCGGTGGCCTCAGCCAGTTCCTGCAACTCGGGGGAGGTGTAGTAATGCGCGACCAGGGTGGCGTCCCGCTCGACCAGCAACCGCTGGATGCGCGCGGTCAGCGCCGCCCGCTCGGCGGCGTCCAGCGACTCGACCACGGTGGGCGGCACCTGCGTCGGCGCCAGGCGGCGATCCCGGATGATGTTCTCGGCAATGACTGCGCTCATTTTTATGGTGTGCTCCAGCGGCGGCGATGCCCGACTAGCCAGTTTGTCTTTGAATTTCCATCTTAGTTTCAAAATGAAACTATTACAAGGCGATGACGGGATTTTAGCGGACCCGCCTGCCGGCCAGCCTTCGCCTCAAGCCGCAACTGCGGGTCGAGGGCCAGGTCCAGGCCTGTCGGTCGGCTCCGAACCGGTCAGGGCCGGCGCGTTCACCACTTACGCGAACCCGAGTGAGTGGGACGAGAACGCAGCCCACATGATCGACCGGCCCGGCCTCGGCTACGGCCTGTTCCATCTCCACGCCCAACCGATCAAACTCTACGGTACCGGTCGCCGGCGTTGGGTGTAGTGAACGAAAACAGCGCGAACCCAGGTTGGAGTTATCTGGGCGATACTCAGTCCAACCTTCGGCGCCGAGTTTCAACCCCCACAGGTCGGCGGCTCTCTTCGACGAGGCTTTGTTTTCCACCTGACCAAAGGAGATTTCAATGAGATTCATTCAAAACTACGACGATCTGCCCATGAACTGGGTTGGCGATTGGGCGGGACGCCGTGCTGCCTTGACGCCCTACCGAACCGCCCTTTATGACTCATTCACCCAAAAGACCTTCACCTTTCAGGAAATGAACGACCGGGCCTGCCGGGTGGGAACCTATCTGACCGATGCGCTGGGCTTGCGCAAGGGCGATGTCATCGCCCTGATCTGCCGCAACCGGATCGAATCCATCG
>JAXMFY010000054.1:0-90505 GCA_046347555.1 Candidatus Competibacteraceae bacterium | reverse complement strand
CCGGCGGCGAGGTGATCCCGGAAGCCTGGTGAATGCAGGCTTGCGACCAGGTCGGGCCGAAGATACTGTCCGATGATGGCTCGCAAAAGCATAGAGTGAGGACCGGCGCATCATTCGCGCGACCAGATCAAGCGTTCCAGGGCAGGTACGGCATCCGGTCTCCCCGCGTGGACCGTCTGATCATGAACGACCCCGGAAACACAATACAATGCTGGGTTAGCGCATGGCGCGCAACCCAACAGGATCGGGTTCGCCGTTATTGCAAATACCAGTCCGGCGGAATTGGATTGGTGGACGTTTCCGATCCCAGTTCCTCGGCCGGATCACCCGAAGCCGGCTCGTTGATGTTGACCACCACGGTGGTGACGTTGTCGTTGGCGTCGCGCATCAGGGCCAGGTGAATGAAGGCCTTGACCGCCTCCTGGCAGTTGTGCTCGCTGTGCGCGAGCAAACGAGCGATTTCCTCGTCGCTCACGGTCTTGTTGAGGCCGTCGCTGCATAACAGGAACAGATCGCCAGCTTGCAGTGGGTGCGCCACTTCATCGATTTGCAACTCGTCGGCGGAGCCGACCGCCCGAGTGATCACGTTGGCCAGTGGGTGACGGTGGGCGTTCTCGGGGGCGATCAACCCCTGATCGACCAGTTCCTGCACGTGGCTATGATCGCGCGTCAGTTGCCGAAGCTGGCCATCCCGTAGCCGGTAGATGCGGCTGTCCCCCACCCACAGGCAGGCGCATTGCGTTTCGTAGGCGAGCAACACCACCACCGTGCTGCCGATGGTACGGTGTTGGTAGCGCTGGGCGGATTCCTCGCGCAGTCGCTGGTTCACGCCGCGCAGGCTTTCCCGCACCGCTTCCAGAAAGTCCGGCCAACTCATCGGCGGCTCGATCTGTTGCAGGGCCTCGATCACCATCTGGCTGGCGACATCGCCCGCCTCGTGGCCGCCCATCCCGTCGGCGACCACCCACAGACCCCGTTCGGGCAAGGCCAGGTAGGCGTCCTCGTTAATCGCCCGGACCATGCCCACATGGCTGCGGCCGGCGGACGACCATTGGAATGATGGTTTCTGGTTCATGGGTTATGCCTCCTCGGCGATCACCGGTCCACCCGCTAAATCGGCGGAGTCGGCGAAGGGTTGTTCGTTCCAGCCCGATTGTTGCCAATCCCCGCTCAGCAGTGCCGCGAAACCGGTCACCGGGGGCAGGCCCGCGCAAATCAGCAGGCAGCGGGCGATCCATTCGGAACCCTCGGTCCACCACAGGCTCGGCTGGGGAAAGGCGCGGCGCAACAGATGGCTCGCCAGCGTCGGCGCCGCCCGCGCCAGATCCAGCGATTCCGGCAGGGGGCAGTACCAGGCGTTGCCGCCGGTGGCTTTCAAGGTGGGAATCGTTGGCGCGCCCAAGGCCGCCACGTGATGGGTGAAGGCGTCCAGGTCGAGGTCATCGCGTTCCAGCGCCGCCAACGCCAGTTGTTCGGCCTGCTGAAACCAGGCCTCGCTGGCGCTGGGCAGCGCGAGCAGCGGTCCGTCCGACGCCAATGGCGCCGCGATCGCCAACGGGTAGTAGCGTCCCACTCGATCCATGCTGGGCATCATGATTCCAGCGTAGGCATCCGCGCCGCACAGACCAGGCCCTAGGGCAAACCGCCAGATCGGGCTGGTGCGGTAGTATTCGCGCCAGACGTCCTCGCCCATCCGGGCGCGACTGTGGGCAATAGCGTCCTGGAGCCAGGCGTCCCAGGGCGCGACGAAGGTCTTGGGAAGCTGGCGGCCGATGAAATCGCCTCGGCTAGGCAATTTGCCGAAGAAGCCGGGCAAGGACGCGGTGGCGGTCAAAGCTGTTCCGGACACCGGAAACCCTCCAGTTCCCGCAGACGAAACGGGTTGGCGCCGCTGGTGGTGCGCAACTCGTAAACGACCTGCCGGCCACCCAGTTGGAACGTCACCCGAAATTGTCCCGAACCCCCCGGCTGGATTTGCGCCTGGTCGAGAATCTTGAACCAGGCCCAGGGGCCGGTTTCACTGAGTTGCGAGGGGTTGCCGGCGACTGGCGGCAGGAATTCGAGTCGGGCCTGGCCGGAGGCACCGGTCCATTGCAGATCGGTGACGCGAACCGCCTGGCCGGCGCTGTAGGTCAGCGTTTGACCGTCCACGCCGAGCACGACTTGGTTAGCGTCGCCGCTCAGTTCAAGCGGGACCAGTTGAAAGCGGATCACCGGGGTCGGGCTATTACCGGCGAACAGAGCGTCGCGGATGGCGGCGGCGCGCTGAAAGGCTTGCAGGGCTTCCGGAGTGATGCTTTGTTCCGGACCGGTCGGGCCGCGCCAGCGCCAGACGCCTGATGAAGTATCCACGTAGGGTTGCAGGGACTGCTTGAAAAAGCGATCCATCAACCCGTTTGGGCCGAAGAACCGGGCGAAGGCGGCCAGGGCGGCGTCTGGCGGCGCGGCCAGAGATCGGTTGACGCTGACGCCGGAATTTTGCCCGACCCATTGAATGGTGTTCGCCGGCAGGGCCGCGGGAGCGGCGCCGGAACCAGCGCCGCTCCACTGAATGGAGCTGCGCGCCAGCGGATAGCGGCCGTTCAGATTATCCTGAAAAAAAGCGGCGATTTGAGCCGCTTTCCATTGGGCGTTCAACCGGTCGCGCGGGCTGCGGACAATATCGGCGCTGTCCAGGGCCAGCTTGTTGAGCAGAGCGTTGAAGGGCGGTGGCTTGCGGGTGGCGTCGACCTGGATCTGGTTGACGACCGTTCCGATCTGATCCTTGAGGTTTTGCGGCAGGGTTCCGTCGGCGCTGGTTTCCCGGGCGCGGACCATGGCGTTCAGATGACCGTAAAGATCATTGAGCGCGGACAGCGTCTTGTCGAGGGGCGGAATCGCGCCCTCTGGACCGCTGATTTCGCGCTGGTACTGGGCGCCGAGACCCAGCAGGCGCGGATCGGGCGCGCAAGGTTGGATTGCGGGACCACCGCCTGGCGCATCGGTTTTGCCGAGGATGCCGGCGATCTTGTCGGTCAGCGACTTGTCCGGCGGCGGCTTGCCGGCCTCGGGCGCCGGCGGTGGTTTGTCCAGCGCCAGTTCCCGGACCACGGTTTCGATCAGCGCGCGCAGGGGCGAGGCCGGCTGGGATAACACTTGCAGAAGGTCGAGCGCGGCGTTCGGGCTGTCGAAGCTTTTGAACTGGACGTCGGCCAGCAGATCCTGCCATTGTCGCAGGTAGTCGCCGAAGTAGAGACGGCACACCTCGTCAGCGATGCGCTGCCGGTCGGCCGGATTGTTGGCCACTTGAATCGCTGTCCCCAGGATCCAGCTTTCATCAGCCAATTGACTGACCAATTTTGGGTTTTCGCTCAGAAAAAACTGGTAGTAGCCCTTGTGGGTATACAGGCCGAGAACGCCGCTGTTCAACGGTTGGCCGCTTTTGCGTTCGAGCGCGCGGGGCGCGTCGGGACCGGCGGCGAGGGTCAGGCCGATGTCGGGTGGGTTGCCGGCGTTGCGCTGGTTTTGCTTGACGCGCTCGTAGATCCGCTGGGAGAGGGGAACCTGGTTGAGCACGGCCCGGCTGCTCTGGATCAGCCCGTTGTCCAGCGCGATGGGCGATTTCAGCGGCGCCTGCTCCAGTAGCGCGTCCAGGTGCGCCGACAACTGATCGCGCTGTTCCCGGCTGACGGTGCGGGGCAGGTTGGCCTGCCATTCCTGCTCCATCCAGCCCTTGACCGCCTTGGCGTCGAAGCGCTCGGGGTCGCCCATCATCAGATAGATCTTGAGGGTATCGTACAGATAGCCGGGATTGTTGGCGTTTTGCCGCAGCCGTTCCTCCAGGCGCAGGATGATGCGGGGCAACAGGGCTTGTAGCAGCAGGCGCTGGTAGATGGCCCGCGCCTCGCCGCCCAGTTTGTCGCCCTGATACAGGCCAAAGCCCATCAGCCAGGGGTTGCCGGCGTCGCGGTCGGCGTAGCCGCCGGGGATGGCGCGGGCGGCGTCGAGCAGGGCCAGGGCGGCGGCCGGATCGGTTTGGTCGGGCGAGAGTGCCTTGATCAACTGGTTCACTTCCAACCGCTGTTTTTCCACCGCGCGCACGTACATCTCGTTGCGGGCGTAGCTGGTCAGCCACAGCAGGGCGGCCGTCACGGTCACGAGCAGGGCGGCGGCGTAGGCGCCGCGCTGAATCCAGGCCCGCCAGCGTTCCACCCGCAGATTGGTCCCGGCAATCTCGGCTTCCGGAAACACCACGTCGCGCAGGGTCCGGGTGATGAAATAACTGCGGCCCTTGCCGGAAAAGGTGCTGAGCAGTTGTCGGTTCAGCCCGAAGGTGGTGGCCAGCGAGCTCATCAGCCGGTCGATGGGCGTCCCTTCCTGGGTGCCGCTGGTGAAGTACACGCCGCGCAGCAGGACGCGCTCCTCGAACCGGCTGGGCCGGAACACTTCCTTGAGAAACCGCTCGGCGACCTGCTTCAGGGAACCGAACTGTTTGGGCAGGGTGTAGATGAGGTCGCGTCGCTGGGGATCGCGCTCTTCCTGCAAGCGCGCCACCAGCCGGTCGTTCAAGCGCTGTTCCAGCAACTCAAATTCACTGACGAAATGTTCGACCACGCCCGCCGGGTTGGCGAGATCGTCCATCGGTAAGGTCATGCCCCAGACCTGGGCCCGTTCCTCCTGACCCAGGTCACCGAAGAACTCGATGAAGCCGGCGATCAGATCGGCCTTGGTGAACAGCACGTAGATCGGGAAGCGGATGCCGAACTGCTCGTGCAACTCCTGCACCCGCTGCTTGATAGCCAGCGCTTGGGCGGAACGCTCGTCCTCGCTTTGCTGCATCAGGTCGGACAGGCTGATCGCGATGAAGGCGCCGTTGATGGGCCGACGCTTCCGGTGCTTCTTAAGCAACTCCAAAAAACCGCGCCAGGCCGCCCGGTCTACCTCCTCGTGGCTGTCCTGGGTGGTGTAGCGGCCGGCGGTGTCCAGCAGCACGGCTTCGTCGGTGAACCACCAGTCGCAATTGCGGGTGCCGCCCACGCCGCGCACCTTGCCGGCCCCCAGCGGGAAGCGCAGGCCGGAATTGATCAGCGCGGTGGTCTTGCCGGAGCCGGGCGGGCCGATGATGATGTACCACGGCAATTGGTAGAGATATTGCGTGCGACCCGTTTTGCCGCCCAGCCGGGCTTTTTTGAGGACGGCCAGCGCCTCGTCCAGCCCTTGCTTGAGCGTGGAGATTTCCTCGGACGAGGCGGCTTCTTCCTCCTTTTTCTTTTTCTGTTGCTCGCGAACAGCCTCGTCGCCACCGCCGCCCCCCGCCGCTGGACCGGAACCACCTCCCTGGCCGGCTCGACCGGCCTGCCCGGCCAGATCGGCCAGCATGTCGCGGTTCCGCTTGAGCGTGTCGATGTAGTAGAAAAGCTGATACAGCGCATACATGCCGCCGACGGTCATGATAGTGCCGACGCGGCCCAGATCGGAGGCGAGCGGCGTTTGTCCGGCGACAGCGATCAGCGGCCCCAGATACCAGATCAGACCGGCGACCGCCAGAAAGCCGGTGATGCCGATCAGCCAGGGATTTTTCAGAATGCTTAGAATCTTCTTCATGATCCCTACCGTGTCACCTGGGCCAGTAGGATGATGTCGACGCGCCGATTCTGTGCCCGTCCCTGCGGGGTGTCGTTGGCGGCGACGGGTTCGGTATCGGCTCGGCCCTCGCCGATGAAGCGGCCCGGCGTGGCGCTGTGGACGGCCAGGATTTTCACCACGCTGTCGGCGCGGGCCTTGGACAAGTGCCAGTTGGAGGGGAATTGCAGGGTGCGAATCGGAACATTGTCGGTATGGCCGGTCACCAGCACTCGACCCTGAACCTTGTTCAGTTCGGTGCCGATGCGTTGTTGCAGCAATTCGTAAAACGCCGGCCTGACCTCGGCCTTGCCGGAATCGAACAAGCCGTCCCCGCGAATGCGCACCGTGGTCCGGTCGGCTTCCTCAAGCACCGTGACCAGTCCCTGGCGGATCTCCGGTTCAAGAAAGGTGCGCAAGTTCTGCGCGACCTGGGCCAAGCTGGGGTTGGCCTTGGGAGGAGCAGCGGCGACGACGGGGACGCCGCCGCGCCGCACCATCGCCACGGTGTCGCCGCGGATGTCGCTGAGCGCGGCGAGCACTGGATCGGAGGCATTGTTCAGCAGCCAGTTGAAAATGGCGTAGGCCAGCAGCAGCAGGGCCGCCGCCACCGCCGCCACCACCCACAGCGGAACGTAGCGGCTCAGGGGATTGCGCTGGTTGACGACGCCGCGCCAGTGCGGGGACAGTTCCCGTTCGAATTCACCCCGGGCGGTGCGGATGGCGTTGTAGGCGCGTTCGCGCTGTTCGTCCAGTCGGCTGCGGCCGTTGTCCAGCAGTCGGTAACGGCCCTGGAAACCGAACGCCAGGCACAGGTACATCAGTTCCAGTAGGTGCAGGTTCTTGCGCGGATCCGGAATGATGGCGTCGAGCAGTTCGAAAAACTTTTCGCCGCCCCAGGTTTCGTTGTGGAAAGTGATCAGCAGGCTGGTCTCGCTCCACTCGCTGGCCCGGCCCCAGGGCGTGTTGAGCACCACTTCGTCGAGAGTGGTGCAAAGTACGTAGCGGGCCCGAAACACGACTTTTTCATGGATGCCCTGGTTGCGGGCGTTGTTGGTGAAGGCCTTGATCTCCTCGATCATCTTGGCCCGCAACCGCTCGGGGTCGGGATGGGTCTGGGTGTTTTTCAGCCGCATGATCAGGCTGAGCAGGGGCGCGGCGGCGGCCTCCAGCGGATTCAGGCCGACGTTGGAGGGTATGGTGGCGGGCACTTCGGCCGGCGGCGGACCGGACGGGCGGGGAGCCGGCGCGGGCTCCGGGCTCGAACCGGAGCGCCGGCCGCCCGGTGCCGGCCGGATGATGGTGCGTCCGCCGTCGTCGCCGTCGGCGGGGGCAAACGGATCGTCGATGGTCACGGTTCGCTACTCGTCACTCTTTGATGGCCCAGAACGTCATCTCCATGCCCGGAAATTCGCCGCCAACATGGAAGGCGAAACCGCCTGAGTTGAGAATCTGTTTCCAGAATTCGCTGCTGCGATCGAGCCGGAAGTAGATGAAATCGGCGCGGTAGGGGATTTCTCGCGGCGCCACCGGCAGGGCGTTGACACCGATGCCAGGTAAGTGGTGGTTGACGAACTGGGCGATGCGTTCCACCGGCCCGATTTTGACCTGGGTGGGGAAACGGGCGCGCAGTAGGTCGGTGGCCATGTCGGCGCGGACCGCCAGGATGAATGTGGCCTTGGTGAGGAGGGGGCGCTCGCGGTCGGTGATGATCGCCACCCGGATGCCGTACTGGCGCTCTTCGATGGGAATCTGGATCGCCGCGTCCACTTCCTCCAGGCTGAGCGAGCGGCGCAGCTCGGTCATCAGGGGGCCGAAGGTTTTTTGCAGGTCGTCGTGATCGTAGGCCGGGAAACCGGGTGGCCGGCGCTTGACCTTGTCGGTGAACGTGGCCATTTCGCCGGCCAGTTGCAGGGCGATTTGGTAGAAGGCCTCCGGGTGCAGGTTCCGCATGGCCGCCAGATGGGCGAACAGTGGCTCGAAGCGGTTGACGACTTGCAAGCGCAGGAACTGGGCGATGTCCAGGCTGGCGCCGCGGGCCGTGCCCGCGCCCGCCACCCGGTCGGCCAGGGCGTCGCCGCGCTGGTGCAGCAGGCCGAACACCTCGGTGACGAAACCGGCCAGGGTCGGTACTCCCCGGCAGTCGAGGGAGGGCGGCAGATAGTCGGGGTCGAGGATTACCCGCTGATCCGGTCGTTTCTCCAACACCCGGGTTACCCCGATGGTGGTGTATTCGCCAAAATCGCGAGTGTCGAGAAACAGCCGCAGACGGGGTTCGCCAACTTCGATGAAGGCGCTGTTGTTGGCGGTGTCCACGTTGTTGTCGCGCACCTCGCCGGCCATGGCCCGGTAGCGGGCGGCGGTGTCGGTCTGGTCGCCGCGCTCCACATCCGCCATGCCGACGCGCCGCAGTGGCAGGGCCAGCATCACCCGGACGTTGCGCGCGTCGGCGCCGATCTCCAGCGGAACCGGCGGCGGATCGTGATCGGGAATGTTGAAGGGCGTGCCGTCGGGTAGCAGGCCCCGGGCAGCGGTGAGGGCGATCTTGCCCAGGGCCAGGGCTTCCCGGTCCACGGCCAAATGCGCCACCCCCCAGCCGTAGGGGCGCAATGAATCGCAGGATTGTCGAACCAGGGCTTCGGTGTAACGGTCCTGCTGCTGGAAGTGCTGGGGTTGCAGGAACATCCCCTCGGACCAAACGACCTTGCTATACCAACTCATGGCGGTGTCGCTCGTTGCGGCGCGTTGTCAGGTGTCGAATCGTCATCTTTAAATCCTAGCATTCAAACCGCCGAACAGCGGAAGACGCGTGGGATTCGAAGCCGCGAGGTCAGCGACGCGCGCGCAGCCGCTCCTCGTAGGCGCGGGCGAATTCGCGGCCGAACAGCTCGTTGAAATCATCCTCGGCTTCCCGGGCGATGGTTTCATATTCGCTGGTGAACAAATCCCAGTACTTGGCCTTGCGGCTGGCGGGTAGGATGCTGTCGAGCACGGTCTGCTGCAAGCGAGTTTCCAGGTTGTTCGGATCGAACCGTTCGAGCAGGCGGTTCAGGGCGGTCTGGACGCCCGCCCAGACCGCCACCTGGTGATCCTTGATGTCCTTGAAGCCCTCGCGCACGGCCTGTACCGGCGACATGTAAGCATCCTTCTGGCGGACCAGAAGCAGGGTCATGATTTCTTCCGGGTTGAGCGGTGGCTGCCCCGGCGGTGTTTTGAGCGGGTTGTTTTCCGTTGCGCGGATATTGGTCCGATCCAGCCGGAATTCTCCCTTGACATCGCCGCGGGCCAGTAGGATGTCCGTCAATCCTTGCACGGTTTCGCGAAAGATGGCGCCGAGGTTAGTCGCGATTTCGAGCCACCGTTCGGCGGGTGGCCGCGCGCGTGGCAAGCCCGCGCCTTTCAGGAAGGCCTGGATCAGGGTTTCGGCATCCAGGCCGGCCGGTTCGACGGGGGCCGGCGTGGGCGGGCGCGGGGGTTGGACGGCCACCGGCGTTGGGGGCTGGGGACGCGGCGGTTCCAGCGGTGGCGTCTCGGCCCGAACCGGGGGCTGGGGACGCGGCGGTTCCAGCGGTGGCGCCCCGGCCCGAACTGGTTCGGCGGGAGCGGGTGGGGGGGGCACGATTTCGCCCGTCGGTCGCGGGGCTACCGGAGCGGCTTGCGGGGCTAGCCACCAGTCGTCGGGAATAAGCATCTCGCCGGATTCGGCGGCCGGTATTAGAGGGGCTTCGGGGGCCGTCGGGCGAGGGGATTCGGTTTCAGCGCTGGACGGAGCAGCCGGTGGGAGAGTCTCAGCCAACGCCGGTTCCGGAACCGGCGGCGTGGGCAGGGGAGGCGACGCTCCAGCCGCGAGTTCCGGTGGTTCGAAAAAGGCTCGGTCCGGCGTGAGGAGATCGGGCGGCGGTTCGGTGGCCACAGCGCCCTTGGGGGCGGGGCCACTGGGAGGCGCGAGGTTCAAGTGATCAGGTTCCTCGGCCAACAGGTCGGCGAAGGACGGTTGACCTGGGGCGGATGGACCACCACCCAAGCTGGCCACCCCAACGGCGGGCAGACCGCGCGGCGCCAGCACGACATCGGTGATGGGACCGACTGGCTCGGTTTCCACCAGATCCGCCGCGCCGGGGATCAGACTCGCTTCGATTTCGTATTCGCCCAGGATGAAGTGGTCGCCGTCCTTGAGCGGGATTGTCTGGTTGCGCGGGATACGCTGTTCGGAGTCGTTGAGAAAAGTACCGTTGGTGCTGGTGTCGGTCAGGAAATAGCCGTCATCCTGGTGGTGGACGACGCAGTGGCTGCTGGATAGGATGCGCTCCGGATCCTGCAGGATCCAGCCGTTCTGCGCCGCGCGGCCGATGCTGAGAGAGCCGCGGTCGAGGATTTTGGTGGTTTCCTGACCAGGAGAGAGCCGCTGAAAGCTGGTGATGGTCAATTTCAGGGGCATGACGCGATGTCCATTGACAGGGAGGCTGCTTTGCGCGCCGGCGCGAAACTCCTCAAATCGGAGGTATCGGATTACTCACAACGCAGTCTATACCGCCCGCGCAATCGCGCCAAGCGGGGCTATACTTTGGACCCATGGCCATAACCAAACCAGGCGTGCAAGCGATGAGCGTGATTGACATCGAGGAACTGCTCAGCGAGATCGCCGCCGCCGCCCCTTGCGGCGAGGATCTCGAATACGACCCAGCCTTCGCCGAGATGGAGGAACTGGCGCAGGAAACGCCGGAACGCCAATACGGCGACACCATCATTCCGGCGGAGCCGCCCGACTGGCGCGGTGTCCGAAAGACGGCGCTGGCCCTGTTCGAGCGCACCCGGGATTTGCGGGTGGCGGTGTATCTGACGCGCGCTCTGCTGCACGTCGATGGGTTGGCCGGCTTCGCCGACGGTTTGGCGCTGGTGGACGGTCTGATCGAACGGTACTGGGACACCGTTTATCCCCAACTCGATCCCGAGGATGACAACGATCCGACCCTACGGATCAACACCATCGTGGCGTTGTGCGATCCGGAAGCCACCCTGCGGATTTTGCGGGAAACCCCGTTAGTCAGCTCGCGCGTGCTGGGGCGATTCAACCTGCGCGATATCCAGATCGCCGCGGGCGCGTTGACCCCGGTGGCGACCGACGACCAGGCGGAATTGCCGACTCAGGCCAAGATCGATGGCGCGTTCCAGGAGGTTGGCCCGGAGAACGCGCAAGCTGTCGCGGCGGTGGTTGCCGAGGCCATGGCGCGGGCCGAACGGATCGAGGCCCGGTTGACCGATCAGATTGGTGTGACCCAGGCGCCGGACCTGAGCGCGCTGACCGGGGTGCTGAAGGAGATCCGACAGGCGCTGGCCGAACAATTGCAACGGCAGGGCTCGGGTCTCGCCGACGAAGTGTCGACGGCTGAAACGACCGATACGGGTTTGTCCGAAGGTGGCGCCGTCGGCGGTGGCGGGCAGCGACTGGTGGTGGGCGAAATTACCAGCCGTGACGAGGTGATGCGGATGCTGGACAAGATTTGTGAGTACTTTAACCGCTACGAACCTTCCAGCCCGGTGCCCTTTTTGTTGAAGCGCGCCAGGAACTTGGTGACCAAGGACTTCATGGCGATTTTGAACGATCTCGCGCCCGGCGGAACCGAGCAGGCGAATTTGATTTTCGGTATTCAAAGCGAGAATGCTGACTAGCAACTATACTCTAAAGTAGTTGACTGATGGGCTAGGTTACCGCCGGGTAGCCGCCATGGCGTGATTTGAGTGAGATGAGGAGATATTCCGATGGCGATGAGCAGTCAGAAATTTATTGCTCGCAACCGGGCGCCGCGCGTGCAAATCGAGTACGACGTTGAGGTGTACGGCTCGCAGAAAAAGGTCCAGTTGCCGTTCGTGATGGGCGTGATGGCCGATTTGTCCGGCAAGCCGGTCGACCCGCTGGCGCCAGTGGCCGACCGCAAGTTCCTTGAGATCGACGTGGACAACTTCGATAGCCGCATGAAGGCGATGAAGCCGCGCGCGGCGTTTCGGGTGCCTAACACGCTGACCGGTGAAGGGGAGTTGAGCGTGGATCTGACCTTCGAAAGCATGGACGACTTTTCCCCGGCCGCCGTGGCGCGCAAGGTCGATTCCTTGAACCGTTTGCTCCAGGCCCGCCAGCAACTGACCAACCTGATGACCTACATGGACGGCAAAACCGGGGCCGAGGATCTAATCGCCAAAGCCCTGAACGATCCGAGCCTATTGCAGGCGCTGGCGACGGCGCCCAAGCCCCAGGAACCCGCGCCGCCCGCCGCCGAGGAGTGATAAACCATGGCCGAAATCAGTCCAAGCACCCAGGCGCAGCCTGAAGTCCAGACGCTGGAAGCCAGCGACTTTTCCTCGCTGTTGCAGCGGGAATTCAAGCCCAAGTCCGATCAGGCCAAGGAAGCGGTCGAGAGCGCGGTCAAAACCCTGGCCGAGCAGGCGTTGCAGTATACGACGCTGATTTCCAAGGATGTGCTCAAATCCATTGAGTCGATGATCGCGGCCATCGACCGCAAGCTGACGGAACAGGTTAACCTGGTCATCCACCATCCGGATTTCCAACAGCTCGAAAGCGCCTGGCGCGGTCTGCACTATCTCGTCAACAACACCGAAACCGACGAGATGTTGAAGATTCGGGTGATGAACATCTCCAAGAACGAGCTGCGCAAAACGCTGCGGAAGTTCAAGGGCACCGCCTGGGATCAGAGTCCGCTGTTCAAGAAAGTTTACGAGGAAGAGTACGGCCAGTTCGGCGGCGAGCCGTTCGGGTGTCTGGTGGGTGATTATTACTTCGACCACAGTCCGCCGGATGTGGAGTTGCTGCGCGAGATGTCCCAGGTCGCCGCCGCATCGCATACCCCGTTCATCGCCGCCGCCGCGCCCACGGTCATGCAAATGGATTCCTGGCAGGAGCTGAGCAACCCGCGCGACCTGACCAAGATTTTCCAGACGCCGGAATACGCCGCGTGGCGGTCGTTGCGCGAATCGGAGGATTCCCGCTACATCGGCCTGGCGATGCCGCGGTTTCTGGCGCGGCGGCCTTACGGCGCGAAATCCGATCCCATTGAGGAGTTCGATTTCGAGGAAGACGTGGAGGGCGCCGATCACCACAAGTACACTTGGGCCAATTCGGCCTATGCGATGGCCACCAACATCACCCGGGCCTTCAAGCTGTATGGCTGGACTACCCGGATCCGGGGCATCGAATCCGGCGGGGCGGTGGAATATCTGCCGACCCATACTTTCCCCACCGACGATGGTGGCGTGGATATGAAATGTCCGACCGAGATCGCCATCAGCGACCGGCGCGAGGCGGAACTGGCCAAGAATGGCTTCATGCCGCTGATTCACAAGAAAAACAGTGACTTCGCCGCTTTCATCGGCGCGCAGTCGCTGCAAAAACCCACCGAGTACGACGATCCGGACGCGACCGCCAACGCCAATCTGTCGGCCCGGCTGCCGTATCTGTTCGCGGTGTGCCGGTTCGCGCACTATCTGAAATGCATGGTGCGCGACAAGATCGGTTCGTTCAAGGAGCGGGAGTCGCTCGAACGCTGGTTGCAGGAGTGGATTTACAACTACGTGGACGGCAATCCCGCCATTTCCAGCGAGGAAACCAAGGCGATGAAGCCCTTGGCGGCCGCCGAGGTGGTGGTGCAGGAAGTGGAGGGCAATCCGGGTTATTACACCTCGAAGTTTTTCCTGCGCCCGCATTACCAGTTGGAAGGTCTTACCGTGTCGCTGCGGCTGGTGTCCAAGTTGCCCTCGGTCAAGGGCGCCTGATCCGACGCGGTTGGACGGGCCAGAGTGGGCGGACAGGAAGCCCATTCTGGTCTGGCGGATGGTCAAGTAATAAAATAGCCTTTCAAAACAAGTAATTGATTTTGGCACACGATGTGCTTTATCTGTAAGCGACGACGGAACTAACTGTCTTTCGCGCCTCGGACAAGGTTGCGAGAGCACCGTTGATCGAAGTGACGGTTTGAACCGTTCCCAATGTTTGCACCACATGCGAGGAAACAACGATGGCTGACTCATTTCTGAAGATTGGCGACGTGAAGGGCGAATGCAAGGACTTCGAATACAAGGAATGGATTGAAGTGCTGAGCTGGTCGTGGGGCGCGTCGCAACTGGGCACTGCCGGTCACGGTACCGGCATGGGCGCCAGCAAGGTGAACATGCAGGACTTCCACTTCACCATGCACTTTTGCGGGGCGTCGCCGGAACTGTTCCTGTCGTGCGCCTCAGGCCATCACTATCCGGAGGCGACGCTGGTCATGCGCAAGCCGACCGGCAAGGAAGGCGGCCAAGCGAAGTTCCTGGAGTTCAAATTCAAGGATGTCATGGTCAGCAGCTACCAGACCGGCGGTGCCGGCGAGGGTTTGCCGGTTGAGAGCCTGTCCCTGAACTTTACCTCGGTGACGCAGGAATACTTTACCCAGGATCAGAAGGGCGCGACCAAGTCGGCGGGCAAGTCGGGCTGGGATGTCAAGGCCAACAAGAAGATGTAACCGCGGAAGCTGGATGGTTCCCGGTTGCGATTCGACTCCGCGCGTTCGGAAGACCCGATGGGTCCGGATGCGCGGCGTTTCCTTGTACTCAAAAGATAGGGAAGGCGCCGCATGATGCCAGCCGAGCAGAGCTTACGCGAAGGACGGGTGCGGGATGCGCTGGCCGAATTGCAGGCCCAGGTGCGCAAGGAACCCGCCAACGCTAAGCACCGTGTTTTCCTGTTTCAACTGCTGGCGGTGTTGGGGCAGTGGGAGCGGGCGTTGAACCAGTTGAACGTGTTGGGCGAGATGGATGCTTCGTCGCTGCCGATGGTGCAGACCTACCGCGAGGCCATCCGTTGCGAACTGGTGCGGGTGGACGTCTTCGCGGGCCAGCGCTCGCCGCTGGTGTTCGGCGATCCCGCGCCCTGGGTGGCGCTGCTGCTGGAAGCGTTGCGATTGACCGGGGAGGGCCATCCCGCCGAGGCTCGGACGGTGCGCGACCAGGCGTTCGAAACGGCGCCGGCGACGGCGGGAACGCTGGATGGGCAACCGTTCGCCTGGCTGGCCGATGCCGACCCTCGCTTGGGGCCAATGCTGGAAGCCATCGTCAACGGCCGCTATTACTGGATTCCGTTCCAGCGGATTCGGACCATCGTGCTGGAGCAACCCGCCGATCTACGGGATTACGTTTGGATGCCGGCGCGGTTTACCTGGGCCAACGGTGGCGAAACCGTCGGCTTGATTCCATCGCGCTATCCCGGTTCCGAAGCCAGCGCCGATCCACTGGTGCAACTGGGACGCAAGACCGACTGGCGGGAAGGCGAGGCCGAAACCTGGTTGGGACTGGGCCAGCGGATGCTGGCGACCGATCAGGGTGAATATCCGTTGCTGGACATTCGGTGCATCGAGTTGAATGTCGAGGAAAGCCCAGTGGAGGAGATTCCCTCCAGGACTGACGACGGCGATGGCTGAACTGACATCCAGGGAGCGATTGCAGCCCTCGCTGCTGGATCGGTTGACCGATGACGAGCCAGATCGCCAGCAGGAATCCCGGGAACAGCGGGTACTGTCGATGAACCGATTGCGGGAAAGCGTTCTGCGCGATTTGGCGTGGCTGTTCAACGCCACCCGAATGGTGGATGACGATGAGATCGAGCGCTATCCCTTCGCCGCCCGATCGGTGATCAATTACGGGTTGCCGCCGCTGTCGGGCGCCACGGCCCGCAGCCTGGACTTGAACGAGCTGGAGCGGAGCTTGCGCCAGGCGATCACCGATTTCGAGCCGCGGATTTATCGCAACTCGCTGCACGTCCATGCGGCGCTGACCGAGGAGCGCATGAGCCACAATGCCCTGACCTTTGAAATCGAAGGCGACTTGTGGGCGCAACCGATCCCGTTGCAATTGTATCTGAAGACCGAGATCGACCTGGAAAGTGGTCAGGTCAAGGTTGAGGAATCCAGCCGGGCCCGGGAGCGCTGATGGACCCGCGCCTGCTGGAATATTACAACCGCGAATTGCAGCACCTGCGCGAACTGGGCGGTGAATTCGCCCGGGAATTCCCCAAGATCGCTGGCCGACTGGGGCTGGAAGGGTTCGAATGCGCTGATCCGTATGTCGAACGCCTGCTGGAGGGGTTTGGATTCCTGGCGGCGCGGGTGCAACTCAAGATGGATGCCGAGTTTCCGCGCTTCACCCAGCACCTGTTGGAGATCATCTATCCGCACTATCTAGCGCCGACACCGTCGATGGCGGTGGTCCAGTTCCAGCCCGATCCGACCGAGGGCGCGTTGGAAAAAGGCTTTGTCGTTCCTCGGGGCGGCGAACTGCGTAGCATTCTGGGAAAAGGCGAACAGACGCCGTGTGAATACCGAACCGCGCAGGATGTGACGCTATGGCCGCTGGAACTGGTCGAGGCGCAGTATTTCGCGGGTCGGGAGCCAGTGGCGCAATTGGAGCCAGCGGATTTAGCTCGGGTGCGGGCTGGGGTTCGGCTGCGCCTGCGCACCACGTTGCCGGATTTGCCCATTGGCAAACTGGCGCTGGATCGCCTGGAGCTGTTCCTGAATGGCGGTGACGCCCTACCGGGGCGGCTTTATGAGCAATTGCTGGCGAATGTCGTACTGATGGTTGTCCGGCCAGGCGAGCGGCCAGCGCCCTGGTACGAGAGAATCCCGGCGAGCGCGATCCGGCGGCGAGGTTTTGAGGACGAGGACGCCTTGTTGCCCTGTCCGCCACCGTCGTTCCACGGCTACCGGTTGCTGCACGAATATTTCGCTTTTCCGCAGCGCTATCTGTTCGTGGAACTGGACGGGCTGGGACCGGCGACGCGGCGCTGCGCCGGCCGCGAACTGGAGGTGCTCATCCTGTTCAACCGGGCCGATCCGGCGTTGGAGAACGCGGTGACCGCCGCCCATTTCGCGCTGTTCTGCACGCCCGCCGTCAACTTGTTTCCCAAGCGGGCCGACCGCATTCACCTGAGCGATCAGGTGGCCGAGCATCACGTGGTGGCGGATCGCACCCGACCGATGGATTTCGAGGTCTATCAAGTCACTGGCGTCACTGGCATTGGCGCGGAGAACGAGGAACAGGACTTTCTGCCGTTCTACGCCAGCTATGATCGGCTGAGCCAGCGTGACCAACGTTCGTTCTACACGGTGCATCGCCTGCCGCGCCGGCTGTCCGACCGGCAGCGGCGCCATGGGCCGCGTTCCAGCTACGTTGGCAGCGAAACCTACCTGGCGCTAGTGGACGCCGACGAGACGCCCTATCGCGGTAGCCTGCGGCAATTGGCGGTTGTGACCCTGTGCACCAATCGCGATCTGCCGTTGCACATGCCGGTTGGCCGCGGCGACACGGATTTCAATCTGGCGTCCGGGGCGCCAGTGGGGTCCGTGCGCTGCCTGGCCGGTCCCACCCCCCCGCGACCGTCCCCGGCCCACGGCGATACCGCCTGGCGGCTGATCAGCCATCTCACCTTAAACTATTTGTCGCTCGCCGACAGCGACGCCCGCCAGGGCGCGGTGGCCTTGCGGGAGTTGCTGGCGCTCTATGGCAATCTGGCCGACGCCGCCGTGCGCAAGCAAATCGACGGCGTGTGCTCCATTCACGCCGCGCCGATCACCCGGCGGGCGCCGATTCCCGGCCCCATCGCCTTCGCCCGTGGTTTGGAAGTGGCGGTCACCCTGGACGAGAGCGCGTTCGAGGGGGTGGGCGGCTTTATCCTGGGCGCGGTGCTGGAGCAGTTCTTCGCCAAGTACACCTCCATCAACTCCTTTACCGAAACGGTCGTCAAATCGACCGAACGGGGCGAGATCATGCGATGGCCAGCCCGGATCGGACGGCGGCATACGCTGTAGAGTTGTTTGAGGCGTTGCGGCGCGCGCCTTACGCCTTTCATTTCTTCCAGGCGCTGCGGCGGCTGGAATGCCTGTATCGTGATCGGCCGCGGCTGGGCAAGTCGACGCAACTGGCCGATGACCCGGTCCGGTTGGCGCAGGAACCCTCGCTGGCCTTCGCGCCGGCCACGCTGGCGGCGTTCGTTCCAGGCGACGAGGGTAAACCGCCCCGGTTGTCCGAATACTTTCTGGGGCTGTTTGGCCCGCACGGGCCGTTGCCGATCCATCTGACCGAGTACGCCCGTGACCGCTGGCGCAATCATGGCGACCGCACCTTCGCTTGGTTTGGCGATGTCTTTCATCACCGGATG
Organism: Candidatus Competibacteraceae bacterium; assembly: GCA_046347555.1. Lineage (GTDB taxonomy): Bacteria > Pseudomonadota > Gammaproteobacteria > Competibacterales > Competibacteraceae > Contendibacter. The sequence continues at coordinate 72,702 of JAXMFY010000054.1, read as the reverse complement.
CTGTGTCTGTTCTATCGGGCCTGGGCCGATACCCAGCCGACGGTCAGTTTCGACCGACCGGAAACGGACCGCTTCAATGTCTATGTCGGCGCTTCGTTTGGGTTGGGAATGCCCTCACTGTGGAGCCGGGACGCGATTCCGGATCTGGCCAAGTTCCATTACGCCGGTCGACTGGTCAACCAGGCCCGTAATCCCGAGGGCTTGCAAGCGATTCTGGCGGACTTCTTCAAGCTGCGGGTGGTGATTGAAACGTTTGTTGGTCATTGGTTGCCACTGGCGGAAGCCAGTCGTTGCCGGTTGGGTGAATCGCCCGCCACTGGCCTGCTCGGCAGGACGGTAGTGATCGGCGAACGGGTGTGGGATTGCCAGTACAAGTTCCGCGTCGTCATGGGACCGATGGGACTGGCGGAATTCCAGCGATTTCTGCCCGGTAGCGACAGTCTGCGGCGCTTGGTGGCTTGGGTGCGCAATTATGTCGGCGACGAATTGCTGTGGGATTTCAACCCGATTTTGAAGAAAGAAGAAGTACCGCCGTTGGTGCTGGGCGAGGGAACCCGGCTGGGTTGGACCACCTGGCTGACCACCCGACCCTTGGCTCGCGACGCCGATGATTTGAAGCTGGATGCAATGACATACTGTGAATGAAAGGGGCCTTGGATTTGTGAAGTTGTCGTTATGGAGCAGGAAATGAAGGCGCTTTTCAATGAATTCTCGGGAAAATATTTTTTTAGGGGCCTTAATACGGCTAGGTCCTAAAATATCCGCTGTTGTGCGAGCGGTGCTCGGCTGTTGATTTAATCACTGAGGAGGAATGTTATGAAGTTGAGAATCAGCGCCCTATTTCTCGGCGTCTCCATCATGGCAAGTAGTCTTTCCTTTGCGGCTTCCGATGGTTCCGCGCTCTGGATCGCCCAGTGTGTGGCGGATAACAAGGATGAAAAAGCATCCGCTTCGGTCATACAAAAGTATTGTGAGTGTATGAATAATCAAATGAGCAGCGGTGAAATGCAATCTATCAGTCAGTGGGAGGAAACTCATCCAAAAGAAAGAAAGGAGTGTGAAGCGTACGCAGGTTGGAAATAGCTTAAGGTCTTCAATTTAAATTGGTTTATGGGAAAGAAATCATGAGCAAGAAGGCATTAATTCCAATCGGTATTCTGATTGTTTGCGGTACTGCTTATACGGCGGGAAGCGCGGAAAATCCGTCAACGACGGCAGCCCCGGCAACCTCGACAACAGCCCCGGCGGTTCCGGCGGTAACTTCACCGGCGGCTCCGACAGTCCCAGCGGCAGCCTCGACAGCGGTGGCTCCAGCGGCAGTCCCAGCGGCGGCTCCGGCAGCCCCAGCGGCAGCCTCGACAGTGGCGGCTCCAGCAGCGGCAGCAGCGGCAGCCTCGACAGCGGCTCCGGCAGTCCCAGCGGCAGCCTCGACAGCGGCTCCGGCGGCGGCTCTCAACCTCAGCGGAAAATGGTCGTCCAATCTTGTTGGCGATGTGACCATCGAACAGAAGGATAACAAGATCACGGGTACTTACCAGTACACTGAAGATAACGTCACCTATGATGGAAAGATCGAGGGTCTTATCAAGGATAAGCTGATCCAGGCCAAATGGTGGGCGCGTCCAAAGGTCGGTAGCGGAGAAGAGAGTCGAGGCGATTTGGAATGGAAAATCACCGACGATGGCAAGATGCTGGTCGGTTGGTATCGTGAAGAAGGTGAGAAAGAGAAGGATGACTTTAACCTTCAACGGTAACCATGCTTTCAACCCAAAAGCAATTTTGAGTTGTATGAATGGGGTTGCCATTTTTGGCAACCCAACTATCGATTAATCTGCCTTCTAAATGAGCACCACACCGGGGGCTGCGTCACTGACTGGTGTTGGTAATTCCAAGGACAACAGGATGTGGCTCTGTGATCATGACCGTTAAGTAAAACTTTCCACACGATGATTGGCGCTCCCACATTGTCTTATCTAACCGAGTGTTGCATTGGGGACTGCCAGTTATTTAATTTCTCATGATTTGAGGAGCCCGAATCCATGGCCGAAATCAGTCGTGTTGCTCTGTTCGGAAAGTTGAACAGCCTGGGCTACAAAGCCATCGAAAGCGCCACCGTGTTTTGCAAGCTGCGGGGCAATCCCTACGTGGAACTGGTGCATTGGCTGCACCAGATTCTGCAATTGCCGGACTCCGACCTGCATCGGGCGATCCAGCAATTCAGCCTGAATCCGTCCCGGCTGGCCAAGGATTTCACCGAAGCGCTGGATCGGTTGCCGCGCGGCGCGACCGCGATTTCCGATCTGTCCGCCCATGTGGACGCGGCGGTGAAGGAGGCCTGGGTCTACGCCACCTTGATGTTCAGCGATTCACAGGTGCGCACCGGCCATTTGCTGGTCGGGATGCTGAAGACACCGGATTTGCGCAATGCTCTCCTGGCGATTTCCCGCGAGTTCGACAAGATCAAGCTGGACACGCTGACCGAGCGGTTCGCCGACATCGTCGCCGCTTCTCCAGAAGCCGGGCTACGCGCTTCGGACGGTTCCCAGGTCGGCGGCGGCGCGGCGCCCGGCGAAGCCAGCGAGGCGTTGGCGCCCCCCCAAATGGGCAAGCAGGAGGCGTTGCAGCGCTTTTCCGTGGACCTGACCGAGCGGGCGCGCAAGGGCGAACTGGATCCGATCGTCGGCCGCGACGAGGAAATCCGCCAGATCGTCGATATCCTGATGCGCCGCCGCCAGAACAACCCGATCCTGACCGGCGAGGCCGGTGTCGGCAAGACCGCCGTCGTGGAAGGTTTCGCCCAGCGCATCGCTTCGGGCGATGTCCCGCCCCCGCTCAAGGACGTGACCCTGCGGGTGCTGGACGTGGGGTTGTTGCAGGCCGGTGCCAGCATGAAGGGCGAGTTTGAGAACCGGCTGCGGCAGGTGATCGACGAGGTGCAAACCTCGCCCAAGCCGATCATCCTGTTCATTGACGAGGCGCATACCCTGGTCGGCGCGGGCGGCGCGGCCGGCACCGGCGACGCCGCTAATCTGCTGAAACCCGCTTTGGCGCGCGGCAAGCTGCGCACCATCGCCGCCACCACCTGGGCTGAGTACAAGAAGCACATCGAGAAGGACCCAGCCCTGACCCGCCGTTTCCAGGTTGTTCAGGTCGGTGAGCCGAGCGAGGAGAAGTCCATCCTGATGATGCGCGGCATGGCCTCGACCATGGAACAACACCACCGGGTGCAGATTCTCGACGAGGCGCTGGAAGCGGCGGTCAAGCTGTCGCACCGCTACATTCCGGCCCGCCAGTTGCCGGACAAGGCAGTCAGCCTGCTGGATACCGCCAGCGCGCGAGTCGCCATCAGCCTGCATGCGACGCCGGCGGAGGTCGAGGATTGCCACCGCCGCATCGAGGGACTGAAGACCGAATTGGAAATCATCGGCCGGGAAACGGCGGTCGGCATCGATACCGCTCAGCGCCAGGCCGCCGCCACCGAAAAGTTGCAGGCCGAGGAAGCGCGGTTGGCGGAATTGGACGCCCGCTGGCAAGAGGAAAAGGGATTGGTTGACCAAATTCTCGAACTGCGCGCCAAGCTGCGCGGCGACGGTGGCGCGGTCGAGGCGGGAGCCACGACCGAACCCGATCCGCAACGGCAGACCTGGTTGGCGGAATTGAAGGAACTTCAGACCAAGCTGCACGAGCTACAGGGTGAGTCGCCGCTGATTCTGCCCAGCGTGGACGCCCAGGCGGTAGCCTCCGTGGTCGCCGACTGGACCGGCATCCCGGTCGGGCGGATGGTCAAGAACGAGGTCGAAACCGTACTGAGCCTGGCCGACATCCTCAACCGCCGCATCATCGGCCAGCGCCACGCCCTGGACATGATTGCCCGGCGGATTCAAACCTCCCGCGCCGCGCTGGACAATCCCAACAAGCCCATCGGCGTGTTCATGTTGGCCGGCCCCTCCGGAGTGGGCAAGACCGAAACCGCCCTGGCGCTGGCCGAGGCGCTGTACGGTGGCGAGCAGAACGTCATCACCATCAATATGAGCGAGTTTCAGGAGGCGCACACCGTTTCCACCCTCAAGGGCGCCCCGCCGGGTTACGTCGGTTACGGCGAGGGCGGAGTGCTGACCGAGGCGGTGCGGCGCCGTCCCTACAGCGTGGTGCTGTTGGACGAGGTGGAGAAGGCCCACCATGACGTGCACGAAATTTTCTTCCAGGTGTTCGACAAAGGCTGGATGGAGGACGGCGAAGGGCGACTGATCGATTTCAAGAATACGCTCATCCTGCTGACCACCAACGTCGGCACCGACCTGATCATGGGCATGTGCAAGGACCCGGACCTGCTGCCCGATCCGGAGGGTTTGGGCAAGGCATTGCGCGAGCCCCTGCTCAAGGTATTCCCCCCGGCTTTGCTCGGTCGGCTGGTGACCATTCCCTACTATCCGCTGAGCGACGAAATGATCGGCGACATCGTCCGCCTGCAACTGGGCCGGATCACTAAACGGATTCAGGAAAACCACAAGGTCCCGTTCGGCTACGACGACGAAGTGGTGAAGCTGATCGTCAGCCGCTGCACCGAGTTGGAGAGCGGCGGGCGGATGGTGGACGCGATCCTGACCAACACCGTGCTACCGGCGATCAGTCAGGAATTTTTGAAGCGGATGGTGGAAGGCCAGATGGCTTTGCGAGTACAAGTTAAAGTAGTTGGAGGAGAGTTTAGTTTTGGATTTGAGTGAGAGAAGTCTTAGGTTGAAATGGGCCAGCCCAGACTGAACCGAATGAGGTTATTTTGGGTCGGCCCGCCAATTGATGGAAGATGGATTGCAACAGTATTACCGTTACATGATAACGGTTACCTGGATTGGTATGAAAAATGCCTCTTTGGGTCGACCAGTGGAATAGCTTTCCCTAATGGTTCCGTAGTTTATATCAGGAGGACATTGGACCATGATAAAAATTTCAGCATCTGTGGGTCAAGGTGGAGTTAACAAGAAAGCGGACGTTCTGGTGATTCAAAAGGCGCTCAATCGTATCCCACCGAATAGAGGTGGCCCAGTCCCTAAATTGAAAGAAGATGGTTTGGTTGGGCCGAAGACCATCGCGGCCATCCTTATGTTTCAAAAATCCAACGCTGGTTTGGTTCATGCCGGACGTATCGACGTAAACAGTGACACGCTTGCTCGCATCAACAGCTTGCTTGGGTATATACACTTTTCAGACGAAAATCTGTACGGTCCTGGTGGACCTTCCGCCAACGACATTAAGCAAGACGCGTTCGGTGATTGCTACTTCGTTGCCACGTTGGGAGCGGTTGCGCAGCAAAATCCCAGACTCATTCAGGACGCCATCTACTATGACCTAAACTCACAGCAATTCCGAGTACGGCTCTACGATCTGAAAGGCCAAACCAAATTCATCTGGGTGACCCAGGCGGAGTTGGAGGATAACGTGAAGCGCCATGGCGGAAGCTATGTCGATAACACCGGCAAGTACGAACGTACCTGGCCTGCCGTGATCGAAACAGCATATGCCAAGATGTTCGACACCAATCCAGCGGATGGGTTGGGTGAGGGCTATCAGAAGATTATCAGCGGTGGTTGGCCTTCCGACGCCATGATGGCGATCACCGGAAACGCGGGTACCAAAGTGGTTTACGTCTACTATCCCAGGCTGGGTACGACTGGTTCTGTAGCCTTGCTGGGTGCGAGAGTCTCGACCGCTTTGAATCAAAGCAAGAGCGTCACTTTGTGGTCGGTGCCTGAGAAAGACTCTCGCGGCCTATGGCAAAAGTTGACCGGCGCTTCAATTCCTCAAGATGGTTTAGTAGATAACCATGTCTATACTGTCGTATCGCTTACACAGGCTGGAACAGATTGGAAAGTTACGGTACGAAATCCTTGGGGAACGAATATGGGTGTTGGCGAAGGCCAAGATACTGCGTCGGCTACGATGACAGTATCGTTGCAGAATCTGGTGACAACCGGTGGTCTACAGGCTTTTCAGGTAAGCAAATGAAATGAAATGAAGAGAGAAATGAGAATATGGAAAAATACAAGAATCATAGTGGCGCTGATAATGGCAATAGTTGCCTGGGAGTGTGGAATGACTGAGACCATGGTATTCCAACCGAAACCGCTTGACGGCATGAAAGAAGTTTCGGCCTCGAAGGACAGCGATAAACTCGACGCCGAAGCGGTTGCTTTCCTCCGAGGTCGGTTCTTGATCGAGTCGGCGCGCTACTATCAGGTGCCGAGCGAAATCCCGTGGATTGCGGTTTCGAAATCCGTTCAGAATCAGATGGCGCAGAGGTCAATCCAGCGGAAAATGTTCGAATGGTACGAACCGGGTATCGACTTTGTAGAAGTCTACCCACAAGGCAATCATGGCGCTGCCTTCGCGTTAGCGATGTCGAAAGGAGCTAATCCCAGCGCGGATAAACTGGTCGGATTTTACGTTCTCAGTGCTCCATTACCCTCTAAGCCATGAAGTAATGGGCGACATGCGCATGGTCGAAGGGAAGTCGGTGACTCAGGTACGGGTCCAGGTGCGGGATGGCGATTTCGCCTATGCCTTCGAGTAGCGGCCCATGAATCGTAAACAGCGCAGGGCCGCCGCCAGCCCCTCCGGTCCCGGCGCGAATACGCCCGAAGTCCTGGCGCAAGCGATTCAATCGCATCGGCAGGGGCGGCTAGACGAGGCGGAAAGTCTATATCGGCGGGCGCTGCGGCGCGATCCGCGCCATGTGGATGCCCTGCACTTCCTGGGCGTGCTGACCTCGCAGCGGGGCCGGCACGCGGAAGCCGCCGAGTTGATTCGCCAGGCGCTCGCCCTGAATCCGCGTTACGCCGATGCCTGGAACAATCTGGGCAACGTGTTGGCTGGGATGGATCGCTGGGACGAAGCGGCTGCCGCTTATCGGAAGACGGTCGAACTGGCGCCCGCTAACCCCAGCGCCCATTGCAATCTGGGTGTGATGTTGTTGCGATCCGACCGGTTCGCGGAGGCCGCCACCGTTTTCCAGCAGGCCATCGCCCTGGCCCCTGGTTTGGCGGAGGCGCATTTCAATCTGGGCAAGGCGCTATACGCCCAGGGCGAGTACGAGGCCGCCATCGCCGCGTATCGGGAAACTTTACGCCGGCAACCGGCGTATGCGATGGCGTACAGGAACCTGGGCCTGCTGCTCTATAAGCTGAACCGGGGCGAGGAAGCCGCCTCGCTGTTTCGGGACTGGCTGGCGCGGGACCCGGCCAACCCGGTCGCCCGGCACATGCTGGCGGCGCATTCGGGCCGCGACGCGCCGGAGCGGGCCGCCGATGATTACGTGCAAAATCTGTTCGACGGCATGGCCGATGGGTTCGACGATCACCTGCACCGCCTGGAGTACCGGGCGCCGGAACTGATCGCCCAGGCGGTCGTCGCGGCGGCGGGTCAGCCGGATGGATCGCTGAGCGTATTGGACGCGGGCTGTGGCACCGGGTTGTGCGGGCCGGCGTTGCGGCCGTATGCACGTCATCTGGTCGGGGTCGATCTGTCGCCGCGCATGATCGAGCGGGCGCGAACCCGTGGCGATTACGATGATCTGGTCGTGGCCGAGCTGACCGCGTTTCTGGCCGCCCGGACGGAAGCTTACGATCTGATCGTGTCCGCCGACACTTTGGTTTATTTCGGACGTTTGGAGCCCGTCTTGGCCGCCGCCGCCGGGGCCCTGCGCCCGGATGGCTGGCTGGCGTTCACCGTGGAGCGGGTCGAGGATGCGGAAACGGGGGACGGTTTCCGCCTCGATCCCAGCGGCCGTTATCGCCATGCCGAAACCTATCTGCGGCGCGTGCTGGCCGAGGTCGGCATGGCCGTCGAAACCCTGGAGTCCGTGATTTTACGTCTGGAAGGTGGCCAACCAGTAGTCGGTTTTCTCGTGTCGGCGCGCAAAATGCTTGCCGGGGCGAAGCCGGAGCGGTGCAAAAATGAGGAGGCGCCTTGAACCACGACAATCATGACGAGCCATCCGCTGGTTCCAGTGGGGCGCTCGATAACCGCCCGCCGGATGCGCAAATCGCCGAATGGCTGTCCCAGGCCATGGGCTGTCACGGTCGAGGCAATTTGAGCGAGGCGCAAGCGCTGTATGAGCGCATTCTCACTCACCGGCCCAATTATCCCGAGGTCTTGAATTTCCTGGGGGTTCTCCAGCAGCAGCGCGGCCAGTCGGTTCAGGCCGAACTCCTGATCCGCCGGGCCATCGCTAGCGCGCCCGGTTACGCGGCGGCCTATACTAACCTGGGCAACGTCCTGTTGATTCAGGGGCGGCACGAGGACGCCATCGCCGCCTACCGGCAGGCCATCCGCTTCAAACCCGACGAGGTGGAGGCGTGCGTCAATCTGGGCGCGGTGCTGCGGGGGCTGGGGCGGTTGCCGGAAGCGCTCGACGCCTATCAACAGGCCAGTACGTGGCGACCGGCCGATGCCAACATCCATTATCACCGGGGTTTGATCCTGGCGGAACTGGATCGGCTGGAGGAGGCGATCCAGGCCCATCGCGCGGCTTTGGAGCACAATGCCGCCCATCTAGGAGCGGTCACGGCGCTGGGGACGCTCCTCCATCGGCGGGGTGAGGTGGATGAAGCCCGACTCGTGTTCGGTAACGCGGTGTTTCAACTGGGCGAGGCGGAGGAAGCCTTGAAGCTCCTGCAATACTGGTTGCGATTGATGCCGAACGACCCCATCGCCCAACATCGCCTGGCCGCTTGGTTTAGCGGGGAAACGCCGGCGCGCGCTTCCGATGGGTATGTGACTTATCTGTTTGATCGTTATGCCGATTGCTTCGACGAACATCTGGTGGAGCAGCTCGGCTATCAAGCACCGGCGGTGATCGGAACGTGGCTGGCCGAAGTGCTGGGGGCGCCGGCTGCCCAGTTCGACGTGCTGGACGCCGGCTGTGGCACCGGTCTGTGTCAGCCGGTGCTGCGACCCTACGCTCGCCATCTGACCGGCGTGGACTTGTCGCCGCGGATGGTGGACAAGGCGCGCGAGCGAGGCGGTTACGACGAGTTGGCGGTGGCGGAATTGACTGCGTTTCTGAACGAACGACCCGGCGCTTACGACCTGATCGCGTCCGCCGATACCCTGGTTTATTTTGGCGCGCTGGAACCGGCGCTGACCGCCGCGGCTCGCGCCCTGCGTCCAGGCGGCTGGCTGGCGTTCACGGCCGAGCAGACCTCAGCGGACCGGGCGCCGGACGGTTATTTTCTCAACAAGAGCGGCCGTTACAGCCACACGGCGGACTACCTGGAACGAGCGCTGGCGGGTGCTGGCTTGGCGCTATTGACGCGGACGGATGCCACGCTGCGCCAGGAAGATGACCAGCCGGTGACGGGTCATGTGGTATTGGCCCGCAAATCCGCCGCCGCAGTTGACGGATGACTGGATTCTTGTTGGCGGCGCCGCTATCTTGACAGCCCTTGCGCGTGGCCGATGACCGGTTGGATTCCAGGGCCGCGCGATATTCGCGGAGTTGCTCACTCGGGGGACGGTCTGGATGGTGGAGTTTAATGATGTGAAGCTGTTGATCGGTGAAATTCTGCAACTGGGCGACCGGGCGGGGGCGTTCGAGTTGGAGACCCCGTTGCTGGGGAGTATTCCCGAATTCGATTCCATGGCGGTGCTCGCCTTGATCCATGCTTTGGAGCAGCAATTCGGGATTCAGATCATCGATGATGAGATCAGCGCTGAAACCTTCGAGACCGTGGGCAGGGTTTACCAATTCGTCCGTGACAAAGTTCTGGCGGCGGCGTGAACGACTGGCGCGTTACCGGTGTTCCACCGGAAACGCCGGGTTACGTCACCCCTGGCACGATTGGCCCGCCACGACCGCGCCCGGCAAAACCGGCGTGATTGCCGGAACGGCGCCGACCCAAAGGTCCGTGGGCGGGCCAGGCGAATCAGATCCGCATGGAAAGCGATTGAAAAACATCCTCGGTCATGTGTTGCAACATGCTGAGCGCATCCCAGTCGTCCCAGGATTCGCAAATGCGGCCGTTCTCGATGCGGTGAAAGCTCATCCCCGTCACCGAGAGCCGTTGGCCGCTGGGCGCGATACCCATGAATTCACCCTTGTGGGTCCCGCGGCCGATCCAGCGCGTGGCGACCTTGCTGCCCTCGGCAAGCTGATCTTGAATTTCAAAGCGGATGTCGGGGGCGGAAAAGTGAAAGAGCATGACGACTTGCTTGAACGCTTCGACGCCGCGCACCGCCTCCGGCAGGGTGGCGATATGGCCGATGTACTCGGGCGCGATGATTTCATCGGCGGCATCCAGGTTGCACTGACTCCAGATGACCTCGAAATTGCGCCGGACCAGAGCCTTGTTGGTTTCCAGCGTATTATTGTCTGACATCGGCAATCCTCCTTCGGCATAAGATTCCGCGTGACGCGGCGATCGAAACAACCGTTAGTGTAGCCCCTTCACCAGTGGCCCGTCACGGCCAGGCTTGGGATAGCTGCTATAATTTCGCATTGTCAATCAATTGGCTGAGAGAGATCGGATCATGCCACAACCAAGCCCGTCTTATTTTCAGGATGTCGAGTGTTGCGTCGATGAAATCATCGCCAGGGTCGGCCAGCGCATCGTGCTCGGGATTCCCTTGGGGATCGGCAAGCCCAATCCGCTAGTGAATGCGCTCTACCGGCGGGTGAAGGCGAATCCGGACCTGTGGCTGAAGATTCTGACCGCGATCACCGTTGAAACTCCCAAGGGTTCCAGCGATCTGGAACAGCGGTTTCTGGAGCCGTTCGTCGAACGGGTGTTCGGCGATTACCCCGATCTGGAGTATGCCGTCGATTTACGCCGGGGCCAGATTCCGCCTAACGTCGAGATCGCCGAGTTCTTCTTCAAGCCGGGCGGTTATCTGAACGTGCCGATGCAGCAGCAGAATTACATCAGCACCAACTACACCCATGCCGCCCGGGATATCATGAACAATGGCGCCAACGTGCTGGCGCAGCAGGTCGCCACCCGCGAGATCGATGGCGAGGAGTGGTTGAGCCTGTGCAGCAATCCGGAAGTGACCCTGGATTTGTTGCCGATGATCGAGGCCGCGCGCCGCCGTGGCGAGCGAGTCGTCACCGTGGCCCAGGTCAATCGCGAGATGCCGTTCATGTACAACGACGCCATGGTCCGACCGTCCACGTTCGACCTGGTGCTTGATCATCCCCGCTACGATTTCCGGCAATTCGGCGCGCCCAACATGCCGGTGGAAAACGCCGACTACCTGCTGGGCTTGCAGGCCAGCGCCCTGATCCGCGACGGTGGGACCCTCCAGATCGGCATCGGTTGCCTGGGCGACGCCATCGTCTATTTCTGCCAGTTGCGGCACCAGCAAAACGCCCTCTATCGGCGGATGCTGTCCGAGATGCGAGTTGTGGAGCAGTGCGGCGGGTTGATCGACCGCGTTGGCGGCGTCGAGCCGTTCGCGCAAGGGCTGTACGGCTCCAGCGAGATGTTCGTCAACGGCTTTCTTTATCTCTATCGGGACGGCATTCTCAAGCGCCGGGTCTATGACAGCATCCCCTTGCAGCGCCTGCTCAACGAAGGAGCGATCACCGAGACGGTCGACGAGCGGACCCTGCGGACGCTGCTGGAACGGGGCGTGATTCCAGCGCGCCTGGGCGAGGAAGACGTCGAATTTCTGCGCCGCTTTGGGATTTTCACCGACCGAGTGAGCTATCGGGCGGGCGAACTGCTGATTGGCGGGATAATGCGGGTTCCAGCCGATTTAGATCGACCGGACAGTTGGGCGGCGGTGGTCGAGCACGGGCTGGGCGGTCGCCTCAAGGGCGGGATCGTGATGCACGGCGGTTTCTTCATGGGACCGAGCAGCTTTTACGAGGCGCTGCGCGCGATGCCCGAGGCCGACAGCCGGCAAATCTGCATGACGACGGTGAAACGGGTCAATCATCTGTACGGGGGAAACGAAGCGCTGGCGGCCTTGCAGCGGCGGGACGCCCGGTTCATCAACACCACCATCATGATGACGTTGCTGGGCGCGGCGGTGTCCGACGGCCTGGAGAGCGGCCAGGTGATCAGCGGGGTGGGCGGTCAGTACAACTTCGTGGCGATGGCCCACGAACTGCCGGACGCCCGCTCCATCCTGATGCTGCGCAGCACCCGCGAGAGCGGGCTGACCGCGAGTTCGAACATCGTCTGGAATTATGGTCACATCACCATCCCGCGCCATTTGCGCGATATCGTGGTGACTGAATACGGCATTGCCGACCTGCGCGGCCGGTCGGACCGGGAGGTGATTGCCACCCTGCTGAACATCGCCGATTCGCGCTTTCAGCCGGAACTGCTGGGGAAGGCCAAGCGAGCCGGCAAGCTTCCCCAGGATTACGAGATTCCGGAGCAGCATCGCTACAATACCCCAGGGCGGATTCAGGCCCGGTTGAACCAGTTCAAGCAAATGGGGTTGTGTCCGGACTTTCCACTGGGCACCGATTTTACCGAGGAAGAGATCGTTCTGGGGCGGGTGCTCAAGAACCTCAAAACGCGGTTCGCGACCAAGGGCGATTTGATGAAGACCGTCGTCAAGGCGATGACGGTGGGGACGCCGCCGGCCGGCGCCCTGCGTTATCTGGCTCGCCTCAGGCTGGATCAGCCGACCGGCCAGAAGGAGAAGATGATTCAGCGGCTCATCGTTTCCGAGTTGATGGCCGACGGTTACGTCTAGAAAGCGATTTCGCGCGGTCCACCAAACGATCCAACGATTCGGGGCGCGGGTTTCAATCCGCGCCCCAGTGACTTCCAGCGTCGAACCCGTCCGTTTATTCCGGTTGGGCCAGTTCCTCTTCCTCGACGACGGGTGTGGGTTTGACCGCGACAGGCGTTTCAGGCGCGAGCGCCTCCGCTTCCGCCTCCGGGGTTTCGGCCGCCAGAGGTTCCTCGGCTTCGAGGGCGACGACCACGACCGGCTGCGGCGGAGGTTCGGGTTGGAGAATGATTCCGCCCAGCGGCGGCACGGTGATGCTGATGGAGTAGGGTTGCTCCATCCAAGGTCGCTCTTCGGCGATCAGTTCGACGCCGCCATTGCCGACTCCGCTGCCCCCATAGAAATGCGAATCAGAATTGAAGATTTCGGTGTAACGGCCCGCGCGCGGCACCCCGATCCGGTAATCGTGGCGCGGCACCGGCGTGAAGCTGACCACGACCACCAGGAAATCGTCGTCTTTCTTGCGCAGATAACTCAGGATGGACTGATCGGCGTCATGGCAGTCGATCCAACTGAAGCCCTGCCATTCAAACTCGTGGTGGTGTAGGGTCGGCTCGCTGTGATAGATCCGATTCAAGTCCTTGATCAGTAGTTGCATCCCCTGATGGAAGTGGAACTGGAGCACCCACCAGTCGATGGGGTTGGCGCTGTTCCATTCGTGGCCCTGGCCGAACTCGGTGCCCATGAAAAGCAGCTTCTTGCCGGGATGGGTGAACATGTAGGTGTACAGCAACCGCAGATTGGCGAAGCGCTGCCATTCGTCGCCAGGCATCTTGTTGATCATCGAGCCCTTGCCGTGCACCACCTCGTCGTGGGAGAACGGCAGCATGAAGTTCTCGGTGAAGCAGTACAACATGCTGAAGGTCAGCAGGTCGTGGTGGTACTTGCGGTGGATCGGGTTTTGCGCCATGTAGCGCAGGGTGTCGTTCATCCAGCCCATGTTCCACTTCATGCTGAAACCCAGGCCGCCCAGATAGGTGGGCCGGGTGACCTGCGGCCAGGAGGTGGATTCCTCGGCGATCACCAGCGCGCCGGGATGCTCGCTGTGCACCACGGTGTTGAGTTCGCGCAGGAAGTCGATGGCTTCCAGATTTTCGCGCCCGCCGTACTTGTTGGGGATCCATTCGCCTTCCTTGCGCGAATAGTCCAGATACAGCATCGAGGCGACCGCGTCCACCCGCAAGCCGTCGAGATGGAATTCCTCGATCCAGTACAGGGCGCTGGACAGCAGGAAATTCTTCACCTCGTAGCGGCCGAAGTTGAAGATCAGCGTACCCCAGTCCAGATGCTCGCCCTTGCGGGGATCGGTGTGCTCGTACAGCGCCTCGCCGTCAAAGCGCGCCAGGGCGTGGGCGTCCTTGGGGAAGTGCGCTGGCACCCAGTCGAGAATCACGCCCACCTCGTGCTGGTGGCAGTAATCCATGAAGTAGCGAAAATCGTCCGGCGTGCCGAAACGGCTGGTGGGCGCGTAATAGCCGGTGGTCTGGTAGCCCCAGGAGGCGTCGTAGGGATGTTCGGTGATCGGCAGCAGCTCGATGTGGCTAAACCCTAGTTCCTTGACGTAATCGACGAGCTGATGGGCGATGTCGCGGTAGTTCAGGAACTCGCCTTCCGGTCCGCGCCGCCACGAGCCGAGATGAACTTCGTAGATGGACATCGGCTGGTGGAGCCAGTCTGAATTTTTTCGCTTTTCCAGCCAGGCCGCGTCGCGCCAGGCGTAGGTATCGGGTTTGGGAACGATGCCGGCGGTGCTGGGGCGCATTTCAAACTGCTGGCCATAAGGATCGGATTTCAGCAGGATGGCGCCGCTGTGGCGGTTGCGGATTTCGAACTTGTACAGGTCGCCCGGATACAGATTGGGAATGAACAACTCCCACACGCCACTGCCGCCGCGCACCCGCATCGGATGCACCCGGCCGTCCCAGCGGTTGAAGCTGCCGACCACGCTGACCCGCTCGGCGCTGGGCGCCCAGACCGCGAACAGTACGCCGGCGACATTATCGGTCTCGTGTGGATGCGCGCCCAGGAAGCGGTAAGCGTGCCAGTGCTTGCCCTCCCCGAACAGGTACAGGTCAAAATCGCCGAGTTGTGGCGGAAAGCAGTAGGGATCGAAGGAAATGTGCTCGCGATGATCGGAATCGCGCCAGATCAGCCGGTAACGTTCAGGGACCTGATCGGGCTTGCCCTGCCACTCGAACAAATCGGTGTTGGGAATGCGTTGCAGCGGCAGATTGCCCTCGGCGATGTGGACTTCCTGGGCATAGGGCAGATGAGCGCGCACCACGACCTTCTTATCCTGGGGATGACGGCCCAGCACGGCAAAGGGATCATGATGGCGGGCTTCGACGATGCGTTGTAATTCGGGTTGAAGTTTCGGGCTCGTCACGTTTTTCATCCTATTTTATGTTGACGGTTGAGGCCAGGCGCGGCAGCCGGTGGCGCTGCGGACCGCGAACGGTTTCGATGGGCGATGTCGCAACCACTACGGCTTCGCTGGATATTCAGGGAATGGCGAACGGTCGGAATCGGGACGCCGTGCGTTTTGACTGCCTAGTATAACGCCGAATCGGTAAAGGGTGGTTTTCCGTGAGGTAAAGCGGATGATGGGACGATGGGTGGGAAGCGCCGTCGCGCCGTGAACGAGCGTGCCTCGCGGCTCGGCTCCAGCAAGGATGAAGGCCCGGGGCCGACGGTTTCGGGGCTGAACGACGATTCGCGCCCCCGGACATCCCCGCGTCGCCGTAATTTGGTAAGATTGAAGCGGCATCATCCAAACTCATCGAAAACAACTTGATCCAAGGGACGATCCATGAATTCTCGTCAATTGCTGGTATCCGCGTTGGTCCTGGGGTTCGGCGCGCTGGCGGGTTGCGGCGGCGGTTCCGAAAAGCCGGTGAGCTTTAAAAAAGACGTTTATCCAATCCTGAAGGCAAAGTGCCTGGAGTGCCATGTCGCGCCCGATAAGGAGGGCTATCAGAAAAGCGGTCTGGCGTTGAGCACCTACGAGGAACTGATGAAGGGCACCAAGATCGGGCCGGTCATCGTTCCTGGTCAGAGCCTCAACAGCAGCCTGAACCGGTTGATCGAGGGCCGTCCTGGCGTGAACCCGTCCATCCAGATGCCGCATGGCAAGGTAAAATTGCCCGAGTCGGATCTGGCCACGATCCGCAAGTGGGTGGATCAGGGCGCCAAGAACAACTAGGCCGCGTCTTGCCCACACTTGGTCCTCCCCACGCCCCGGCAACGGGGAGGATATGGGCCCAGCCCACCGCGTTTTGCCCGTCCCGCCTTCTCCGTCCGTCCGTCCCGAACCTTGCGTCCGGCCACTGTCCGGTGACGGAGCGGTCGCGCTATTTCAAAATCGTTATTACGGGGCGCCTCATGGTCGCTTTCAGACAAGCCGCGCTGACCGGCGCGGATTTCGATACATGGCTAGGCACCTTGCAAGCTCCGTGGTCGCCCACGCAGATCAAGAACATGCGGTGGGCTTACGAATTGGGCGGCCAGCCCGATCTGGCGGTGGCCGATCTGCTGGCCGACCTGCGCGTCGATCACGAAGTCGTGACAGCCGCCTTGCTGCACGAGCCAGTGGCGACGGGCCGGATCAAGCCAGTGGCGGTGCGGGAGCATTTTGGAGCGGGGTAGCCCAACTGGTGGACGGCATTGTCAAGCTGGACGCCATCGGCGAGTTGCACCAGAGCAGCCAGCACGCTGGTCGCCAGCTCGAAAGCCTGCGCAAGATGCTGCTGGCCATGGCGCAGGATGTGCGGGTGGTGCTGATCAAGCTGGCGATGCGCCTGCACGCGCTGCGCCAGTTGAGTCGAGCTCCCGCCGACGAGCAGCAACGCATCGCCCGGGAAACCCTGGATATCTTTACCCCGCTGGCCAACCGGCTCGGCATCGGCCGGCTCAAATGGGAAATGGAGGACCTGGCGCTGCGTTGTCTCGACCCGGTCACCTACAAGCAGATCGCCGTCGCGCTGGATGAGCGCCGGGCGGACCGGGAGCGCTACATCGCACGAGTGATGGAGGAGTTGCGCGATCACCTGCGCCAGGCTGGCATCCACGCCGAGGTGGGCGGCCGGGTCAAGCATATCTACAGCATCTGGCGCAAGATGCAGCGCAAGAAGCTGGCTTTCGAGCGGATTTTCGACGTGCGGGCGGTGCGGGTGCTGGTGGACACGGTGAACGACTGCTACGCCGCGCTGGGCGTGGTGCATGCCCACTGGAACCATATCCATCGGGAATTCGACGACTACATCGCCCATCCCAAGCCCAACGGTTATCAATCCTTGCACACGGCGGTGGTGGGGCCGGAAGGCCGGACGGTGGAAGTGCAAATCCGCACCGCCGCCATGCACCAGCACGCGGAACTGGGTGTCGCCGCGCACTGGCGCTACAAGGAAGGCGACGCGAAACCGGGCAACGCGACTCACCCGCAGATCGCCTGGCTGCGGCAAATGCTGGAATATCGGGAGGACGAAGCCGACGAGGGCGATCTGCTGGAGCGCTTCAAGGCCGAGGCCTTTCAGGACCGGGTCTACGCCATTACTCCCAAGGGAACCATCGTCGAACTGGCGCAAGGCGCCACCCCGCTGGATTTCGCCTATCACGTCCACACCGAGGTGGGCCATCGCTGCCGGGGCGCCAAGGTCAACGGCCGCATCGTGCCGCTGACCTACGAGCTCAAGAACGGCGAGCAGGTGGAAGTGCTGACCGCCAAGGTCGGTAACCCCAGCCGCGACTGGCTCAGCTCGCATCTGGGCTATGTCAGGACCAACCGGGCGCGGGCCAAGATCCGGCAGTGGTTCATTCAGCAGGATCAGGACAAGAGTATCGCCGCCGGTCGCTCCGCCCTGGAGCGGGAATTTCAGCGGTTGGGCATCCGCCACCTCAAGCTGGAAAAAGTGGCGGAGAAGCTCAATTTTGCCAAGACCGACGAACTGTTCGCCGCCCTGGGTCATGGGGTCCTGACCACGGCGCAGGTGGTGGCCCGGATTCAGGATCTGTTGCCGACGGCTCCAACCGCCGCGGAAAGTCTACCCATCACCCGCAAGCCCCGACCGGTCGAGTCGGGCGCCGGCAAAGGCGACGTGCAAATCCGTGGGGTGGGGCGGCTGCTGATTCAGATCGCGCACTGCTGTCGGCCGGTCCCGTTCGAACCCATCGCCGGGTATATCACCCAGGGGCGCGGCGTGACCATCCACCGGCAGGACTGCGCCAATCTGCTGGCGCTGGCCGGCCGCCATCACGAGCGCATCATCGAGGTGAGCTGGGGCGAGACGCCGGCGACCTATCCGGTGGACGTGATGATCGTGGCCCACGACCGTTCCGGCCTGTTGCGCGACATCACCTCGATTTTGGCCAACGAACAGGTCAACGTATTGGGCGCCAATACCCTGACCGACAAGGCAACCTCCATCGCCCGGATGGGGCTAACCCTGGAAATCACCGATGTGGTCCAGCTCAGCCGGGTGCTCGACAAGATCGGGCAATTGGCCAACGTGATGGAAGCGTACCGAAAAAATTGAAGCGACGGCGTTTCAATCCAGGCTCGCCAACAGCCGTCGGGTTTCCCGCAACAACGGATTGCGGCGTAGCAACAGCGTCAGTCGGCTGCCGCCGCTCTGCCGCCACAGGATCGCCGCCCGAACGCCGGCCAGCAACAGCGCCCGAATCCGGTTGGCGTTGTCCGGATTGTTCAGATGAACCGGGTCGCCGCTGACCATGATGCGGGGCGTCAGGGTGCTGAGGCTGTTGAGATAGAGGTCGGCGAAGCGGGCGATGGTATTGCCGTGATCGACGGGAAAATGCGGCAGGTTGCGAATCACTTCCTCGATGCCGGCGCGGATGGCCGCCAGCAACTCCGGTCGCCGGGCCAGCTTGCGTTCCAGGCCGAGTAGCGCGACCGCGTAGCGGGTCAGCTCCATGTCGCGCGGGTGGTCGATCTGCTGTTCGAGCAGGCGTAATCCGGTGCGCAGGCGCGCGACGCCACCGTAGATGGCGGTGCTGCTGGCGGCGTCGATCTGGAGCAGGCTGGCCAGACAGGTCGCGATATCGTCCGCGTTCGCTTGACCGCGCCGGGCGATGTTGCGAACGAGGTCGACGGCCTGCATGACGCCAGCGAGAGCGATGGCGCGGTCGTGGTCGGTTTGGGGCATGGAGTTCCGAATCCGATGGGCGGGGATCGATTCAATCGTAGGCGGCGACGATGATTCCGCCACCCAGACACACGTCGTCGCGGTAAAAAACCACCGATTGGCCCGGCGCGATCGCCCGCTGGGGTTCGGTGAAGCTCACATCAAGGGTATGGGCGTCCAGCCTTTCCAGCACGCAGGGCTGGTCGGGTTGCCGATAGCGAATCTTGGCTTGGCAGGACCTAGGGACGGCGGGTGGATCGCCGGCGATCCAATGTGGCGCGACGGCGCGCAGCCGGCGGTGGAACAGGCGGGGATGATCGCGACCCTGGACCACGATCAGCGCGTTGCGTTCCAGATCCTTGCCAGCGACGTACCAGGGTTCGCCGCTGCCCTCCCGGCGACCACCGATGCCGAGTCCCTGCCGTTGGCCGATGGTGTGGAACATCAGGCCGGCGTGCTGGCCGAGGATTTCACCCGCTGGTGTCTGGATCGGGCCGGGCTGGGTCGGCAGATAGCGGTTGAGGAAGTCGCGAAACCGGCGCTCGCCGATGAAACAGATGCCGGTGCTGTCCTTTTTATCGTGGGTGACCAGGCCGGCGGCGGCGGCCCGCTCCCGCACCTGGCACTTGCGTAGCACGCCGATGGGAAAGATCGCGCTGGCCAGTTGCGCTTGGTCGAGGCCGTGCAGAAAGTAACTCTGATCCTTGTCGGGATCGCAGCCCTTGAGTAGCAGGCAATGCCCGTTTTGCTCCACGCGGCGGGCGTAGTGACCGGTGGCGATCCGGTCGGCGCCCAGCCGCCGGGCATGGTCGAGAAACGCTTTGAACTTGATCTCGGTGTTGCACAGTACGTCCGGGTTGGGGGTCCGGCCGGCGCGGTATTCGTCCAGAAAGTAGCGGAACACCCGGTCGCGGTACTCGGCGGTGAAATTGACGGTATGCAGCGGAATACCGAGCGTTTCGCATACTGATCGCGCGTCCTCAAGATCCTCGGCGGCGGCGCAGTAGCCGGTGTCCTGGGCGTCCTCCCAGTTTTTCATGAAGACGGCATGGACATCGTGGCCCTGCTCAACCAGTAGCAGGGCGGCAACCGAGGAATCCACGCCGCCGGAGAGGCCGACGACGATCCGGATGCTGGACATCGTGGAGAAGGGCGCGGTGGTGGTTTGGGACGAAACGGTGAGCAGCGATAAAAACCCGCCTGGCAAGAACCGCGCTGGCGAGCCTGGCGAAACTGCATGGCCTCGCGGGCCGCGGAACCGCTTGGGGGCGTCGGGGGCTATTTCACCAACAGGCTGTCCCGCGCCAATTGATCGAATTCGGCCTTGAAACGCGCCGTCAATTCGCTCAGGGTTTTGGCGTCTTCCATGAACTTGCGCTGTAGGCTGGCGATAACCTCGGCCTGGCCGGTCATGAAGGCTTGTAGACTGGCTGGATCGCTGATTTCGGCGGCCACCTTCATTCGACCGATCGCCATGTCCACATAGGATTGCAGGGCGCTCATCTGAAAGTTGACCAAGGTTTCCAGATTGGCGGCGGCCAGTTTATTGGCCTTGATGATCGGGGCCAACAGGTTCTGAGGTTGCTCGGACATTAGGGCTGTTGGGTTGTAAGTCATGGCGAGTTGCTCCAAAGGCTACCACGGATCACTGGTATTATTGCATTGCAACATAACGCAAGTTCGATGGTGGCGCAATCCATGGAAGGAGTGTAATGCCGGGATCGAATACTCACAAAGAGTGCGTTTCGCCTTGCCCGCCCACCTTGCATCGGTCAGTCCTTGCCCGATTGAGGCGGCGGGATCGATCGGCTGACCATCAAGCCTTGGCGATCAGTTGACAGCTAGCGGATAATACTTACTTTCGCGAAAAACAAATCATGACTCATGTGGTTTAAAAATCTGACATTGTTACGATGGGTGGAGCCATTTCTTGACCGCCGAAATGCTGGCGGCCCGGCTGGAAAAATACGCTTTTCAACCGTGCTCCAGCCATCAGCCTAGCGCCGCCGGCTGGGCGCCGCCCTTGGGCCGCAAGGCGGTGGATCTGATCCATGGGGTGAATGGCCGTCTTTTGGTCTGCCTGCGAACCGAGGAAAAGGTATTGCCGGCGACGGTGATCAGCCAGACGTTGGCCGAGCGCGTCGCGATGATCGAGGATCAGCGGGGGCGGAAGAGTGCGTCGGCGCGAACAGCAGGAATTGCGTGACCAGATCATGCGGGATTTATTACCCCGCGCCCTGGCTCGCAATCGTCTCGGCTATGCTTATCTAGACCCGGCGGCGGGTTGGTTGGTGGTGGATAGCGCCAGTTCCCGAGGGTTGAGGAAATCACCGGAATGCTGCGCAAAACCTTGGACGCCTTCCCTGTGGCGCCGCTTCGGGTTGCGTGGTCCCCGGCGGCGATCATGACCGGCTGGCTGGCCGAGGGCGGGGCGCCAGCCGAGTTCGCCTTGGGCGATGCCTATGAGTTGCGCGAGGCTGGCGACGGGGGCGGGATCGTGCGTTGCCGGGGCCAGGACTTGACCAGCGATGAATTGCGCGGCCATTTGCGAGCCGGCAAGCAGGTGACCCGGCTTGGCCTGAGTTGGGACGGACGGGTGGCCTTCGTCCTCGATGAGGGGCTGGTGGTGCGCCGGCTCCAGTTTCTCGACGTGGTCCGTGAATCCTTGCGCGATACCGTCGCTGATTCTCCGGAAGCGGTCTTCGACGCCGAATTCGCCTTGATGACGGGGGAGTTGGCGCTGTTGCTGCCGCGTTTGCTGGAATTATTCGGCGGGGAGGCCTGATGGTTTCCCCTTTTGGAGTACGACGCCGGCCTGGGACCGGGTGATTCGATACCATTTTGGGTGCTTGGCGGTTTTGGAAGAAGAGGATCATGAATGATTGGCGGATGAGTGTGATGGCGACGGTGGGAGTGTTGGCGCTTTTGGCGCTGACTGGCTGGTTTATCCTGCGTTATGTTCAGCGGCAAAAGCGGCTGATCGCGGAACGGGCGCTGGCGGCCCAGCAGGCGGCGGAGAAGGCGGCGGCGGAGAAGGCGGCGGCGGCGGAGAGAGCGACGCTCAAACAGGTGGCGGCCGAGCGATTGGCCGCCAAGCGGGCGGTGTTGGAGCAGGCGGCGCTGGAGCGCGCGGCCCAGGACCAGGCGGTGGTGGAGCAGGCCATCGCCGAATGGGCGGCGGCCGAACAGGCCGAGGCCGAACGGGCCCACTGCATCAGGCGGCGGTGGAACGACGGGAAGCCGAGGAGGCCGAGACCCGGTTGCGCGCCGTTGAGGAGGCTATCGCCGAATGGGTCGATGCGGAGCGGAAGGGTAGCCGACTAGCCGCCCCGCCACCCGGCGGCAAACCGCCGCCGCGGAAGACCTATACCCGCACCGAGGTCATCCATCAGCAGGTACGCCTGCAAGTCCAAGCGGTAGCGAAGGAAATCCAGGAGCTGGAATATATCAAGAATCGGATTGAGGCCGGGGTGGATTTGCTGCCGATCGAATTCAAGCAGACCGTCGATGAGTGGAAGGAAGGCCGCGTGCTTCGGCACAGCAGCTTCGACGATCTTAAGCTCAAGTTCCGCTACAAGGCCTACTCCGTCGAGGATGGTTACGAGCTGTTGTATATGTACAATCGCTGGGTAATCCAACAGTGGCAGAAGCTGCGATTGTTCATTCGCTTGCTGGGTACCGAGGTAGAGTTGTCGGAAAGCATTCAGGCGGCCATCGAGCGGGCGGAACGGAAGGAACGGGAAAAATATCTGGAAATGGACATGGACGTGCTGCTCACCCTGCGCGACATCCGCGAGATTGTGGACAAATTGATCAACATGGAAACCCTTCTCAAGGAGTTGGAGGCTGTTTGCCAAAAACGCTCCGAGCAAATCATCGCGCCGACATGGGAAGCGAAGGGCTCGCTGTAAGCGGCCGCGCAAAGGACGACAGTGACGCTATAATCCTGTTGGGCGGACGGGATTGACATTGGGGTCGCCGGCGGGTTCACCGCCCCCTTACCCTTCGGACAAGCCACTTTCCGGGCATTAAATCCTTATGACAGAGAGGAAAAGCGAATGAGAAAAGCATTGTCCCTGCTGTTGTTTTCGGTATTGGTCTCCATGGGCGTCGCTGCCTGGGGTGCCGAGAAGACTCTCAAGCTGGGCGTTATCGCCGAACTGACTGGCGACATGCCTGCGGTGGGAGCATCTTGCAAGAATGCCGCCGAGCTGGCGATCAAGGAAGTCAACGCCGCTGGCGGCTTGAAGGTCGGCAAGGAAAAGATGAAGGTGGAACTGGTGATCGAGGATAACGCCGGCAAGGCCGATCAATCCGCCGCCGCCGCCCAGAAGCTGATCACTCAGGATGAAGTACTCGCCATCGTCGGTCCCAACGCCAGCCGCTACGCCATTCCCGCTTCGGAAATCGCCGAAAGCTCCCAGACGGTGCTGATCACGCCCTGGTCCACCAACCCCAAGACCACCATTGACGCGACCACCAACAAACCCAAGAAATACGTGTTCCGGGCCTGCTTCATCGATCCCTTCCAGGGCGGGGTACTGGCCAAGTTCGCGTTGGAGAACCTGAAGGCCAAGAAGGCCGCAGTGCTCTACGACGTGGCGTCCGACTACAACAAGGGCATCGCCGAGGTGTTCAAGACGAATTACGAAAAGCTGGGCGGCAAGATCGTGGCCTTTGAGACCTACACCACCAACGACAAGGATTTCTCGGCCCAGTTGACCAAGATCAAGGACGCCAAGCCTGATGTGATCTTTCTGCCCAACTACTACAGCGAGGTGCCGCTGCAAGTCCAGCAGGCCAAGCGGTTGGGCATCACCGCGCCCTTCATCGGTAGCGATTCCTGGGGCAGCAACGAACTGCTCACCCTGGGTGGCGCCGACCTGAACGGCTACTACTTCAGCACCCACTACGCCGCCGACAACGCCGCGCCGGTCGCCAAGAAATTCATCGCCGACTACGAGAAGGCTTACGGAACGAAACCGGACGACGTGGCTGCGCTGACCTACGACGCCTTCGGTTTGTTGTTCGACTCGATCCAAAGCGCTGGCAAGGCCGACCGCGAAGCCATCCGCGCCTCGCTGTCCACCCTGCCGAGTTACAAGGGCGTCACTGGCGACATGAAGTTCCAGGCCGATTCGCGCGATCCGATCAAGAGCGCCGTGATCCTGCAAATCAAGGATGGCAAGTTCACCTATTACACCAACGCCAATCCCTGATCTGGGGTAATGGCTTGACGTAACGCAAGGGCGGCCCGCCGGGCCGCCCTTCTTCTTGCAACCGCGGCGCCATGGATCACCATCTTGAGCGAAGGTATCGTCTACTGGCTGCAACAGGCCCTGAACGCCCTGCAACTGGGCAGCATCTACGCCCTCATCGCCCTGGGCTACACCATGGTCTACGGCATTCTGACCATGATCAATTTCGCCCATGGTGACGTATTCATGGTGGGGGCCTTTTTCTGTTTCCTGGCCGCCGTGTACCTGGGCCTGCCCTTCGCGCCCACCCTGCTGCTGACCATGCTGGGCGCCGCGCTGCTGGGGGTGGCGATCGAACGCCTGGCGTATAAGCCCTTGCGCCATGCTCCCCGGGTGTCGGCCATCATCACCGCCTTGGGCGTGGGTATTTTTTTGGAAAACTTCACCCTGGCGCTGGCGCCCTATCCCAAGAACATTCCCGCGTTGCTGGAAAACATCACCTGGGATTTGGGCGGCGTCTCTTTGTCTTCCCTGCAAGTCATCATCATCCTGCTGTCGCTGGGTTTGATGTTTCTGCTGGATTATGTCGTCCACCGCACGCCGGTGGGCATGGCGATGCGGGCCATTTCCTGGGACAAGACCTTTGTGCCGCTGATGGGGGTGCCGCTGGATCTCATCATCTCGGTTACCTTCGCCATTGGCGCGGGGCTGGCTGGGGCGGCCGGCACCATGTATGCGCTCGCCTATCCAGTCATCGACCCCTACATGGGCATCATGGTGGGCTGGAAGGCGTTCATCTCCGCCGTGGTGGGCGGGATCGGCAACATCCGGGGGGCGATGATCGGCGCGTTCATCCTGGGTGGGGTGGAGATCATGGTCACGGCTTTCTTTCCCTCCACCTACCGGGATTTCGTCGCCTTCACCTTGCTGATGCTGTTGATCCTGGTGCGGCCCTACGGCATCTTGGGTAAGCCAAGGACGCAAAAAGTATGAACACGCCGCGAAGGATGATCTGGGAGTGGATCATGGCGCAACGCTGGTTGTTGCCGGTGCTGATTGTGGTTGGCTTTACCCTGGCCTTCGCCATTCCCGAATACAACCTGCTGAATAAATATGTTCAACTGGTGATGATGTATGTCGGGATCAACATCATTCTGACCGTCAGCCTGAACTTGGTGAACGGTTACATGGGTGAGTTTTCCCTGGCCCACGCCGGATTCATGGCGGTGGGGGCCTACACCGCCGCCCTGCTGACGCAAAAAGTGCTGCCAGTGGCCGCGTATCCAGGGCTGTTTCCACTGGCGGTGCTGGCCGGCGGGCTGATGGCGGCGGTGCTGGGGTTGATCGTGGCGGTGCCGTCGTTCAAGGTGCGCGGCGATTATCTGGCCATCATCACCTTGGCGTTCCTGATGATCGTCAAGTCGGTCATCGAGAACATCGACACTATCGGCGGCCCGCGTGGTATTCCCGGCATCAAGAAATTGACCACGCTACCCTGGGTGTTTTTCTGGACTGTGTTCTCGATCTGGGTAGTGCGCAACTTCGTCTATTCCAAGTACGGGCGTGGCGTGCTGTCCATCCGCGAGGACGAGATCGCCAGCGACCTGATGAGCGTCAACACCCGCCGGGTGAAATTCCTGGCGTTCATGGTGTCGTCCTTTTTCGCCGGCATCGCCGGAGCGCTATTCGCCCATCTGTTGCAGTTCATCAGTCCCCGGGTGTTCGATATCATCAAGACCACCGACGTGCTGATCATGGTCTACCTGGGCGGCATCGCATCCATCGGTGGCTCGATTCTGGGCGCGACAGTGTACACCGTGCTGCTGGAGTTGCTGCGGCCATCCACGGTGGCGGCGATGCTGGCCTGGTTGCCGGCGGTGGTGTTCGATCCGCTCAACGAGTATTTCATCCGTCATCTCGGCGTCTGGCGGATGGTGATCATGCCATTGCTGCTGGTGCTGGTGATGCTGTATTGGCCGCGCGGGATCATGGGCCTGCGAGAATTCCGGTGGTTCATCCCCAAGCGGGATCTGGAGGCTCACCATCGCCAACCCGCGCACGGAGGAAACCATGGCGCTGCTCACGGCCACTAGGGTCAGGCACTACTTCGGTGGCCTCTGCGCGGTCTCTGATTTCAATCTGGACCTTCAGCCCGGCGAACTGGTGGGGATCATCGGTCCCAACGGAGCGGGCAAGACCACGGTGTTCAACCTCATCACCGGCGTCTATCGGGCCAGCGAGGGCAGCATCCAGCTTCGGGACACCGAACTGGTGGGCAAGACCCCACACCAGATCACCGCGCTGCGGATTGGCCGCACCTTTCAGAACATCCGGCTGTTCCGGGATTTGTCGGTGCTGGACAATGTGCGCATCGCCCACTACGCCCAGGTTCGCTACAGTCCGCTGGAGGCGCTGTTGCACTTGGGCCGCTACCGTCAAGAAGAGCAGCGCATCATCGAGAACTCCCGGCGGCTACTCAGCATTTTCAAGTTGGAGCATCTGGCCGGCGAGATCGCCAAGAATCTACCCTACGGCTCGCAACGGCGATTGGAGATCGCCCGGGCGCTGGCTATCGGCCCGGAACTGTTGTTGCTGGATGAACCAGCGGCGGGAATGAATCCCAACGAGATCGATCAACTGATGGAATTCATTCAGTGGATTCGCCAGGAGTTTCAACTCACCATCCTGCTGATCGAGCACCAGATGAAACTGGTGATGGGCATTTGCGAGCGGATCAAGGTGCTGGATTTCGGCGAAACCCTGGCCGAGGGACCGCCGGAGGCGATCCAGAACGATCCCAAGGTATTGGAGGCTTATTTGGGCGAGGAGCCGGTCGGATGAGCGACGGAACGAGAGGATTCGAGGACATTCAACTGGAAGCGCGCGACCTGGAGGTCCATTACGACGGCATCCGGGCGCTGCATGGCGTTTCCTTCACCGTGCTCAGGGGTGAGATCGTCACCCTGATCGGCGCCAATGGCGCGGGCAAAACCTCGATCCTGCGGGCGATTTCGGGTCTGATACCCTACGGCGGCGCCGTGGTGTTCGAGGGCCGGGATCTTAAGCGAGTGCCGGCGCACCGAATTGTCGGGTCGGGCATCGCCCATGTGCCGGAAGGGCGGGGCATCTTCGGCAATCTGACGGTGCTGGAGAACCTGCGGCTGGCCACCTGGCAACGGGCCGACAAAGGCGAGATCGCAGCCGATTACGACCGGGTGTTCGCAATCTTTCCGCGGCTTAAGGAGCGTCAACGTCAGCCAGGGGGAACCCTGTCCGGCGGCGAGCAGCAGATGTTGGCGGTGGGGCGGGCGTTGATGAGCCGGGGTCGATTGCTGCTGCTGGACGAACCGTCGATGGGCCTGTCGCCGCGGCTGGTGCAGGACATCTTCCGGGTGATCGAGGACATCAACCGGTCCGGAACCACCATTCTGCTGGTGGAACAGAACGCCAACATGGCCTTGCGGATTGCGTCCCGCGCCTATGTCCTGGAGACTGGCGGCATCATCCTGTCCGGCGCCGGTCGGGACTTGCTGGGGGATCCCCGCGTTAAGGAAGCCTATCTGGGCGCGTAGCTGGGGATTGAAACACCGAACTTCAGGGTATCGCGCCTGGTTCTTCCAGAATGACGCGAAACCCGGTCATCGCATCGCGGTAATCCGGTTTGCGCGCCAGGCGCTTAGCCACGCGCAGATCGCCGGCGCCGTTGTTCCACGAGCCCCCGCGAACGACCCGTTGCCCTTCGTTGGACCGCAAGGTCGAACAACGCTGCTCATCGCCGTTGTTGTAGGCTGGATTGTAGTCCGAGCAGGTCCATTCCCAGACATTGCCGATCATGTCGTTCAAACCCAAGGGATTGGGTAGATAGCTGCCGACGGGCGCGGTGACCGCGTGGCCATCGTCCAGATTGCCGATGGACGCGCCGGTTGGGTCATTGCGGTCGGAGAAGTTGGCTTGGCGGGGATCGATGTCGTTGCCCCAGGGGTATCGGGTCGTCGTGCCGGCCCGGGCGGCATACTCCCATTCGGCTTCCGTGGGCAACCGGAAGCGCTGGCCGGAACCCGCTTCCCAGGACAGCCATTCGGCGAAGGCCCGCGCATCGTCCCAGGTTAGGTTGACGGCGGGTTGGGCATCGTCGTTCAGGGAGCGTCCCTGAAAGGAGCCGCTGTTGTGGCCGGGGCGGAAGCGACGGAATTGGCGGTTGCTGATCTCGTTCTTGCCCATCCAGAAGCCCTTGACGCAAACCTCGCGAGGCGCTTCGTCGCGGCCACGATCCCGTTCGGTGAGCGGACTGCCCATGGTGAAGCAACCGCCTTCAATCCAGCTCAGTCCAAGGCCGATGGTGTTCTCGGTCCGGCTCTTGATCACGGCGTTCGGCCGTTCAGCGGCGGCCAGTTCAGCCCGGATGGTGGTCAGCGCTGGGTGATTGGGATCGATGGCCGCTGCCCGCGCCAAAGAGTTGGCGGCCAGTGTCCAGTTTTTGAGGGTAATGGCGTTGCGGGCCTGATCGAGATGGCGAGCGATTTCCGCCTCGCGGTTTTGGGCGGCTTCCTGGGCCAGGCGCGCTGTCTCCTCCTCTTGTTGGCGTTGTTGTAGTTCCGCCGCTTCTTGTTGGCGCCGCTCCGACACGGTGTCGTAGTACTGATAGGCCAGTAGACCGGCGCCCGACAAACCCGCGACCGCGAAGACCGTGACCAGGATGCGCATCCACTGGATGGGTGGCGACTGAACGATGGCTGGCCGGTCCGAAATCTCAAGATCCGCTGTCGTGACAGGAGCCGGTTGGGGCGTCGTCAGCATGGAACGGGCGCTTAACGTTCCATCCCGCCGGATGGTGGAAACCTTCCTGAGATGTTCCAGCGCTGATTGAGGCGAGCGCTTAAGCAGGGACTCCGAGGTTTCCGAAGCGGACGGCGTTTCGGCGCCGGGCGCGGCTTTTTCCGGGGAGGGCGCCGGTGGCGGCGTCAGTTCGTCCAGATGCTCCCAGATATTTTCCAAAAGCGGCAGGGAGCCGCCATCGGCATCATCGACCAGTGGGACCGGGCGCGAAACGAGGTCAGGCGGCGGGAACTGGTCGTGCGATTCGCGGATGTTGGACACCCGCCTGGGTTGGCTCGCGCCCGCAAGGGGAAGTTTTCCAGCGATGCGTTGGGAAGGATGCGATGGAGTGCCCGGCCATTCCCTGGGTTTGGAGCGTGGCGCCGAAGGCCGTTGATCGCCGCTTTCGGGCCAGGCGGCGCGCGGGGAAGGCGCGGGCGCTTGTTCCAGCAGATCGACGGCCAGAGGTGGGACTTGGGAGAAATCCGCCCGGCTGTCGACCCGGTCGGCGGCCTGCAGGGCTTCCCGCATCGCGGCCATGGTTTGAAATCGTTCCTCGGGCCGGACGGCGATGGCCTGGTCGACCACGCGCAGCAAGCCATGCGAGTACAAGCCGGCGCCAACTTCGACGGCGGGCTGCACCGGATCCTTGAGGACTCGGCCAGGCGCTTCGATCGGCGGCGTGCCGGTGATGCAGCGATACAACACCGCGCCTATGGCGTAAATGTCGGTCCAGGGGCCGTAGTCCTCGCCGACCGTGACGTACTGCTCGATGGGGGAATAGCCGGGGGTGACCACGCTGGTGACGCTGCGCGTGCGCCGACCGAGGGCTTGGCGGGCGGCGCCGAAGTCGATCAGGATGACCCGGCCGCTGCTGGCGCGAATGTAGAGGTTGCTGGGTTTGATGTCTCGGTGCAGATAGCCCTGGGCGTGAACGGCTTCCAGTGCCGGCATCACGTCGCTCAGGATTCGGCGCAGCTCCGGTTCGGGCAAGATGCCACCCCGCTGCAAGGTGGCGCTAAGCGATTCGCCTTCCTCGTATTCCATCACGATATAGGCAGTGCCATTGGCGGTAAAGTAATCTCGCACCCGGACCACGCCGGGATGATTCACCTGCACTAGGATTTTGGCTTCGTCCAGAAATCGTTGCAGGCCCCATTCGTAGCAGGGCGGTTCGCTATCCCGGGCCGGGATCTGACCTTGGGCGTTGGGGCGGACCGTGATGCCGTTGTGATCGCGATAGGCCCACTCGGCGGGGAAATACTCCTTGATGGCGACTTCGTTTTCGAGCGCTTCGTGGATTGCCTTGTAGGTGATGCCAAAACCGCCGGCGCCCAGAACACCCTCGATCTGGTAGCGGTGTAGATTGTAGCCCGTGGGTAGCGCGTTGGTTTCCTCGGTCATCGGGCTTTCCTTACGATGGGTGGACGCAGGCGTGGGCTGGACATGGCGCGGATTGGGGGGTGCTAACGGCGATCGGGGTTCAATAGCGACGCGAAGCCGGCGGCCAGCCGTCGCAGCCAGGGTGCCTGGCCGGTTGCGGTGGCGTCGGCGCGCAACAGGATTAGGGTGGCGTTGTCGGCCGTCGCGCCGCCGCGTTGCGCGGCCCGCGCGGTCAGAAGTTGGGCGGCGGCGGTTAGATTGTCGGTGCGCGCGGCATCCCAGATCTCGGCCTCGGTGGTGTGTTCCCAGACTCCATCCGAACACAGCGCCAACAAATCGCCCGCCTGGATCGTGATTTGGCCGAGGTCGGGCTTGGGGCGATCTTCGCCGCCCAAGCAACGGTACAGCCGGTTTTGAGCCGGATGGGTCGCCATCTCGGACTCGTCGATTTCACCCAAATCCATCAGCAGTTGCACGGCCGAGTGATCGCGAGTGCGCATCAGGCGTTCCCCGGCGCGGAAGTGGTAGAGCCGGCTGTCGCCAACGTTGAGCCAATACGCCTGGTCAGCGTCAAGCCAGACCATGACGACGGTGCTGCGGGCGGTTTCCGATTGACTGTTGATCACTTCATGCATCCGCAGGCACAACTGTTCGATCGCGGCGAGCGGATCGTCGCGTAGCGGCGTCGTGGGGTTCTGGACGAAATTTTGGGCTTCGTCGACCACGAGTTGCGCGCCCAGCGCCCCGTCGAGATGGCCTCCCATGCCGTCGGCCAGGATGGCCAGCAGCCCCTCCTGGTCGGGCGACTGGAAAATGCCCCAGCGATCCTGTTGTTCGTGGCGAGCGCCCAATTCGCTGGCGGCGCCCCGATCCCAGGAATGGATACAGCTCGATAGGTGGCGCGTCATGCGGGCGTCTCCAGCGGACGAGCGGGAAGAGCGGCGATGATCCGCCATGGGTTGGTGGCCGCGATGGGCCATGAACGACGGATGGCGCGGGAACGAATCCGGTCAGCGTGACGGCGGACGTTGCGAGCATATCGCCCGAGCATGCGGTTCTCCTCGGCAACACTCTGGATGGGTATGAGGGTAGTTGTGGTGGTCCTGGTGACCGGTTGGCGTGGAGAGGGCGACGCGATGGTTTTCTCCAAACAGTGCAATTATGTGACCAGTGATTGGGAACAGACAATCTGAAATTCACGCTTGAGCGGCGTGCGCCGGTACCGGCGAGTGGCAGCCCTACAGCAGGTTCAATACTTCCTCGGCGTGGTTGGCGCAGTCGGGCTTGTCGATAACATGGGCGATGTGGCCGCTCTCGTCGATGATGAAGGTCATGCGGTTGGCCATGCCCAGCAGGTTGATGGCCGCGCCGATCATACCACCGCCGCCGATGGCGCCGTAGGCCTTGCCGATGGCGCCGTCGGTGTCGGCCAGCAGGGGAAAATTGATCTGGTGCTTGGCGGTGAAGCGCTGGTGGGATTCGGCATCCTGGGTAGAAACGCCGAGCACGGCCGCCCCCCGGTCGCGGATTTCACCGTTGTGGTCGCGCAGGGAGCACGCCTGTTTGGTGCAGCCTGGGGTGTCGTCCATCGGATAGAAATACAGCACCAGCTTTCTGCCGAGATAATCGGACAGCTTGATGGTGCGGCCATCGGTGGCGGTGGCGGTGAACATGGGAGCCGGATCGCCAATTTTCAGTTTCATCGTTCTGTTCTCTCTCGGGTGGTTGGCAAGGATTCCCACAACTCTCCGGTCGCGGCGCGGAGGAGTTGGATTCGGGGGCGGAACCCCGATGGATGGCGGGGCGCTCGATCCTGGTCTTTAGACTCGCCAGTTGTGAAAGGCGCTCCGCCATTTGGTCAAGGTGGGGACAAATTATTGAGGTTACCAGTAAATGCCTCGGGTCAACTGGGCGAAGGAGATTTGTTCCAGCGAGGGCTCGCGGGCATCGGCTTGCTGTCCCTTGGCGGCGGACGACTCGGGAAACAGCCGGAACGCGGTGTTCATGATCACGGCGTACAGCTTGGGCGCCACGGCGTGCAGCACCTGGGCGAAGATGCCGACCCGGGTGGCGATGCGCTCCGGCCTGTAAATGATGGCTTGCACGATCATGTCGGCGGCCTCTTCCGGGCTGAGGGTGGGAACGTGCTGATAGATCTTGGTGGGCGCGATCATCTCGGTGCGCACCAGCGGCATGTTGATGGTGGTAAAGTCAATGCCACTGTCGGAAAACTCGGCGACCGCGCAGCGCGAAAACGCGTCCAGCGCCGCCTTGGAAGCGACGTAGGCCGAGAAGCGCGGCGCGTTGCTGAGGACGCCGATGGACGAGATGTTGATGACGTGGCCGCGCTTCTTCTTCAACATGCTGGGGATGAAGCCCATGATCAGTCGCAGCGCGCCGAAGTAGTTGAGCTGCATGGTGCGTTCGTAGTCGTGGAAGCGGTCCAGCGAGTTTTCAATCGCCCGACGGATGGAGCGACCGGCGTTGTTGACCAGGATATCGACGCCGCCGTGGTCGGCCAGCACCTGCTGAATCAGCGCGTCGCAGGAGGCGATGTCGGCGACGTCGGCGGTGTGGATGAACGCCGCGCCGCCGCGCGCCTCGATTTCCCGCTGGGTTTCCAGCAGCTTTTCCTCGGTGCGCGCGACGAGAATCGTTTTGGCGCCGGCCTCGGCGATCTTGAGGGCGGCGGCCTTGCCGATCCCGGACGAGGCGCCGGTGATCAGCACCACCTTGTCCTTGACCGCGCCAGTCAGGCTGCGGTCGACGAACAGCTCGGGATCGAGATGGCGTTCCCAGTAGTCCCACAGCTTCCAGGCATAGGTTTCCAGCGGCGGCACGGCGATGTCGGTGCCCTTGAGCGCCTTGAGCGTTTCGCGGCAGTCGAAGCGGGTGGGGTAGTTGATCAGACCGATCGCGCTGGCCGGGATGCCGAGGTCCTTGAGCACTTGATCCCACATCCGCCGGGCCGGCTTGAAGTGCGCCAGCCCGGTCTTGATAACCTGCGGCACGAAGGCGAACATCAGGGCGTTGACCCGCAGGCTCATCTCCGGAGCGTGAGCGGCGCGGGCGAACAGATTGAGAATATCGCCGACCCGATGCGGGTGGGGGTCCACCAGATGGAAGCACTGGCCATCCAGCCCGTCCTGGTGGGCGATGTGGTCCATCGCGTCGACGATGAAGTTGACCGGCACCAGATTCAACCGACCGCCCTCGATGCCGACGACCGGCATCCAGGGCGGCAGCAGTCTGCGCGCCTTCTGGATCAGCTTGAAGAAGTAATAGGGACCATCGATCTTGTCCATTTCGCCGGTGCGGGAATCGCCGACCACCGCGCCGGGCCGGTAGATCCGCCAGGGTCGCGAACACTCCCGGCGGACGATGCCTTCCGATTCGTGTTTGGTGCGATAGTAGGGATTGTCGAGCCCCTCGGCTTCCTCGAACATGTCCTCACGAAACACGCCTTCGTACAGGCCGGCGGCGGCGATGGAACTGGTCAGGTGGAAGCAGCCAGCCTCGATGGCCTCGGCGAAGGCGACCACGTTACGGGTGCCCTGGATATTGACCTTTTCCTGAATCTCCGCGCTGGCCTTGAGGTCGTAGATCGCCGCCAGGTGGAACAAATGGCGGACGTTGCCCTTGAGCCGGGCGATGTCGGCTTCGGCCACGCCCAGTCGGGGTTGAGTCAGGTCGCCGATGATCGGAATCGTGCGGGCGCCGCCGGCTCCCCAGCGCTGGTGGAGTTGTTCGACCAGCGGCAATTCGCGTTCCAGGAGCAGGTAGTAAACCGTGGCGTCGGGACGTTGCAGCAATTTTTCGACCAGGCGGCGGCCGATGAAGCCGGAGGCGCCGGTGACGAAGTAGTTCATGTTGTTCTGGCTCCTTGATACTTCTAGTAATGGCTCTCTTGAATTATAGAATTTGCCGTCCTGAAAATCCTCGTTTCCGAATCTGGTCGGCTACGAGAGGCGATTTTCCGGGGAACGAGGAGAGAGGAGACGACCGAATGAGTGGTGGGCAGGGGTTGATTTTGATCGTCATCGCGGCGCTGGCGTCGAGCCTATGCACGCTAGGGTTGGGGCTGGTGGTGTTTCAGCGCTGGGTGCGCCCCCGGCTGGAAGCGCGACTGGCGGCTTTCGCCGAGACACTGGAGGCCCGGGTGAGGGCGGGCGCTGGCGCGGCTGGGCAGGAGCTATTGGAGCCGTTGCGCGCGCAGGTGCGCGGCGGGGTGGAGGAAGCGGCCACCGAGCTGCTGCCGAAGATTCGTGCGGAGTTGACGGCGGGGTTTCGGGAAGCGGCGGCGGAAAGCCTGCCCGCGTTTCGAGAAGAGGTACGCAAGGGGTTCGCCGAGGCCATCGCGGCGCTGGCCACGACCGAACTGTTGGACCGAACCGCCCGGAAAGTGGTGCGCACCGGATCGTCGCTGGTGGAGAGCGGCTTGAGCCTGCTGCGGGCGACCCGACCACCGAACGAGCGTGATGAGTGAGCCGCCGCGCACCCCACGCGAAATGGGGATGGTGACTCAGGCCCTCACCATCTGAATGCGCCGGCCCTGGGGGCTGCGCTGTTCGCTGCTGGCTCGCGAGTGGCCTGGGCGGTTTCGAGATTGGCATACACCGCCCGATAATGCCCCTCCCCGTTCAAATGGTCCATCAACGCCAGCAGGCAGGTGGTCTTGCCGGTCTGGCGTGGGGCGTGGAGCAGGAAATACTTTTGCCGCGCGATGAGTGTCAGCACGTCATCCAGATTCCAGCGCTGCAAGGGCGGCAGGCAGTAGTGCAGATCGGAGCGGACCGGACCTTCGGTGTTGAAAAAGCGCATGGCGGGATTCCGGGAGAGGCTAAGGACCCGTTTACAAATAACCATTACATCCATTGAATTGGAAGTGTTTGTATTTGAAAACAATAGTAATTAACTTTTGCATTAGTTATTTCCTGACAGTCCCTAAAGGGGCGGGGCAGCCAGCCAGCATGGTATACGGGGGCGTTCACCAGGGGCGGCGGGCCGGGTGTGGCTAAGTTACGCTGAGTCTTTTCCTGGCGTCGACCGGATATCCCGCTGCTCTACAGTTTGCCAAACCACGCGCTCCAAGCCCAGGGCGACCACGGCGAAGGCGCGCAGATCGGTCAGGCCGTAGCGCTCCCGCAAGGCGGCGCCGTACTGTTGGGCCTGATCCGCCGCCGCCCGCAATTGCGCCTTCACCAACGGCAGGGCCGCCAACTCGTCGTGGGTTTTCTCCCGGACCTGCTCCCCGGTCAGTTTCAGGTCCTTCAGGCTGGCGTATTTGAATTCCAACAGGAGATCGAGGGCAGTCACGCCGCGCCGATCCGGGCGCACGATCAGGCTGAGATCCACATAGCCGTGATCGATTTCCGTTTCCGAGACCATCATGTACAGCCGGTCATCGAACAGCAGGGTCAGCACCGCGATCTTGATCATCAGTTCGTTGGTCCAGCGATAGTCGCGATTGGACAGCACCGGGAAATAACGCTGTTCGATGAACGCGACCAGGGGCTGGAGATCGCCGGTCTGACAGACGTGTTTGCGCAGGGGCGGGAGGCGGGTTTTATCCTCGTATTCGGGCAGCCAGAGGTCCTGCAAGCGCTCCACGTACAGCGAGCGGGCGACCAGATTGGGGATGTTCAGAATGGTCTCGTCGAAGTCGGTGCGCCCGGCCAGGGTCAGGATCCCGAAGTAATACAACAACGAAGCCATGAACGGCGGATCCTTGACGGCGGCCAGCACGTCCTGCACGCCAAAACGTCGGGCCAGTTGGGGAATGACGATCCCCTGTTCGCCGTTCAGCGCCTGAATCAGCAGGTCTTCACCGTGGGGCAACCGAGAGATATAGACCAGCTTGCCACGGTCCATCGCCAGATTGTCGTCCAGCATCTGGCGCGGGTAGCGGCCGTGCTTGCCCAGGCATTCCAGGAAATACAGGCTGAGCGTCGGGTTATACAGGCCATCCGTTGCTTCCTCGCTAAACCGGTAGCCGTTATAAAACGTGCGCATGGCGTCCAGCGCCTCGGCCACCGACCAGGTCGCGCCCGCCGCCAGGCGCGTCAGCACGGCGGCGAGTTCCGGCTCGGTAAACCCGCACAAGTCGTTGAACTCATCGTCCAGATAGATATTTTTAGCGACGTTGTAACCGCTGGTCATGTCGCTGAGAACGACGGGGGAGACGCCGGTGATGAAGACCCGATCCAACCCCAGGCCGCCCGCCGCCGCCTTGACCGCTTTGAACACGGTTTTCAGCAGCCCTTCGCCATACAACAGGGCTTCGTAATACTCCGGCTTGCGCCCGGTCATCAGGACTTCGTTGGCGAAGTTGTCGTATTCGTCAATCAGCAGGTAGAGCTTGTGCGGAGTTTGCGAGACCGCCATCAAGGCAGAGCGCCAGGATGACAAGGCGTTATCCGTATGAATTTCAATCGGATGAGTGAACCGGCCTTGATAGCGCAACGCGAAATCCTGAACGCAGTCGTTGAGATGGCGATGCAGCGCTGCCTCAATGTCCTTCACCTCGCCCTGCGCCTTGACGAGGGAGAAATCCCATTTCATCACAAAATACTGGCTGTGCAGCGGGGTGGGGTTGCGACCGATGGCCAGTGACCCGAACAGGGCGTCGAATGGGTCGGCCCGGTTTACATCGTAATAGTGCTCCAGCATGGACAGCAGCAGGCTTTTGCCGAAGCGGCGGGGACGGATGAAGAGCAGTTGCCGACCCGCGTCTTCCAGCAGGGGAATCCGGTCGGTGCGGTCCTGATAGAAGTAGCTTTCGCCGATGAGCGTGGCGAAATCGCTGAGGCCGTAGGGGAACTTCATGGGGTATTCCTTCAAGATGGCTCTGCACGCGGTCATTATGACCGATTCGGGGCGGTCGATGCCGCAACCCCTTAACCCCGACACCCTCGCTTCGCGCTCCTCGCTAAAAGCCCTTTGTTTCTTCCGTTAATATGAATCATCATATTGACTTTCATCCCCCCTCCAGATTTACACTTTATTGATAAGGTTAGTCGTTCTCGGCCCCGGTCGATGACCTCAAAAAAACCTTCCTGACGGGGCGGGGCGTCCAAGGGGAGCGAACGGCCACGTCTGAAGTTTCCGATAATTGTCTAGCCTGACTGGAGGAATGTCGCATGATGAGTCGCCCCCTATTGATCCTGCTGGGTGGATTGGCCTTCGCGAGCCCGGTGGCGGCGGGCAGTCTCGACGCCCCCGCCGGTAGCGCCATGTACACCCTGGACGATCTCTATAACCGGCTGAATGACGGAACGGCGGGAGCGCCGCGCTCCGGTGCGTTTGCGGAACCGGCGGCGGGGCCGGGGAGCACGATGCACACCCTGACGGAGATCATGGGCAAGATGCCGGCGCTGGACAGCATGAACGGCGCTGGAACCGCCGACGTGCTGGCCGGCAAGACCTTCTGGGGGCTGACCGGCGGATCGTGGGGGTTGCGGACCGGTACGGCTGCGGCGGGTGCGAATGTGGTCGGCGCTGACGGGCAGTTGGTGATGACCATTCCCGACGGGCTCTATGCTGGGAACAAAACCGCCACAGCCAGCGATACCGACCTCACGGCTGGCAACATCAAATTCGGCGTCAGCATTTTTGGGATAGCCGGCAACCTGATTGCTGCCAGTGGCGACGCCACGCCGGGGGAGGTATTGGTGGGCAAGACCTTCAGCAACGCCTCGGGCGCGCAGACCGGCACCTTGCCGACGCAGACTTTGAGCGCCACCAGCGTCACGGTCCCGGCGGGTTATTACGCGGCGACCGCGCTGAATGCGGTGGATACCGACTTGGCGTCCGCCAACATCCACGCCGGGGTGACGATCTTCGGGGTCTCCGGCGACCCCAACGTGGTGAACACCAGCAGCGGCGATGCGGTAGCCGCAGACCTTGCTGCTGGCAAGAAAGCCTGGGTGGATGGGGCGGAAATCACCGGCACGGCCACTGCGGCTTCTCCTTGTATCTGTACCGGCACGCTCAATGGAACCCGCTGGTGCGATAACGGCGATGGCACAGTGACGGATCTGCTGGGCGCCACCGTGAGCGGCAAGGTCAAGGGGCGGTGTCTGGTGTGGCTGAAGAATGCCAATTGCAGCGCAACCTTGGCCGGTATTAACAACCCAGGCTACTTAAATTGGTTGGATGCGGTGATCTGGAGCAGTGCTGTAACAAGCAGTGTCTGTAGCCTGACGGATAGCTCGGTAGAGGGCGACTGGCGCTTGCCGACGCTAACGGAACTAAGGGTATTAACGCATGGTGCGGAAGCCGTCTTAGCAGGCCAGCCACGAGCTTTCATGGGCGTCCAGTCCTACAACTACTGGTCGTCCACGACCGACGCGCCCTATCCCAGCTACGCGTGGATCGCGAACCTCTACGACGGCGGCGTGACCGTGAACGGCAAGACCGATTACAACTATGTGTGGCCGGTGCGAGGTGGACTATGAGAGGCTTCGGTCCTTGGGGAATTCGGCCCTTTGAGGGGTCCGGGGGGCTGGTCCCCCGGCGGCGATTTTTTTGCTCCCTCACCCCCGCTCCTTCCCCCACGAGGGGAGAGGGCGGCTCTGGTTTCGCTTCGTTGACTGGCTGAGAAAGAGGCATCCCATGTCGCGTTTCGCTCTGCTGTCGCGTCTGGGCCTGGTCGGCCTGGTCGGGCTTCTCATCAGTCCCGTCCTGTTCGCCGCTGGGATCAGCACCACCAACAAATACGCCTGGTCGGAAAACGCCGGCTGGCTCAACTTCAACGCCACCCACGGCAATGTCCAGGTCTACCCCGATCACCTGGAAGGCTTCGTCTGGGCCGAGAACCTCGGCTGGATTCGCCTCGGCAGCCACACGGGCGGCGGGGTGTACACCTATGCGAACACGTCCAACACCACCTACGGCGTCAATCACAATGGCGCGGGCGGGCTGTCCGGCTACGCCTGGAGTGAAAACGCCGGCTGGATCAACTTTCAAACGACCCACGGCCAGGTGACCATTGATGCCAACGGCGTGTTCGACGGCTACGCCTGGAGCGAAAACCTCGGTTACCTCCACTTCCGCAACGCCAGCCCCGCCTATCAGGTCGCCGTCAACCGCGACCCGCAAACCATCACCCATTTCAATCCCCCGACCACTGGTGTGGTCGGCGGCTCGGCCACGCTCAGCGCCACCGGCGGCGGCTCCGGCAACCCGGTGGTCTTCGGCGCGACTCCGCCCGCGATCTGCACGGTCAGCGGCGCCACGGTCAGCTATGGCGCCGTTGGAACCTGCACCGTCACCGCCGACCAGGCCGGCGGCCCGATCTATCTGCCCACCAGCATCAGCCGTAACATCGACGTTCAGCCGAACAGCCTTGGTGACCCGACCGCTATTCCCACCCTATCCGAATGGGCGCTGGGGTTGATGAGTTTGCTGTTCGGCTTTAGCGTCTGGCAGTCACGGCGGAGGGAGCCGTTCTAGAACCGCCTTGAAACAGCCCGATCTGTTTTCCAACGGGCCGGGGCGTCGCCGCTTCGCCACCGAGGGGCTGGAGGCCGCTCCACCCCCTCAAGCCCCAAACTTACCGCCGGCTAGGCCCTCACCACCTGAATGGGCCGGCCCTGGGGGCTGCGTTGTTCGCTACTGGCGGTGCGCTCGGCGAGGGGGGGCTGGCCGGCGCGGCGATCAAACACGATCAGCCAGCCGGTGTCGAGTCCCAGCCCGGCCAGATAGCCATCCAACTGCGCCAGCCCTTCCTGGAGCGGGTCGGGTTCACCGTCGCGCCAGACTTTCAGTTCCATCCCCAGCGTCACCGCGCCGTAGCGCAGGCAAAGGTCCATCCGCCCCGAGCCGATGGCGTACTCGCGTTCCAGCGAGCCGCCGCCATTGACCACTCGGTGCAGGAAAGCCATCAGCACCAGATGGGGGGCGATCTCGGCATAGGGCGCGCTGCGGAGCAGGGGCTGACCGTGTTGACGCCAGAAGGCCAGAAAGGCGGCCAGCAGGCGTTCCGGATTCAGACTGCCGTCGGCGTTCAGCCAGGTCGGGGCGATGTGGGGCAGGGTGGCTTGGGGGGTGAAGGCCAGGGCGCGGGGCAGCACTTCCCGATAGATCGGATTGGCGATGGTCAGACCTTGCCCCGGCGCCATCCGGCATAGACCCAGATCGAGCAGGTATTGAATGTCATCCTCGGGCACTTCGCCGAGCGCCGTGCCGGCCAGCATGGGCTCGATGACCCGGCGCACCCGTGCTTCTTGCAACTTGTGGGCTAATTGGTCCAGATGGGTGACCCGGTTGAGGATGAGATGCTCCTTGGCCTGATCGATCCGGTCCACCGTCACCGGCCGGCTCCGGTCGCGTCCCTCCGGCCGCTCGAAGCACGCCTCGTAGGCCAGGGCGTTGACCAGCCAGGGCTGGCCCTGGGTCAGGTCCCAGACCCGCGCCAGGGCGTCGGGGGTGAAGACCTGCCCGGTGTCGGCGGTGTGCTCTTGCAGCAGGGTCGTTACCTCGTCTGCGGTGAAATCGCCCAGGCGCAGGGACTTGGCCTTGATGTTGAAGGCGCTGCCGCCGGTGATGGGGCTGGGCTCGGAACGGGCGTGAATCCGATAGTCGCGCAGATCGCGCACCCCGCACAGGAGGACCGACTGGGGAAAGGCGGTCGGCCGCTGGGGGTAGCCGGCCCGCAACTGGCGCAGGAGCGAAATCAGGGTATCGCCGATCAGGGCGTCCACTTCGTCCAGGAGCAGCACCGCTGGCCGTGGATCGGCGGCGGCCCAGAACTCCAGCAGTTGGGCGAGTCGGTCATCGGCGGGAACGGTGGCGCCGCCGTCTCGATACCAGTCGACGAGCCGCCCGTCCCGTAGATACAGCCGCGCCGAGCGGCCGAGGACACTACAAATAGCCGCCATGCCCCGGTCGACATCCTCGCGGGCGGTTTGCGCCCCTTCGATGTTGGCATAGAGCACCCGGTAGCGGCCTGCGCGATTGAGATGATCCATCAACGCCAGCAGACAGCTCGTTTTTCCCGTCTGGCGGGGAGCGTGCAGCAGGAAATATTTCTTCTGGTCAATCAGTCCTAGAACCTCGTCCAGATTCCATCGCTGCAAGGGTGGCAAACTGTAATGGTCTTCGGGCCGGACTGGACCTTCGGTGTTGAAGAAGCGCATGGCGGGATTCCGGGGACAGGAGCGGGAGCGGGGGCTGAATGCGCGCATGATACCGCGATTGCCGCAGCCCCTTGACCCCGATACCCTCGCTTCGCTCTTTTCCTCAAAAGCCCTTAGAGGCTGCGATTGATAAGAAAAATTTTTCCTGGACTAGGCTATTGCCGACTGGATGCGCCAAAAACCGGCTGGAAACCCAAATCGACAGCGCGGCGATGGATTTTGCTACGCTCAACCCATCCTACGAAAGAACAATGAGTTGTAGGATGGGTTGAGGAACGAAACCCATCGATACGGGGCGAAATCACCAGGGGATCTGAACGGTTACGCCGTATTCAGGCGTTCTTCAGCGACTCGACCAGGTCGATATACTGCCGCATGGCGTCTTCGTTCGTGATGCCCTTGAGCTTGGCCCAGGCGTCGTACTTGGCGCGACCCACCAGATCGGTGAAGCCCGGCCGCTTGCCTTCGACATCCCCGACCGCGCCCTGTTTGAAATAAGCGTAGAGTTTCAGCAGGGTGTCATTGTCGGGCCGCTTGCTCAGTTTCTTGCTATCCTCAGCGGCAGTCTGGAAACGGCTGGCGAGATCGGACATGGCGATTGTTCCTCCGGTGATGGGGATGATGGCGATGGCAGGGAGTGTAACCGAATCACGGTGAGAGTTTATTGCATGGAATGGCTATGGGCCGAACGCGGTGGAACGCGGCGGACGAAAGCGCGCGGCGCGGCGGCCAATTCAACAAAGTTCCTTGTAATCCACTGGCTTAGAATCCCTGGTCATTCATGATGCTGGATTTTTTTATGCCCAAGAAAAAGCAGAGCGAGCCCGTATCGGGAATCGATACCGCCTGGCTGCGCATGGAGCGTCCCACCAACCTGATGATGATCACCGGAGTCATGATCTTCTCCGAGCGTCTGGCCTACGACCGGTTGCGGGAGGTCGTGGAGTCGCGCTTTCTGAAATATCAGCGATTCGGGCAGCGGGCGGTCCAGAAAGCGGCGGGCGCCTTCTGGGAGGTCGACCCGCATTTCGACATCAGTCGGCACGTTCTGCGCACCGCGCTGCCGGGCAGGGCTGACAAGGCCGAATTGCAGCATCTGGCCAGCGACCTGATGAGCACTCCGCTGGATTTCTCGAAACCGATGTGGCAGTTCCATCTGGTCGAGGATTACCAGGGCGGCAGCGCCGTGATCCTGCGAATCCATCACTGCTACGCCGACGGCATCGCCTTGATTCACGTCTTGCTGTCGTTGACCGACACCGCTCCCCACACGGCCCCCGCGGCGCCGGCGGTGGCGGCGAAGGAGGAAAACGCCGAGGACGCGGGCCTGTTCCGGCGGTTTTTCGAGCCGGTGGACAAGGTGGTGAACAGCACGCTCAAGCTGGGCCGGGGGCTGGTGGGGGAGGGCGTCGACATTGTTCGCCACCCAGCCCAAGCGCTCGACTACGCCCGCAACGGCGCGCGGCTGGCGACGGAAATCGCCCGGCTGGCCCTGATGAGCGACGACTCCAAGACCCGCTTCAAGGGCGATCTGGGCGTGTCGAAGCGGGTCGCTTGGGCCGAGCCGCTGAACCTGCGCGAAGTCAAGGCGGTCAGCAAGGCTCTGGGCGGCTCGGTCAACGATGTATTGCTGGCGGCGGTGGCGGGGGCGCTGCGCGATTATCTGGTCGAGCAGGGCGATTCCATCCCCGAGGACTTGCGGGTGAGGGCCTTGATTCCGGTCAATCTGCGGCCACAGGAGAAGGCCGCCCGGCTGGGCAATTTCTTTGGTCTGGTGTTCCTGGCCTTGCCAGTGGGCATCGCCAATCCACTGGAACGGGTGTACGAGGTGCGGCGGCGGATGAACGAGCTGAAGGAATCCTATCAGCCGATCCTGGCGCTGGGCCTGCTGGGGGCGGTTGGCATGGGACCCAACCTGTTGCAGCAACCGTTGCTGGATTTGCTGAGCAACAAGGCCTCGGCGGTGATGACCAACGTGCCTGGCCCGCGCGAGGCGATTTATCTGGGCGGGTCTCGCGTGTCCGAGATGATGTTCTGGGTGCCGCAATCCGGCCAGATCGGCATGGGCGTCAGCATCCTCAGCTACAACGACCGCGTCCATTTCGGTCTGGTGGCCGACCGCAAGCTGGTGGCCGATCCGGAGGCGATCATCGGCCGGTTCGCCGGTGAATTCGAAAAGCTGCTGTTCATTACCCTGATGAGTCCCTGGGGGCGGGAGCTGGATTCGCGCGAGGTCGAACGCGCCTTCAAGCGGCTCGGTGGACCGGAAGCTTGAAACCCACCGAATTTTAGGATGTTTAGTCTAACGATGAGTCACACAATAA
This sequence comes from Candidatus Competibacteraceae bacterium, assembly GCA_046347555.1. Classification (GTDB taxonomy): domain Bacteria; phylum Pseudomonadota; class Gammaproteobacteria; order Competibacterales; family Competibacteraceae; genus Contendibacter. Next base: position 28,960 of record JAXMFY010000054.1, on the reverse strand, counting down.
ACCTGAATCCGGGTCGGAAGCCCTTGGTCTGGACTCCCGAACACCCGGCGGAGGAGCATCGTCATGGTCAAGAAAATCAAGGGTAACGCCGACAGCCAGTTGTCCCAGTCCGTGCGGGAGTCCGCTCACCTGATCTGGCTGGCCGGGCTGGGAGCGTTCACCAAGGTGAGCGCGGAAGGGGGCAAGCTGTTCGAGGCGCTGGTCAAGGAAGGTGAAAAGGTTGAGGAGCGGACCCGCGAGGTCGCCGCCGGCGCGTTGGAAGCGGCCAGGGAGCAGACCGGCGAGGCGCGCGGCCGAGTCGTCGAGACCTGGGACAAGGTGGAACAGATTTTCGAGGACCGGCTGGCCCGGGTGCTCGGCCAGCTTGGCATCCCCAGCCGCGAGGATCTACGCGAGCTGACCCAGCGGATCGATGCCTTGCAGGCGCAACTTGAGGAACTGGGTCGCGCCCAGAACCCTCCCCGGTCGTGAAGCCCGAGTGAACGCGGCGAGGGAGTGGGCAACCCGCGGCGATGTGACCTGGGCGCGGATGGATACGCCCCACCAGCCGATGGTGGTGACGATTCTGCTGGTGCTGGCCGAACCGCTGGCCGAGGAACAGTTGCGCGAGATGTTGACCCGGCGCTTGCTGCCGTTCGCCCGGTTCCGGCAGCGGTTGGTCCGGGAGGGCGGCCGCCACGCCTGGATCGAGGACGCGGCGTTTGACTTGAACGCCCATCTCGAACGGCGACGCTTGCCGGAGCCAGCCGATCAGCGGGCGCTGGCGACGCTGGTGGGTGAAGTGGCCAGCCAGTCGCTGGACCCGAGCCGGCCGCTGTGGCGCTGCGTGGTGGTGGAAAACGTGGGATCGGGCTGCGCGCTGCTGTTCCGGGTCCATCACTGCATCGCCGATGGCATCGCGCTGCTGCGGGTGTTTCTGACCCTGGCCGACCGGGCGCCGCGTTCGGACGGAGAACCGGCGCGGGAGACGTCGCTGGAGGAACGGCGCGAACAGGCTCGGCTGGCGGCCAAGACGGCCAAGGCGCTCAAACCGTTCGCCAGCGGCTTGGCGCGGTTGCGCTGGGGTGGGGCGCTCCTGGCGGGGTTGCTGCGGCAGTTCGTTGTGATCCCGGAACCCCGCACCGCGCTGCGGGGGGCGTTGAACGGCCAGAAGCGCATGGCCTGGTCGGCGCCGATCCCCCTGATCGACATCGCGCGCATCCGCCAACGCTGGGGCGGACGGGTGAACGACGTGATGCTGACCGTGGTGGCCGGCGCGCTGGGCCGGTATCTGCGGGCGCGGGGCGATGCCCGGCCGGGGCTGATGGCGCGGCTGGTGGTGCCGGTCAATCTGCGGCCCTACCAGGAAGAGATTCAACTGGGCAACCAGTTCGCGGTGGCGTTTCTGAAGTTGCCGCTGAACGTGGTCGATCCGGTGGCGCGACTGGCGGCGGTGCGCGCCCGCATGGAGCGGGTCAAAACCTCGCCGGAAGCGATGGCCAATCTGCTGCTGATCCGGTTGGTCGGCGGACTGCCCGGCGGATTGGAGCGGGGATTGTTGCGGCTGTTGGGGTTGAAGGCGGCGGCGGTGTTGACCAACGTGCCGGGGCCGGAGGAAACGCTGTATCTGGCGAACGCGCCGGTGGCGCGGGTGCTGGCCTGGGTGCCGCAGGTCACCAGCATCGGGATCGGCGTTTGCGTGCTGAGTTACGCCGGGGCCATCACCATCGGCGTCACCACCGATCAGGGCGTGGTCGCCGAGCCGGAGGAATTGGTGGCCGGGATCGAGGCGGAAATCGCCGAACTGTTGGCGCGTGTGGGCCCGGACGCCGCGTAGTTATCCATATCAGTCCCAGGGAATCGATGGAGGTCATATGTTGGTTACCCAGCCCGAAAGCGTTCGACGTCAAGCCAGCGGTCCCCGGATTGGCCTGGCCGTCGCGGGCGGTGGGCCGGTGGGGCTGGTCTACGAAATCGGCGCCCTGCGCGCGCTCGACGATGCGCTGGACGGCGTCGATTTCAATCGGCTTCACGTCTACGTGGGGGTGAGCGCGGGCGCGGTGGTGGCGGCGCTGCTGGCCAACCGGCTTGCGACCGGCCAGATGTGTCACGTTTTCATCAGTAACGAGTCCGAGGAGCACCCGCTCGATCCCCGGATTTTTCTGATGCCAGCATTCGGCGAGTACTGGCGGCGGCTGTCGACCGCGCCCTATCTGCTGTGGGAGGCGTTCTGGCGCTATTTGCAGAATCCGCTGGACCTGAGCCTGCTGCAATCGTTGACCCGACTGGGTCGGGTGTTGCCTTCCGGTTTTTTCGACAACGAGCCGATTCACGAGTATCTGGCCCAGATGTGGAGCGGTCCGGGCCGAACCAACGATTTTCGCCAACTGGCGAACCGGTTGTACGTGGTGGCGGTGGACCTTGATACCGGCGAATCGGTGAAATTCGGCGCCCCCGGCTACGACCATGTGCCGATTTCCCGGGCGGTTCAGGCCAGCAGCGCGCTGCCGGGGCTGTATCCGCCGGTGGAGATCGACGGCCGTTATTTCGTGGATGGCGCGTTGCAAAAGACCATGCACGCCTCGGTGGCCTTGCAGGAAGAGCTGGATTTGCTGTTGTGCCTCAACCCGTTGGTGCCCTTCGACGCCCGGCTGGCGGTTCAGGGCGGCCGGCCGACCCAGGTGGGCCGGTTGGTGGAAGGCGGCCTGCCGGTGGTGTTGTCCCAGACCTTCCGGGCGCTGATCCATTCCCGCTTGCGGGTCAGCATGCAGAAATACGACAGCGAGTTCGAACATACCGACATCGTCCTGTTCGAGCCCAACCGCGACGACGCCAAGATGTTCTTCACCAACGTGTTCAGCTTCTCCGGCCGACACTGGGTGTGCGAGCACGCCTATCAGAGCACCCGTCAGGATTTGCTCGCCCGCCGGGCCGAACTGGAGCCGATCCTGGCCCGGCATGGCATTCGGATGCGGATGGAGGTGCTGGAGGATCGCGACCGGCATTACTACACCGGCCTGCGCGATCAGCGGGATTTGACGGCGCCGACGCGGTATCGCAGTCGACTGGCTCGGAATCTGCACGCGGTGCTGGACCAGTTGCAGGAAGTCGTTTCGCCGCCCGCCGGACACGCGCGTTGATCGATACGTCCTGCCTCGGCGGAGGTTTGTCCCGGTGGATTAGGCCAGATACTCGCGGCTGATCTGCTCGAACAGCCGCCGCGCCTCGCCATTGAGGAAGGGCGCGACCAGCGACAGTACCTGATAGACCCCCAAACCCAGGTTCGCGCCCTCGTCCGGAACGGCGCTGGCGCTGGCGCGGACGCTCTGAAAATTCAGCCAGTAGGTCGCGACCACCGCGATGTTGCGGGCCAGCGCCGCGATGTCCTCGCCGGTGGCGTTCATCACGCCCGCGTCCACCAGCCCTTCGCAGATGGCGGTGGCGGTGTTGATCTTGCGCTCCAGAATCCGACGAAAATGGGTCCGCAACTTCTTGTTGCGGCTCAGGATGTTGTCGAGGTCGCGGTAGATGAAGCGGTATTCCCAGATGTTTTCGAACACCAGGTGCAGATACAGCCACATATCCTCCATGTCCGGCACGCGGCGCTCGGGCGTTTGCAGCACCGCGTCCATCCGCCGTTCGAACTGCTGGAACAGCAGCCCGATGATTTCATCCTTGCTGCGGAAGTGGTAGTAGAGATTGCCGGGACTGATATCCAGTTCGTCGGCGATATGATTGGTGGTGATACGGGGTTCGCCGTGTTCGTTGAACAGTTGCAGGCTGGTTTGCAGGATGCGGTCGCGGGTTTTCATGGGGACGGGCGCGGGTCCGGGCGAGTGGCGAAGCGGAGCGGACGGGGAATGTCGTTTAATTGTGGGTGGTTTTGGACTATTTTCCAACGATCCGGCCTGGCCGGGATCATGAGAACCAAAGGAGATCAGCATGGAAAAGATCTGGTTGCGCGAGTATCCGCCGGGTGTGCCGGCCGAGATCGATCTAGACGAATTCAATTCGCTGAGGGATATCTTGGAGAAAAGCTGCCGACGATTCGCCGACTTGCCGGCGTATTCCAACCTGGGCGCAACCCTGCGCTATCGGGATATCGACCGGCTCAGTTGGGCATTCGGTGCCTGGTTGCAACAAACGCTCGGTTTGGGCAAGGGCGAGCGGGTCGCCCTCATGATGCCCAACGTCCTGCAATATCCGGTGGCGCTGTTCGGCATCCTGCGCGCCGGCCTGGTCGTGGTGAACGTCAATCCCCTCTACACGCCCCGCGAATTGGAGCATCAACTCAAGGATTCCGGCGCGACCGCCATCGTCATCCTTGAAAACTTCGCCCACACCTTGCAGGAAGTTTTGAACCAGACCCCGGTCAAGACCGTGATCACCACGCAACTCGGCGATCTATTCCCGTTTCCGAAACGACCGCTGGTCAATTTCGTGGTCAAGCGGGTCAAGAAAATGGTGCCGGCCTGGAACATCCCCGGCGCGATTCCGCTTCGGCGAGTGCTGAGCGATGGAGAGGGCCAGACATTGGCGGACGTGCCGCTGAATCATGAGGACCTGGCGTTTCTGCAATACACTGGCGGCACCACGGGCGTGTCCAAGGGCGCGATGCTAACCCACGGCAACCTGGTGGCGAACCTGCAACAGGCCTCGGCCTGGCTGAGTTCGGGGTTCAAGCCGGGCGAGGAGGTCGCCATCGCCCCCCTGCCGCTTTATCACATCTTTTCGTTGACTGTGAATGGCCTGGCCTTCATGAAGACGGGGGTTCACAATATTTTGATCACGAATCCCCGCGACGTGCCTGGCTTCGTCAAGGAACTGGGCAAGGTCCGGTTTACCGCCATCATCGGTGTGAATACCTTGTACAACGGGCTGTTGCACGCGCCCGGTTTCGACCGGCTCGATTTCAGCGCCCTCAAGCTGAGCGGATCTGGGGGCATGGCGGTGCAGCGGGCGGTGGCCGAAAACTGGCGGCGGGTGACCGGTGCGCCGCTGATCGAAGGTTATGGCCTGACCGAGACTTCGCCGCTGGCGACCTGCAATCCACTGACCTTGCCCGAGTATAACGGCAGCATCGGCCTGCCGTTGCCTTCGACCGAACTGTCCATCCGCGACGATGGCGGTCGGGAGCTGGGTATTGGCCAGGACCAGGTCGGCGAGATCTGCATTCGTGGCCCGCAGGTGATGCGCGGCTACTGGCAACGGCCCGACGAAACCGCCAAGGTCATGACCGACGATGGTTACCTGAGGACCGGGGACATCGGTTACGTGGACGAGCGGGGCTACGCCCGGATCGTGGATCGCAAGAAGGACATGATCCTGGTGTCCGGCTTCAACGTCTATCCCAACGAGATCGAGGACGTGGTGGCGCTGCATCCGGGAGTACTGGAAGTCGCGGCGATCGGCGTGCCCGACGAGAAATCGGGTGAGGCGGTCAAGATCGTGGTGGTCAAGAAAGATCCGGCGCTGACCGCCGAGGCGCTGATCGAGCATTGCCGCCAGCATCTGACCGGCTACAAGGCGCCGCGCCGGGTCGAGTTTCGAACCGAGCTGCCCAAGACTAACGTCGGCAAGATTCTGCGGCGGTTACTGCGGGAGGGGTAGATTCAGGGCAGAATGTCTTCCACCGGGATCGCCAGTTCGGGGAAGACCAGGGGCGTCAGCACCTTCGGCGTGGCCACGGTCTGATAGCAGTCCCCCACGGGCTGGCGATGCACTTCCACGACGCGGGTATTGAGATCGATCAACCAGGCTTCGGGAATGCCGTGGCGGGCGTAGAGCGGCAACTTGCGGGTGCGGTCATACCGCACGGAGCTATCCGCCACTTCAATCAGCCAGCGGACATCTCCGGGTTCGGGGAGGCGCTGGCGATAATCCGCCAGCTTCAGCACCATGATGTCCGGTTCCGGTTCGGAATCCGGCAGGGACAAGGGACCTTGACAGACGATGAGCGCTTGGTCGGCCAGACGCTGATTCAACAAGCGGTCTAGTTGGACCACAGTCCAGAAATGGGCGGTGCCAATAGGGGCCATATCGAACAACTCTCCTTCAATCAGTTCCAGGCGGATATCCGGGAAGATCGCTCCCATCTGGTGATACTCAGCCGGCGTGATCTTGTGCGGGGTCATGACGATATTGCTCCTGAAGCCGTGAATGGAATGGCTATCTTAACCCCTCTCTCCCCTTGGAAGAGGGCGAAGGTGAGGGCGCCGATCAGGCCACCTGGGCGTTGACCGCGCGCTCCAGCCAGTCCAGCAGGTAATCCGCCGGCTCGCGCCAGTTCAGCTCCATCATCATCGCATGGGCCATGTTGGGGAAGACGCGCGCCTCGGCGTTGCCGTAGAAGCGGGCGGTCTCCTCGACCATCGCCGGCGAGACGAACACGTCGTTGCGCGCGCCGAGCACGAGGATGGGCATTCGCAACTGGCGTGGATTCAGCCGCAGCGGATTCAGGCCCATCATGTCCAGCGCCACCACTTGCGATTCGGCCTGGATGAAATCGAAGTATTCCCGCAGTTTCGCCAATGGCATGTTTTGGGAGAATAACAGCCGTCGCATCATCTCCGGCGTGCCGTAGGTGGGACCGAGCAGCGAGAACAGGGCCATCTGTTGGAACAGGAACGGATGGCGCATCGCCATGTGCAGGTTGGTCGGCAGCAGGCCCTGCGGCGGCACCGAGGCCATCAGCACCAACCCAGCGATCCTGGCGTGATTCTCCAGGTATTTTTGAACCACCATGCCGCCCATCGAGTGCCCAATCAACACGGGCGGAGCCGGCATGGTCTCGATGGCTTTTTCCAGGTCAGCGACGTAGTCGGCCAGTCGCCAGGTGTGCAGATGCTCGTGACCCTCGCTGCGGCCGTGACCGCGCAGGCTGAAGGCGTGCGCTTCGTAGCCCCGTCGCGCGCAATGGGGGAGAAAGTTTACGTCCCAGCAGCGGGCATCGGCGAACGAGCCATGCACGAACAGCAAGGGCGTCGGCTTGGGCGTGGTTTCGGGATAGCGGCTGATCATGTCCAGTTTCATGATGAAGGTCCTGTCCGGGCGGGCGGGGAAAAGGAGAGGATACGATAAGAGGTCGGATCGAAGCGGCGCTTGCAGGGAATGGTTGCGCGGGTGGCGGATCGGCGCTTCGTCAGCGCAGGGCCACGGTTTCCACCCAAACCAGCTCACAAGCGCCAGCTCCGGTGTCCTCGCGGCTCAGCGAACTGCGCCAGCGCCAGCCGTCGTCACGGCGCACGTCGACCAGGTAGCCGCCGAGCTGAACGATTTGACCGGTGCGCACCGACTTCAACTGGTCGGCGACGGCGCGCGAGGCGGGAATCAGGTGCATGTTGGCGCTGTGCGTCTCGATGTCCCGGCGCGGGATGGGAAAGGTGGCGGTATGCCAGTAGTAGAAGCGATTGCCCTGGCGGACGGTGATCTGAGCCAGCACCGCGCTATCCGACATCGGCCCCCAGCCCAGCGCCAAATCCACCGGGGCCAGGTCCGCGCCCGCGTCGAAGCGGTAATCTTCCCGACCCAGTACCCGGGCCTCGATGGTGAATTCCGCCAATGCCTTGATCTCGTATCGATCCTTGCGGAAGGTCGGGGCCGCCGCGCCCAGCGGCTGTTGGCGCGGAACGTCGGGCGCCAGCACGCCGGGCGCCCGTTCGATGGGACGGCCGCGCCAGGCGAACCAGGCGCCGAACGCGCAGATCAGGAGCAGGAACCAGAGGCGACGCATGGGTGGTGGGCCATTTTCTCAAGGGACTCCGCCCCGGTCCGTCGCCGGGGTCCAGTCCGCGTTATCTATCGTCGCGACCGTGCAGCGCAGAAGGCCATGACTGAGCAGCGCCTCCACGACATCACCAACGCGGACGGCGTCGGCCCGGCGCAGGATTTCACCATCCGCTGGCCGGCGCACGATGGCATAGCCGCGGTCGAGGGTGGCGAGCGGACTCAGGGCGTGGATCCGGCCGCCCAGGCCATGCAGGCGCTGGGCGGCGGTTTCCAGACGCTGGCGCATCGCCGCGCGCAACCGCTGGTCCAGATCGTCGAGTCGTTGGGCGCGGTCCCGCAGGCGCTGACGCGGTTGGGCGCGGTCGAGCCGGCGCGTCAGTTCCGCCAGGCGCTCGCGTTGCTGGACGAACCGCCGTTGCAGCGCCCGGTCCAGCCGCTCTTGCAGCAACCGGACTTGACGCAGCCATTCCAGCCAGTCGGGACTGGCTAGTTCCGCCGCCGCCGTGGGCGTGGCGGCGCGCAGGTCAGCGGCGAAATCGGCGATGGTAACGTCGATTTCGTGGCCGATGCCGGTCACCAGCGGGATGGCGCAGTCGAAAATGGCCCGCGCCACGGTTTCCTCGTTGAAAGCCCGCAAATCTTCCAGCGAACCGCCGCCGCGCGCCAGCAGCAGCACGTCACAGTCCCGGCGTTCGGAGGCGCGGCGGATGGCGCGGGCGATCTCTTGCGCCGCGCCGTCGCCCTGCACCGGGACGGGATAGAGCAGGACCGGCAGGCTGGGGCAACGGCGGCGCAGGGTGGTCAGCACGTCGCGAATCGCCGCGCCGGTGGGGGAGGTGATGACGCCGATCCGGCGGGGGAAGCGGGGCAGGGGCCGTTTGCGTTCCGGCGCGAACAGCCCTTCCCGCTCCAGCTTGAGGCGCAGTTCGTCGTAGGCCCGGCGCAGCGCGCCCGCGCCGGCTTCCTCCACGTACTCGACGATGAACTGAAAATCGCCGCGCGGTTCGTACAGGCTGACCCGACCCCGCGCCAGCACGTGTTGACCGTTGCGGGGGCAGTCGCGGAACAGGAAGGCGCGGTTCTGGAACAGCGCGCAGCGGATCTGCGCCTTGGCGTCCTTGAGCGAGAAATAGAGATGGCCGGAGGATGGGCGGGACAGGTTGGAAACTTCGCCTTCCACCCACAGCGATGGAAATTCGCCTTCCAACAGGGCGCGCGCGTCCTGGTTCAGACGGGAGACGGTGTAGATGTCGCGATCCGGCCGCATCATCCGTGAAGTATCGTCATGAGCGGGTTGGGCCGAATCGCTCAGGGCTAGCGCCCGAACTGATAGGACAAATAGACCGCCGCGCCCTGTTGGCGGCCATACTCAACGGCGCCGCGCTGGCTGACCATGTGAGCGACGATCACTGGGAAGGGGGTCCGGCCACGGGTATCAAGCCGGGCTGCCCGCCGGTTCAGGAAATGGTCGATATCGCGCTGGGACAACTGCGCTTTGCTCTCGCCAATGATGAGCAGCTTTTCATCGCCCCGCCGCGCCCGCCCCAGAATATTGACTTCCACATCCCGGCCCTTGTCATCGGTCAGGTAGTCCCGGTACAGCGGTTCCTCGACTTCGATGCCATAGTCGCGCCGGAGCAGGTCCGGCAGGTGGCGGTAGGCTTCATTTTCCAGGGTATAGCCGACGGTAGCCGCCAGTCCGCCCATCTGTTTGTTAGTGTCGCCCAGTTGCTTATTGGTGTCATCGAGCCGGTCGGCGAGGCGACGCACCGATTCCTCGGTCCGTTTCTGGGCCTCGGCGAGTTCCTCGACGCGCAGTTCGGTGCGTTTCTGGGCCTCGGTGAGTTCCTCAACGCGCAGTTCGGTGCGTTTCTGGGCTTCGGCGAGTTCCTCAACGCGCAGTTCGGTGCGTTTCTGGGCTTCGGCGAGTTCCTCGACGCGCAGTTCGGTGCGTTTCTGGATTTCGGCGAGTTCCTGAACCGTGCCACGGAGTTCGCTGAACTCGACCTTGGTGACGGTATTTTGCAGATCCTCGTAGATCACGCCCAAGACGGAAGCCAATTTGCGCGCCGCCGCGTCGTCCATGGCTTGGGCGAGGTCTTCGTAGATTTTGTAAGTGTTGATCATGGGGCGCGTTAGCCAGTCAGGGCCATGATGGGTAGTTCAGGTCTTGTTCTAGACAGTGTACGTGGTCCCGATGTTCCAACGCTAGCCGATGCTTCCCACATCATTGCGCGCGTCCTAGTTCAGGCGGGAGACGGTATGGATGTCGCGGGATGGCATGGAAGCGGTTGCGTTCAAAACGATGACCGCACTCCCTGATAACCTGCTTCCGTCGCAATGTGCCAGCCATCATCGCGGCGCAGGCCGATTTTGAAGCCGCCCGCGTCCAGTTGTATTCTGGTTTGCTGGCGCATCAATATGACCAACATCATCGACGATTGCCGATCAGGTGATTCCATGACCAGCTCCTCGATGGTGTCGGAATATCGCTGGTGACGGTCGTGGTACTGGCGCTGGAGTTTCACCAGTCGCTCAAGAATGGTCTTCGGTGATCCAAATTCTTCCTTCTGGGCGGCTCTGCTTACCAAGGTCTCTTGAACCTTCCGAGAATCAAGTGGTTCGCCGAGCGTTCGCTCGCTGAACGATTTTTTATTGACCGCTATTTCCTGAACCGTGCTCTCCGCGCACTTTGTCAGCCAGAGAAGCGGAGCAGCAGCCGCGAAACCCAGGAGGATTCCGTAGGCTAATGGTGAAAGCGCCTTCAGGACTGGACTGTCAGGAGTTACCCCTGCTTCGATTTGCCGACAGTCGGAAAGTCGGTCGGCGATACTGCGGCCACTGCGATCGAACATCAGCCAGAGTAGCGTCACGGGCCAGATCAACCAAGCGATGATATTGCCAGCGAGTCGTTGCAAGAGAGTTTTCGTATCGGGCAAGGTTATTTCGTCGCTATCCTTGTGGACCGGCGCGATTCGCATCAATCGCTGGCCATACGTCAAACCGTCCCATTTAATGGGTAGATAAATGAGACCTAGCCATAATCCCAACAGCCATAAACTGATCTTAATGATTACCTCGTAGTCTCCAAAATTCTTAATTGTCCTCATTGCGGCGTTAAGATCGCCCGCCGCGCCGAGGGCCAGATTCAGAATCAGAAGCAATAGAATCATGCCCAATAAAATTAGTACCGCCATCAGGAACCCAAGGTTAAGGTATGTGGCGACCGCCGCCAGAAACCGTCGCTTGAGGGAAGCTGTGGGCGCGCGTTTCAGTTGCGCGGGCAGAGTTATATTGGGCGGCAGGTTGAACTCCAGGGATATCAGCTTGAGCGGGCCGGGCGGTAGCTCATCGAAGTGCAGGGCGTTTGGATTCGGTTTAGCGCTTTCCGTATCGGAGGTTGGCGCCGCGGCAAGACGGCGGTTAGGGAGGCGATTCGATTCCGCCTGGCGCTCCAGATACTTGGCGATGATCAGCCCACACGCTGGGCACACGCCCTGCGAAATCAATCCATCCTGAGGCCCGCGAGCGTGATAATGGCATTTGGGGCATTCAGTGAAGGTGTCCGATGCAGCGAGCGGCTTGGTGGAAATAGCTTCGGACGCGGGAGCCGATTCACCCCCGAGCGGTTCGAGCGCCAGCACGGAGTTGGATGATTTTTTATCCAGGGAAACCGAAGCGGGTTGGAATGAATCCGGTTTTTTATCCAGCGAGAGCGTCCCGGCCGTTGGTGTTGGCGGGGGCGCCGCCGCCGCGATTTCGTTGCTTGGAACCAGTCGGCACATGAGACCGGCGTGCTTCATCGCTCCCTGATGGCGATAAGCCGCCTCCGAATCCAGTGCCCGGCGCAGAACATACGGCTTTCCAGAAAACAGCATCTCAACCTGGTCCGGTTCCCGCCGCAACAGCCTGGCGAGATTGCGCCTCGCGTCCTCGGGGGAATAGCCGTCCGCGATCCGCCCCTCGAAAATCAAGTCGTAGCGCGTGTCCATCGGTTGGCCCTCGTGCGGTTGGTATCCTGCCGATATGTTTTAAGCTCAGGAAGGGTGGGCAACGCGCCCATCACCGAGGCCAGACGCGCGTTGCCGCCAAGCCGCCATGGATCAACGCCGCGCCCAACTTCCCTGCTCCAGGGTCCAGCATGGGGAGTTGGCGGGCCACGAATCCAGGCTGGCCGATTTTCCGTTTACCGTCCGCATGTCGTGGCATAAACTTACCCGCTTATTTTTCGCCAAGTCCCGAGGCCCGCCATGCGTATCGTTCAAGAAGCCCTGACCTTCGACGATGTCCTGCTCCTTCCCGCCTATTCCGCGATACTGCCGAAGGACGTGAGCCTCAAGACCCAACTGACCCGTGCCATCGCTCTGAACATCCCGCTGCTATCGGCGGCGATGGATACGGTTACGGAATCGCGGCTGGCCATCGCCCTGGCGCAGGAAGGCGGCATCGGCATTATCCATAAAAATTTACCGGTTGAAAAACAGGCACAGGAAGTGCGGCGGGTCAAAAAATATGAGACCGGCGTCATCAACGATCCCATTGTTACCGCGCCAACGACGACTATCCGCGAGGTGTTGGCCCTGACTCGCGCTCATCATATTTCCGGCGTGCCGGTGGTGGAGGGCGAAAGCCTGGTCGGTATCGTCACCAGCCGTGACCTGCGCTTCGAGCACAACATGGATGCCCCGGTCAGCGCCATCATGACGCCGAAGGAGCGGTTGGTGACGGTGCGCGAGGGGGCCAGCCGCGAGGAAATCGTGGCGCTGCTGCACAAGCACCGCATCGAGAAGGTGCTGGTGGTCAACGACCGCTTTCAGTTGCGCGGGATGATCACGGTCAAGGACATTCAGAAATCCAGCGATTTTCCCCACGCCTGCAAGGACGAATGGGGGCGGTTGCGAGTCGGCGCGGCGGTCGGCACCGGCGGCGACACCGAGGAGCGGGTGGCGACGCTGGTGAGCGCGGGGGTGGACGTGATCGTGGTGGATACCGCCCACGGTCATTCCCGCAACGTGTTGAACCGGGTGCGCTGGGTCAAGGATCAATTTTCGAAGGTGCAGGTGATCGGTGGCAACATCGCCACCGCCGCCGCCGCCCGCGATCTGGTGGAAGCGGGCGCGGACGCGGTCAAGGTCGGCATCGGTCCGGGTTCGATCTGCACCACCCGCATCGTCGCCGGCGTCGGTGTGCCGCAGATCAGCGCCGTCGCTAATGTGGCCGAGGCGCTGCGCGATAGTGATGTGCCGGTGATTGCCGATGGCGGTGTGCGCTATTCCGGCGATCTGGCCAAGGCCATCGCCGCCGGCGCGCATACCGTCATGATCGGCAGTCTGTTCGCCGGCACCGAGGAAGCCCCCGGCGAGGTGGAACTGTACCAGGGCCGTTCCTACAAATCCTATCGCGGCATGGGGTCCATCGGCGCGATGACCCAGCAGTACGGCTCCAGCGACCGCTATTTCCAGGAAGGCAGCGCGGTGGAGAAGTTGGTGCCGGAAGGCATCGAGGGCCGGGTGCCCTACAAGGGCAGCGTGCTGGCGATCATCAATCAGTTGATGGGCGGGTTGCGTTCCAGCATGGGCTACGTGGGTTGCCAGGACATCGTCGAGATGCGCACGAAGCCCGCGTTTACCCGAGTGACCAGCGCCGGAATGCGGGAGAGCCATGTCCACGATGTGACGATCACCAAGGAAGCGCCCAATTACCGGGTGGATTGAACTCCAACCCTTGGTCCCCACCCTGGCTTTTCCCCGTTGAGGGGAAGGGAGCGCAATCATGACCGCCCGCGACATTCATCTCGACCGGATTCTCATCCTCGACTTCGGTTCCCAGTACACTCAGTTGATCGCCCGCCGGGTGCGGGAAATCGGCGTCTATTGCGAAATCCATCCCTGGGACGCCGAGTTGGCCGCGCTGCGCGCCTTCCATCCGCGCGGCGTCATCCTGTCCGGCAGCCCGGAATCCACCACGGTCACCGACGGTCCTCGTGTACCCCAGGTCGTATTTGACCTGAACGTACCGCTACTCGGCATTTGCTATGGGATGCAGTCCATGGCGATGCAACTGGGCGGACTGGTGGAAGCGTCGGATCATCAGGAATTCGGTTACGCCCAGGTGCGCGCTCATGCTCATTCCGAGTTGTTGCGCGCCATCGAGGACCACGCCAGCCCGGAGGGTTACGGTCTGCTGGATGTGTGGATGAGCCACGGCGACCGGGTGACCGCGCTGCCGCCCGGTTTTGCCCGCATCGCCAGCACGGCGACCTGTCCCATCGCCGGCATGGCGAACGAGGAGAAGCGCTGGTACGGGGTGCAGTTCCATCCCGAGGTGACGCATACCCGCCAGGGCGAGCGCATCCTGCGCCGGTTCGTGCTGGACATCTGCGGCTGCGAACCGCTGTGGACCACCGGCAACATCATCGAGGACAGCATCGCCGCCATCCGTTCCCAGGTGGGCGACGACGAGGTGTTGCTGGGGCTGTCCGGCGGCGTGGATTCCTCGGTGGTGGCGGCGCTGCTGCACCGGGCCATCGGCGATCAATTGACGTGTGTGTTCGTGGACACCGGCTTGCTACGCTTGCACGAGGGCGATCAGGTCATGACCACGTTTGGCCGCCATCTTGGCGTTCGGGTGATTCGGGTGGATGCCGAGGCGCGATTTCTGGCTGCGTTGGCCGGCGTGACCGACCCCGAGCAAAAACGCAAGATCATCGGCGGGCTATTCATCGACGTGTTCGAGCAGGAAGCGGCCCGCTTGCGCAACGTCAAGTGGCTGGCTCAAGGCACCATCTACCCCGATGTGATCGAGTCGGCGGGCGCCAAGACCGGCAAGGCCCACGTTATCAAGTCCCATCACAACGTCGGCGGCTTGCCGGCGACGATGCGGCTGAAACTGGTCGAGCCGCTGCGAGAACTGTTTAAGGACGAGGTGCGCCGATTGGGCGTCGAACTTGGGTTGCCGTCCGAAATGGTTTACCGCCATCCCTTCCCCGGTCCGGGGCTGGGCGTGCGCATCCTCGGCGAAGTGAAGAAGGAATACGCCGACGTGCTGCGCCGGGCCGACCACATCTTCATCGAAGAACTGCGCCGGGCCGATCTGTACGACCAGACCAGCCAGGCGTTCGCGGTGTTCCTGCCGGTCAAGTCGGTGGGGGTGATGGGCGATGGCCGCCGCTACGATTACGTGGTCGCCCTGCGGGCGGTGGAGACGGTGGATTTCATGACCGCCCGCTGGGCGCACCTGCCCTACGATTTCCTGGATCGCGTATCGCGGCGCATCATCAACGAGGTGCGCGGCATTTCCCGGGTGGTCTACGACGTGTCCGGCAAGCCGCCGGCGACCATCGAGTGGGAGTGAGCGGAGCCCTTATGAAAGATGCTCACCCTCGACATAACAACCAATACGAAAATCTCTCTCCCCCTTTCACCCTCTCCGAACAGGAGATTAAGGCCGGTGCCATGGTTATTAAAACCGCTTGTTCAGAATCGAAATCCTGCCAAGGTGGATTCGCCCGCAGGCGATTTTGCCGATTGCCGCTGACAGGTGTCTTTGGGATCGCATTGTTCCTGGTGTTGTTTGCCGCAATGGCCGAAGCCCAGACCACGGGTGAGGAGCTGCCAGGTTCCGAGGGGATGAGGGAGACCACCGAACAGATCGCGGAACGACAACCCTCCGGCCCCACTCCCCCGCATCCAGATCACGAATTGGAATATCCGGATCGTAGCCATCTGCCGCAAAACCCGAATGCGCCGAGCGTCTCGCAATATCCTCTCCGGCCGGACGAGGAGGAATCCCTCAAAGTCATGCCGCTGAGCCAAGGTCCAGAGCGCACGGCGCTCACGCACACCACGGCTCTTTCCTTTGATGGTCCCACGCTCACCGATACCGGGGCTTTTCCGCCCGACTCCATGGGCACGATCGGGCCGACGCAGTACATCGCGTTCGTCAACGGCCGCATCCGTTCGTATACCAAGGCTGGCGTGGCGGACGGCGTGCTCAATGCTAACCCCGACACGTTCTTCGCCTCGGTGATGACGCCGGTAGGTGGTTCGGTGGTCCTCAACTTCACCAGCGATCCCCAGATTCGCTACGACCGCTTCACCGCCCGCTGGATCCTCACCATTATCGATGTGCCCTGCACGAGCGCCGCTTGCACGACGACGGCCGCTAATCGCGTACTCGTCGCGGTGAGTGATGCGGCGAGCAACGGCACGATCAGCGCGGGTACCGTCTGGACGTTCTTCCAGTTCCAGGCCGATCCCGGCACCAATTTCTGCGACTACCCCTCGCTCGGCGTCGACGTCAACGCGCTTTACATCGGCTGCAACATGTTCAGCAGCGCTGGTTCCTTCGTCGGCACCAACGGCTACGTGGTGCGAAAATCGTCGGTGTTGGGCGCCGGCCCGATCACCGTCACCTTGTTCGCCAACCTCGTGTCAGGCGCGGCGGGGGCTGGACCCTTTGCGCCGCGCGGCGTTGACAATTTCGATGCGACCGCGACCGAGGGCTACTTCGTCGGCCCCGACAACGCGACCTTCAGCACGATCATGTTCCGCCGGGTCAGCAATCCGGGCTCCGCGACCCCAACGATCTCGGCCAACATCAGTGTCACCGTGCCGACGACCACACTGTCTGGCACCCAGACCATCCGCCTCGTTCAGCACGCCGGGAACACGGGTGGCAACAACGGCCTTCTCGACTCACTCGACGACCGGTTCTACCAGGCGATGATCCGCAATGGTCGGCTGTGGGCGGCGCACAATTTCACGGTTGGCACTACCGGTGTCGCAAGTACGGCGGCAGCGTCGCGCAACGCCACCCGCTGGTATGAATTCCAGAACCTCACCACCACGCCGACGCTGGTACAGTCGGGCACGGTATTTGACAATGCAGCCACCCGAGCGGCGGCGCGACAGTACTTCATTCCATCGATCACGGTGACGGGGCAGGGACACGCAGTCGCCGGCTTCACCATGGCCGGTACGCCAGTGGGCGCCACCCCGGCCTACGTCAGCCGGCTTTCGAGCGACACGCTTGGCACCATGACCGGACCGCCCACCACCGCCGCCACGGCCTTTGGCACCACCACCGCGAACTACAATCCCCCGTCCGATCCCGGCGGCGCTTCAGGCCGACGCTGGGGTGATTATTCCTTCACCGTCGTTGATCCGCTTGATGACATGACGGTGTGGACGATCCAGGAATACAACCAGGCGTCTAACAGCTACGCGGTGCGTATTGGCAAGCTCCTGGCGCCACCGCCAGCGACGCCGACCTGTTCCGGGAGCCCGATCACATTTTCCGGCCCCACCGGCAATGTGGTCATCAACGCCACTTCGTCTAATGGCTCGGGTTTTTACGATCCGGGTCCCAACCTGCCGGCGCCGGCCCGGCCGTTCAACCACCTCTCGGCGACGGTAACGAACGCGACCGTCAACAGCGCGACCTACAACTCGCCGACCCAGGTAACCCTCAACATCACGGCGCTCGCCACGGGGTCTCAGAACGTCACCATTACCAACCCCGACGGCCAGAGCGTGACAGCCAACGGGTGCATCAACGTCCAGACGGCGGTTGCGGCGGACCTCTCGATCACCAAGACCGACGGGGTGACGACGGCGACGCCGGGGGGCTCGGTGACCTACACCATCACCGCCTCGAACGCGTCGGCCGTCCCGGCGACCGGCGCGACGGTGGCGGACACGTTTCCGGCGGTGCTGACCTGCACGTGGACCTGCGTCGGCGCGGGCGGTGGGACCTGCACGGCCTCGGGGTCGGGCAACCTCAACGACACCGTCAACCTACCGGCCGGCGCGAGTGTGACCTACACCGCGAGCTGCGCTATTGCCGCGGCGGCGACCGGGACGCTCTCCAACACCGCAACCGTGACGATCGCCGGCGATCCGAACGCCGCCAACAACAGTGCGACCGACACCGACACGCTCACACCCCAGGCCAACCTGGGGATCACCAAGACCGACGGGGTGACGACGGCGACGCCGGGGGGCTCGGTGACCTACACGATCACCGCCAGCAACGCCGGCCCGAGCAACGCGCCGGGCGCGACGGTGGCGGACACCTTCCCGGCGGTGCTGACCTGCACGTGGACCTGCGTGGGCGCGGGCGGCGGGACCTGCACGGCGTCGGGGTCGGGCAATATCAACGACACGGTGAACCTGCCCAGTGGCGGCAGCGTCACCTACACCGCCAGTTGCACCATTGCGGCCAACGCCACGGGCTCGCTGAGCAACACCGCCACGGTGGCCGCCCCCGGTGGGGTGACCGACCCGACGCCGGGCAACAACTCAGCGACCGACACCGACACGCTCAGCGCCTCGGCCGATCTGGCGATCACCAAGACCGACGGAGTGACCACGGCCACGGCGGGGGGCTCGGTAACCTACACGATCGTCGCCAGCAACGCCGGCCCCAGCAACGCCCTTGGCGCGACGGTGGCGGACACCTTCCCGGCGGCGCTGACCTGCGCGTGGACCTGCGTGGGCGCGGGCGGGGGCACCTGCGCGGCCTCGGGTTCGGGCAATATCAACGACACGGTGAACCTGCCCAGTGGGGGCAGCGCCACCTACACCGCCAGTTGCGCCATTGCGGCCAACGCCACGGGCTCGCTGAGCAACACCGCCACGGTGGCCGCCCCCGGCGGGGTGACCGACCCCACGCCGGGCAACAACTCGGCGACGGATAGCGATACCCTGGCGGCGAGCGCCGATTTATCGATCACCAAAACCGATAATTCGACCACCTACACACCGGGGGGCTCGGTGACCTACACCATCACCGCCAGCAACGCCGGCCCGAGCAACGTGACGGGCGCGACGGTGGCGGACACCTTCCCGGCGGCGCTGACCTGCGCGTGGACCTGCGTCGGCGCGGGTGGGGGCACCTGCGCGGCCTCGGGCTCGGGCAACCTCAACGACACGGTGAACCTGCCCAGCGGCGGCAGCGCCACCTACACCGCCAGTTGCACTGTCGCCACCTCCGCCACGGGCCCGCTGAGCAACACCGCCACGGTGGCCGCCCCCGGTGGGGTCACCGACCCCACGCCGGGCAACAACAGCGCGACTGACACCGATGCGATGGCGACCATCTTCGACCCGCCCTCGGGCCGCAAGACGGTCAACGCCGCGGGCGTGCCCGTGCTGGAATGGCGGATGGTCTGGATCAATAACGGCAATGCCGTTGCCGACCTGGTCCGAGTCGTCGATCCCATCCCCGCGGGGACTACTTACGTGGCCGGCAGCTTGAGTTGCACCACCCCCTCGGTATCCAGTCCGCCCTCGACGATTGATCTCTGCCAGGTGCAAGGCTCGCCGCCCAATGAGCAGGTTGTCTACCAAGGCAACATCGCTCCCGACCCGGGCGCCACCGACGAAACACAGGCCCAAAACGAAGTGGTGATCGTGTTTCAGACCCACCTGAACCCGGGCGTCGTCACCGCCAGCAACACCGCCAGCGCCTCCTGGGATCGCAACGGCAACAGCAACCTGGACGACGACAATGTCACGCCGGTCACGACGAACACCGCGCTTTGGAGCAGCGGGGGGGAAGCGAAAGATATCCCGACCCTGCACCCACTGCTCCTGACCTTGTTGGCGACCGGGTTGGCTTGGCTGCTGAGTGGATTGCAAGGGCGGTGGGGGCGACGCCGGTAAGGCTGCGACTCGATGTTAAATCACAAGAACCCCGCTGTAGCGGGGTTCTTTATTTACCACTCCAAACTGCTCAGGCGTTACCCACGATGGTTGCACCATATTTTCCGCCACTCCCAACCTGAACGTTCGGTTTTGACGGCAGAGGTTAAGAGCTTTTCGGTTCCAGCGGCTCATTCCCCGATAATCTTGCGAACCACGTCGGTCATCGAAATGACGCCGGTGGGCTGGCCATTTTCGGTGACCACCAGCCGGTGCATCCGCCGACTGGTCATCAGGCTGACCGCCTCGGTCAGCAGGATACCCGCGTCGCAGGTCGCGCAGCCGGGGGTCATGATGTCCTGGGCCAGCAGCGCCCGCGCCTGCTCCGGGGTCCGCCCCTGCCGCGCCAGCACCATGTCGGTTTGCGACACCACGCCCACCGCCTGGCCGCCGTCCATCACGACCACGGCGTGGATTTCGTGGTCCACCATGATCTTCGCCACCTGACCGACCGTGTCGCTGGGGGCGCAGGCGATGATGCCGCGATGCATGAGATCCTTGACCCGGGTGCCATCGTCGGCGATGGTGATGGCCTCGGCTTCGGCGATGCTGGGCAGCGGGGCGGACAGCGGATAGGGGTGCGGGGTGGTGTGGACGTCGCCCTTGGGCAGGGTCGGGTGGACGATGGCCACGGGGGGCTTGCCATGGGCGCCGAGGCCAAAGTCCTTGGCGCCGACCAGCACCGCCATGTTGCCGTGCGGGTGCTTGTTCTCGTACATCAACTGGTGAGCAACCGGGATTTCGGCGTAGGTGAACGCCCGCGACAGGCAGGGATCGAGCAGGCCGCGCAGGGCCAGTTCGTTCATCTGATTGGATTGCACGGTGTTGGCGAAGTGGGAGCCTTGCAGGCGCTTCTGCCGCATCCACAGGTAGCGCAGGTCGACGGTGGCGTTGTAGCCGGTGGTGCCGGCGCACACGACGACCATGCCGCCGGTCTCGCAGACGAAGATCGAGGTGGGGATGGTGGTTTCGCCGGGATGTTCGAACACGAGATTGGGGGCGCGTTTCTCACCCAGCACGTCCCAAATCTTGGCCCCGAAGGCCCGCACGCCCTTCATCCACTTGGCGTAGCCGGCGTTGTCCTTCCAGTGCGGCAACATGCCCCAATGGTCGAAGTCGTTGCGGTTGATGCAGCCCTTGGCGCCCAGCTTCATGCAGTAGTCGAACTTGTCCTCGCCGGATACAACCGCAATGGGGGTCGCGCCCGCCGCCTTGACGATCTGAATCGCCATGGAGCCGAGTCCGCCCGCGCCGCCCCAGATCAGGGCCACGTCGCCTTTCTTGACGGCGTTGACGCCCCAGCCGTGCAGCATCCGCCAGGCGGTCGCGGCCACCAGGGTGTAGGCGGAAGCCTCTTCCCAGGTCATGTGCTTGGGCTTGGGCATGCATTGCTGGGCCTGGACCTTGGTGAACTGGGCGAAGCTGCCCCAGTTGGTCTCGTAGCCCCAAATGCGATAGGTGGGGGAATACATCGGATCGCCGCCGTTCTTGACCCACTCGCAGTCGCGGCTGTAGCGACCACAGTGAATCACCACCTCGTCGCCCACCTTCAGGTGGGTAACGTCCTTGCCGACCTTGTAGACGATGCCCGAGGCGTCGCTACCGCCGATGTGGAATTCCTCAGGCTCGCCGGCCTTGTTGCGGGCGCCGATGACGTTGACCGGAATGCCCAGGCCGGCCCAGACGTTGTTGTAGTTGATGCCCGCCGCCATCACGTACACCAGCACTTCGTCGTCGGCGATGGGCGGGACGTTCACCACTTCCTGCTGGAACGCCTGCATCGGCGTCCCGAATCGCTCCGGGCGGATCAGCCAGGCGTGCATCTTGGGGGGAACGACGCCCAGCGGCGGTTGTTCGGCGAGGTTGTATAATTCTTTGGCCATGCTCTCGCTTTCTCGGTCGTGTGGGTTTTTAGGTCAGGTATGTGGAGGTCAGATTCAGCCGGGCCTCACCACGGCGCGTAGCGCGACCGCACGCCGGCTATCGCCAGCGCGACGGCGTCATCCAGTTCCGCGCCGTCCTTGATGGATGTCTGAAGATCTTGCAGACGACCATCCGCCAACCCGTAAATCCAGCCGTGCAACATCAGGGGTTGGCCCCGTTTCCAGGCATCGCCCACCAGAGTGGTGCGGGCGACGTTGCGCGTCTGTTCGATGACGTTCAGCTCGCACAGGGCCCGCCAGCGGGTATCGCTATCCAGCAGGGCGGCCAAGAGTTCCGCGTGCCGGTCGCGCACGTCCTGGATATGGCGCAACCAGTTGTCGATCAGTCCGAAAGAGGCACCTTCCAAAGCCGCCTTGACCCCGCCGCAGCCGTAGTGACCGCACACGATGATGTGCTGGACCTTGAGCACTTCGATGGCGTATTGCATCACCGACAGGCAGTTGAGGTCGGTGTGCACCACCACGTTGGCCACGTTGCGATGGACGAACACCTCGCCCGGCTTCAAGCCGGTGATCTGGTTGGCGGGCACGCGGCTGTCCGAGCAGCCGATCCACAGGTAGGCGGGGGTTTGGATCGCCGCCAGTCCAGCGAAAAACTGGGGATCGGCGGCCGTCATCTCCTCGGCCCAGTGGGCGTTGGCGGCGAACAGTTCCGGCAAGTATTTCATCGAATGGCTCCAGTGTTCAGTGCAAGGTCAGGGCGATGGAGTGGGCTGGAGCAGTCGTCGGCGACAGGCCCTGACGATAATCGCGCTGCCGCTCCAACCGACGCGCCACTGAGCGACTCGCCCGGTCGGCGGCCCGGTCGATGGCCACGTACAAATCGGCTTCGGTGTCGTCGATCACGACACTCGGCGCACCGGGGAAAGTGATCTGAATCCGACAACGCTTGTCCTCGCCCCCGCGCGGACCGTTCTCGTCGGACAGGCGGACCGAGACCTGGCGCAAACGGTCGTCGGCCCAACCGAGCGCGAAGCGCAGGCGCCGCTCGATGTGTTCGCGCAAGCCATCGGTCAATGCGAAACCTCGGGCCTGGATGTGAATGTTCATCGATTCTCTCCTTTCGGCATTGAAGACGACGAGCAGTCTAGAGGGCAGAAAAACATCCAACAATCCGAATAATATTGAAGTATTATTCGATTTATTCGATGTATTGCTCGGCAGCCCATCGCAGGCAAGCCCGTCTGCTCCCACACACAAGCCGTTGATTTAGAATTTGGCCTCTACAAGCAAACGGACCAACTGGGAAAGAACATGACCGTCTACCGCCATCGGGAAGAAACCCTCAACACCCAACTGGCCATCCTGCTGTCGCGCTTTGGGGTCAGAGCCGATGCCGAGACGATTCAGGCCAGCGGCCGGGAGCGGCCCGATGTGCTGTTCCACTGGCGCGGGTTGCGCGTGGTCGTCGAGGGCAAGTTCGCCGATCACCCACAAGCGCGCGAGGTGGTGTTGGGCGATGCGCGCGGGCGGGTGCAACGCGGCATCGCCAATATCGCCGCCGCCGTCGTTTACCCCAGCGCGCTCCGCGCGGTATCCACAACCGAATTGCTCGACCAGCTCGAAGCGTCGGTTTTGGCGTATTGCATGATTGCGGAGAGCGAGGAAACCGCGTGGTTCGAGGGCACACCCGCCGCGCTGATGGATGCGTTGCGCCGGACGCAGGAGACGATGGCCCAGGACGACCTCGTGGCCAAAACCGCCCAATCGCTGCTGGAACAATTGACCGGGGTGGCGCTGATCTGGATCGGGCAGACCGGCGCGTGCGACCGCTTGTCCGATCTGCTGGGGATGCCCGCGCCGAAGGGCGAAACCGAGGACAAGGCCGAGGGACGGCGGGCGACAGCGGCGAAGGTGTCGGCGCTGGTCATTGCCAATGCGCTGATCTTTCAGGAACAGTTGGCGGCGACGAATCCCCGCGTGACGCCGCTGCGTCGGTTGGCGGATCAACGGGATGGGGTGGGCGCGGCCCGCGCTCATTGGCAGTGGATTTGGCGGAACATCAACTATGTGCCGATTTTCCAACTGGGCGAGCGGGTGCTGGCGGAATTGCCGATCACCGCGCACACCCTGGCCTCGTTTCACGCCCTGCTCAAGGAGGCGCAGGCGATTTGCGCGCATCAGGCGGCGCTGCGCCATGATTTGATGGGCCGGATTTACCACTGGCTGTTGCATCACGCCAAGTATCTCGGCACCTATTACACCTCAGTCTCGGCGGCGACCCTGCTGCTCAAGCTGGCGCTGAGCCGACCCTGGAAGCGCGATTTCGGCAATCCGGCGCAACTGACCGAGTTCAAGGTCGCGGATTTGGCCTGCGGCACCGGGACGTTGCTGATGGCGGCGGCGCAGGCGGTGTCGGACGCCTACATCCTGGCGCGGGCCAACACCGGGCGCAGTCTGTCGCCGGTGGATTTGCAAACCCTGCACCGGGCGATCATGGAAAACATCCTGCACGGCTACGATGTGCTGCCCACCGCCGTGCATCTCACCGCTTCGACGCTGGCGTTGCTGGCCCCGGAAATTGCGTTCGTGCGGATGAATCTCTACGTCATGCCGCTGGGTCTGGATGGCGGCACGCCACGGTTGGGCAGTCTGGATTTCATCGGTAAAGGTGAGGTGCAGACGCAAATCACCCTGGATGTGTCGCAGACGGAAATTTTTCGCGCCGGCGCGGACCAGACGCAGATCACCAGCGCGACCGTGCCCAAGCTGGACTTGTGCGTGATGAACCCGCCCTTTGTGCGCAGCGTCGGCGGCAATCTGCTGTTTGGTTCGCTGCCCGACGAACGCGGCGCGATGCAAAATGAACTCAAAAAGCGGGTCAAGAAGCTTCAGGCCAACATCACGGCGGGGTTGGGCGCGGTGTTCGTGGCGCTGGCCGACGCCTCGCTCAAACCTGGCGGGCGGCTGGCCTTCGTGTTGCCGCACGCGCTGGCCTCCGGCGAAGCGTGGGGGCCGACCCGGAAACTGCTGGCCGACCGCTATCATCTGGAACTTGTGGTGTCCAGCTACGATGCCGAGCGGCCCAACTTCTCCGAAAACACCGACTTGTCCGAGCTGCTGTTCATCGCCCGCAAGAAGCAGACCGGACTGGAAACGCCGGAAGCGACGGCCTATCTCAATCTGTGGCGCAACCCGACCACGATCCATGAGGCGCTGGATTTGGCCGAACGGTTGAAGACCCTGCCGGAAGGCATCATCCGTTCGCCCTCCGGCAGTCTCGGCGAGGCGTTTCACCTGCCCGCCGCGACGGGTGAAGAAACCTGGCACGGCGCGCTGTTCGCCCGCAGCGATCTGGCCAAAGCGTTTCTGGCGCTGCAACAGGGACAGATGAGTTGGCCGGGGCAACCGGCGGTTCCCGTTGCCCTGTGCTCGGTGAGTCAACTCGGCGGTATTGGCCCCGACCGGCGACGCATCCACGAAGCGTTCGATTTGTATGGCGATGTTCCGACGTTGTACCCGGCGTTCTGGGATCATGAGGCCGATAAGGTCAGGACGCTTCGGCAACAACCCAACGCCTGGCTGCAACCACGAACGACTCCGCGCTACGCCGACCGGGCCGCGACGGCGGACTACGCCGATTATCCCTACCATCTGTGGACCATGGCCGCCGACATTCTGCTGGTGGAGCGGTTATGGACGATCACCCATCGCGTTCTGGCGGTGGGTTTCGATCAACCCGTGCTTGGTAATACCTGGTGGGCGCTCAAAACCGATTTATCGCCGGAACGCCGCAAGGCGTTGTTGCTCTGGCTCAACGGCAGTTTGTCGCTGCTCGCTTTTTTTGGAGGTCGCGTGGCGACCCGCAGTGCCTGGATGCAAATGAAAAAACCCGCCTGGGCGGCTATGCCGGTGCTGGACGTGCGGACCTTGAGCGACGCACAGGTGGCGAGTCTGGCCGCCGCGTATGACGCGCTGTGCGACCGGGAGCTTCAGGCGCTCGCCCGGCTGAACCACGATCCGGCGCGACAAGCCATTGACGAGGCGCTGAGCGCAGTGCTGGGCTTACCGGATTTGGGACCGTTGCGGGAAATGCTGGCGCGCGAACCGGGGTTGACGGGGAAAGCGGCGGTCGAGCGGCCTGCGGGCCGGCAGCAGTAGGGTAGGTATTGCGTACCCAATCGCTACCGAACCATACTAACCTCCTTACCATTTTTCTTACCGGAGGTCGCCATGTCCACCGCCACCGTCACCTTATCCACCAAAGGCCAGGTCGTCATTCCCAAGGACATCCGTGATGCACTGCACTGGGAAGCCGGCACCGAACTGACTGTCACCGCCGCCGGCAATGGCGTCATGCTGAAAGCAGCGCCGAAAAAACGCGGCAAACGACTTGAAGACTTGATCGGTATGCTCCAGCACGACGGGCCGCCCATTCCCATCGAGGAATTGTGCAAGCCGGTGGATTACCGCGCCGACTGGGAAGAGTCCGAGAAGCGCAGCCGATGATCGCGTTCGACACCAACTTGCTGGTTCGCGCCGCGACCAACGATGATCCCCCTCAAGTGGCCGTGGTGAGGCAACTGCTGGCGCTGAACGCGGTATTCATTCCGCGAACGGTGCTGCTGGAGACGGAATGGGTGTTGCGAGCCGGCTACCGCAAGACGCGGGAACAGATCAGCCGGTTTTTCGCGGAACTGCTGGAAACCGACAACACCGTGATCGAGAACCACGACGCCGTGGCCCAGGCGCTCGACTGGTATCGCCTGGGCGCTGATTTCGCTGACGCCCTGCACCTCGCCGCCTGTGGCAGGGCGATCATGCACACCTTCGATCAGAATTTCTGCAAGGTCGCGCGGGAACAGAGCCTAGCCCCGGAAATCCGGGTGTTACGGACATGACCGCCTACCGCCACCGGGAGGAAACCCTCAATACGTAACTAACCATTCTACTGGCCCAATTCGCCTCATGA
This sequence comes from Candidatus Competibacteraceae bacterium, assembly GCA_046347555.1. Taxonomy (GTDB): domain Bacteria; phylum Pseudomonadota; class Gammaproteobacteria; order Competibacterales; family Competibacteraceae; genus Contendibacter. The sequence goes on along the minus strand of JAXMFY010000054.1, from coordinate 2,693 downwards.
AAACATCCGTGGCTTTGCCCGCCGACCATCAAGCCACCATGACCAACGCCCTGGATTTCCTGTCTCAGGGCTATCGTCTTACCGGAGACCCTCATGACGGCTATCACCGCCAAATTATCCAGTAAAGGCCACGTGGTCATTCCCCAGGAACTGCGCAAGCGGCTGGGCTGGACCAGCGGCGCTGAGTTGATTTTCGTTGAGACCAGCGATGGCGTGTTGCTGAAATCGAAACGGAAAAAGGGACCGCATACCTTGGCGGACTTAATCGGGTTTCTTCAATATGACGGTCCCCCCATCAACACGGAAGAGCTTTGTCGGCCAGTCGATCTGAACGAGGAGCCGAACGGAACCTGCCGATGATTGCCTTCGATACCAACCTGCTCGTGCGGATTGCCATTAAGGATGATCCGCGACAACTGGAAATCGTGCAAAAACTACTGTTGTCTGAAACGGTGTTCATTTCCAGAACCGTGCTTCTGGAAACTGAATGGGTGCTCCGTGCTCGATACGGCTATCCCAGAGAACGGATAGCAGATTTTTTTACCCTGATCGTGACCGCCAACCATACGGAGATTGAGGACGAAGATCAGGTCATCAGGGCGCTCGACTGGTACCGCCTGGGCGCCGATTTCGCCGACGCCCTGCACCTCGCGGTCTGTGGCAGGGCGATCATGCACACTTTCGATCAGAATTTCTGCAAGGTCGCGCGGGAACAGGGTCTTACCCCGGAAATCCGGGTGTTGCGGACATGACCGCCTCGATTTTTTCGATGTAATGCCCAGCCTCAACTTCAAGCACCTGCGCTATTTCTGGATGGTCGCCAAGTCCGGCAGCGTCGCCAGCGCCAGCAAGCACCTGCACCTGACGCCGCAATCGATCAGCGGCCAACTGAGCGAGCTGGAAGCCAGCCTCGGCGTGGAGTTGTTGCGCCGGGTCGGGCGCGGGCTGGAGCTGACCGAGACGGGACGGCGCATCTTCAGCTACGCGGACGAAATCTTCGCGCTCGGTGACGAGTTGCTGGAGGTCGCTCTCGACCAAACGGTTCGGAAGAGCTTGCCGTTTCGGGTCGGTATCGCCGATTCGGTGCCGAAATCGGTGGCCTATCGCGTGGTGGAGCCGGCGCTGCGCATCGCCGAACCGGTGCGGCTCTTCTGCCGCGAGGGCCGGTTAGCGCCGCTGCTGGCCGAGATGGCGGTCCATCATCTCGACCTGGTGATCGCCGACCGGCCCATGCCCACCCACCTCAATGTTCGGGGCTACAGCCACTTCCTTGGCGAGAGCGACCTGACGGTATTCGCCGCGCCGGAACTGGCGCAGTCCCTGACGGGGACCTTTCCCGCGCTGCTGGACCGGGCGCCGTTTCTCCTGCCGGGGGAAGATGTGGCGCTGCGGCCCGACCTGATCCGCTGGTTCGAAGCACAGCGCCTGTACCCCCGCATCGTGGGCGAATTCGAGGACAGCGCCTTGCTCAAGGCCTTCGGTCAGGCCGGCGCCGGTTTGTTCGTGGCCCCCACCGCGATTGCCGATTACGTGAGCCGGCAATACGGGGTCGTGGCGGTCGGACGCATCGAATCGGTGACCGAACAGCTCTACGCCATCACCACCGAGCGCCGGCTGCTGCATCCCGCCATCGTCGCGGTCGTCCAGGCCACCCAGCGTGAGTTGTTCGGGAAACCGTTTATATCTTTTCAGGTATAATTATTGGTATGGTCGCCCGAGAAAAACCGCTCGTCTGGATCGGAAGCAGCAAGAAAGATTTGATGGCGCCTCCGGTTAGCGTGCGGAAGTTTTTCGGGCACGCCTTGAACTTCACCCAGCACGGTGATCGGCACGATGCGGCGAAGGTGCTCAAAGGCTTTGGCGGCGCCGGCGTCCTGGAAGTGGTCGAGGATGACGCAGGCGGTACGTACCGCGCGGTCTATACCGTGAAATTCGAGGAGGCGGTGTTCGTCCTGCACTGCTTTCAGAAGAAGAGCAAGAGCGGAATCGCCACGCCGAAAGAGGACTTGGAAATCATTCGCGTCCGGCTGAAAGTGGCCGAGGTGATCGTGAAGGAGATGAGAGATGGCCAAGCGCCTTGTTGAAGGGACCGAGGTCGAAACCGGCTCTGGCAACGTCTTTGCCGATCTGGGTCTACCCGATGCCGAAAAGCTCAAGATCAAGTCCGGTTTGGTGATCGAAATTACCCGCGCCGTGCGTCAACTTGGCCTGACCCAAGAAGAAGCCGGTCGCCGCATGGGCATTCCGCAACCGAAAGTTTCAGCGTTGCTGCGCGGCAACTTCGCCAACCTGTCCGAGCACAAGCTGATGGATTGCTTGAACCGACTCGGGTACGACATCCAAATTACGGTGAAGCCAACGACCGAGCCGGTCGGTCGCCTGACGCTCGCCATCGCTTGAGACGGCCTCCAAGGACTACACCCGCGCCCAAGCACGATACCGCGACCGACGCACGACGCGGGTACGATTTCGCCGTCAACCCGTATTCCGCATTCCGGCCGCCAGCGCGTTGATGGAGCGCAATAGCGGTCGCAGCCAGACTTCCGCCTCGGGCGAATCCGGCCCGTGTTCCCGAGCCGCCTGGCGGTAGCGCGGCAGCAGAGCGACCTGGATATGGTTGAGCGGGTCCAGATACGGATTGCGCCGCTCCAAGGATTTGGCCAAGGTCGGGTTTTCTTCGAGCAGGGTCGAGA
>JAXMFY010000053.1:0-5654 GCA_046347555.1 Candidatus Competibacteraceae bacterium | reverse complement strand
GCCAGCACCGACTGTCAAAGGCTGCCCATACCCGCCTATTACTACGTTTACGATGGCTCTTTGTCCACCTGCACAGGCGCAACACTGGCGGCTAAATTAATGACCGATGGCTGCTACAAAATTAAAATGGTCAGCGCCACGTCGGGGGCGGACCGCAACGGCGACGGAACGATTAGCACCGCCGAGGCGGACGAGCGCCAGAATTTCGCCAACTGGTACTCCTTCTACCGGACGCGCAACCTGATGACCATTTCCGCCGCGTCCCTGGCCATGAAGACGCTGCCCGGCACGATCCGGGTGGCCTGGCAGTCGCTCAATAGCTGTAATAGCCTCCCGACCTCTACCTGCAAGGGCTGGGATACCGCGGCTACGGGTGTGAGCAACGCCGTCAATCCGTTCTCCGGCACTCACAAAACCGACTTTTACACCTGGCTCATACGTCTACCCACCTACAGCAGCACCCCCTTGCCCACAGCACTGGAGCGCGTGGGTAGCTATTGCGCGTCGTCGGCCGTCAACAATCCCACCGATAAGAACACCAGATGTCGAAAGAATTATCACCTCATGATGACCGACGGTATCTGGAACGTGGCTCCATCCAGCAGCGCCTATGGCAACTATGATAGTACGGGTCATACGCTGCCCGATGGTAAAATCTATTCAAGCCAGACCCCCTACAAGGATGGCAACTCCAACAGCCTGGCCGATGTGGCGTTTTACTACTGGGCCCAAGACCTGGTTCCCTCCTCGGATAATCTGGTTTCGGCGTCGTTCATTGACCTGACCGGCAGCCAGACTCAGCAGTATTTCAACGCCAAGAACGATCCGGCAATCTGGCAGCATCTGGTCAATTACACCGTGGGCCTGGCGCTGACTCCCTTCCTCACCAGCACCGCCGGCGGCAGCCTGACCTGGGGCTCCAATACCTACGACGGCAGTTATCCCGCGATTGTCGCGGGCACCACGAGCTGGCCCGTCACCGGCACCAGCGGCCCGGACGGCAACGCCGCCGACTTGTGGCATGCCGCCATCGACAGCCGGGGCCGGTTCTATAACGTCGAGGGTCCAAAGCAACTGAGTGCCGCTTTCAACGACATCATCAATACCATCAGCTCGGCGGCGGACGCGGGCGGCGGTTCCAGGATCAGCACCAATGTCGCGCGGACCACGGACACGGGCGCCACGGCCTTCGTGGCCCGATTCAACGCCGACTGGAGCGGCACGTTGCAGGCAATCCCGCTCAACGCGACGACCGGCACTCTCGACGAGCAACATCCAGAGTGGGAGGCGGGAGTCCTGATCCCGCCGGGAAATCTGCAACCGCCAGCTAAGTCGCGTAAAATCTTTACCCGCAACAGTACCGGTTCCGAACCCTTTGCCACTTGCGGCGGCAACCTGAAAGCGGTGCTGGACAAGATCACCAAGCTCGATGGAACGACTGTGGTGGATAACCTTTGCCCCCAACGGTTGGCCTGGCTCCGCGGCTATATCGCCATCACCGGCATCACCAGAGCCTTCAATGCCGCCACCGGCAAGTGGCAAGCCACCTACACAGCGCCCAATCATGGCTTTAGCGCAGGCAACATCGTTACCGTGTCGGGGGTGACTCCGATCGCCTACCAGGGACAGGGGCTGACGATCCTGAGCACCCCCGCGCCCACCACCAACACCTTTACGGTCGCATTGACCGTGAACACGGACCCCGGCGCCTACGTTGCCGATGAGATCGACAACGACCCGAGCAATGACGACCGAGTCCGCTACAGCGATTTCCGGGATCGGGCCCTTTCGGTTCTGGGCGACATCGTCAATTCCGGCACCACCTACGTCCACAAGGACAACTTCGGCTACGGCGGCGACACCATTAAGGTAGGGGGCCAGGCTAGCTATAAATCCTATGTCGACGGGAAAGCCAGTAACCCGCCCGTGGTCTACGTTGGCGCTAACGACGGCATGTTGCACGCTTTTAACGCAAAAACCACCGTTGTCGACGGAGGTGGCACAGAGTTGTTCGCCTATGTTCCATACGGAGTCTACGGCAACCTGAGTCGGTTGACCGATCCGAACTATGGCAAATCCCACAAGTTTTTCGTGGACGGCACGCCGACCGTGGGGGATGTCTACCTTGGCAGTTGGAAGACCTATCTGGTGGGTGGCCTGCGGGCGGGCGGCAAGAGCATCTACGCGCTCGATATCACCGACCCCGTCAACTTTGGCACCGCCAACGTCAGATGGGAATTCAACGACAGCACCGACCCCCTCAACCCCGGCGTCGACATGGGGCTCACCTTCAGTCAGCCCCAGATCGCGGCGGTCAGCCTCACCCAGTGGGCGGCCATTTTCGGCAACGGCTACAACAGCACCTCTGGCAATGCGGTTCTGTACATCATCGATATTTCCTCAAGCGGGTCGACGATCACGCCGATCGCCAAGATCACCGTCCCCACCAACAGCACCTCTTGTGGCAGCGCCCTGCCCACGAATGGCCTGTCCACGCCGTTTCTGTTCGACAAAGACGGCGACGGGGTCGTGGACGTGATCTACGCCGGCGACCTGCTGGGCCACCTGTGGCGATTCGACAAGTCGTCGGGTTCCTGGGCCGTCGGTAACGGCGGCGCTCCCTTGTTCACGGCTTGCAGCGCCAGCGGCGAGGCGCAGTCCATCATCGCCCAGCCCAAGGCGGCGCTCATCGATAACAAAATAACGGTCTATGTGGGCACCGGCCGCTATCTGCAGGCCGATCCCAGCGACCCGACGAATCCGCTGAGAAACGACCTGATCAACACTGTCGTGCAAAGCTTCTACAGCATCATCGACGAGAGCGACGATCCCGCCAAGCAAGGCACGGTCCCCCGCAACAAGCTGCTGCCACAGACCATCACCCAGACGATCGCCCCGATCGGCCCCTACAGCGGCAGCCGGACCGTCACCAACAACACAGCCTCCGGCGCCTATAGCGACCGCACCAAAGGCTGTTATATCGACTTCAACACCACGTCGCCGGGCGATCCGTCCGAGCGGATCACGTCGGGTGTGCTGATCAAGACCTTTATGACGCCGGGCCTGGAAACCCGGGTGATCTTCGTGACCTCGACCCCCACCAAGGAGCCCTGTGAAAAGAGCGGTAACAGTTGGTTGATGGAAGTGAACACCAATTGCGGCAGTCTGGCAAAGACACCCTTCGGCACGGTTGACCCCAACACTGGAGAATTCCAGTCACTCAGCGCAAATACCAGCATCAGCGGCATCAAGCTCGACACGCAAACCGGACAAACCGGCCTCGTCAACGAAATTTCCTGGATCGGTGGCCCCGCCGACAAGGGGGTCGCCTTCAAGCTGTTGCCAGGCACGACGGGCAAGGTGGAGTCGGTCGCTCAATCCGATGATAAGGAAGCTCCAGCCGGCGCTAAGACTCCCAAGCGCCTTTCCTGGGAGCAAATCCAGTGAGCGTCGAAGCGAACCATCCATCGAGTTGTCGCCGCTCGTTGTCATCCTCCGCCCCCCGAGGGGGGGAGGGTGGCGGCGGACCCTGGACACCGTCGCGCCGGAATCGCCGGAAGGCTGGCTTCACGCTGGTCGAATTGATGATCGTTGTCGCCATCATCGGCATCCTGGCCGCCATCGCGATACCGAATTACCTCCAATATACCCGCCGCGCCCACCGGGCCGCCGCCAAAACGGCCCTGCTAAACAACGCGAATTTCCTGGAGCGAAACTTCACCGAAACCAACGTTTATAACAAAAACTCCGCGGGCGTGGTCATTACAGCCGCCATGCTGCCCTACCCACAATCCCCCGCCGAGGGCACTGCGGTCTACAACATCGCGGTAGCATTCCCGACCGCAACCTCCTACAACCTGACCGCGACCGCCGTCGCCGGCGGCCCCATGGACGGACAGACTTGCAGCACGCTGGGCATCAACAACCTGGGCCAGAGGGGGGCGGGGGCGGATAGCGTGGCGTATTGCTGGCAAAAATAGGCGATCTTCCTTTCATCCCTTGGGCCGGCTCATCGCCGGCCTTTTTGTTGCCCTCACCCCCAACCCCTCTCCCGCCAGCGGGCGAGGGGAGTGAACGGTTACCCATTATGGTAGATAGTAATGCAGATTTGCATTACTATGACGGTATCAACACGCCATGAGGGCCATGCCATGACCACGCTGACGGTAACCGCACGGGGACAGGTGACGTTCCGGAAAGAGATGCTGCAACACCTCGGCATCAAGCCGGGAGATAAGATCGAACTGGACTTGCTGCCGGGCGGTCGAGGAATTCTCAAAGCCGCCCGGCCCGCCGGAACCATTGACGGCTTCATCGGATTGCTGGCGGGACGAACGCGGAAAGTCGCCACCCTCGAAGAAATCAACGAGGCAGCGGCGCAAGGTTGGGCGGGCCAGGAATGAGGGTCGCCGTTGATACGAACGTCCTGGTTCGCGCGGTCGTGCAGGACGATCCGGCCCAAGGAAGCATTGCCGCCCAGCTATTGACCGACGCCGAATTGATCGCCGTCGCGCTGCCGTGTTTGTGTGAGTTGGTGTGGGTGCTGCGCCGGGTCCATGGCCTCCCGCCCGCCGATGTCGCCGCCGCGATTCGCGCCTTGCTGGCGGCGGCAAACGTGGCAATGAACCGGCCCGCCGTGGAAGCGGGTCTGGCGGTGCTTGAGGCAGGGGGCGATTTCGCCGATGGCGTGATTGCCTACGAGGGGAACTGGCTCGGCGGGGAAACCTTCGTGTCCTTCGACAAGAAGGCGGTTGCGTTGCTGGTCGCGCAGGGGCAGTCCGCGCGCCTGTTGTGAGGCGCTGGCGGGATATCCGATTTCCCGCCCTGGTCGCAATCGAGTATTCAAGCAGTTTGATGGCTTGCCGCAACCGCACGAGAAACCCGGTCGGAAAGGTAACGAAGTTTGGAACCCGCGCGGATACGGGGAAGGGAGGAGCGTGGGAGTTCCGTTCCAAACCTGTCAAAAAAACTTTTGCGGCAATCCACCAAGGAGAGCACATGCAATTCGTAAACATGCTTCAGGCGAAATCCAGCCTGTCCCGCCTGGTCGGAGCCATCGAACAAGGCGAGGAGCGGGAAATCATCATTGCCCGGAACGGCAAGCCGGCTGCCAGACTGGTACCCCTATCAACCTTGCCCAGCGGATCGCGCATCGGCGCCGCCAAAGGCGCCTTCGTCGTCCCGGACGACATCGACGCCAACAACGTGGAAGTCGCTCGGCTGTTTTTCGGAGAGACCGGTCATTGAACGTGCTCCTCGATACCCATGTCGCCCTGTGGGCCATCACGGACAGTCCTCGACTCTCCCTCAAGGCCCGAAAACTCCCCTCGCCCTTTGGGAGAGGGGTTGGGGGTGAGGGTTTTATTCAAGTGGTTCCCTCCCTCACCCTAACCATCTCCCAAAGGGAGAGGGAACCGAGCAAAAATATTGAAGGTTTTTTTAAATCTATTCATAAGCTTAATTTTTTATAGCCTCTTAGGCTATTTTCGGCAAGCCGGCTACGGCATCCTTCCGGTAGAGCCTGAACATGCGGTAGCGATTGAACAGCTCGCCCCTCACCATCAGGACCCCTTTGACCGCATCCTGATCGCGCAGGCGCTGATGGAGCCCATGCGCCTGCTGACTCACGATGAAACGGTAGCATCCTACAGCGA
>JAXMFY010000052.1:0-6940 GCA_046347555.1 Candidatus Competibacteraceae bacterium | reverse complement strand
CGCGCTCGCGCACCCATCGCACTTCGCCGCCGACCACGATGCGGTGTTCGGTATCATAAGTCGCGCCGGCCACGGCCGCGTCCCATTCCGCCAACACCCATGCTCGATCTTCTTCGTGGATGCGGGCCGCAAACCCATCGAGCGTGATCGGCGCATCGGGCGACAGACCAAACATGCGATAGGTTTCCCGCGACCAGGTCAGATAGCCGTCGGGAATATCCAGATTCCAGCTACCGACCCGCGCGATGGCCTGGGCCTTGTTGAGGGAATCCTCGCTCGCGCGCAGCGCTTCTTCCATGTCCCTGCGTTCGGTGATGTCCCGGCCCACCGACTGAAATTCGACGCAGCGACCCTGTTCGTCCAGCAACGGCACGTCCACCCACTGCAACCAGCGGACCTCGCCGTCGCGGGACCGCACCGGATGTTCGTAGCGCAGCTTGCGCGGGTTGGCGGCCAGTTCGTTGTAACTGGTGGCCACCGCCGCTCGGTCGGTTTCCGGGATGAACTCGAACCACTGGCGGCCGATCAGGTTCTCGCCTGGAACGGCAAACAACTGCCGATAGGCGTGGTTCACGAAGGTCAACGTGCTGTCGGGAAGCCAGCAACACACGGCGTCGTCCTGGCTTTCCACCATCGCCCGGTAGCGCTCCTCGCCCTGGCGCAGCGCCACCTCCGCCGCCTTGTGCGCGGTGATGTCCTCGATCAAACTCAGATACAGGGGGTTTTCCGTCGCCAGGGTCACCGTGGTGACCGTGAGATAGACCCAGACCACCGCGCCGTCGGGGCGGAGATAGCGTTTTTCCATCTGATAACCGTCGATCTGGCCGGCGCGCAGCCGAGCCAGATAGTCCAGTTCCACCGGCAGGTCGTCCGGATGGGTGGAGGGTTTCCAGCCGAGCAGGGCCAGCTCCTCGCGGCTCCGGCCGATGATCCGCGCGAACTGCTCGTTCATCTCGACGATGCGATCCAACGGTTCGTTGTACACCACGATCCCCAGCGGGGATTGTTCGAAAATGCTCCGGAATTGGGTTTCGGACCGCGCCACCTGGGCTAGCACGGCCTCGATCCGGGCTTGCGCGGTCACCAGTTCGGCGGTGCGTTCCGCGACGCGCTGTTCCAGGCGCTGGTTATCGTTGGCCAGGGCCTGTTCGGTGGCGCGCAGGGTCCGGTTGGCGGCGTGCAGTTCGACGAATGCCTCGCCCAGCCGCTGGGTCATGGTATCGAAGGATGCCCCCAGATCCCGCAGTTCCCGGATCGGCGCGGGCGGCAGCGGTTGGTTGAAATTGCCGGCGGCCAACCGCCGGGTTGCGGCGGTGAGCTGCCCCAACGGGTGGCTGATCCAGCCGGCGGCCCACAGACCCAGCAGCACGGCGATGACCAATACCAGTCCGCTCAGCAGAATCGGCCGGCGAAGGTGAGGGGTCATCCGCGCCGTGAAGTCGGTTTCCGGCGCTACGACCACCGTTATCCAGTCCGGCTGGTTCTGCTCCTCGCGCGGCGCCACCTTGGCGAAATATCGTTGCCCGTTGAAGGTGAAATCGAAGCTCAGCGGGGCCGTCAGCCGTTCCAGCGCCGCTTCGCGCGCCAGCAATTGCCGCGCGGTCTCACCGGTCAGCGGGTCAGCGCTGGCCGTCGCGAGCAAGCGCCGGGACTGGACGGCGACGTTTTGCGCGTGCTCGGTCCGCGCCCGGCTGTCGAAGGGCGTTTCGCCGGTGGACGTGGCGACCAGCAAGCCCTGGTGGTCGATCAGGAACGCCTGCCCGTGGGCGCTGACGTTCGAATCCCGCAGGAACTGGCCGATGTCGGTCAGGGTCATGGCGGCGACCAGCACGCCTGGCGCCGCCTCCGGCGTGTCGTCGAACGGCAAGGCATAAAAGCTCACCAGCATGGGCTGATCCTGCCCCCTGGCCAGACTGACCGCCATGCGCCAGGTACCCCGTCCGACCGCCCGCGCCGCTGGATACCAGGGATTGCCGGGTGGGTCGTTATAGGGATCGAAGTTTTGCCGGGAATCGATCAGTTCGCCCTCCCGGCCGTCCGGATCGGTCCGGTAGCGATTCAGACGGTAACCGGTCGCCGCGCCAAACCGGCGAATGATCAGGGTATCGGCCGCTTGACGCGCCAGCATCAGCCATTCCCGCTGTTCGGTCACCACCCCGATGCTGTCCACGCCGGGGAACAGGCCCAGTTGTTTGGCAAAATACCTTTCCACCGCCGTGGCGTCGCCCAGGTTCAGCCAGCCTTGCTGGATCAGGACAGCATTGCTCCGCGCGATGGATTCGGGACCTGAAAAAAATCCGGACAGGCGCTGGTTGATGCGGTCGCTGGCCCCGTCCAACAACTCCCAGGCCAGGGTAGTCACCGCCTGGTGGCCAGCCTGGTAAGCCAGCATCCCGACCGTACCAACGGCGCCGATCACCAGTCCGCTGAAACAGACGATGAGAACCATCCGTAGCGAGAGGTTCGCCAGTAACGCCGCGACCGGGCGTTTGAAAGGAGATTCGTTCATCCGCGATGGGCCGTCTGTGGTGTCGTCTGGTTGGGGGTCTTCACCGTATCGCGCGTTCGCTCGCGTCGCTGGCGCGCGGCGGGGTCGCCCGCGGCGTGGCGCTATCCGCCGGGCCCGTGGCGGCTCGATCCAGGATCACCAGGGCCTCGACAAAACGCAAACCGTGGATGGCCGCGTCCAGCGCCCCGGTTTCGGCCGCGCCCAAGGCGCCGGCGAGAGCCGGTTTCAGCGCCTCGAACCGGCGCAGGGCCTGGAGGTTATTATTGCGCAGGTCATCGCGCAGGGCCTGGAGCCGGTCGGGGTCCGGCGGCGGCGTCTCCGCCGAGGCGGGCGGCGCGGGGTCCGTCGCGTCCAGCCAGGGGGTGCTGGCGGTGGTGAGGGCGGCCAGTTGGCGGCCGAGCGCTTCCAGCCCCTCGTCCAGGTCGGTCTCGCCTCGGGCGATGGCCTCTTCCAGCCATCCAGCGGCCCGCATGAGGTCCAGCGCGCCGAGGTTGCCGGCGTTGCCGCGCAGGGTGTGCAGGCGCTGGGCGGCGGCGGCCCGCTCGCCATCGGCCAGATCGCGGTCGGTCTGGGCGACAACCTCGGCGAATTCGGTGATGAAACCCGCCAGCAGGCGCAGGAAGAAAGCCCGGTTGTGGCCCAGGGTCCGCGCCGCCCGGACCCGGTCGATGCCAGGAATGGCCGGGAAGTCGTCCGGTAACTCTTCATCCCGTAACCGGTCGGTCCCCTCTCCCTCTTTCCTGGGGGAGAGGGTGGGGGTAAGGGGGTTAGTCTTTGCAACGACAGGGAGAGGGGCGGGGAGCCATTGCAACAGTATCGCCACCATCCGCTCCAGATCCAACGGTTTGGGCAACAAACCGTTCATGCCGGCTTCGCGCGCCGCCTCTTGCTTGTCGGCCAGCACGCCGGCAGTCAGGGCAATGATGGGCAAGTCGGTCAGGCCCAGTTCCCGGCGAATCAGGCGGGTCGCGGTCAGCCCGTCCATGACCGGCATCCGCACGTCCATCAGCACGACGTCGAAGGCGTCGGGCCGGGCCTGGAGGTGCTGGAGCGCCTGCTGGCCGTCGGCGGCCAGGGTCGCGGTGGCGCCTTCCAGGTGGAGGGCGCGTTCGACCACGTCCCGGTTCATCGCGCTGTCGTCCACCACCAGCACCCGCACCCCCGCCAGGCGCGGCTCTGTGGGAAACTCCGGCGCGGGCCCAATCGGTGCCGTCGGCTCGCCCGCCGCCGCGCGTGGTAACGGGAGTTCGAACCAGAACGTGCTGCCCTGGCCGACCTGACTCGTGACGCCGATCACGCCGCTCATCAACTCCACCAGGCGCTTGCAGATCGCCAGCCCCAGCCCGGTCCCGCCAAACCGCCGGGTAATGCCCGCCTCGGCCTGGGTGAACGGGGCAAACAAGCGGGTCAGCGCTTCGGGGGTGATGCCGATCCCGCTATCTTGGACCTCGAAGCGCAGCCGCACGGCTGACTCGCCGGTCTCGCACGCCTCCACCTGGATGGCCACTTCACCCCGCTCGGTGAATTTGAGGGCGTTGCCGACCAGATTGACCAGTACCTGCTCCAGTCGCAGGGCGTCGCCGCGCAGCCACCCCAGCGGCGCGGGTGGCGCCGCCACCGTGAGCCCGAGACCCTTGGCCTGGGCGGTGGGGATCATCAGGTTCCGAAGGTGGGTCAACACCGTCTCCAGCTTGAAGGGGTGCGGCTCGATGCGCAACTGACCGGCTTCGATCTTGGACAGGTCGAGGATGTCGTTGAGAATCGTGAGTAGCGCATGTCCGGCGCTCTGGATGCGCCCGACCATGTCGTACTGGTTCGCCGTCAGCGGTTCGCGGTTCAACACCTGGGCCAGGCCCAGCACCACGTTCAGCGGGGTGCGAATCTCGTGGCTCATGTGGGCCAGAAATTCGCTTTTCGCCCGGTTGGCCACCTCGGCGACTTCCCGCGCCTGCTGGATCTCCTGTTCGTACCGCTTGCGCTCGGTGATGTCCTGAACCTGGGCAATGAAGTATCGGGGTTGCCTCTGGGCATCGTGCACCAGGGACAACGCGATCTGGCCATAAAGGGTATGGCCCAAACGATGACGGTAGCGTTTTTCGAAGATCGCGCTGTCGCCATCACCTCGCATCGCGTACTCGATAAACGCCGGGCTAACCGTCAGGTCGTCGGGAATCGTCAGGTCATTGAAGTTCATCCCTTCCAGTTCCCGCCGGCTGTAGCCAAAGATGACGCCCATCTTGTCGTTGACCTGCAGGATTTTGCCTTGGAGGTCCACCAGACCCATCCCGGTATTGACCTGATTGAAAGCCAGCCGGAAGCGTTCCTCGCTTTCCCGGAGGACCGCGCTGGCGGCTTGGACCTCGGCGGTGCGCTCCTCCACCCGGCGCTCCAGGTTGGCATTGAGTTCGCGGATCTCCTGCTCGATCCGTTTGGGCTCGGTGATGTCCTCCACGACACCGTTAATGCCGATGACCTGCCCATCCGAGTCTTTCAGAGGATAAAAGTGTTCCCGCCAGGTGTGCTGGACGCCGGAGTAGGCGGCGGTCTCGCCGGTCAAATTGAGGTTCAGCAGGGGTTCGCCGGTGGCGATGAGGCGCCGGAGCAATGGCTCGACCGTGTCAGCGAGGTCAGGAACGATTTCTCGCACGGTGTGGCCGAGATGCGCCGGGACCGGCAAGCCATTGATCTCGGCCAGGCGCTCGTTGATGCGTCGGTAACGCAGCCCGGTATCCAGCACGCAGAGTCCGACCGGCGCGGTCGCATAGACCGCATCGAGTTCGGCCCACTGCTGGTGGGCCTGCTTCTCGCGCTGGCGGAGCTGCTCTTCCACGCGCCGGCGCTCGGCGATCTCCGCCGTCAGATCGGCGGTCCGTTCGGCCACGCGGCGCTCCAGATCCTGCCGGTAGTCGGCCAGTTCACGCTCGGCGGCGCGTTGCTCGGTGACGTCGACGCCCAGCAAAACTGAAATCCGTTCGCCGTCCGGATCGAACAGCAGGCTGCTCCACCAGGAGATGCGGCGCGGTTCGCCGGAGCGGGTCCAGAGGGTGGTTTCCATCTCCCGGGGTAGTTCACCAGTGACCATGGCTTCGTTGGAGTTCACCGGGGTCGCGGCATCCCGCTGACGCGGGATCACGGTGGCAAACCAGTTCTGGCCCAGCAACTCCTGCCGGGAATAACCGGTGATCTCCTCCCCCTTGGCGTTGAAAATGAGGACTTGGCCGTCGGAGTCCAGCCCCAGCACCATCACGTTGGCGGATTCGATCAGTTGATCGGCGAAAGCCTTGGCGCGCTGCAGGGCGGTTTCGGCGGCTTTGAGTTCGGTGATGTCCCGGGCGATGCCGAACAGACCGACGACCCGCCCGCTGGCGTCATGCAGGGGTCCCCTGGTGGTGAGCATGATGTGCTCGCCATGGACCGTGGCGATCATGTCCTGGGAAGTGATGGTGCGGTTCTCAGCCGTCACCTGCCGGTGATAGGCCACGGCCCGCGCTGCCTGTTCGGGTGGAAACAGGGCCGAGTCATCCTGGCCCAGCGCTTCCTCGACCGCTTTGCCGATCATGGCCGCGCCAGCCCGGTTCAGAAACAGATAACGCCCCTGCATATCCTTGGCGAAGATCGCGTCGGTGGTGCTGTTGGCGATGGCGTCTAGCAATTGCAGGGTGTGCAGTTGCTTGGACTGAAGGGCCTGCTCGCGCTGGAGGGCGGCCAGTTCCCGGCGCTGGTTGTCCTGGCGCCAGAGCGCGTAGCTGACGGCATAGAGCAGCAGCAAGGTCAGCCCCGCCACTAACGCCGTGGTCAGGGCCGTGGTCCGAATGCCCGCATAGGCTTCATCCTGGTCGATTTCGGCGATCATCAACCAGGGCGTGCCGGTAATGGCAGTTCTGTAAGCCAGAACGGGCACGTCGCGATAATCGCGGGCGTCGGCGAGGAAGCCGCGCTCGCCGCGCGCCGCCCTGGCCGCGGGCAGATCGGCGGTCACAGGCCAGCACAACTGCGGCGCCGCGTCAGGCTGGAAGCGCAACGGCGTCAAATTGCACACCTGGTCGCCATCGCGCCGAACCAGGTAGGTCTCCGCTGTGCGGGTGGGCACCGGCCAGGTTTTGACCAGGGAATACAGGGTTTGGTCCACCCGCCAGCTCAACAGAACCACGCCGAGCAGCGCCGACCCCGGCCAGCCGAGCGGCGTCAGCACACCATAGAGCTTCGGCCCCTGCCCGTGGTGATGGGCATCGAGAAATTCGATGCGCGGCTGGCGCAGAACTTCCTGGATTTGCGCCCGATGCTCCTGGTCGGTCTCGCCCAGGCTGAACACGGGGCGGGCCTCGGCGTCGAAGACGGTCACTCCCTCCCAGCCACGTATCCGGGCCAACGTCTCCACGCGGGACCGCATCTCCTCCAGCAGCGTGCGATCCCGCCGCCCACTGTCCAGCC
>JAXMFY010000051.1:0-7497 GCA_046347555.1 Candidatus Competibacteraceae bacterium | reverse complement strand
GCGTTCACCGGCGCCACCGGGTCGCGCGAGGGCGCGTTCCGCCAGGCCCACACCGGCACGCTGTTCATCGACGAGATCGGCGAACTGCCGCTGGATCTGCAACCCCGGCTGCTGCGGGTGCTGGAAACCCGCGAGGTGTTGCCGATTGGCTCCGACAAGCCGTTGCGGGTGGACGTGCGCGTCATCACCGCCACTCACCGCGATCTGGAAGCCATGGTCAGAACCGGCGCGTTCCGGGCCGATCTGTTCTATCGGCTGTCGGTGGTGCCGATCGAGGTGCCGGCCCTGCGGGAAGTCCGGGACGACATCCCGTTGATCGCCCGCCACCTGTGCGAGCGGTTGCAGTTGCGCTGCCGGCTGTCGGCGGCGGCCATGGAAGCCCTGCAAGGCTATTCCTGGCCAGGCAACGTGCGGGAGTTGCGCAACGTGCTGGAGCGGGCGGCGGTGCTGTGCGGCGAGCGGGAGATTCGTCCGGAGGATTTGCGCCTGTCCAAGGCGACTCTGGTCGCGCCCCCCGCCGTTCCTTCCATTCCTTCCGTTCCCGCCGCCAGCCGCATGGAGCCGGCCCCCGAGTCTGGAAATCCAGCGGCGGATGCCCGTGCCCATCTCAAGCAGATGGAACGGCGCATGATCGTGGAGGCGCTGGAGCGCAATCAGGGCAACAAGGCTGCGGTCGCCCGGGAATTGGGCATTCCGCTGTCCACCCTGAAGCGCCGCCTCAAGGAATACCAGATCGGCGAGGAAGGGTGAGCGGTTCGCGGCATTTCTCCCGCTGCGGGCACTTTCAGCCGATCTTCCGGGCCGAAGGCAGGCGCGCGGCGAAGGCCGCCAGTGGGGCGGTGAACGGCGTGGTGGGGGAGGAAGACATCGGCGGGCCTACGACGTGGCGCCGCCGCGTTTCGCGTAAAAATCCGCCACGAACGATTGCAACTGGCCTTCGGCGATGGCCGCCCGCAACTGGCGCATCAAATCCTGGTAGTAATGCAGGTTATGAAGGGTGTTGAGTCGCGCGCCGAGGATTTCGTTGCAGCGGTCCAGATGGCGCAGGTAGGCGCGACTGTAGTGCCGGCAGGTATAACAACCGCAGGTCTCATCCAGCGGCCGGGTGTCGGCGCGGTACTGGCTGTTGCGGATGCGGATGTCGCCATAATGGGTGAACAGATGGCCGTTGCGAGCGTTGCGGGTCGGCAGCACGCAGTCGAACAGGTCGATTCCCCGCCATACCGCCTCGACGATGTCTTCCGGCTTGCCGACCCCCATCAGATAGCGCGGCGCGTTTTCCGGCAGCAACGGCGCGGTGCATTCCAGCATCGCCAGCCGTTCCGCCAACGGCTCGCCGACCGCCAGCCCGCCAATGGCGTAACCGTCGAAGCCGATCGCGCGCAATCCCTCGGCGGAAACCCGGCGCAGGTGCGGATACATGCCCCCCTGGACGATGCCGAACAGCGCGGCCGGATGGTCGCCATGGGCGACCTTGCTGCGCCGCGCCCAGCGCAGCGACAGTTCCATGGACTGGCGCGCTTCGATTTCGGTGGCCGGGTACGGGGTGCATTCGTCGAAGATCATCACGATGTCGGAACCCAGCGCCCGCTGCACCGCCATGGATTCCTCCGGCCCCAGGAACACCATCCCGCCGTCCACCGGCGACTGGAACTTGACCCCGGCCTCGGTGATCTTGCGAATCGCCGCCAGGCTGAACACCTGAAAGCCGCCGGAATCGGTCAGGATCGGTCCGTCCCAGTGCATGAAGCCGTGCAGGCCGCCGTGCTGCTCGATGATGGTCGTGCCAGGCCGCAGCATTAGATGAAAGGTGTTACCCAGGATGATTTCGGCGCCGCTGGTGCGCAGTTCCTCCGGGGTCATGGCCTTGACCGTGCCGTAGGTGCCCACCGGCATGAAGGCCGGCGTCGCCACCGTGCCGCGAGTGAAGGTCAGTTGGCCGCGCCGGGCCGCGCCGTCGGTTTGGAATACCTGGAAGTCCATGGCGATGAAAAGGTCTTGGGATTGGATTGGGCCGGGAAAGGCGCTATCTTGCGGGCGCCGAACCCGTCTGACAAGGCACGCCGAACCGCCGTCCGGAATACCACCATCACGTTTGAGGAGAGATCGCATGAACCGCCCGTGCTTGTTTGTGATGGTTGCGATGATCGTGGGGACCGCGATGGCGAGTCGCTTGGCGCTGGCCCTGGATTTGGCGCGGGTCACGGTTGGGCCGGCGGCGTTTCAGGTGGAAATGGCGCGAACGGCTCAGGAGCGCGAACGCGGGCTGATGTTTCGTCGGGAACTGCCTCGGGATCAGGGAATGCTGTTCGTGCAAACACCGGGACCGGCGGCGTTCTGGATGAAGAACACGTACATTCCCCTGGATTTGCTGTATTTCGACGCCGACGGCCGATTGCTGCAAATCGAGGCCGGCGTCCTGCCCTGTGTCACGCCCACCTGCCCGGTCTATCCCAGCGCGGCGACCACGGTGCGCTATGTTTTAGAGATCAACGCCGGCGAGGCGGCGCGACGCGGTATCCAAACCGGTGATCGGCTGCGGCTGGAATGAGCGATCAAATCGCTGGTTCGGCCTTGAAAATGCCGTACTGCCCGCTGAAGGTCATCGCCAACTCGCCGTCGGCGCGAACGACGACCTCGACGGTCCAACGAGCCTTGCCGCGCTGGCGATAGCGTTGGATGAATCGCTCCACCGTCACCGCGTCCGGCGGAACGCCTTCGGCGACGATGGTTTCCCGCACCGGCCGCAAAAATTGCAGCGTGCTGTCGACGATCACGATCTCGGCGGTTTCGCCGTGCTCGCGCAAGGCGCGCGTGGTGAGCGCCCAGCCGGTCAGCGCGGCGATGGCCGCCATCGAGCCGCCGAACGCGGTGCCCTTGTCGTTGACATTGGGCTCCAGCGGCGCGGTCAGCGTCAGCCGATTCGCGTCCGCGTGCTCCACGCACGCGCGCATGGCCCGGAACAGCGGGACATGATGGGTGAGGTAGTCGTTTAATTCTTGCTGGTGGGACATGGTGGATTCCTGGCTCAAGGCGCCGAAAATTTCGGTCATTGTCGCTTTTTTCCGGTGGGCGTGGTCTACAGAATCGTAAAACTCATCCGTGGAGAAACCCATGCTCGAAAAACCCGCCGTTACCCAAATCGCCATCGCCGACCTGATCGCCCGCCGCTGGAGTCCGCGCGCCATCGACCCGAACAAGCCGGTCAGCCGCGAACATCTGCTGGCCCTGCTGGAAGCGGCTCGCTGGGCGCCATCCTGTTTCGGCGACCAACCGTGGCGCTATCTGGTCTGGGATCGGTTCCGTGATTCCACCGGCTGGCGACAAGTCTTTGAATGCTTGGCCGAGGGGAATCAGGCGTGGGTCAACAATGCCCCGGTCCTGTTGCTGGCGGTGGCGGCTCCCCACTTCGGCCACAACGACAAGCCGAATCGCTGGGCGCAGTACGATACCGGCGCGGCCAGCGAGAATCTTTGCTTGCAAGCCGCCGCGCTGGGTCTGGTGGCGCACCAGATGGGCGGCTTCGATGCGGAACAGGCCAAATCCCGTTTCAGTATTCCGGCCGATCACGTCTGCATGGCGATGATTGCGGTCGGGCATCCCGGACCAGTCGAGGCGTTGCCGGATGCGCTGCGCGAACGGGAACTGGCACCGCGGGAGCGCAAGCCCGTGCAGCGCTTTGTGTTCGAGGGTAGCTGGGGCCAGGAATTACAGCGATCCTAGAACGCGTCGCACCGCGCTTGGCGGGCGGATCGACCGAAAAGCCACCCTCGTTCTGGTTGTTCTCTCATTCACTACTGGGATTTTATAAGGCTTTCCGGAAGCGGTATGATCGGTTTCCAGCCATGGAGCCGGCGCAAGATGGCTCGCGATGACATGTATACTTTGGCTGACCATGGCTTTATCTCCAGATACCATGAAATCAGGGGCATCCAACATGCGAACCGTCTGGCGGACAACTCCCGGCATAGCCAAGCTATTTTGGAATGGCCTTTTATCCTTGGCGCTACTGGCCGCGACCGCCGCGCATTCGGAGGAGTGGCTCTATACCGTCCGTCCCGGCGACACCTTGTTGGGCGTCTCCGCCGATTATCTGATCCATGCCGACTACTGGCCAAGATTGCAGACGCTCAACGGGATCGCCGACCCGACGCGCCTGCCGCCGGGGATGAAGTTGCGCATTCCCATCCCCTGGCTCAAGCGACTGCCCGCCAAGGCGCGAATCGTGAGCGCACAGGGTCAGGTCAACGCCGTGATCGCCGCCACGGGCCAGACGGTTCCCGTCCATTCCGGGTTGTCGCTGCAAACCGGCGATACGTTGTTGACGGGCCCTGATGGCGCGGCCAGCCTGGAATTTCGCGATGGTTCCCGCGTGTTGCTGCAAGCCGACAGTGAATTGCGCATGGATACTCTGAGCGCCTACGGCCCGACCCGCTTCGCCGATACCCGTATCCGCCTGCAACAAGGGCGGGCGGAAAGTCAGGTCACGTCCCGAACCGGGGCTGGGCCGCGCTACGAGATTTCGACGCCCGCCGCCGCCTCGGCGGTGCGCGGCACCCGTTACCGGATCGGCATGGACCCCGCCGCCGCCACGGCGCGAACGGAAGTGTTGGAAGGAACCGTCGCGTTCGAAGGCCGCCGAACCACCCGGACGGTCGAGCAGGGATTTGGCACCCTCGCCGAAACCGGCCAGGCGCCGTTGCCGCCGTTGCCGTTGTTACCGCCGCCGAAACTTGGCGAACGGCCGCCGGTGGTGACGCGCTGGCCGGTCCAGTTGAGTTTTTTCCCCTTGAAGGGCGCGGTGGCCTATCGCGCGCAAATCGTACCGGCCGACCCCTTCAAGGCGCTGTTGCTGGACACGCTCCTGCCCGCGTTGAAAAGCGACGACGGGGAGGCCGCCGACCCGCTGACGCTGATGCTCAAGCCGGTTGGGCCGGATCTGCCGGATGGCGATTACATCGCCCGGATTCGCGGTATCGACGACAAGGGGCTGGAGGGACGCGACGCCCAGTATCGGTTCCGTTTCCAGTCCTCACCCGGACAGGACCCCAAGGAAGATGAAAATAGATATATTTACAAGTAGGTTGCTTGCAAGATTTTTGAAGTGTCGATTGATGAGCCTGGCGATTTTTCCGACCCCGATCACGGCCCGATGATGCCAACAGTTCGATCGCGCGCTGGATGGCTTAAAAAAGTCGGCTTGTCGCTGGTGTTGGTGACGGTCGCTCTCGTCCTGGTCCATACGAACGCGCTTTATCGTTGGGATTGGCTGTTCTACGACTACAACCTAGCGGCCTGGTCCCGGATGCCAGCCGACGACATCATTATCGTCGCCGTCGACGAGCAAAGCCTGCGGGAGGTGGGCCGCTGGCCGTGGTCGCGCCGCACTCACGCCGAACTGGTTCGCACCCTCGGCGCGGCGGGTGCGAAGGCAATCGCCCTGGACATCGTTTTCGCCGAACCCGACGCGACCGATCCCGCGGCGGACGCGGAACTGGCGGACGCGCTGGCGGGCAACAGCCGCGTGGTTCTGCCAGTGCTCAACGAACAGAATCGCCTGAATGGCCAGTTGCTGGAAACCTTGCCCATTCCGACGCTGGCGGCGGCGGTCGCCGGTCTGGGACACGTTGACGTGGAACTGGAGTCGGACAATATCGCTCGTGGGGTTTACCTGAAAGCCGGATTGGGATCGCCCCGCTGGCCCACCCTGGCCCTGGCCCTGCTGGAATTGACGGATTCCACCACCCAACGGGTGCTACCGGGCCAGCGGGCCGCCGTGTCCGACTCGGCGTCTCCTTACGTTTGGCGCCGCGATTACCGGGTCCTGGTCCCCTTCGCCGGTCCACCGGGCCATTTTCACCAGATTTCCTATCGCGACGTGCTGCGCGGGACCGTCTCGCCAGCACTCTTCCGCAACCAGTTCGTTTTGGTCGGCGCGACCGCGGCCGGCCTGGGCGATGCGCTGCCCACGCCGGTTTCCGGGCTGACGCGGCCCATGTCCGGCGTGGAATTCAACGCCAACGTGCTCGACGCCCTGCGGCAAAACCTGACCATCCGGCCCTTGCCGACCGGTTGGTCATTGGCGCTGACCGGAGTGCTTGTCTTGTTGCCGCTGGTCCTGTACGCGCTTTGTCCGCTCCGTTGGGCATTGCCAGTGGCTGGACTGGCGCTGTTGCTCACGCTCGCCAGCAGCTTCGCGTTGCTGCATGGCGCCCGCTACTGGTTCCCCCCGGCGGCGGCGCTCCTGGCTCAGGGCTTGAGCTATCCGTTGTGGAGCTGGCAACGTCTGCGACAGATGGTCCGTTCGCTCTTCGCCCAGGAGGAGCGCGCCCAGGTTACCCTGGATTCCATCGGCGACGCCGTGATCGCCACGGACGTTGATGGCGTCGTGCGCTCCATGAACCCGGTCGCCGAAATCCTACTCGGCGGCCCGGCGGTGGCGCGGCGCGGACAGCCTTTGAGCATCTTGTTCCAAGTCGCCGATGAACAGGATCGACACACCGGGGTCGATCTGGTCGCTCGGTGTCTAGAGCAGGGTCGGCAGGTCAAGCTGCCCGAACCGGGCTTTCTGGTCAATCACATCGGCCAGAGATACGCCGTTCGCGCCTCGGCGGCGCCCCTGCGCGATCCAGCGGGGCAAATTTCAGGCGTCGTCCTCGCGCTGAGCGACATCACCGAGACCCACCGCCTGACCGAGCAGATGGTTTATCAGGCGACCCACGACGCGTTGACGCAGTTGCCCAACCTCGATCTGCTGCGGGACCGTCTCCGGCACGCCATTACCCGCACCCAGCGCGCTGGCCACAACCTGGCGTTGTTGTTCGTGGATTTGGATCACTTCAAGAAAGTCAACGAGAGCCTGGGCCATACCGCCGGCGATGCGTTGCTACGGGCGGTGGCGGCCCGCCTGCTGGACTGCGGGCGCAAGGAGGACACCATCGCCCGCGTGGGCGGCGACGAATTCGTTTGCGTGCTAGAGGACTTGCATCAAGAGGAGCGAGTGGCCGACTTCGCGCGCAAGCTCCTGAAAATCCTGAAGGTCCCCTTCCAGATTGAGGGCCACGAGTGTTTCGTGACCGCCAGTATCGGTATCTGTCTGTTTCCCAGGGACGGCGAGGATGTGGAAACGCTGTTGAAAAACGCCGATATCGCCGTGTATCGAGCCAAGGAAAATGGCCGCGACAGCATCCAGTTTTACGCGCGCGATCTCCATGTCCGCACCCTGGAGCGGTTGGTGATGGAACAGGATTTGCGCCGCGCCCTGGAGCGCCAGGAGCTGGAATTGCATTATCAACCCCAAATGGATTTGCGCCAGGGCCGCATCGTCGGCGTCGAGGCGCTGCTGCGCTGGCGCCATCCCCAGCGCGGCATGATTCCACCACCGGATTTCATTCCGCTGGCCGAGGAAACCGGCCTGATCGAGATCATCGGCGAATGGGTGTTGCGGACCGCTTGCCAGCAGGCCAAGAGTTGGCAACGGCAGGGATTACCCCTGTT
>JAXMFY010000050.1:0-8239 GCA_046347555.1 Candidatus Competibacteraceae bacterium | reverse complement strand
TGCCGAGATCTAGCACCGGTTCGCGGGCGTTTGGATCGGTGGTCGGGGGTTGAGCGTTCATGGGGTTTTGCCTGCTGGGAAATATGGGACGAGTTTAGCGGGTCGCGCCGAGGTTACGCGCTGTCGATACTCCTTCGCCTGATCACTGCTTGGCCGAACGCAAATCAGGCGGTTTTTCCAGGGGTTATTGTTGTCGATTCAACAGGTTTCGGGAATGAATTTGAACGGATAGTTCGGCTCTTGATAATCGCCGGCCTTTTGCCGTTTTGGCAGCTTGACCTTCTCGCGCGGCAAGTCTTCGTAGGGAACCCTGCTCAGCAGGTGGTGGATGATGTTCAACCGCGCCTTCTTCTTGTCGTCCGAATGCGCCACGAACCACGGCGCCCAGGCGGTGTCAGTCGCCGCGAACATCGCGTCGCGCGCCCGCGAGTAGTCGTACCAGCGGCTGTAGGACAACAGGTCCATCGGCGACAATTTCCAAATCTTGCGGCCGTCCTCAATGCGCGCTTCGAGCCGGCGGGTCTGTTCCTCGGGACTGACTTCGAGCCAGTATTTCAGGAGGATGATGCCGGATTCGACCATCGACTTCTCGAACAGCGGGGTCAGTTCGAGAAAGCGCTTGGCTTGCTCCTCGGTGCAGAACCCCATCACCCGCTCGACCCCGGCGCGGTTGTACCAACTGCGGTCGAAGATCATCACCTCGCCGGCCGCCGGGAAATGCGAAATATAACGCTGGACGTACATCTGGGATTTCTCGCGTTCGGTCGGCGAAGGCAGGGCCACCACCCGGAACACGCGCGGGCTAACTCGTTCGGTGATAGCTTTGATCGTGCCACCCTTGCCGGCGCCGTCCCGGCCCTCGAACACGACACAGACCTTGAGACCCTTGTGTTTGACCCACTCTTGTAGCTTGACCAGCTCGACGTGCAGCTTGGCCAATTCCCGCTCGTAGTCCTTGGTTTTCAGCTTTTCGGGTTTTTGGATTTCATTGGAGGTTTTCGCGGCTTTAGTCTTACTCATGGTTCTTTCTCCAAGGTTGGGGCTATCGGCGGCGATGGCTGGCGCAGGTTGTCGATCAGGATGTAGAAGCTGATCAGGAGTACCCACAGCGGGAAGATCATCAGAATCCCCTCGATGTAGCGGCTGCTGAGCAGGAGAAGCAACGCCACCGCATAGCCGACAAACGCGCTCCAACGGGGGATGAATCCGGTGCGGAGCGCGAGGGTGGAGGTGGCGATCATGAATACCCCCGCCATCTTGATCGCGTAGATGTTCATGATCTCGTAGGCGATGGCGCGAGCGGAGGTGAAAGTGGCGGAGCCGAGCAGTCGGCCAGGGTCCACTGTGAAAGCGATGATCAGGCCGCCCACCATCGCTGCCGACATGAACAGCATGGCGAGAAACAGCAACCCGCTGCCGAGAAAGACGGTGGCGAAGAAGCGGTCTTCCCGCTCCCCCAAACGGTCGCGCAGCACGCCAATGAACCACAGGAAGGCGATGCCGGCGAACGGCACCAGGTTCAACGCCAGCGCTACCGTATTCAAACGGGTTTGCAGCCAAGCCCCCGCTTCCAGCGGATCGGCCGGGACGGCGAGGCGGATCAGCCAAAGACTGGTTATCAGTAGGACCGCGAATAGGATACCGGCGATGGCGGCAGCGCGCGGCGCCCGCAGATGGGTGACGGTCACGGTTGCTCTCTTGCGGGTAGGGGAAGGGGGCAGGAATTAAGTTTTTTTCAATCGGCCAGCTTGCCAGGGACTACAAAAAAACATCTCTTGAAGTCTGCTCGAAAACCCCTCGCCCACCGTGGGCGAGGAGCAGGGACGAGGTTATCCTTCAGCCGGTCAGCTCGTCGGAGGCCGCGAGAAAACGCCTTTCAAGCGGGCTTTTCCAGATTGGGAGCACTGGCCTCGGCCGGTGGCTTGGCTGCGTCCAGCACCGCTTGCAACTTGGCCTCGTCCTCGTCCGACAGCGATGTTTTCAGCAGCCGTCCGCCGGTGCCTTCCAACTCGGCCAGCACCTTGTCCGGGGTGAAATGCTTGACCAGCACGAACAGCACCGAGGAACCCGGCTTTAATTCGGAGGCCAGCTTCTTCATGAAATCATCGTTGATGCCAACATCGGCCAGCGCGCCGCTCAACGCGCCGCCGGCCGCGCCCGCCGCCAGCCCCAGCAGCGGATTCATGAAGATCAAACCGATCAGCAATCCCCAGAAGCTACCGGAAGCCGCGCCGGCGGCGGTCAGGTTGTGAATCTGGTGCAGCTTGACCTTGCCCTTCTCGTCGCGAACGGCGGCTACCGCGTCCTCCAGGTCGATCAGGTACTCCTTCTGCATCCGCAGCAGCCGTAACCGGACCTCCTGGGCGGAGTACATGTCATCGTATGCGACCGCGACAAACGTGTTGCTCATCGTTGATTTCTCCCAAGATAATTCAAGGTGATTGAGGGGGGTATTTCGAGTGATTCATCCAACATCCAACTAACCCGGCGCGAATTTCACCACTTTCTGGGAACGGAAGTGGCCAGGCAGTCCACTGTCAGACCGTTATTGGGATAAAGAATTCTCAAACGGTCGGCATAAACCTCGCGGGACAGTTCACCGTAATAGGTTTGATAACTCATGCTTTCGAACTGTGCGCGTTGCTCCGGCGTGTTCAGGGGAAGCGCCCCGTAGTTTGGCCCGCAGCGCGCCTCGGCGGCGGATAACCACTCCTGGAACGGCCGGTCAGTCGCGTAATTCAGCGCGCAAGCGCTGGCCGTCAATGCCGTCATCAACACCATTACTCGCCATCCCATCGTCGTCGTTCCCGTTTTGAATCCTGGATGCACGCATTGATTTTCGTCCCATTCTAAAGGGTAAAGGGTAAAGGCTAAAGGCCAAAAGCGGGCCAAAACCGTCTTGCCGCCGCGCTACCGGCTACCACTCGCCGTAATAACGAACGACGCCGCGCCAGAATGCGTCCCGCTCACGGCCGAGTGAGGTACCACCAGCCTCGGCCGTGGCATTGGCGGCCGTTTGGACAATCACCAGATGCTGTCCTGGGTCCACGAAAAGGGACTGTCCATAGACGCCGAGCATCACAAATCGTCTTTTTTCGCCCGGAAGTATCCAAAACTGGTAACCATATCCGTAGTAAGGGGTCGCCTTTCCAGGGTGGAACTGTGCTGGCGCGCGTTTCCAGTCCGTGGCCTCAAATAGAAAGTCACGCGGAATGATTTGCTTAGCGGTGGGATCGTCCGGGCGCACACCATCGTTAGCGAGCACCACTCCCAGCCGCGCATAGTCGCGGAGTGTGGCATTGAAGTTGCCAGAAGCCACTTCAAGCCCGGTCTTGTCCGCGCGCCAAAAAGCGGTTTCCTCGGCACCGATGCCCTGCCAAAGGCGCGGGGTCAGATAGGCGCTGAGGCTCATACCGGTAGCGCCGCGCATAACCGCCGCGAGCACGACCGTATGGGGGCTGGCGTAGGCAAAGCGCGTGCCCTGCTCCGTCTCGCGCGCCGTGACGTAACGCGCCGCGGCTTCGATGCCATCGCGCCAGATAGCCAGGTTGAAAGGGATCGTGTCGCCGACGCTGGTTCGATCGTAGGTTTGCTTATAGCGAGCGCCGGACGCCATCCGCAGCAGATTGCGAATAGTGGTTTCGCCGTAGATCGTCCCGCGCAATCTCGGCGCGTACCGGTCCGCGCGGTCGTCCAGTGACGCGATCTTGCCTTCGGCAAGCGCATAGCCAATCGCCAGCGCCGTGATCGACTTGGCCATTGACTGCGACGTAAAGCGATCCGTGGGCTTGCGGTCATATTGGTATCGCTCGACCTGAATCACACCGTCCTTGACGACGATCAAACCCATGATGCGCTGGCGGGCGAGAAAGTCGTCCACACTCAAACCGCGCTCTTTATCGATGCTCCATCGATAGTCGGGTTCATGTGCCGCCGTGGCCAATCGCATGGGCTGATCCGAACGCTGGAGGACATTCGCCTTGCCTTGGAAGAGGCTGGGAATGTCGGCCTGGTGCGTGAACGATCCAACCCGCACTGATTCGTCGTAATACCAATCCTTGTTATTTCCGATTTTTGCAATCGGGTAGCCCAGGCTCTTCCCCAGCTTCTCCTCATCGGGTGCCGCCCACGCAAGAACTCCGATGCCGAGGGCGAGAACCGCAACGGTCAACGTCATGAATTGCATTTCTGCCTCCAAACGACTCGGTCGAACGCCCGCGTCCGCGTGATCGCGTTGCCAGGCATCGCATTTGTTCCGGGCTTATACTAATTCTGAATAGATTTTCGTCATACCCGCGAAGGCGGGAATCCAGTCAGCCACCGAACCACTGGATACCCGCTTTCGCGGGTATGACGAATGGAACAGTTTTTGACCCCTGAAAAAACAAAACCTAATAGGAAATGGTGTTATTTGATCGACGCGGGCGCCTGGATATTGGGGTAACCGTTGGCGCGCAGGAATTCGAGCACCTTGGGCTGCCATACCTCGGGAGCGTGGGTGAAAAGACCATGGCCATCTTCACCGTTGGGTGGAAAAAGCACAAACTCGCCGGTGCCGCCCGAGGATCGAAATGCGTCGAACCATACCTTGGGCAATTTGGGGCCCATGTACAGATCGTTCTCGGTGTAGATCCACAAAGTCGGGATGTGCGCGGTCTTGCCATAGTCGGCGAACAGCTTTTTCAGCTTCGATTGTCCGCAGGGATTTTGCGGACGGGTCTTGGAATTTCCTCCACCCCCGCCGGCGAAGTTGACAACGGCCTGCACCCCTGGTGGGTTCATTGCCGCGATGGTGATCGCGGTCGTACCGCCGAAGGATTGCCCCATGATGACGGCACGGTCTTTTTCGACCTCCTTCCTGCCACGCAGGTATTCGAGCACCGCGAGGGTTTGCGTGGCACTTACGGCGTAGCCGGGCGCGTAGTCCTTGTTCCCGCAATCGCCAGTAAATTCCACGTCTTTTCCCCCGCTGACGCCATAGCCGATTCGAGTCGGTACCGCCACCATGAAACCGAGTTGCGCCAACCACCGCGACGCGGCGGAGTATTGCGCCCGGCCTAAGGCAGCTCGTTTTTCGGCGTGCGGTGCTCGTCCGTGGTTGAGCACGAGGGCCGGGTACGGCATTGGCGCGTCGTCGTCATGGAAAATGGTCACCATGATGTCCTGCGAGACATCGTTTCCAGAGCTGTCGGTGACGTTTACCGGCACCCATCGCTTTTCCACGATTAGTCGCGACTCGACCGAAGCGGAATATCCCACCAGCACAGCCAGTATGGATGCGACCCAGACTTGTTTAAGCACGGTTTTTCCAGTCAAAAAGTCATTGACTTTCCAGGGACAGCTACCCCCTCGGCGGATTGATCAGTAACCAGTCCCATCCGATCTCTCCTGTCCGACGACCGCTACGCCAAGTGACGCGCCCGCTATCCGACCGGGACCGCCGCGTTCGACACTGGCGGGTCCATTCCCCCATAGTTGCAGCGGAAAATGCAGCGCTTGTCGTTCTCGTGGTGGAGCTTGCAGCACTTCGCCGCGTCCCGGCCCGCGATGCGATGATAAACCTCGGTGGCGAGCAACATGCCGAGCGGCGGCGCGATCAGGTAAATCCAAAAGTACGCCCACTGCCCGGCCACCAGCGCCGAACCCAGGGAGCGGGCCGGATTCATGCTCGTGCCCGAGAACGGGGCGGTGAACGTGATGTAGAGGGCGAGCAGGGTAGCCGCGAACAGCCCCGTGTAACGGGCCAGCCGAGAGTTGCTAACGACGAGAACCGTCATCATCAGGATGAAGGAAATCACCGCTTCCACCGCGAACGCCGCCGTGACGCCCGCCATGCCCGGCTGGGTCACCACGTAGCCGACCGCTGGATCGGCCAGGACGGGCCCCAGCAACTCGGCGGCGACCGCTACCCCCGCCACCGCCCCCAGGCACTGGGCGAGCATGTAGAACCAGGCGTCCCAATGGGCGATCTTGCCCAGATACCAGAAACTCAGGGTGACGGACGGGTTGATATGAGCGCCCGACTGTTGCCCCCAGGGCGAATAGATGATGCCGATTGCGGTCGCGGCCATCGCCAGCCCCATCAGCAAGCGCCGGGTGAAGGGATCGGGAATGGCCTGATGGAGCGGCGAGCCCGGATACTCCAGCAACGCGCCGAACAGGCAGGCCGAGATCATGAACAATCCGAGGCCGGCGGCTTCCATTAGATACTCCGGCCAGTGTTGCGAAAGTGCTTTGTGCATGGTGAATTCGGCACGGTGGCCACCGGAGCCGGTGGAGTCCGCGCCGCCTCCTTGGGTTATTCGCGACCGCCGGTGATGAGCCGGGTGCCGCGTTTGTAGGTGAGATAGGCCCAGAACCACTCGATGGCGACCGACAGGCGCTTGCGAGGGTCCACCAGGAAGAACACGTGGGCGACGCCCCACAGCCACCAGGCCAGCGCCCCGCTTAATTTGAACCCGCCGAACTCCACGACCGCCGCCTGGCGGCCGATAGTAGCGAGATTGCCCAGATGGCGATAATGGAACGGCGGCAAGTGGGTTCGGCCTTCCAGGCGGGCCTTGATGATGCGGGCGACGTAGACGCCCTGCTGCTTGGCGGCGGGCGCAAGTCCCGGCACCGGTTTACCGTCCCAGGCTTCGCTCAAGGCAGTGTCGCCGACGGCGAATATGTTGGGCAAGCCGGGCACGGTCAGGTCCGGCCCCACCTTAAGGCGACCAGCCGAATCGGCTTCGGTTCCAAGCCATTGCGCGGCGGGCGAGGCCATCACACCGGCTGCCCAGAACACGGTGCGGGAACCGATCCGCTGGCCGGACACCAACGCCCCGTCGGCGTCCACTTTCTCCACCCGGCTCTTGGTCAGGACTTCCACGCCCAGCGCCCGCAGCGACTGCGCCGATACCTCGGAAAGCGCTTCGGGAAAGGCCGGCAGCAGGCGCGGCGCCGACTGCACCAGCAGCACCCGCGCTTGGGCCGGATCGATGTTGCGAAATTCGCCGGCCAGACCGTGCCGCGCCAGTTCGGCGATGGCGCCGGCCAGTTCCACCCCAGTGGGACCGCCGCCGACGATGATGAAGGTCAACAGCCGTTGCCGCTCCTCGGGATCGGCGCAATTCTCCGCCTGTTCGAAGGCCAGTAGCAGGCGACGGCGGATGGCGGTGGCGTCGTCGATCTGCTTCAGGCCCGGCGCGTAGGGTTCCCAGTCGTCACGGCCGAAATAGCTGTGACGAGCGCCGGTGGCCAGCACTAGATAGTCGTAGCCGATGCGGGCGCCATCGCTGAGGACCACCTGACGGGCGGCGGTGTCCACGTCCGTCACCTCGCCCAACAGCACCCGCACGTTGTGCTGATCGCGGAACAGCGCCCGGATCGGGGTGGCGACGTCGGCCGGCGACAGGCTGGCGGTCGCCACCTGATAGAGCAGCGGTTGGAACAGGTGATAGTTGCGCTTGTCGATGATGGTGACACGGCAGGCCGCCAGCCGTAGGCCGTGCGCCACTTTCAAACCGCCGAAGCCGGCGCCGACCACGACCACGTGCGGCACGTCCGTCAGCGCTTCATCGGACCAGCTTTCCAGCGGCGGGAACCAGTGGGCGAGTTGCCGTTGCAGGACGGTGTCGGCGGCAATCGGCCCCGGCCCACGCAATGCGATCAGGCCGAGCAGGAAAAGCTGATAGAGCCGGTTGATGGTTTGGATTTCGTCCGCGCCCATGAAACCGGAGCCGAGCAGCGCCAGCATTGCGCCGATGGCCGCCAAGCGGGTTGCCAATCCCAGCGCCAGCAGGGGACTGACGAACCCCAGCACCGCTTCCAGAAACGAACGCCCCACCAGGACCGGCGCGAACCACAGGCTCGCCAGCCAGAGGCGCAGCGCGAGCTGATACACGGGGCCGAAGTAGCGGGTCAGCGCGGCGTATAGCCGACCCAGCGGCTTGACCAGTGGCAGCGCCGAGGCGGCCAAGCCGGAAGCCAGTAGCCGATCCAGCGAAATCGGCCCCGCGCCCATCACTACGTACCACCCGAACAGCGCGGCCCAATAGAGATGCTGATCCAGTGCCCGGTATTCGAACTGGATGACCAGGGTCAGGATCAGTAGCGGAATGGCGGCCAGCCGGGTGGCGAGTCCGAACGCCAGCAGCATCGAACCCAGCACTTCGGTGATGACGCCCAAGGTGGCCGCCGTCACCGGGTCCAGCCAGGGCACCGGATATTCGTAGGTGGCGAGCGTCAGCGCGGTGTC
>JAXMFY010000005.1:0-133638 GCA_046347555.1 Candidatus Competibacteraceae bacterium | reverse complement strand
ACGGCTTTCACCACGACAGGGTTTGAGGGGGAAGCATGCCGAACGAGCCGCGAGGTTCCTGCGGGCGGTGGATTCTACTGGGATGGGCATTGTTGGTTGCCCCGTTGATGGGAGCCGCCGCCCAGCCGGTGGTGGTGGCCAGCATCAAACCGGTCCACGCGCTCGTGGCCGGCGTCATGCGGGGCGTGGGCGAGCCGCTGCTGCTGATCCCCGGCGGCGCCTCGCCGCACGAGTACAGTCTCAGGCCATCGGACACGCGCGCCCTGAGTACGGCCCAGGTCGTATTCTGGATTGGACCGGATCTGGAAAGCTTTCTGGTCAAACCGCTCGCCAATGCCAAATCCGCCCGCTCCGTGGCGCTGATGGACGCGCCCGGCCTGGCGATTCTGCCGCTGCGGGCCGGCGGCGCCTGGGAAGCGCATGAGCATGATGCGGATCACCACGGTCCTCACGATGAGCGCCCTCCCGCCGCCAGCCGTGACGCCCATGTCTGGCTGGATCCGACCAACGCCATCGCCATGGTGCGTTGGATGGTCGCCGTGCTCGGCGAGATGGACCCCGCCCACCAGGCGGAGTACGCCGGCAATGGCGCGGCCCTGATCGAGCGGCTGGAACGATTGGACCGGCAACTGGCGTCCGATCTGGCGCCGATCAAGGAGCAACCCTACCTGGTGTTTCACGACGCTTATCATTATTTCGAACAGCGCTATGGCTTGAACGCGGTCGGTTCGGTGGTGCTCGATCCGGGACAGCGGCCCGGGGCGAAACGGATGGCGGAAATCCAGGCGCGGGTCCGCGAGCGCAAGGTTCGTTGCGTGTTCAGCGAGCCACAGTTTCAACCCGCGCTGGTGGAAACGATCATCGCTGGCGGCAACGTCCGCCGTGGGGTGCTCGATCCGCTGGGCGCCGACTTGTCGGCGGGTCCCGAAGCCTATTTTCAACTGTTGCAAGGCTTGAGCGAAGCGTTGCGCGGCTGCCTGGCCGGTGCCTGAGTACCAGGGTCGGCATCGGCGGAAATTCCTCCTCAAATGTTTTATCCTGTTAAGCCAACCGTCGGTCGCGCGCCACTCGCCTGGCATGGTCGCCGACGGTTCGTTTTTGTCGTTTCGACCCAATGACCCTAAAAAAACCAAAGGTGGATTGCCATGACCGAGGCTTTGGCGGAAGTCGCGCCCTACCGCGCCGAGCAGGACGAGGACTACATGAACGACCGGCAGAAGGCGCATTTCCGCGCCATCCTGCTGGCCTGGAAGCAGGAACTGGTGGAGGAAAGCCGGCGCACCGTTCATCACATGCAGGACGATCTGTTGAATCTGCCCGATCCCAATGACCGCGCCAGTCAGGAGGAGGAATTTTCCATCGCGCTGCGAGCGCGGGACCGGGAACGCAAGTTGCTGCACAAGATCGATAAGGCATTGACCCGGCTGGCCAGCGACGACTACGGCTACTGCGAAGCGTGCGGCGTGGAAATCGGCCTGCGGCGGCTGGAGGCGCGGCCCACGGCGGAATTGTGCATCGACTGCAAGCACCTGGAAGAACAGAAGGAGAAAAGTCAGGCGGTGTGAAGCCGCGTCGCCGCGCCGTCGTCCCGATGAACCCACCTCACCCGTCGACACGCTTTCCATGATCTGGTGCAAAAAGGGCCAGGGAACCGGGCGCGACCGCTATCATCATGGCAATTTGCGCGAGGCGCTGATCGAAGCGGCGCTGGATTTGATCGCCGAACGCGGCCCCGCCGGCTTCACGTTCGCCGAAGTCACCCGCCTGGTTGGCGTAAGTCCAGCCGCCCCCTATCGGCATTTCCGCGACCGCAGCGCCCTTCTTGCCGAAGTTGCCCGCCGTGGCTTTCAACGGTTCGAGGCCGATCTGGTCCAGGCCTGGAACGACGGCCAGCCGGAACCCCTTCGCGCGCTCGTCAACTGCGGCCGGGCCTATCTGGCGTTCGCCCGGCAGCAACCCGCCTACTATGCCGCGATGTTCGAAGCCGGACCTCCTCCCGAAACCGACTTTGACCTTGCCCAAGCCGGCGAGCGGGCTTTGGCCGTGCTGATGAAGGCAGCGGAAATCCTTTGGGCCCAGACGCCGAAAGACCAACAGCCGCCGCCCCGAATGGTCGCCCTCCATATCTGGTCCCTGGCACACGGGATTGCGTCACTGTTTCTGAACTGCGGCGAGGGATCGCGGCAACCGTTGCCGATGGCGCCGGAGGACCTGCTGGAAGCCGGCATTCTGGTCTATCTGCGCGGGCTGGGCCTCGGTGGCGGCAAAGCCGTCCCGGCGGATCGCTGACGATTCGCCACTGCTTGACAAAAGGGTTTAGGGCGCCTAGGATTGTAAATGTGATTAACATTTACATGGAGGACCTATGATTCTTGCGGCACATCCCCATCCCGTCGACAAACTGGCCTGGACTGGCTTGATCGTTCTCGGCCTGGTGTTCTGGTGGCCTCTTGGCCTGGCCATTCTGGCTTATCTCATCTGGAGCGGAAGAATGAAATGCGGGTATTCCGATAACGCGAGCCACCCTCGGCGCCATGGTTTCGGGCGATTTTTCCATGCCGCTGGCCGAGGGTGTTGCGACTGGCGGCGGTCGACTTCCAGCGGCAACACGGCTTTCGACGAGTACCGCAGCGAGACGCTGCGTCGGCTGGAAGAGGAACAGCGGGCGTTCGTGGAGTTTCTCGACCGGCTCCGCCGGGCGCGGGATCGAGCCGAGTTCGACCAGTTCATGGCCGAACGGAAACATCGCGGCGAAGACCCCGAGCAACCGGTAACCAATTGAGAAAGGTCCTTGTGCTCATCCTCGCCCCTCGCCCGCGAGTGGGCGAGGGATGGGGAGGTGAGCAGACCACTCCTTGACAGCGAACAGTTACGCTGAGCCGGCCAACCCGGCCAACAGGGTCTGGCCGGCGGGAGAACGCGCTTCCAGCCGGCAGCCCCGTCCCTCGCTGACGTAGTCGAGCGTGACTTCCAGATCCGCCGCCGGCAACTCGCCCCGGCCGCGCTCCGGCCACTCGATCAACAGCACCGCTTCGCCGTCCAGTTGATCGCGCAAGCCCAGGAATTCCAGTTCCCCCGGATCGGTCAGCCGATACAAATCCCAGTGAAACAGCCGCCAGCCGTCCAACTGATATGGTTCCACCAGGGTGTAAGTGGGACTTTTCACCGCGCCGCGATGACCGAGCGCACGCAGCAGACCGCGCGCCAGCGTGGTCTTGCCAGCGCCCAGTTCGCCACGCAGATAAACCACGCCACCGGGCTTGAGAACCGCCGCCAGCCGCGCGCCGAGCCGTTCGGTGGCGGTGGCGGAATCGAGCATGAATTCCAGCATGACTCAGTTTGGATTCACCAGTTGCCGCAGGAAGGGTAGCAGGTCGGTCGCCAGCAAGCCGCGCTCGCCACCGGCCCGCGCCGCCAGATCGCCGGCTCGACCGTGCAGGTACGCGCCGGCCTTGGCCGCCGCGAACGGCGACAAGCCCTGCGCCCGCAGCGCGGCGATCACCCCGGTCAGGACATCGCCCATGCCGCCGCTGGCCATGCCCGGATTGCCGGCATGACACAGCGCCACCAGTCCATCCGCCCGGCTGGCAATCAGCGAGCCGGCGCCCTTGAGCAGGGCCACGCCGCCGAAACGCAGCGCCAGGTCCTCGACGGCGGCGAAACGGTCGGCCTCGACCTGGGCGGGGGTCATTTTCAGCAAGCGGGCGGCCTCGCCGGCGTGCGGGGTCAGAATCCAGTCGTCGCGAAAGACCGGTTCGACCGCCAGCAGATTGAGCGCATCGGCGTCCACCACCAGCGACCGGTCACGGGCGAGCGCGGCTT
This sequence comes from Candidatus Competibacteraceae bacterium, assembly GCA_046347555.1. Lineage (GTDB taxonomy): Bacteria > Pseudomonadota > Gammaproteobacteria > Competibacterales > Competibacteraceae > Contendibacter. The sequence continues at coordinate 129,816 of JAXMFY010000005.1, read as the reverse complement.
GCAACATCGCCCGACCCCAGTCGCCGCGCCCCAGGCCCGGCCCCACCGCGACGACCGTCGCCCGGTCCAACAGCGGCTCCAGGGCGTCGGGGGTTTCGACGCCATGGAACATCAGTTCCGGTCGGGTCGCCGCCTGCAAGCCGGCGTGAACAGCGCGGGTAGCGACGCTGACCAGCCCCGCGCCGCAACGGGCGGCGGCTTCGCCGGCCATTCGCGCCGCGCCGGCCATCCCCAGCTCGCCACCGATCACCAGCACATGACCGAAATGACCCTTGTGAGCGCCACGCGAGCGGCGGGGGAGCAATGTCGGCAAATCCTCGCCGACATAGCGCCAGCAGGCGGGATGCAGAGCTGGATAAATGTCGGGCGGCGCCTCCAGATCGGTGAAATGGACCTCGCCGCAACAGGCGGGTCCCTGGCCGGTGAATAGCCCCTGCTTGAGGCCGATGAAGGTGATCGTGGCCGCCGCGCGCACCACCGCGCCCAGGATCGCCCCGGTGTCAGCGTGCAGGCCGGAGGGAATGTCCAGGGCGAAGCGGTCGGCGGGGTGCGCGTTCATGGTTTCGATGGCCTCGCGCCAGACGCCGCTCACGTCCCGTTCCAGCCCGGTGCCCAGGATGGCGTCCACCAGCAGGTCGGCGCCGTCCAGGCCGGCGGTGGTGAAGACCGTGGTCGGCACGCCGGCGGCGCAGGCGTCTTGCCAGGCGGTCAGGGCGTCACCGCGCAGCGCGTCCGGATTGGAAAGGGTCAACGCCTGGACATCCAGGCCAGCCTTGCGAGCCAGTCGGGCCACCACGTAACCGTCGCCCGCGTTGTTGCCGCCGCCGCAAACCACCACGATCCGGCGCGCGTTCGGCCAGCGCTGGCGCAGCAACTCGAACGCCGCTTCGCCGGCCCGGCTCATCAGGGTATAACCGGGAATGCCGCGCTCCTCGATGGCGATACGATCCAGTTCCCGCACCTGGACGGCACGGTACAATTCAAAAGGTAATTCGCGCATGGGAAATCTCCTTGGCCGCGATGATTGAAGGCACAATACGCCCGTCCTTGCGCCAATTCCAGCCGTCGCCATGACCGTTGCCCTCACCGCCGCCCAACTCGCCGAACTGGCCGCCGCCGTCAAGACTTGGGGGCGGGAACTGGGGTTCCAGCGGACCGGCATTACCGACATCGACCTCGGCGAACACGAAACACGACTGCTGGATTGGCTGGCGGCGGGGTTTCACGGCGAGATGCGCTACATGGCCGGGCACGGGGTCAAGCGCGGCCGGCCGGCGGAACTGGTTCCCGGCACGGCGCGCGTCATCGCGGCGCGGATGGATTACTGGCCACCGGACGTCGCCGAACCATGGCGCGTGTTGCGACGCCCGGAACTGGGTTATGTGTCGCGCTATGCCTTGGGCCGGGATTATCACAAGGTTCTACGGCAACGGCTGCGCCGGCTGGCCGACCGCATCGCCACCGCCATCGGGCCGTTCGGTCATCGGGTGTTCGTGGATAGCGCGCCGGTGCTGGAAAAGGCGCTGGCGGAAAAAGCGGGACTGGGCTGGATCGGCAAGCACAGCAACCTGCTGGACCGGCAAGCCGGCTCATGGTTCTTCCTCGGCGAAATCTACGTGGACTTGCCGCTGCCGGTGGATGCGCCCACGGCCGGGCATTGCGGGCGCTGCGTGGCCTGTCTGGATTGTTGTCCGACCCAGGCCATCGTCGCGCCCTACCGGGTGGACGCCCGCCGCTGCATCTCCTACCACACCATCGAACTGGCGGGGCCGATTCCACTGGAATTTCGCCGGGCCATCGGCAACCGGATTTACGGTTGCGACGATTGCCAACTGGTCTGTCCGTGGAACCGCTTCGCCCGCCCGACGGTGGAGCCGGATTTTCGGGTCCGGCATCGACTGGACGCGCCGGGATTGGTGGAGTTGTTCGGTTGGGACGAAGCCGAGTTTTTACGCCGCGCTGAAGGCAGCGCCATCCGCCGGATTGGCCACGAACGCTGGCTGCGCAATATCGCCGTGGCGCTGGGCAACGCGTCCCGCTCGCCCGTGATCATCGCCGCCTTGCGAGAACGACTGGCCCATCCGTCGGCGCTGGTGCGGGAGCACGTCGCCTGGGCGCTGGCGGAACAAGGTTACTGACCGTTCAGCAGCTCCCCCAGCGTGCGGGTCAACAGCCGCAGATCCTGTTCCCGCGACAGGGTGTGTTCCCCGTCCTTGACCAGAATCACCCGCACGTCAGGGCTGGCCAGCTTCTCGGCCACTTCAAGGCTCATCCGCCACGGCACATCGGTATCGCCCATCCCGTGAATCAGCCGCACCGGCCCGTGGATCGGCAGCGCCGCCCGGTCCAGCAACCGGTGTTGCTTCGCTTCCTCGATCAGGTTCAGCGCGATGATATAAGGTTCGCCGTAGGGGGAGGGCAGGGAAATCACCCGCTCGCGCCGCAGGCGTTCCCGCAGGCGCTCGTCGAGTCGATCCCACAGCAGATAGCCGGTGAAGTCCACCGCGCAGGCCAGGCCCAGTAGTCCGGCGATCCGTTCCGGTCGCGCCAGCGCGGCCAGCAACATCAGCCAGGCGCCCATCGAGGACCCCACCAGAACTTGCGGCCCATCGGTCAGCCGGTCCAGCACCGTGACCGCTTCTTCCACCCAACGGCCAATCGTTCCGTCGGCGAACCGGCCGCTGGACGCGCCATGGCCAGAGTAGTCGAAGCGCACGAACGCCTGACCGCGTTCCCGGCACCAGTAATCCAGCGTGGTTGCCTTGATCCCGGTCATGTCGGAGGTGAAGCCGCCCAGAAACAGCACGCCCGGCTGGCGCCCCGGCCGACGGTGATAGGCCAGGGTCGTCCCGTCGGCGAGGGGCAGTCGTTCGGGGCGGGAATCGAAGGGGCTCATACGTGGGTTTGGTCCCCACTGACCTGGGCGCCCCAGACCTGTTCGACCAGGGCCGGCAGAACCTCGCCGGCCGGTCCGTTCAAACTGAAGGTGACGTGGGGACTAAGCGGGGTCGGCTGGGGATTGACTTCCACCACCGTCGCCCCAGCCCGGAGCGCGGTGAACGGCAGTTCCGCGGCGGGGTAGACCAGGGCCGAGGTACCGATGCTGAAGAAAACCTCGGCGGTTTCGGTGGCCTGTTCCGCCGCCCGCAGCGCGCCCGCCGGCAACATTTCCCCGAACCAGACCACATCCGGCCGCAACAGCGCGCCACAGCGCGGGCAGCGCGGTGGAATTTCCTCGCTGTCCGGCCAGCTTTCCACTGGCCGATCCTCGTCAAGGCACTTGGCGCGGAACAGGTTGCCGTGCAGTTCCAACACTTGATGGCTGCCGGCCCGCCGGTGCAGACCGTCCACGTTCTGGGTGATCAGCGTGAAACTGGCGATGCGCCGCTCCATTTCGACCAGGGCGACGTGGCCGGCATTCGGCTCGGCTTGCCGCACCCGCTCCTGCCGCCAGGCGTACCATTCCCAAACCAGCTTTGGGTTGCGGCGGAAAGCGTCCGGCGTGGCCAGTTCCTCCGGGTTGTAGCGCGCCCACAATCCGGTCTGGGCTTCGCGGAAGGTCGGCACGCCGCTCTCGGCCGAGATGCCGGCGCCGGTCAACACGGCGACCCGGCGAGCGGCGCGCAGGCGGGTCACAAGCGGGGTGGGAATCGGAGATGGACTCATGGCGCGAAACTTTCACGGGAATGGTCGAGATTTTTCAGCATAGCACGCAAGGCGCTGGCTGGGCAGGCAGCCTGAAGTCGGGAGGTGTATAGTTGTTTTTTACAACTATAAGCCATAATATAGTAGCGTCAAGCCACTAAGGACCTGCCGAGGAGAGCCGCCATGCGCCTCGAATTCCTGATCATCGACCCACAGAACGATTTCAGCGATGCGCCTGGAGCCGCGCTCCCGGTACCGGGTGCTGGCGCGGACGCCGAACGCCTGGCAGGCTTGCTGGATCGCCTGGGCAACCGTATCGCCGCCATTCACGTTACCCTCGATACCCACCAGTTGGTCGATATTTCCCACCCGATCTTCTGGCGGGACGGACGGGGTCAGCTACCGCCACCTTTTACCCAGATCACGGTCGCCGATGTCGAGCAAGGCGTTTGGCGGCCGTTCAAGCAAGAACACCAGTCGCGGGCGCTGGCTTATGCGCGCGCCCTGCGCGACAACGGTCGCTACACCCTGACCCTCTGGCCGCCCCATTGCCTGATCGGCACCTGGGGGCACGGTGTCATGCCGGTGGTGGCCGAAGCGCTGCGGCGCTGGGAGGAAGCTCGGTTCACCCGGGTGGACTATGTGACCAAGGGCCACAACCCTTGGACCGAGCACTACTCGGCGGTGCGCGCCGACGTGCCCGATCCTGACGATCCTGGCACCCAGCTCAACAGTCGACTGATCCAGACCCTGGAAAATGCCGACAGGGTGGCCTTGTCAGGCCAGGCGTTGTCCCACTGCGTCGCCAACACGGTGCGGGACATCGCCGATTATCTGGGCCGGGAAAGCGTCCGCAAGCTGGTCCTGATCGAGGACACCAGTTCGCCGGTACCTGGTTTCGAGGGCCTGGCCCAACAGTTCCTCGCCGATCTGCGCCAGCTTGGCATGGGAACCGCCAAAGCGGCGGAATTCCAATGCTAAACCCAAGCGAAGACGCCCGTGCCGGAGGAAACGCCATTCTTCTACTGGATGCCTACTACACCATCGGCCGCTTGCATCTGTTCTGCGAAGACTATGCTCTCCACGGCTGGGAGCCGGTTCCTCATCTGATTTTGGCGGATGGCTGTTCGGCCGCGCCCGACAGCGATCTGGGCGCGCGCCTGCTGGTGCTGAACGCTCGCCGCCTGCTGCCGCGCTTCATCCATGCCGCGAACGAGGGCGAGCGACTGGCCCGGCACTGGCCGCTGGGCCAGCGTATCGTGCGCCGCGCCGCCCGGCAGGCCCGGGATTTGGGACTGGACCCCGGCGTGCTCGACGCCACCTTGCTGATTGCCTGGTGCGATGGGGCGATGGTGCATGCCCACCTCTACGGCGACGGGTGTTTCGCTGTCCGTCGCGCCGATGGCGGCGTGGCGACGATTCGGGTCGAATACGCCGAGAACGCGCCCTACTATTTGTCTTATCTGCTCGACCCGGAACGCTGGGATCTGTACCAGGAAGCCATTGGCGAGCCAACGACCGCCCAGAGCATCTACTATCAAAACGATGGTGGGGAAGCCGTCCGCCAGGAAGCCTTTGACATGCCGACCGTGTTCGATTTTGACTTGGCCACTTTTCCGATGGTGGCGGTCGCCACGGATGGCCTGGATTCGTTCATGGCGGCTGAAACCGGGGCGCGATTGGATTTACAGACCGTGGCGCGGGCAGTGCTGGATTTCCAAAACCTTGACGGCGCCTTCGTTCAACGAAGGCTGCGCCAGGTACTAGCTGAATATGCTCAACAGCAAGTGCTGAACGTGGACGATATCGGGCTGGGGGCGTTTGTCCGCTCGGTCGATGGAGCGGAAGCGACCGTTTCACCAACGGATGATGGGCCATCCACGCCAGAGGCACTCTCATGATCAAGCATGACAACCCGGCCGAACCGAGAAGAACTGGCCTGATCATCGCCGCCGATCCGGGCGAGGCGGAATTTCTCCGCCGCCACGACGCCGCTCGATACGAGAAACCGTCCTTCACCGTGGATTTGGTGATTTTCACGGTGCGCGATGAGCATTTACACGTACTGCTGGTCAAGCGCGCCGATCATCCGTTCAAGGGCTGTTGGGCGCTGCCAGGCGGATTCCTGGACCCACGGCGCGATGCATCGGTGGACGCCTGCGCCGCGCGCAAACTGATCGAGGAAGCTGGAGTACGCGCGCCGTATCTGGAACAACTCAAGACCTACGGCTCCCGCGACCGTGATCCGCGCGGCTGGACCGCCACCACGGTCTATTTCGCGCTGATGGCCTCAAAAGCGGTGCGCCTGCTGGGCAATCAGGCGGAGGCGGGTTGGGTGAGGGTGCGGGGCGATCGGGTGGATTTTGAACTGGGCTTCGACCATGCTCGCATCCTGGCCGACGCGGTGGAGCGGTTGCGTTCCAAGCTGGAGTACACCCATATCGCCGTGCATTTGTTGCCGGAGGAGTTTACCTTGCCGGAATTGCAGCGGACCTATGAAATCATCTTGCAGCAACCGCTTGATAAAAGTTCCTTCCGCCGCCGGGTGATCCAGGCCGATATGCTGGAAGAGTCGACCGGCAAGCAGCGCGATGGGTTTGGCCGGCCGGCGCAGCTTTATCGCTTCCGCGATTACGATCGGCGCACTTTTTTCCCGCGCAGCATCAGTCGCCACGCCCGCTGAAGGCGGTCAGAAAAACCGCAGATAAGCTTCCAGCACCCGCAGGGTGTAGTCGCCGGTGGCGCCGGTTCGATACTGCGCCGGATCGCCGGTCATCCACCAGGCGGCGGCGCGTTGCACCGCAACCATTTCATTCTGGTGGCTCTGGGCAAACTGGTCGCGCAGCACCGGCCCCATCACACAAACCAGCATCGGCCGGGCCAGGGTCGGATCGGCGGTGAACTGCTCGGGCGTGACCTCCTGACCGAAACAGCGCCTGGACCAGCGCGCGATATTGTCCGGCTTGATCCGCCAGTCGGTGTACAGGCCGGCGTCGGCGCTGGCGGGCGGAGCCACCAGCCGCAGCGCCTCCACCAGCGCCTCCACCTTGGCGTCGGAAATCGCCGATGCTCCCACCTTGGTGTCGGAATTCTGCGCCTGGACGACGCCCGGCGTCAGCGCCAGCAGGAACAGCGTGGTCAACCACCAGCGGCGCTGGTTGGAAGGAAAACCGATGGAACGGAGAGTCGCGCGGCTTTGAAGCAACATGGCGTCCTCCTAAGGCAAACTTCAGTGTGGTAAGGGATGCGGCACGGTGCTCACCGCAGCACCACCGTTTTGCTGCCGTTGAGGAACACCCGCCGCTCCAAATGATAATGAATCGCCCGGGCCAGCACGATGTTTTCGATGTCACGACCGACCGCCGCCAACTGTTCCGGCGTGTGGGCGTGATCCACCCGCTCCACCTCCTGCTCGATGATCGGTCCCTCGTCCAGGTTGGCGGTCACGTAGTGCGCGGTGGCGCCGATCAGCTTCACTCCGCGCGCATGGGCCTGGTGGTAAGGCCGTGCGCCCTTGAAGCCGGGCAGGAAGGAATGATGGATGTTGATCGCCCGCCCCGCCAGCGCCCGGCACAGTTCGGGCGACAGGATTTGCATGTAGCGGGCCAGGATGACCAGATCGGCGCCGGTTTGCTCCACCAGCGCCAGGATTTGGCGCTCCTGTTCCAGCTTGGTTTCCGGCGTCACCGGCAGATGGTGATAAGGAATCGCGTGCCATTCCGCCAGATGCGCCAGCTCGCGGTGATTGGACACGATGGCGGTGATTTCCATCGGCAGCGCGCCGGTGCGATGCCGGTACAATAGATCGTTCAGGCAATGCTCGGCCTTGGAAACCAGGATCAGAATCCGCGGTCGCTGGCGTGGATCGTACAACCGCCAGTCCATCTCAAAGTTCCGGGCCAGCGGGGCGAAATCCTCCAGCAGCGTCGGCGCGGTCGCTTCGTCCAGGTCGAACACCAGCCGCATGAAAAACCGGCCCGATTCGGTGTCGCTGAACTGATTGGATTCGACGATGTTGCCCGCGTGGGCGGCCAGCGCGCTGGACACGGCGGCCACGATGCCCACCCGATCCGGGCAGGCGATGGTCAGGATATAGCGCAGGGTGGGCATGGGTTCCTTCAAAGGGTCGCGCGGAAAAGCGCGCATTGTACGCGAAGCTTTCCGCGTTCAGTCTTCGACTTCCGGCAAATTCAACACGTTCCGCAACAACGGCAGGTGCAGCCGGACGCACTCCATGCCGGCGGCGATGGCTTGTTCAGCCTGATCGAAATCCATCAATCCCAGATGCGCCAGGCGCGGCGCCAGCACCACGTCGGGCGGATCGCCCGCCATCCGCGCCCGGGTAATCCGATCCTGCATGATGTTGATCGAACCGGCCATGACATCGAACAGCCCTGGCGGCTCGTCTTCTTCCGCTTCGTCCTTGGCGCGGTTGTCGTTGCCCAGCATGGCTTGCAAGCCGGCGCTCAGCCGCGCCAGCAACGGACTCGGCGCCGCCAGGCGCGGTGGCCGGCCGCTGAAATGCTTGCCGACGATGTCGCCGTTCAGATTGACCGCGATCACCCGGTCCGCTCCCAGCGCCCGACACAGCGAGACGGGCAGCGGGTCCACCAGGCCGCCATCCACCAGCCAGCGGCCTTGATGGCGCACCGGACTGAACAGCCCCGGCAGGGCGATGGACGCCCGCACCGCCTCCAGCAGCGAGCCTTCCTGAAACCACACCTCGCGACCGGTTTGCAGATCGGTGGCCACCGCGCCGAACGGTTTGGGCAGGGTTTCGATGGGCGCGTCTTCCACTCGCTCGCGGAAGGCGCGCATCAGGCGCTCACCCTCCACCCCACCGAGCCGCACATCCATGTAGCGGATGATGTCCCACCAGTCGATCTGAGCCACCCACTCTTCCAGCCGGCCCAGCGCGTTGCTGGCGTAGGCCGCGCCGACCAGGGCGCCAATCGAGGTTCCGGACACCACGTCTGGAACGATGCCGGCCTGTTCCAACGCCCGCAGGACGCCGATGTGCGCCCAGCCGCGCGCCGAGCCACTGCCGAGAGCGATGCCGAGTCGGGGTTTTCGCGTGAGCATGGAAGGGGTTTTCCTCGCAAGATCGTTCAACGAACGGCCAACTCGGCCCGGCGGGCAGGCCCATCCCGCCCGCCACCGTTCATCGCGGCCTAACCGTTCATCGCGGCCTAAAAGTAGTGATCGCGATCACTGCCGTCGAATCGACCGCCGCGCATGCAGCAGTTCTTAAAACCGGCGACCCGAATGGCAGGGGCAGGGGTCGTTGCGGCCGAGACGCTCAAGCAGTTCCTTGTCGCCCTTGACAACTTGTTCGCCGCGCTTGACGCGCGTCTCGGAGGGGAAGCCGCGCTTACGCTTGCTCGTTGCCTCGAAACCGGCTGGAGTCGAGGTGCTGGGTCTTTTTGTCCATGGCGCACCTCCAAAGTTTGGACCCTTGATAAAGGGCGCGCGATTATAGCGACGAGGGTATGCGCTGGCTAGTACGGCTGGGCGTAACCCAGGGCAATCGCGCTATGTGGGGGGTTGACAAGCGGTGGGGCAACCGGGTACGGGGGAAGGAACCACCCCTATGGAGATGCCCATGCTACCTCGCTTACTCGACCCTCGCCCGTATTTCGCGGATTTGCCCGATCCCCGCCGCGTGACTCAGAACAAACTGCATTCCCTGCATGATATCTTGATGATTGTCCTGAGTGCGGTGCTCAGTGGGATCGAAGATTGGGTGGGCATGGAAACGTTTGCGCAAGAGCGAGAAGCCTGGTTGCGAGGCTTTCTGGAGTTGCCCAATGGGATTCCCTCGCACGATACCTTGAGCGACGTGCTGGGGCGAATCGATCCGGTGGCGTTTCGGGCGGCGTTCACGGCGTGGGCGACGGCGGCCTTGCCCGATTTGGCCGGCGAGCAGATCTGTATCGATGGCAAAGCGATCCGGGGCAGTCGGGAGGGTGACAACCCCGCCGTCCATCTCGTGAGTGCGTTTGCCGGGCGGGCGCGCTGGGTGCTGGCGCAACAGGCCGTGGCGGAGAAGTCCAATGAGATCACGGCGATTCCCGACTTGCTGGGCCTGCTCGACCTGGCGGGGGCGGTGGTGTCGATCGATGCGATGGGCTGCCAGAAAGCCATCGCCCAAACGATCATCGATGGCGGCGCGGATTATGTGTTGACGCTGAAGGACAACCATCCAACGTTATGCGAGGACGTCCGGCTCTGGCTCGATACCGAGGTCGCGCGCGGGCGCCTGCCGGTCCAGGAAACCCTCGAAAAAGACCACGGCCGCATCGAGATTCGGCGCTCTGCCCTCAGCCCTCAAATCGACTGGCTCGACGCCAAACCGGACTGGGCTGGCCTCCAAGCCGTCGGCCGGGTGGAATCCACCCGGATCATCGGCGATCAAGTCAGCACCGACTGTCGCTATTTCCTCTGCTCGTTTCCGGAGCCGGACCGGTTCGCCGCCACCGTCCGCAGTCACTGGGGGATCGAAAATCAACAGCACTGGGTCTTGGACGTGCAATTTGGGGAAGATGCCTGTCGGACGCGCAACGACCACTCGGTCGAGAACCTGGCCCTGATCCGCCGGGTGGCCTTGAACGTGCTGCGCCACAACGGCCCCCCTCGGGATAGCATCCGCCAGCGTAAAATTCGCGCCGCACTCAATCATGACTATCGGTTGAACCTCCTCTTGGGTACGCTAACCCCAGCGACTACATAGCGCGATTGCCCTGGGGCGTAACCGTTCAGACATCTCTCGTCCCGCACACCATGATGGGTTTCGCTACGCTCAACCCATCCTACAACCCATTGTTTTTTCTTAGGATGGGTTGAGCGTAGCGAAACCCATCGATACGGGGCGAAACCACCAGGGGTTCCGAACGGTTACGGTGGGGCCAGCGCGCCAAGCGGAACGTTCTCCCGCCCCGGTGGGGAGGAAAAATCTGTCGCCTATTCCACCGTCACCGACTTGGCCAGATTGCGCGGCTGATCCACGTCGGTGCCCTTGAGGATCGCGACGTGGTAGGCCAGCAGTTGCAGCGGCACGGTGAACACGATCGGCGCAATGGACTCGGGCACCGCGCCCAGCGACAGGACGTGGGTATCGACGCCGCTGAGATGGGTGTCCACCGCGCGGTCGGCGAACAGGAACAACACGCCGCCGCGCGCCCGCACTTCCTGAAGATTGGACAGCACTTTCTCCAGCAAGCCATCCTTGGGCAGGACGCAGACCACCGGCATGTCCCCGTCCACCAGCGCCAGCGGTCCGTGCTTGAGTTCGCCGGCCGGGTACGCTTCGGCGTGGATGTAGGAAATCTCCTTGAGTTTGAGGGCCCCTTCCATCGCAATCGGATATTGCGGTCCGCGCCCCAGGAACAGGGCATGATTTTTCTCGGCGAAATGCTCGGCCAGCCGCTCGATGGCGCCATCCAGCATCAGCGCTTCCTCCAGCGCCTTGGGCAACCGTTCCAGATCCCGCGCCAGAGCGATCTCGTCGCGCTCGTTCAGGCCGTGCCGCCGACCCAGCGCCAGCGCCAGCAGTCGCAACGCCACCAGTTGAGTGGTGAACGCCTTGGTGGAGGCCACGCCGATTTCCCGGCCCGCGCGGGTCAGCAGGGTCAAGGCCGATTCGCGCACCAGCGAGCTTTCGGCCACGTTGCAAATGGTCAGGGTGGATAGATAGCCACGGTCCTTGGCCGCGCGCAGCGCCGCCAGGGTATCGGCGGTCTCGCCGGACTGGGAAATGCTGACGAACAGCGTTCCCGGCGGCGTGACGCCTCGGCGGTAACGGTACTCGCTGGCCACCTCCACCGTGCAAGGCACGCCCAGATTTTCCAGCCAGTAGCGCGCCACCAGACCGGCGTGATAACTGGTGCCGCAGGCGACGATGTGAACGCCCCGCGCCTGGTCGAACACTGCGTTGGCTTCCGGCCCAAAGCTGTCTTCCAGCAAGTGGCCCTGATGAATCCGGCCTTCCAGGGTCTCGGCGACCACCGCCGGTTGCTCGAAGATTTCCTTGAGCATGAAATGCCGATAGCCGCTCTTGCCCGCCGCCGCGCCCATCTGGCCCGAATACGCCACCGGCCGTTCCACGACCTGACCGCTCCGGTCGTAAATCGCGAAGCGCTCACGCTGAATCTCGACCAGATCGCCTTCTTCCAGGAACACAAAGGTCTGGGTTACCGGCGCCAGCGCGAACACGTCCGAGGCGATGAAATGCTCGCCGATGCCGATACCCAGCACCAGCGGACTGCCGGCCCGCGCCCCGATCAGCCGATCCGGGTCCTGGCGGCAAATCACGCCGAGACTGTAGGCGCCGGTCAAGCGTGCCACGGTCTGTTGCACCGCCGTCAGCAGGTCGCCGGTGATTCGCAGCTTCTGGTCGATCAGGTGGGCGATCACTTCGGTGTCGGTATCGGACTCGAACCGATAGCCGGCGGCGATCAACTCGGCCTTGAGCTCCTGGTAGTTTTCAATGATGCCGTTGTGCACCACCGCCACCGAGTCGTTGCTGACATGCGGATGAGCGTTGCGCTCGCAGGGCTCGCCGTGGGTGGCCCAGCGGGTGTGGGCCAGACCGAGCGGGCCGCGCACCGGCTCCTTCTGCAAGCGCTCGGCCAGCGCCTGGACCTTGCCGACCGTGCGCACCCGGTGCAGGCGTTCATCGCGGCTGTCGATGGTGACGATGCCGGCCGAGTCGTAGCCGCGGTATTCCAGCCGCCGCAGACCTTCGAGCAGAATGGGAGTGACGTTGCGTTCGGCGATGACGCCCACGATTCCACACATGACGATATCCAGAAGGAAGAAAATTGATTCAGGGTAGCGGCTTGCCCGCCGGGGGACAAGCCATGACATGTCGACCCACGGCGTTAATCCGATGGGCGGGTCGGCGATGAAATCATAAATCCGAACCGCGACCGGCGGCGGCAAGGCGCCGCGTTGCCGCCGCAAGCTTACAAGCTAACCCCTCACTCCCCTCGCCCGCTTGCGGGAGAGGGGTTGGGGGTGAGGGTCATAACCCCCTTACCCTAACCCTCTCCCCCACGAATGGGGGAGAGGGAACTGAACGGTTACCTTGCAAGCTTGCAAACTGGTCTCCAAATCAGTAAGTTTCATCACCCAACTTAACGACCCCTCGACTTCAATCGACTCTGTTCAAGGAATTCTCATGAAGCGGACTTTCCAGCCCAGCATCATTCACCGCAAGCGCACCCATGGCTTTCGCGCCCGCATGGCCACCAAGGGTGGCCGCCGAGTCTTGAAAGCGCGCCGCGCCAAGGGCCGCGCCCGGCTGACCCCCTGAAGCCGTGGCCGATGGCGCGCGCTTCCCGCGCCGCGCCCGGCTGACCGGCCGGAACGCCTTCGCCCATGTGTTCGCCCAGCCGGTCAAATCCGGCGACCGCTATTTTACCGTGCTCGCCCGCCCCAACGCGCTCGCCTATCCCCGTCTCGGTCTGGCCGTTTCTCGCAAGGTCGCCAAATCCGCCGTGGCGCGCAACCGGATCAAACGGATCGCCCGCGACAGCTTCCGGCATCATCAAGCATGGCTCGGTGGCCTGGATTGCGTGGTGATGGGCCGCGTCGGACTGACCGAACCGGACAACGCCGTCCTGTTCGCTTCGCTGCGGCGACATTGGCGCAGGCTGGCGCAATCATGCGCGCCCTCCTGATTGCCTCGATCCGCGGCTATCAGTGGTTCATCAGCCCGTTGCTGGGCAATCACTGCCGTTTCTATCCAAGCTGCTCCCAGTACGCCCGCGAGGCCATCGAGCGCCATGGCGCCCTGCGTGGCGTCTGGCTGGCGATCCGGCGGGTAGCGCGCTGTCATCCCTGGCATCCGGGCGGCGTCGATCCCGTTCCCGAACCTTCCCCGAAGGACCGATGATGGAAAACCAACGTTTACTGCTGTTCGCCGCCCTGATGTTCGTGGTGTTCCTGCTCTGGCAAAACTGGCTGGAGTTCCAGGCCATGAAGCACCCGCCGCCGGTCCCGCCGCCGGTGGCCACCACGCCGACGGGTCCGGCCAGTCCCGCCGCGCCGGCCGTGGTTCCAGGCCAGGACGTGCCGACCGTCGCCCCAGCGGCGAACGCGGCGCCGGGCGCGCAAGCATTGGGTGGCGGCCAGCGGGTCCGCGTGGTCACCGACCTGTTCGAGGCCGAGATCGATACGGTGGGCGGCGATCTGCGTCGGGTCGGTCTGCGCACTTATCCCGAGTCGGTACAGCAGCCCGATCGGCCGTTCCTGCTGCTACAAGATAGTGGCGCGGATTTCTTCATCGCCCAATCCGGGCTGGTGGCGTCGAACAACGATCCCGCGCCCAATCATTACGCCACCTTCGTTCCCGAACGGCTCGAATACCGGCTGGCGGATGGTCAGGATACGCTGGAGGTGCGACTGAACTGGGCGGACCCTTCCGGCGTGAAGGTGGTCAAGACCTATACCTTCCGGCGTGGCAGTTTTCTGGTGGAACTGAATCAGCGGGTCGAAAACGGCGGCGGCGGCGACTGGAAGGGTGGCCAATACCGTCAGTTTCAGCGCACGCCACCCAAAACATCCAACAGCTTCTTCGGCGGCGGCGTGATCACCTACACAGGCGCGGTGATTTCCACCCCGGAACAGCGCTACGAGAAGGTTTCCTTCGATCAGATCGCCAAGCAGGAGTTGAACCAGACGGTCAAGGACGGCTGGGTCGCCATGATCCAGCACTACTTCCTCGGCGCGTGGATCCCGAATCCGGGTGAGGCCGAGGACTTCTACACCAGGAAAACGGAGAGTGCCAACCGCTATATCGTCGGCATGCGCGGCGCGGTGCAAACCGTGCCAGCCGGCGCGACCGGCGATTTTCACACCCATCTGTACGTGGGGCCGAAGTTGCCGGACCTGCTGGAGAAAATCGCGCCCAATCTGCAACTGACCGTGGATTACGGCAAGCTGACCTTCATCGCGGTGCCGTTATTTTGGTTGCTGAAGTGGATCCACGCCATCGTGGGCAACTGGGGCTGGGCGATCATCTTCCTCACCATCCTGATCAAGCTGGCGTTCTACAAGCTGTCCGAGACCAGTTACCGCTCCATGGCCAACATGCGCCGGCTGGCGCCGGAACTGGCCCGGCTCAAGGAGTTGTACGGCGACGACAAGCAGAAGATGAATGAAGCGATGATGGGCCTGTACAAGAAGGAAAAGGTCAATCCGCTGGGCGGTTGCCTGCCGATTCTGGTGCAGATTCCGGTGTTCATCGCGCTGTATTGGGTACTGGTGGAGAGCGTGCAGTTGCGGCAGGCGCCGTTCATGCTCTGGATTCACGATTTATCGATCCCGGACCCGTACTATGTGCTGCCGCTGATCATGGGCGTGACCATGCTCGTCCAGCAGAAGCTGAGTCCGGCCCCGCCCGATCCGATTCAGGCCAAGGTGATGATGGCGTTGCCGATTGTCTTCACCTTCATGTTCCTGTGGTTCCCGGCTGGTTTGGTGTTGTACTGGGTCGTGAACAATATCCTGTCCATCGCCCAGCAGTGGGTGATCACCAAGCGGGTGGAGTCGGGCACCGACGCGGCGGCGCTCAAGGCCAAGGAAGGATCGGGACTGGGATTAGGCGAGCAGGCCAGGAAGTTGCTGACGCTGGCCAAGCGAGCGTTGCCCGAGCCGAAGAATCCCGGCAAGCGCAAGAAGTAGCCGACAATCTGTCATTCCGGCAGGGAAGCCGGAGTTGGATCGGCGCGGAAGTCCGCCAAGAACGCTTGCCGGGGGAGTCCGCGCCACGAATGAATCAAGAGTCTGTCCGACCCTCAAACCACGGGGCCGCCGCTGATCACGCATTGGATTGCTCTCGCTGAAAAAGACGCCGCCACCTCCTCGCTCGAAAAGCGTCTTTTGGACGCCGCCGACCAGTTCCGCGCCAATTCCGACCTGAAGGCGCAAGAATACTCCGGCCCCATCCTCGGTCTGATCTCTTTCTGCGCTTCGCCGAGGTGCGCTTTGCCGCCCAACGCGCCAAACTTTCACTCCCCTCGCCCTCTGGGAGAGGGATCGAGGGTGAGGGAAATCGGCGATGCCGATGTGCCCGGCCTGTGCGCGACCGGCCGCTGCTGCGGCTACTGTCTGGCGACTATACTTCGAGATTATGAGCCTCGACCTCGCAACCATTCTCCCCAACATTACGCACTCGCTAGAAGGCACAGGCTTTCTCTTCGGCGCTGGCACATCGGTTGAGGCGGGCTACCCGATGATGAGCGGCCTGACTCGCAAGGTTGTCCGTGCGCTCACGGTGGATGAACGCACCATGCTCGACGAAGTGCTCAAGGCTGTCGGTGCGGCTTACGATGACGCGGCGGCTACACCGAACATCGAGGAGATTGCTGACTTGGTCATCGCTCATGCCATCAACTCAAAGGATGCGCGATGCACCGCGCTCGAAACCAAATTGCGGGAATTGGTGATTCAGGAAATCCTTTCGGTCAAAACTCCGAACGTTGATAACCACGTCCAATTCTTCCGCGCTCTATCCAAGCGGACGTTCGGTCGCCCATGTACAGTTTGGATTTTCACGACGAACTACGACCTACTGTTTGAAGTTGCTGCGGCGAAAGCTGGCGTGTTCGTCGAGAACGGATTCTCAGGATGCACCGAGCGTTTCTTCAACCCCGGCCAATTCAAGGCAACGTCTGGTGAGGTTGTTGGCAATCGCTTTACCCCAAACAACCAACTCACAATAAAGCTGGTGAAACTCCACGGTTCCATCTCATGGACATTTGATGCTGGGCAGGTTTTCGAGCGGCATCCCGAAGCGCTCACCGGGGCTGTAAATCGCATCATGGTTTTACCACGCCGGAAGAAAGTCATGGAGACTCTCGCCTCGCCCTACGAGACACTGTTTGCCTACATGAGCCGCGTGCTCGGTGGAGAGTGCAAATACCTCCTTTGTTGTGGATTCAGCTTTGGTGATGAACACATCAATCAACATCTCGTTTTGCCTGCGCTGCAATTGGGGCGCATTCGGCTTTTCACCTTGAACGAATTTGAGCCAGGCGGGGTCGCTGACTTCAGGAAATTGCCATCGTTCGGCGGGGGCTACTCAAACGAGGTTTTCACGGGCGGCAAGGTGACGACACCCGGCACAGACCTTTGGAAATTCAGTGAGTTCGTGAGGCTCTTTTAGCCGGATACCATTATGAATGACTACCAAATTGGAAAAGTTGTAGGCGTCACGGGTGACGAGATATTCGTATCGCTGCTCGACCACGGGCAATCCACCGACTCGGAAATGGGGGTGCCCGAGTCCATGACCATCCATCTTGCCAGCGGATCTGGACCAATGCCTGTGTTGATTGGTCAACCAGGGACTTTCGTAATCATCGCGCTGCCAGCGGGGCGATTGCTCTGCATGGTCACCAGCGTCGAAATGCGTGAGGCGAAGACAGCAGCGGCGGAACTTCGCGAAGTTGATTCTGCCGGTGTTTTCGTTCTCGACCGGGCGAGTCGTGCCTTGGCGACCATCGCCGTTGGCACAATGGACGCGGCAGGGAAATTTGAACGAGGCTCTGACGTTCTCCCGACGGTGAACGCGCCGGTGTTCGCCGTCGCACCGGAACTGATCGACAAGGTGTATTCGAGCTACGCCGAAGGTGACTTTGCCCTCGGAAAACTTTCTCTAGTTCCAAGCCAACAGGCAAAAATCAATCTTGATGCCTTTCTCACTCGTCACGCCGCTATCCTCGGGCAGACGGGCGGCGGCAAGTCGTGGACTGTCGCATCGCTGATTCAGAAGATGTGCGCGTTCCAGCAAGCTACAATCGTGCTCTTCGATTTGCACGATGAATACGCAGCGACTTTTGGCACTTGTGCGGACGTGATTTCCGCAACAGATCTGGAATTGCCTTATTGGCTGATGAACTCCGAGGAACTGCTCGGTCTCATGGTGGACCGCAGCGAGTCTGCCGCCCCGAATCAAATCGCCAAGTTCAAGGAACTACTCCAAGCAGCAAAAGAGAATCACCCAGAGAACAATACACTTGGCATCAAGAAAATCACCATTGATACACCGGTGTTCTTCGACTTTGATGCAATTCTCAGCGAATTTCGACGGCTCGACACAGAGAAAGTCGCCGGGAAAACAACCGAGAAGCAAGGGCCGCTCTTTGGACAGTTCACACGCCTGCTGATGCGCATTGACTCTCGGTTGAACGACAAACGCTACGACCTCATTTTTAAGCCGAAGACCTACAGCACCAGCGCGTCGATGGAGAGCTTGTTCCGTCGGTTACTTGGTGAGACAGCCGGGGCGCGGAAGAGGGTCGTGGTCGTGGCCCTGAGGCCCGTGCCATTCGACGTTCGGTCTTCCGTGATTTCGCTCATTCTGCGCTGCCTGTTCGATTTCGCTTACTGGCATCATCGTGCCCACAAAATGCACTTCCCAATTGCCGTCTTCGCAGACGAAGCCCACATCTACTTGAACGATGGCGACCCATCGACCGAAGCCGCCAAGCACTCGGCAGAGCGGATTGCCAAGGAAGGGCGGAAGTATGGCATCAGCCTCACCGCTATCAGCCAGCGCCCGCGCGAAGTATCGGCCACGATCCTCTCGCAGTGTAATAGTTTCCTCTGCCTGCGAATCTCAAACCCGGATGACCAGTCATACGTGAAAAACCTCTTGCCGGATTCTGTGCGCGGTATAACGAGCATGTTCTCCACATTGCGACGGGGCGAGTGCATTCTCCTTGGGGACTCTGTGATGATGCCGACCCGGATCAAAGTTGACCAACCAAACCCAGCGCCAATCAGCGATGATGCTTCTTTCTACAAGTCGTGGAACGAAGCCCCAAAGGATGTCGATTTTGCCAAGGTGCTGAAGGCGTGGCGAGACCAGGACGTTGTGCCCTGACGCCATTCCCCACGCCTACTCCAAAGACCAGCTCGTCAAGCAGCCTGCCATCGGGCTGTTTACCGCGCTCGGCTGGCAGACGGTGTCGGCGCTGGAAGAAACCTTCGGCCCCGGCGGCACGCTGGGCCGCGAGACCAAGGGCGAGGTGGTGCTGGCGCAACGCTTCAAGGAATCCAAGCACAAGAACACCGACCTTGAAGTGCTCAAGGCCGCCATCCGCGCCCAACTGGAAAATGATGATCCAGTTGAACCGCACCCGCGCCAACTTTGCCTTGAAGTTCGAGGCGCTGATCGAGAACTACAATGCCGGCAGTCGCAGCATCGAGGAGCTGTTCGCGGAATTGCTCAAGCTCTCCAACAGCCTCGATGACGAACAACAGCGCCACGTTCGCGAGAACATGAGCGAGGAGGATCTGGTGATCTCCGACATCCTCACACGGCCAGCGCCGGAGTTATCGCCTGAGGAACGTACCGAGGTGAAAAAAGGTGGCGTGGGAGCTGCTGGCGCGGTTGAAAGCGCTGCTGGTGCTCAACTGGCGGCAGAAATCGGCCGCTCGCTCGCGGCTCAAGCTGACCATCGAAGACACCCTCGACACCGGCCTGCCGCGCGCCTACACGCCGGAGCTGTACCGGCAGAAATGCGCGGCGGTGTTCGAGCATGTGTACGAGAGCTACCCGGAGCGGAATGCGGGTGTTTATGCAATGGCAGTGTAAGAACGCCGTCGTACTCGACCAGGATTGGCTACGCCGCCGCGCGGCGGCAGCGTTAGCCCGTTAGCGCTGGGTGATGGATACCATCGCCGCCGTCGCTACCCCGCCTGGACGGGGCGGCATCGGCGTGGTTCGCGTGTCCGGCCCCCTCGGCGCCGCCGTTGCCGAAGCCGTTTGCGGCGCTCTTCCCACTCCCCGCCAGGCCGTCTTGCGCCGATTCCGCGCCAGTAATGGCGAAGTCATCGACGAGGGCATCGTCCTGTATTTCCCCGCGCCGCATTCCTTTACTGGAGAGGACGTATTGGAACTTCAGGGGCATGGCGGGCCGGTGGTGATGGATTTGCTGCTGGCGCGGGTGCTGGAACTGGGCGCCCGCCTGGCCCGGCCCGGCGAATTCTCCGAGCGCGCCTTCCTCAACGACAAGCTCGATCTGGCCCAGGCCGAGGCGATTGCCGACCTGATCGCCAGCGACACCGCCGCCGCCGCCCGCGCCGCGCTGCGTTCGCTGCAAGGCGAGTTTTCCCGGCGAGTGCATGGCTTGGTCGAAGGCTTGATCGAGTTGCGGATGTACGTCGAGGCCGCCATCGACTTTCCCGAGGAGGAAATCGATTTTCTAGCCGACGGCTTGATCGCGGTCCGCTTGGGCGAGTTGCGGGAGCAATTGAGCGCCTTGCAAGCCGCCGCCGGGCAGGGGCGACTGTTGCGCGACGGCATGACCGTGGTGATCGCCGGTCGCCCAAATGCTGGCAAATCCAGCCTGCTCAATCGACTGGCCGGGCGCGAGGCGGCCATCGTCACCGCCGTTCCTGGCACGACGCGCGATGTACTGCGCGAGCACATCAGCATCGACGGGATGCCGCTGCACGTCATCGACACCGCCGGCCTGCGCGACAGCGACGACCCGGTGGAACGGGAGGGCATTCGCCGCGCCTGGAACGAGATCGAAGCCGCCGACCGGATTTTGATGGTAGTGGACGACCGGCAAGGATTGACCGTGGAGGATCGGGCGTTGCGGGCACGGTTGCCGGCGGGCACGGCGGTGACGGTGCTCCACAACAAGATCGATTTGAGCGGCCAAGCGCCGATGGTTCAGGCGGGCGAGTGGGGGACGGAAATCCGGCTGTCGGCCAAGACCGAGGCAGGATTGGACCTGCTGCGCGAACATCTTAAGACTTGCATGGGCTATCACGGCGGCGGGGAGGGAACATTCATGGCCCGGCGTCGGCATTTGGAGGCGCTGGAACGAGCGACGGCGGCGCTGGAACGAGCGGACTATCAACTGAAAGCCATTCGCGCCGGCGAGTTGGTCGCCGAGGAACTGCGCGCGGCGCAAAACGATCTGGCGGAAATTACCGGAGAGTTTACCAGCGATGATTTGCTGTCGCGGATATTCAGCAGCTTTTGCATTGGAAAATAGCGAGACTTCCGGCAGGGTCCGAAGCCTTCCATAAAATCTCCTCAAGCCCGCGTAAAAGCGGGTTTTTTGTTCCTAGGGTGTCTTGCATGTTCCGCCTGAATCCGCCTAAAATTGTTCCCTAATTTGTTCCCGTTTCAGGAGAGTAGCTTTCATCGGGAACAATATGTGTTCCCAACTCTTGTGAGGACAGGCAATGAAATCAGGTTTTCAAGGGAACAAATAGTGGGTGTAATCCTGTAAAAATCAAATCAAGGCAAATTGTTACATTGATTGTTCCCAAGATGAGTGACTGTTTCCTGATCTTCTGGCAATTGGGGGAACAACGCGGGAGGTGAATCATGGCGCTGACGGATACCAAGCTGCGGAAGCTCAAGCCGAGGGAGCAAACCTTTTCCGAGTCGGACGGTGGCGGGCTGTTCATCGAAGTCACCCCCAGCGGCAAGAGGGGTTGGGGGATGCGCTACCGGCTGGCCGGTAAGCAGGAAAAGGCAAGGCTGGGCGAATACCCGGCGTACTCGTTGGCCGAAGCCCGCGCATGGCGCGAGGACTGCGCGGCGCTGGTGAAGCGCGGCCTTTCGCCGATGGCCTTGAAGCGCGGCGATCCGATCCCCAGCGATGCGAAACCCGAAGCCAAGGAGATGGCGCAGACCTTCCTGAGAAACTGGTGCTGGCAAGCGGTGGAGAAGGTGAGGGCCAAGGAAGTCGAAGCCAAGGCCGCCGATACCGTGGAAGCGTTCGCGTGGCGCTGGTATGCCGAAGTCGCCGAGCCGGGCAATAGCAACCCCCGCAACATCAAGCGTGTACTGGAAAAGGACGTGATTCCAGCGATTGGTGCAAAGCCGCTTGCCGAGGTGACCGTTACCGACATGCTCGCGATTACCGACCGCATCAAGGCGCGGGGGGCCGATCAAATGGCTCTCCAAACCCGCAACGTCATGAAACGGCTGTTCGCCTATGCGATTGCGCGTGAGAAGGCGACTTTCAACCCGGCGGCGGCAGTGGAAGCGAAGTTCATTGCGACTGCCAGAAGCCGTGACGTGGCGCTGACCCCGGACGAAATCGGGCGGTTGTTGCGGGCGATCTACCAATCCAGCATGAAGCGGGCGCACAAGTTGGCGCTGCACCTGCTGATTCTGTGCATGGTGCGGAAATCGGAACTGATCGAAGCCCGATGGGAAGAAATCGACTGCGATAAAGCCGAATGGGCGATCCCCGGCGAACGCATGAAGAAAGATAAGCCGCATCTGGTTTTACTATCTCGACAAGCCGTGGCGATGTTCGAAGAATTGAAGGGGCTGGCAAGTGGTTCCGAATGGGTGTTTCCCAGTCGAGGGAGTTTGAATAAACCCATAGCCCATAGCACGTTGAATGTCGCTGTGCGGGCGCTGGAATTCGATGTGCGCGATTTCGTGATTCACGACTTTCGGCGAACGGCATCGACGCACCTGCACGAGGCTGGATTCAATTCAGACTGGATCGAGAAGGCGCTGGCTCATGAAACCAAGGGTATTCGGGGTGTTTACAACCGGGCGCAGTATGCCGACCAGCGGCGGGAAATGCTGCAATGGTGGGCTGACTTCGTGGACAGCCAGATTGAGGAAGGCCGGAAAGTGATTATTGGCCGCTTCGGCAAGGCATACCAGGCAGTATGATGGTTTGGCCGCGCCTAGCCCGACGGGGCGAAAACCGGGTTCCCTTGCCCGGTTGGCGCGGCCTCCTGATTCAAGGGTGAGCGTGAAGGGAGCACTATGTTGAGCTTATTAAATATTAACCAATCAGCATTATTAGTGCTACATTGGAGCAAAAGAATTTCTGACCCATTTTCGCCTGAAACATTACAGATGGTGACAGACAACGATCACCAATTAATACCAAACCCTACTAAAATACTTCATTATATTAAGTAGCATATATGGAGAAATCAACATGTGTCGTGTGTTCAAGCTAGAAATTCTGGAATCACCAGAAACCTTGGAATCCTTATTAAAGGAAGAGAAAGATATTCGCAAACGCGAACGGTTACAGTTTTTGTACTGGTACAAAATCGGCCAAGCCAAAACCCGTGAAGCCTTGGGTACATTACTGAATCGAAGCCAATTTGCCATTGGCCAATGGGCTGATACTTATCGTACTAAAGGATTACAAGGTTTACTTCATCTCAATTATCGCGGTGGTAATTTAGCGCCCTCCATCCCGGTCGAGATTCAATGGCAGTTGAAAGAACTGCTGGCCCAACCGGAGGGCTTTGCCAGTTATAAAGCCATCCAACTCTGGCTCCAGGAAACCCATGGACTGGAGGTACCGCTTTCCACGGTTCACGGCACCGTCAAATATCGGCTTAAGGCCGGTCCTAAAGTGCCTCGACCCTATGCGGAAAACCATGATCCCGAAGCGGTCGAGGAATTTAAAAAAAAACGGTTCCAGACTGCCTGGAAAAGATCGCAACTCCATGTTTAGAAAGATATTCCACGATTCGCTACTGGACCCAGGATGAAAGCCGGTTTGGCCTGAAAACCATTACCCGACGGCGGATTACCCTGACGGGTGTCAAACCCTTGGTCAAGGTCCAGTGGCAATTTAATGCTTTTTATCTGTATGGTGTCGTTGAACCCTTAACGGGTGAAGTGATGATCCAAGACTATCATCGAGTCAATACCGAAAACTTTCAACAGTTTCTCAATGATTTTTCCGAGCAGTATCCGCATGACTTTCATGTGATTCAAACGGATAACGCGAGTTTTCATCGCTCGAACGATCTGGTGATGCCGGATAATGTGATGTTACTTTATCAACCGCCACACAGCCCGCAAGTGAACTCGTCTGAGCAGTTATGGGACTGGTCTAAAGATGAAATCGCCAATCGGGTTTTTCCCAATTTAGATTCCCTGAAGTTGACGCTGAAGGAACGGTTCTTGTCGAAGCCAAAAGCCTTCTTTTCCTCATTAACAACCCGAGAGTTTATCCTTGATGCTCTTCAGAAAATTGGTATGGTACCCACTGTTATATAAAGTAGTTTTTTAGTAGGGTTTGGTATAAGGAAAGAGTTTTTTCTAACTAAATGGTTCTTAGATAACGCAATCGAAGCAGACGAGTTACCCGCTCTAAAAAAGCCGAGGAAGAAAGCATATACAAAAAAGATTTTAAGTGCAGTAGATGTTCCTGAAGAATTTAGAGAATATATCTCGCAGCAATATGACTATTGGGTAACGTATTCTGATTTGATTGCTTTTTTGGAAAGACCTGATTCTATTTCCATAGATTCCTATGCACATGCTCGCGACGCATTAGCTAGAGTAGCATGGATGCTCGTTAGAAAAACTACTTCAGCAACTAACCAACCTGAATTATTTACGTATCTTGAGCAATTGGCAACAGAAATAGAACGAGATGGATTTTCGCTGAAGTTGGGTGAAACAACCTTGAAAGGATGTGCGAATGAAATTTTATCTGCTGGTGAGGCAGTAGAGAAAAAAAGCTGATTTTTCCTGTTTTCTGGGATTTTTCTTGATTTTGTGCCTTACGCCCATTTTTCGACTTTTGTCTTGATTGATATCAAGAAAAAAGTTATCAAAATGGCGAGCCATGCCGGTATGTTCCGGTGAATGCTACAGAGTCACGAGCATGGCCGCACAATTCAGAGAGGCGCTAACGCGCCTAACCATCCTTCAGCGCAAGCAGGTGGAAACCCGCACCGGGCTTGCCCGTTCCACCATTTACGAGCGAATCAAAGCGGGAACCTTCCCTGCTCCGGTTTCCATCGGCGCAAAGGCTGTCGGCTGGATCGAGAGCGAAATTGATTCCTGGTTGACTGCGCAAGTCGAGAAAAGCCGCAAGGCGAAAGCTTGAGGAGCGGCAAGCATGACCACGAAAAATAAGGGCCGCGACCGGCGCGACCCCAAAGGCAAATTCGACCAGCATGATACCGTTGATGGCGGCTTCGTGAAACCTTCGCGCGTCCATCGCAAGGCAAAGCGCGGATGGCAACGGGGGCGGCGATGAATGTGAGCTTGCATGATGCCCTCCGGGCCGCGTGCGCCGAGGTGGGCATCGTCTATCGGGACGTGCCCGCCGATGGCCGTTGGTACGAAACCGACGTGGACGGGGACCGCCGGGGCCTGGGCAATGCCCGCATCAAGCTGTTTCCCGACGGCGCGGGCGGTATCGTTTGCAATTGGAAGGGCGAAAGCCGCCCCTTCTTTGCCGATGATGATCCCATCCTGACCGACGCCGAACGATCCGAACGCGACCGCAAGCGCCGCGAAATCATCCGCCGAGCCCAGCAGGAAGAAACGCGACGACGGGCCGAAGCCGCCCGCAAGGCGGCGGCGATCTGGGAAGCGGCGACGCCAGCAAGCGCGGATCATCCCTATCTTTTACGCAAGCAGATTCCCCCAGTGACGACTTTGCGGGAAGCTGACGCGGGCGCGGTGGCGGCACTGCTGGGCTACGCGCCGAAGTCTCGGGGCGAGCCACTGGCCGGGCGCTTGCTGGTGGCACCCGTTCAAGTTGGCGGCAAGGTGTCCACGGCGGAACTGGTTGACGAAGCCGGACGGAAAGCAGCCATTGCCGGCGGCGCGAAGGCGGGCGGATATTGGGCCGCGCAACCGCTGCCCGACGATCACGGCGATGGGCTGACCCTGCTGATTGGCGAAGGCGTGGCAACCGTATTGTCCGCAACCGAAGCAACGGGGTGTTCCAGTATCGCGGCGCTGTCTTGCGGCAATTTGCCGACGGTGGCGCGGGCGATGTGCGAACGCTACCCAGCGGCGCGACTAGTGATTCTTGCCGATCTGGGCAACGGCCAGAAAGACGCCGAGGATGCGGCGCGATCTGTCGGGGGGTTAGTCGCGGTTCCCGACTTTGGGCCAAACCGACCGGACGACGCGACCGACTTCAACGATATGGCCGTGCTGCGTGGATCGGAAGCAGTGCGGCGCTGTATCGAGGCGGCGCGGGCGGAAGCCGAAGCGGTAACGCCGGAAACCGACGTAACAGACGTAACGGACGTACAACCCAGTAATGACGGCGATTTTACCGTTACGGCTGGTGTTGCGGATGCCGTAACGGGCGTAACAGCGACCGGGCCGTTATCCGTTCCCGAAAGCGACCGCCCCTGTTTCAAGGTGTTCGACGCTGGGACGACACTCCAAGAATCGAGCAACAAACTCAGACCGGGCGTTTGGCACTTCGGCATCAAGGCAGGCAGGAAAGATGAACCGTCCAGCCTGATCCAACAATGGGTCTGTTCCCCGCTGCATATCGAGGCCGTGACCTTCGACGGGCAGGAAAACAACTTCGGGCGACTGCTGCGCTTTCGCAATACGCTGGGCCGCTGGCGGGAATGGGCGATGCCGATGGAGTTGCTACGCGGCGCGGGCGACGATCTACGTGGCGAACTGCTGGCGATGGGCGTCCAGATTGACCCGAACGCGCATCGGTTGCTCGGGCAATATCTACAAGCCATGACCCCCAAGCGGCGCGTGCGTTGTGCTCTGCAAGTCGGCTGGTGCGGTGATGTTTTCGTGTTGCCGGACGAGGTCATCGGGCCGAAAGCGGCGGACGTGATTTTTCAATCCGGCGAGCGTGGCCACGACGAGCATACGAGGGCCGGTACTTTGGAAGGCTGGCGGATTGAAATAGCAGCACGGGCCGTCGGTAATCCGCTTCTGGTATTGGTGCTGTCGGCATCCTTCGCCGGGCCGCTGCTGGCGCGCTGCAATGCCGAGGGCGGCGGAATTCACTTCGTCGGCGATTCATCAACCGGCAAGACCACGGCCATCGAAGCGGCTTGCGCGACGTGGGGTGGGCCGAATTTCCGCCGAAGCTGGCGCGCGACCGCCAACGGCATGGAAGGCGCGGCGGCGCTGTTCAACGATGGTCTGCTGGCCTTGGACGAAATCAGCGAATGCGATCCCCGCGAAGTCGGCGCGATTGTCTACGCACTGGGCAACGGGCGCGGCAAGCAGCGGGCAAGCCGCACCGGGGCCGCGCGCAGCGTGACTCGCTGGCGCTGCTTTGTCTTATCCAGTGGCGAGCGCACCATCGGTACCACGATGGCGGAAGGGGGCTATCGAGTAAAAGCCGGGCAATCGGTGCGGTTGTTGGATATTCCAGCGACGCGGCGCTTTGGCGCTTGGGATGAGTTGCACGATTCCACGACCGGCACGGCTTTTTCGGATGCGCTCAAGCGAGCGTCGGTTACCCACCACGGGCACGCCGGGCGAGCCTTTCTTGAAAAGCTGACCCGTGATCGGCGCGACTTCTGTGGACTCTTGGAACGCCTCAAGGCATTGCCGGAGTTTTCCGCCGACGGGGGCGAAGGGCAGGACAAGCGGGCCGCCGGGCGCTTTGCGCTGCTGGCGCTGGCCGGTGAAATGGCGACGGAATACGCCATTACCGGCTGGCCGGAAGGCGCGGCGATCAATGCGGCGGCGGAAGGTTTCAAGGCGTGGCGATCCTGGCGCGGACGCGGCAACGACGAGCGGCGGCAGATTCTCGAACGAGTGGCGAGCTTCATCGAGCGGCACGGCGACGGGCGCTTTTCCAATGCGGACCGGGACTGTGATACACCGATTCGCGACCGAGCGGGATGGTGGCGTGACGCTGGCGGCGATGGGCGAATCTATCTGTTCAATGCCGATGGTCTGCGCGAAGCCTTGAAAGGTTTCGACTTCAATCGGGCGCTGGATACGTTGCAGGAAGTCGGGGTGCTACCGAAGCCGGACAAAAGCGGCGAACGTGCCAAGCCTCAGCGCATCGGCGGGCGGCTGGTGCGCCTGTACTCGATCCATGCCGATCAGTTGAGCCGCAATCATGGGGCTTGATGCGTTGCTGGCACGGCTAGAGGGTCGGGCCGTTACGTCGGTTACGTCAGCAAAAACGCCTGCCGTAACGGGGAAAGCCGCTCAGTTAGTGCCTTGTACGGCTGTTACGGCTGTTACGGCACAAAACGATGCGAAGGCGAATGAAACGACCCGCGAACCGTTCGATCGCGAAGCATGGGAAGAGCGCGCGGCGATTGCCGAGTTTGACGATGGTTTGCCTCGGGAAGAGGCCGAAGCGCTGGCTTGGAAAGAGGACAATCGCCGATGTTGCAACCGGACCGCGAACGCTGGCCGAGACTGATTCGGAAAGGAGGTAACCATGCTCACGCTTGAAGCCGATTCCGCCGTGATTCCTTTCCCGGTAACCGAAGCCGAGGAGTCGCCAAAGACCAGCTACCAGATCACCCGCTTCAATGCCTTGCAGCACGGGATTTTGGCGCGGCGGGTGGTGTTGCCCCACGAGGATGCGGGCGAGTTCGCCGACCTGTTGGCGGCGCTGGTCGAGGAACACCGACCGACCGGCGCGACCGAGGCGCATCTGGTGGCGGAGCTGGCCGCGATCATGTGGCGCCAGCAGCGGGTACTGCTGGCCGAAGGAGCGGCGATCAACGCCGGGTTACTGGCGGTGACCAAACGCGCTTTCGATAGCCCGATTGAATCGGCGGTGCCCTTCGAGCGGGCGCTGTCGGGCAAGGGAACCGATGTGCGGGAACTGATCACCGCGACGCCGGAGGAAATCGCCGAACGGCAACGGCAAGCGGCGCTGGACCGGCAAGCCACCGAGCGGGCGGCGGCGATCCTGGGCAAGGGTGGCGCGAACGCCTACGACAAGGCGTTGCGGGCGCTGCCGGGCGATGGTGGCAACTGGTGGCGGGAGTGGATCGAGGGCGAAACGGACAAGGCGAATGTCGACGAACTGGCCGACTTCATCCGCAACCAGTTGTTACCGTATTACCGCAACGAGGAAAGCCAAGCCCGGCACCAGCCGGCGATCCGGGCGCAAACGCTGGGCGAGGGTTTGCCGGTGCATCGGCTGGAAAAGTTGAACCGCTACGAAACCCACCTGGACCGGAAGTTCGAGCGCACCTTGGCGATGCTGGTGAAGCTGAAGGAGCTTCGATGAAATTTGAATACGACGCGTGCTGCTACTGAATGGAACTGTTACCGTACATGTCGTGAAGAATTTCCTGGGCCAAGGCATGGGCGGCGGAGAAATCGAGGGGGATGTTTTCGGAAATCACCCCGGCGGCCATTTCTTCGGGCCGAAATCGCTTGGCCCCGATATTCTGCTTTACAGCTTCGATGTGTTCCCGCGATGCGTAACGGTCCAACACGCTGATGATTTGCTGTTGCCACTCCACATCGTCGGGGCGTTCCAGCCAGCTTTCGGTTTCGAGGAGATCGAAGCCATTTCGGGCAAAGACGGCGAGGATGAACGTGGCGCACGTCAATCCACGACCGAGAGGCTGGACGATATAACGCCCCTGGTCGTCGAAGTAGATGCCGCCGTAGTCAATGCCGTAGGGTACATCGCTCGCATTCTGCTTGAGCGATGCCACATAGGCCGCCATGAATACTTTGTTCACTGGATCAAGGCCGGATGATCCCCAAAAATAATCCGCCGGCAACGGCTCGTCCTTGAGCATAAAGTGCCAGGCAAGATGACAAAGACGCGGGCCGGAATCGTCAATCCGGTAAATCAGGCCAACATGGCGTTGCCGCGTATTGTCGGGATTTGGAGTCCCAATGGCGACCCCAAGAATTTCATCGGGCGCGAAAGGATGGGCGTTTTGTCGGCTTACCGCCATCGTTAGATCAGACCACGAAGTATTCTTTCGCTGTCGAGATGTCGGGCGGCAAGCTCGGCGCGTACATCCCTCAACAGTTTTGACCAATGATGGAGCGGCTTATGGCGTGCGGGGTATGTGATCCGCAGCAGCGCCACCAGCATTTCTGGAGCGGCATCGCTGACCTTGACCGACTTGAGCAGGCGGTCGATTTCCGCAAAGTAATTCGCCTTCAGCAGGTTCGTGAGACCAGCGATCACCGGCATGAGGTCGGCGGGTTTTAGCGGCCCGCCGGCAGGTTCCATCACGCGGTCGAACCACGAAATGTCAACGGCTGGACGGATTTGCGCATTCGGCTCGATGTCGTCCTGATGTTGTTCATCTGCGGGATAAATCCACACCTTCAGTACTGGGCTGAAGGCGTCGTCCCCGGCCGTGGTCGGTGACGGGCTGATCCACCCCTCCTCCTTACGAGGAGATCGGTTGCGGGCCAAGCGCGTTGTGGAGACGCTCTTGTATGCAACCTCGGAATATTGCGCCTGCGTTGGCATGGAATCTGTCCAAGTGGCGTTTGATAGCATCGAGATCAAATCTCGCTATTTGATTATCGAGGTAGAAATCCGCGTCGATCAGGTACGCTTGACCATCCGTCTGCTCTTTCCTGACGATGCCGTGGCGTAGCCCCAGCACGCAATCCTCCAACTGGAAGCTGATGTAGGACTGCGCCGCGAGCACATCGGTTTCGGGAATGGAGTCGTCTTCGGTCAAGGGGTCTGCGATGGTGGCGCCCAGCAAGAAAGGCGCGAGAAGTTCCCGCCACGGCACATCGATCAGCCCGATTTCTTCGCGGTTGATGAGATCGCGATAACGCAAACCCAAGCGGGTCCAGTAGGTGACTGAATACAGCTTTGCCACGGTTTCGAGGCCAGCCATCATGCGAGGCTGGAAATCTTCCCATTTCTCATAGTTGGCGCAGGTTAACGCAAGGAATTCGCTGGCAAGGGAAATTCGCCATGCCCGATCCGGTGTGATGAAATGGTAGGCCGTGGTGCGCCTGGGGAGATCGTCGGCCATCATCTTGTTGGGGCCTTGCCCGATCATGACCGCAAGGGTTTCTTCCTGAACCTCAAGGAGCGGATAATCCTGACGCAGCGCCCGCTGGAAATCCGAGGGGAGTTGGTCGTCGATCTCAAGAATACGAGGGAAACGCACCTGCGCCACGACCTCGACCAAGGGGTTCTTGGTGTAGCGCACGCGATCCCATTGTTTTAGTCGCATGGTTTTCTCACCGGCATCAATGACTTCGTCTCATGCTCGTTGATAGTATAGCCGATGCGGTTGACTGCTGCCTTGTAGGCGCGGCCAACGCCGATGACACCACCCGGCAACAGGAACGCCTGATCCGCGATCAACGCGCCGCGTTACGTTGCTTGTAACCAAGGACCCCAACATGCCGGAACTTGATTTCAAGGGTAAGGAATTCGTTTACAACCATCATCTTGCCGTTCCGCATCGCCCGTTGATCCCCCACCCGAAAAAATCCATCGGCGAACCAAGACTCGACGGCAACCTGATCATTCACGGCGATAACCTGCACGCCTTGAAGTCGCTATTGCCAATGTACGCCGGCAAGGTGGATTGCATTTTCATCGATCCGCCGTACAACACCGGCAACGAAGGCTGGTGCTACAACGATAATGTGAATAGCCCGATGCTGCGGGAGTGGTTGAACAGCAATCCGGTCAGCATCGAGGATGGGCTGCGACACGATAAATGGTTGTGCATGATGTGGCCGCGTTTGCGATTGCTGCATGAATTGCTCTCGGAAACGGGCAGTTTGTGGATGACGCTCGACGATAACGAAATCCATCGGGCAAGGATGATGATGGATGAGATTTTTGGGGAGCAGGGATTTGTGGCTACTTGTGTTTGGCATAAAAACTACGCTCCAAAGAGTAGTGCGCGTCATTTTTCCGAGGATCATGATTATCTATTTATCTATGCTAAAGAAGCAGCAATATGGTTGCCTAATCTTCTTGAACGTACAGAGGAACAAAATGCCGCTTATAAAAATCCAGATAATGACCCACGAGGGGCTTGGCGTCCGAATAATTTAGCAGCTAGAAATTATTACAGCAGGGGAACTTATACGATTCAGTGTCCAAGCGGTCGTGTTATTGTAGGCCCTCCATCAGGATCTTATTGGCGAGTTTCAGAGGAAAAATTTAAGGAGATGGATCGGGATGGAAGAATCTGGTGGGGTGAAGATGGGAACAACATTCCGGCTCCCAAGATTTTTCTATCGGAAGTAAAAGCTGGGCGCGTACCACAAACTATCTGGCATTTCGACGAAGTAGGCCATACTCAGGATGCCAAAAAGGAATTGCTGGCAATCCTCAATTTCAATAGCTCCGAAGATGTTTTCATCACGCCCAAGCCAGTTAGACTCATCGAACGAGTTATTGAATTAGCGAGCGATGAAAATTCCATCGTACTCGATTCCTTCGCCGGTTCCGGCACCACTGCCCACGCTGTTTTAGCCGCCAATGCCAAAGACGGCGGCGACCGAAAATTCATCCTTGTCGAGTGCGAAGACTACGCCGACCGCCTGACCGCCGAGCGAATCCGCCGCGTCATCAACGGCTACGCTTTTTCCGGCACGCGGCGGGAAGAACTGCACCGCGAAAAGCTCACCTTCACCAGCCTGAAAAAAGCCGACAAGCTGCTGGATCACATCGAATCCATCAAGAATCTGGACGGTCATCGCTTCGACAACATCAAGTCCGAAGTCAAGGACGGCGAATTGATCGTCACCGGCGAAAAAGTCATTACAGAGCGAACCGATGGATTGGGCGGCGGCTTCACCTTCTGCACCCTGGGCGACGCCATCGAAATGGACAAGCTGCTGACCGGCGAAGCGTTGCCGACCTTCGAGCAACTGGGTGCGTTGCTGTTCCACACCGCCACCAACGAGGTTTTGCCCTCAGCCCCGGCCACGCTCGCGGCAGGCGAAGGAAGATATGTCGAGGGCTGTGGCTATCTCGGCGAATCCATCCACTATCACGTCTGGCTGATCTACCGGCCCAACCTGGAATTCCTCAAGTCCCGCGAGGCGGCGCTGACGCTGCCCCGCGCCGAAGCCATCGTGAAGGCGAAGCCCGGCAAGCGCCATTTGGTCTTTGCGCCGGCCAAGTTTGTCTCACAAAAGCTGTTGGACAAAACTGGCTTGCCGGTCGAATTCGCGCCTTTGCCGTTTGCCCTGTACCGCATCGAGCGGGGTTGAGACGACGCCATGAGCCTGCGCGATCTGGACTATCAGGCGCGGGTATTGACCGCGTTCGACGGCTATCTGACCGAACTTTCGGCCCAGAAGAAACGGGCGGACGGCATCGCGGTGCTGGCGCGGCAACAGCCAGACCTTGGACTCGAAGTCCCCGACTTTCCCGCCAAGACCTGGGAAGCTCTCCACAAAGCCGGCCAGCTCCCGCCCTCACGGTGCAACATTCCCCATTCGCCACGCCGGGACGGCATCAACCGGCCCGTGCCCAACGCCGTGTTCAAAGTCCCCACCGGCGGCGGTAAAACCTGGCTGGCGGTCTCGGCGCTGTCCCGTATCTTCGGGCGTTATCTGGGCAAAAATACCGGCTTCGTGCTGTGGATCGTGCCCAACGAAGCCATCTACAGCCAGACCCGGCGGCAACTGAACGACCGCCAGCATCCCTACCGGCAAATGCTCGACCGCGCCGCCGCCGGCCGGGTCAAGCTGCTGGAAAAGAACGACCGGCTGGATGCCCGCGATGTCGAATCTCATCTCTGCGTCATGCTGCTGATGCTAGCCTCCGCCAGGCGCAACGAAAAATCTCAACTTCGCCTGTTCCGGGATCGCGGCGACGTACACGGTTTCTTCCCACCCGAAGGCGAACTGGAAGCGCACCGGCGGACGCTGGAACAGACGCCGAATCTCGACGCCTACAGCCAATCGGGGGAAGCCAGCGCGTTCTGGCCGCTGGTCAAGGACTCGCTGGGCAACGCCCTGCGGCTGATCCGCCCGGTGGTGGTGTTCGATGAAGGACAGCACGCGGTTCCGGAACTGGCCTTCGCCACGCTCTACGGCTTCAATCCCTGTTTCGTGCTGGAACTCACCGCCACGCCGAAAGACGTAGCGGCCAAGGGTGGCGCGAATCCCAAGCCGGCTCGCCACGCCAACATTCTGGTCGAAGTGCTGGGGACCGAACTGGATCGCGAGGGCATGATCAAGATGCCCCTGAACCTTGACCCCCGCCAAGGCACCGACTGGCGCAACACTCTGTGCGCCGCCCTCGACCGCTTGAACGTGCTGGATACCGAAGCGCGCCGCCTACATGGCGAACGGGGGCGCTACATCCGCCCGATTCTGCTGGTGCAGGTGGAACGCACCGGCAAGGAACAGCGCGACAGCGGCCACATCCACGCCCTCGACGCCAAGGACTGGCTGCTGACCGCCGGGCTGGACGAGGCCGAAATCGCCATCAAGACCGCCGACACCAACGAACTGGCCAACCCCGAAAATCAGGACTTGCTTTCGCCAACCAACCGGGTGCGGGTCATCATCACCAAGCAGGCGCTCCAAGAGGGTTGGGACTGTCCGTTCGCCTACGTGCTCTGCGCCCTGGCCGCCAGCGCCAATCTGTCGGCCATGACTCAACTGGTCGGCCGCATCCTGCGCCAGCCGCACGCCGAGAAGACCGGCGTTCCCCTGCTCGACGAGTGCTACGTCATCACCCACCATGCCGATACAGCGCGCGTGGTGGACGCCATCAAAACCGGGCTGGAAGAAGACGGGCTGGGCGACCTGATCAAGGAAATCAGGATCGGCGACGATGGCGGCGACCGGGTGCCCGGCATCCGTCAAGTTCCCCGGCGCGACAAGTTCACCAAGACGGAAATCTACCTGCCGCAAGTGCTCTGCGTGGAAGGCGGCACCGTCCGGCCACTCGACTATGAGCAAGACATCCTGTTCGATCTGGACTGGTCGGCGGTCGATCCCGCGCCGCTGGTGGCGATGATCCCCGACAACGCCCAGACCGCCGAACGGCAACTGCGCCGCATCCATCTGGCCGATTCGGGCCAGGAACGCATCGTGGCGGAAGTCGCCGGGCAAAGCGAGGAAGCCCTGCGGTTCGATCCCGCCTACGCGGTGCGGATGGTGTCCGACCTCGTGCCGAATCCCTGGATCGCCCGCGACATCGTCGGCCGCGTGCTGGCGGGTTTGACGGCGCGCGGTTTCGATGCCGACAGGCTGGGCGCCTTGGCCGGGCTGATCGTCGAGCAACTCCGCCAATGGCTGGACGGCGAACGCGACCGCATGGCCGAGGCGGTGTTCCGAGTGGCGGTGATCGCCGGACGCATTCAGTTCCGGCTCCGAACCGACGGGCAAAACTGGCGGATGCCGTTCGGGGCCGAGACCTACGAACCCGAAGGCGCCGAGCAACTGGTCGGCAAAACCGGCGGGCCGCTGGAAAAGAGCCTGTTCGCCCCGATCTACAAAGGCGACTTTTCCAGTCAGGACGAGCGCAATATCGCGGTCTATCTCGACGGTGAAGCCGCGTTGACCTGGTGGCATCGCAACGTCGCCCGCCGGCAGTACGCTATCCAAGGTTGGCGACGCGGAAGAATTTACCCCGATTTCATCTTCGCCCTGCAACGCGGCGCGGGCATGGAACGGCTGGTGGTGCTGGAAATGAAAGGCCCGCAGTTAGCCGGCAACCTGGATACCGAATACAAGCAAGCCGTGTTGCAACTTCTGTCCGACCACTACGCCATCGAACACGCGCCGTATGTCGGCGGGTTGGAACTGGTGGTCCCCGATGGAACCACGGTGCAATGCGATCTGGTTTTGATGCAGGACTGGAAAGTTAGGCTACCCAATGAATTTATTAGAAAATAATCTGATAAGATCGTTGTCGGAAAGGAAAGTTGGCTAATGATTTCGGTAAAATCTTGAGGTGGAGATGGGCGGCAGCGGTAGCGGGCGACACTGGCATTTCGGCGCCAAGGACACGACGGATGATTACCGGAGGTTGGACGTGCGGCGCTGGCAGCGGGAGGGATACCTGGAGCCGGGCCGCTGGTTCGGCTGGCAATGGATGCGCGAAGGGGAAACGGTGGCATCCATCCAGGTCCGAGCCGAGTCAGACCGGCTGATCCTCAGTTACCGGCACCAAAGCGGCGGTAGCGGGGAATGGAAGAGCGAGAACTATCCGATCTACCTCGACCGAACGCCCTGCACCTACGGCGGCGTGCGGGCCTGGTTCCGCTGCCCAGCCAGAGGATGCGGGCGACGGGTGGCGATCCTGTACGGTGGTGCGATCTTCGCCTGTCGGCACTGCCACCGGCTGGCTTATCCCAGCCAGCGAGACACACCCCATGATCGAGCGGCGCGGCGGGCCGACAAAATTCGGGCGCGGCTGGGCTGGGAACCGGGCATTTTCAATGGCCCCGGCTGGCGCAAGCCCAAGGGGATGCACCAGCGCACCTATGAGCGACTTTCCACCGAAGCTGAAAGATGGACGGCGGTATCGCTGGCCGGGATGATGCGGCGGTTTAGAGTTGGGCCGGAAAAGCGGTGAATCCGTTTCGCAAAAACTAGGGGTTGCTGGCATCGTTCCGGGGGACAAGCACGAAATCTGTTCCCGGATTTGTTCCCATAATTAAGTAATGTTTTTCAACAACCCAGCAGGAAAGCCGCTTATCGCCTATTCGCTAGCTTTTGCATTGAACCGACCCATCGACGGTTCTTGCGGACCCCGCCAAGCGAGCTTAAGACAGGGAATTAATAACTTGATTTAAAAAGATATTAACCGGTTTATACTCCACTTGGCGAGCGGGGATTTGATCCAAGGAGGCCGATTCCGCGGGAACCATCGAAAAGCCAAGCCGACGTTGACCGATACCCACGATCGTAGCCATTCGTGGCGTTATACTTATCGCGCGAACAATAACGACAGGGTGAAAGGACTATGAAACGACGGGAACTTTTGTTGGGATTGCTGGGGCTGGCCACTGGCGGAGCGTTGCCGGTCTCGTTCGTCCATGCCGCCGCCACCGAGAGCGGTTTCTTAACCGAGGGCCAGCCTTTCAGCCCCGAGTGGCTGCGCGAGACCGCGCAACGCTTGGCGCGGGAGCCGTACATCCCCCCCACCGACGCCCGCCCGCCCTGGTTAGCGGCCATGGATTACGACGATTACCAGGCCCTCAACAATTTCCGCGCCGAGCGCAGTCTGTGGGGCGGCGGCGCACTGCCGTTCCAGGCGCGGTTTTTCCATCTAGGGCTGTATTTCCATCACCCCGTCAGCCTGTACGAAGTCGCCGACGGCGTCGCCCGACCGATTCACTTCTCCTCGGACCTGTACAAGTATGGGCCGAGGGTCAAGGACCGGATTCCCGAACAGGTCGGCGATCTCGGCTTCGCCGGCTTTCGGGTCAACAGCCGCGCCGACTGGGACCGGGATATGTTCTCGTTCCTCGGCGCCAGTTACTTCCGCGCCGTCGGGGCCAGCAAGCAGTACGGCCTGTCCGCCCGTGGCCTGGCGATCGACACCGGCATGGACCGCCCGGAGGAATTCCCCGCCTTCCGCGCGTTCTGGCTGGAGCGACCCGCGCCGACCACCGCTGCCCTGACCCTCCACGCCCTGCTCGATGGCCCCAGCATCACCGGCGCCTATCGCTTCGTTGTCACCCCCGGCGATGTCACGGTGATGCAGGTCGAGGCCCGGCTGTTTCCGCGTCGGCCCATCGAACGGCTAGGCATCGCGCCGATGACCTCGATGTTCCGGTGCGGCGAGAACGATCGGCGCATCGCCGACGACTATCGTCCGGAAATCCACGATTCCGACGGTCTGGCGTTGTGGACGAGCGCGGGCGAGTGGATCTGGCGGCCGCTTCTCAATCCGCACTATATCCGGGTCAATTCCTTCCTGGACGACAACCCACGGGGCTTCGGTCTGTTGCAGCGCGACCGCGAGTTCGCCCACTACCAGGATGATGTGTCCTTCTACCACAAGCGGCCCTCGCTGTGGGTGGAGCCGCTGGGTCACTGGGGCCGGGGCGCGGTGCAGCTGGTCGAGCTGCCCACCGCCGACGAAACCCTCGACAACATCGTGGCGTTCTGGAACCCGGCGCAAGCAGTCGAACCAGGTCGGGAACTGGCGTTCGACTATCGTTTGTATTGGGGCGCCCAGCCGCCGGTCCGGTCCACGGTCGCCGAGGTGGTGGCCACCCGCTTGGGCATGGGCGGCATGCCTGGCCAGAAGCTGACTACGCCACTGCGCAAGTTCGTGCTTGATTTCCAGGGTGGGCCGTTGGCCTCGCTACCTCGGGACGCCAAGGTGCAAGCCGTGGTCAGCGCCTCGCGCGGGGAAATCCGCGATGTGGTCGCCCGGCCGCTCAAGGAATCCGACCTGTGGCGCTGCCACTTCGATCTCGCCGCCCCTGGCAACGAGCCGGTGGACCTGCGCTGCTACCTGCGCGACGCCAACGGCGCGCTCAGCGAAACCTGGCTGTACCAATGGTCTCCGCCCCCGGGAACTTCAGGCTAGACAGGCCCCCGCCATCTACCGACCGACCGCGCCGGCGATTTGAGCCAAATGCACTAAACTACCCTTGGCGACTATCCGCGCATCCCACGGAGCTTAGCGGCCATGGTGTTGAATTTCCTGCATTCGCTCTTCAAAACCGGTCCTGGACCCGCCGGCAAGTTCGGCGGCACCGTGGTCCAGGCCGCCATCGAACGAGTGGTGGACGGTACCGACCCCCGATTGCGCGCGGTGAGACACTACCGCCGCAAGCTGCGGGCGCCGGTGGAACGGGCGATCGACTATGTCAGTGCGCAAATGGCTGTGTTGCCGCCCGCCGTCGAGGCCAGCCGACGTGGCTTTACCGCCGACCCCCATCTGCGCGCCCTCTTCGCCTCGCCCGAGCAGTTGCTAGAAACCCTGAGCTTCAGCCCGGCCATGCGCGACTACCGGCAACGCGGCAATGGTTCGACTCCGCCGGAACTGTACGCCGCGCTCCGGGCGGAACGCATCGAACGCAATACCCTGGGCATCACCCTGCAAGGTGATCAGCTTCAGCGCGACGTGCCTCAGGTCACTGTCCTGTTCAAGGATCCTCGGGCGGCGTTTCCCAACGTCAACGAAGCCGAGACGCGGCGGGAACTGATGAACCGGGCGTTCGATTACCTGGTCGAGATCGCATTGCAACGCCTGACCTCCCTGCGCGTCCGCAAGCAGGAATTGGAAAAGCGCCAGCGCCATTTGCTGCAGAACAAGGCGGGCGTGCTGAAATCGGCCCGCCTCAGCCTGGAGTCCTTGCTGGAAGAGCCAGGGGGCCAGGCCATCCCCGACCGCGCGACCCTGGAGCGCCAACTGGAAACGATTGAAACCGAGCTGAGCCAGATTCGCGCCGATACGGCGACCCTCGATCATCATCTCGTCCTGATCGCCGAAACCCTGAACGAACCCGAGCAGCATCTGCGTCTGGACCCGGTCTCGCTCACCCTCGATCACATGAACGTCAAGGTCGATCCCCGCTCGGAGCGGGTCAGCAACACGCTGACGTTTCAGGAGGTTCGGGTCGGGAATCAGCGTCGCTTCACCGTCCTGCTGGTCAGAATTCCGACCAGCGAACTGCTGGCCCAACCGGATTTTTTCGCGGAAGCCCAGCGCCTGCTCTATCTGAACGATCAACCCCGTCTGACCACGATTTGACTGGGGCCCGGCATCGGGATCGACGGTTCTACGGCGGTCCGGACGCCAGGCGGTGCGCGTGGCGGGTGGTTTCCGGCAAGCGGTAGCGGGTACAGCACCCCATCACGTACCCAATCGCTGTTTCCAGGCCGATACGATGGCCGGGCGAGACGTACAACGGTTTGACCCCGGCCCGGGCGCGCAATACCGCGCCAACGATTTCCCCCTCCGCCCACAACGGCGTCCAGGCCCCGCGTTGGTCGGGCGGTTCCTCATGCGTTCCGCACAGGCGGGTCTTGGCGACTCCAATCGAGGGAATATCGACCAGCAGCCCGAGATGGCTGGCGATACCGAAGCGGCGCGGATGGGCGATGCCCTGCCCATCGCACAGCACCAGATCCGGCGGTTCGCGCAGCCCATCCAGCGCCTCCAGCACCGCCGGCAGTTCGCGAAACGACAGCAGGCCGGGAAGATACGGAAACGTAGTCGGGCGACGGGCAATGGCGGTCTCCAGCAAATCCAGTTCGGGATAGCGCAATACCGCCACCGCCGCGCGGGTCACGGTCCCGTTCGCCTCGAACCCCACGTCCACCCCCGCCACCCGCCGGACCGGTCCCAGTCGGTCGGTCAGGAGTAGATGGGCGCGCAATTCCCGCTGCAATGCCACGGCCTCGGCGGGACCGAGCGTCCAGGGATGGGAAAAATACGTTTTCATCCGGTAAGTTTATTCCCCGTTCCGGCGCGGTTAAACTGGCGCCCCTGTTGGCAACCCCCCGATCCCAAGCAAGGCACCGTCATGCGGCAACTCAGACT
Source organism: Candidatus Competibacteraceae bacterium (assembly GCA_046347555.1). Taxonomy (GTDB): domain Bacteria; phylum Pseudomonadota; class Gammaproteobacteria; order Competibacterales; family Competibacteraceae; genus Contendibacter. The sequence goes on along the minus strand of JAXMFY010000005.1, from coordinate 90,004 downwards.
CGGCATTCCCAAGGGCAGCCTGGAAGCCTCCACCATCGCGCTGTTCGGCCAGGCCGGCTGGACCATCAGCCCCCACAGCCGCAACTATTTCCCCACCATCAACGATCCCGAAATCGGCTGCGCGCTGGTGCGTTCGCAGGAGATGGCGCCCTACGTCGCCAGCGGCGTGCTCGACGCCGGCCTGACCGGGCTGGACTGGATTCTCGAAACTGGGGCCGACGTGGTCGAAATCGCCGAACTGAGCTACTCAAAAAGCTCCGACCAGCCGGCCCGCTGGGTATTGATCGTGAGCGGCGATTCCCCGATCCGCGCGATCGAGGATCTGGCCGGCAAGCGCATCGCCACCGAACTGGTCGGTTTCACCCGCCGCTACCTGGCCGAACGCGGCATCGAGGCGACCGTCGAATTCTCCTGGGGCGCCACCGAGGCCAAGGTCGTCGAGGGTCTGGCCGACGCGGCGGTCGAAATCACCGAAACCGGCAGCACCATCCGCGCCCATGGCCTGCGCATCGTCTGCGATTTGCTGCACACCACCACTCGATTGATCGCCAGCCGCGCCGCGCTGGCCGACCCGTGGAAGCAGGCCAAGATCGAGCAGATCGCCCTGCTGACCCGGGCCGCGCTGGCCGCGCGCAACAAGGTGGCGTTGAAGATGAACGTCCCGGCGGCGCGGCTGGACGACGTGGTGCGTCTGCTACCCAGCCTGCACGCGCCCACCGTCAGCCACCTCTACGACCGCGACTGGCTGGCGTTGGAGACCGTGGTGGACAGCCACCAGGTGCGCGATTTGATCCCCCGCCTCACCGCCGCCGGCGCCCAGGGCATTCTTGAGTACGAATTAAGAAAAATGGTTTAACTCTCGCCGAGACCCGCCCCGCTATATAATTTGCCCTAATTTTCAATTTCATATTTTTGAAACCTGGCTATCCAGCGTGGGCGGTGCGTTGCCGGCGTTGCCCGAATATCGTTAAACTTCAACTCCCCGCCCAACGCATCGCCGTCGGATTCGCGATGCCCACGCGTCACCGGCGGGCGCGGATTGAAACAAACCAACCCGATTTTGCTCCGTGGAGTCCCACATGGTCCTGGAACACACCCTATCCATCATCAAGCCCGACGCCGTCGCCCGAAACATCATTGGCAAGATTTACAGCCGGTTCGAGGACCAGGGCCTGCAAATCGTTGCGGCCAAGATGGTTCGCCTGACCCGCCAGCAAGCGGAAGTCTTTTACGCCATCCACCGCGAGCGCCCCTTTTACGAACAGCTGATCGATTACATGACGTCCGGCCCCGTGATGGTCCAGGTGTTGGAAGGGGAAAGCGCCATCGCCAAGAATCGCGAGATCATGGGCGCCACCGATCCACGCAAGGCGGCTCCCGGCACCATCCGCGCCGACTTCGCCGAGAGCGTGACCCAAAACGCGGTGCATGGCTCCGATTCTCCCGAAACGGCCGCTCATGAAATCGCGTTTTTCTTCGGCCAATTCGACCTGTGCCCACATCCCCTGAATCCGTGACCGCATCCCCACTGTCGCCGTGATCAACGCCAACGTCGGCAAGACCAATCTGCTCGAGCTGGATCGCCGCGATCTGGAGGCTTTCTTCGTCGCGCTCGGGGAAAAACCCTTTCGCGCGACCCAGGTCATGAAGTGGATTTACCACGAGCGGATCACCGATTTCGCCGCCATGACCAACCTGAGCAAGGCGCTGCGGGAGCGGCTGGCCGAATGCGCCGAGATCCGCCCACCCGAGGTGATCCTTGACCACGCCTCGCGTGACGGCTCGCACAAGTGGTTAATCCGGCTGGACAGTGGTAACAGCATCGAAATGGTGTTCATCCCCGAGCCGGGGCGCGGCACCCTGTGCGTGTCCTCGCAGATCGGCTGCCCGCTCGATTGCTCGTTTTGCGCCACCGCGCGACAGGGCTTCAACCGCAACCTCGCGGTCGCCGAGATCATTGGCCAGGTCTGGCAGGCCAGCCGGCTGCTGGGCGAGCGCCGCAACGGCGACCGGATCATCACCAACATCGTGCTGATGGGCATGGGCGAGCCGCTGCTGAACTTTGAGGCCGTGGTCAAGGCGATGGACCTGATGCAGGACGACCTCGGCTTCGGCATCTCCAAGCGCCGGGTCACCCTGAGCACCGCCGGCGTGGTCCCGGCGCTGTACCGGCTGCGGGAAGTCGCCGAGGTCAGCCTGGCCGTTTCGCTGCACGCGCCCGACGACGCCTTGCGCAACGAACTGGTGCCGCTGAACCGCAAGTACCCCATCGCCGAGCTGCTGGCGGCCTGCCGGTATTACATCGCCGACAAGCCATACCGGCGGATCACCTGGGAATACGTGCTGCTGGACGGAGTCAACGACACCGAGGCGCACGCGCGGGCGCTGGCGGCGCTGATCAAGGACATTCCCTCCAAGGTCAACCTGATTCCGTTCAACCCGTTTCCGAACACGCACTACCGCCGGTCCGGTCCCGAAGCCATCGCCCGCTTCCAGGCGATCCTGATGGCTCAGGACCTGACGGTCGTGACCCGCAAGACGCGGGGCGACGACATCGCCGCCGCCTGCGGTCAACTGGCCGGGCAGGTTCAGGCCCGCGGTCGCCGACAGGCCCGAATCGCCCAGGGCGCTGGCTAGAGGAGACTCCACCGTGCGACTACCGGTTACCCCCGCCAGCCTGACCTTGGCGCTGCTACTGGGCGCCTGCGCCAGTTCGGAGCGTGAGTTCAACGACAACGTCGCCGAGGCCAATTTCAAGCTGGGCGTCGGCTACATGCAGTCCGGCACTCTCCAGGTCGCCACCGAGAAGCTGATCAAAGCCCTGCAATACAATGACAACTATCCAGAAGCCCACAACGCCCTGGCCGTGCTTTACGAGGAGATCCGCGAGTACGGCCCCGCCGAAACCCACTACAAGCGGGCCATCGAACTGAAGCCCGACTATACCCTGGCCAAGCTGAATTACGCCCGCTTCCTGTGCCTGCGCGAACCGATCCGCACCGCCGAGGGGGAAAGCGAGTTCGAAAGGATCATCGCCGATCCAGCCAACGCCGGCGCCACCGCCGCCGACGCCTACGCCGGGCTCGGTCTGTGCGCCCGCCAGCGCAACGATCCGGCCCAGGCCGAAACCTGGCTGCGCAAGGCGCTGGAATCCGATCCCAACAACACCACCGCCCTGTACGCCCTGGCCGAACTGAGTCAGACTCAGAAAAAGACGTTGCAAGGCCGCGCCTTCCTACAACGCTATCACGCCCGCGCCCGCCCCACGGCCCAGAGCCTGTGGCTGGGCATCCTGATCGAGCAAGCCAGTGATGGCGATTCGCAGCTACGCCGGGAATACAGTGTGCTACTGTTATCCCAATTTCCGAATTCCGATGAAGTTCGCCGCCTGAAACCGTCCAAATGAGTACCCGTAAAGAGATCGCCCCCAAGTCTGGTCCGCCGACCGATGACCCGACCGAATCCCTGGGCGCCTGGCTGGCCCGCGTCCGCGTTGGCCATGGCGCCGAACCCCATGACATGGCCCGTCGACTCGGCTTGAATCCAACGCTCATCCTGGCCCTTGAAGCGGACGATTTCGCCCGGCTCGGGCCGCCGGTGTTCGTGCGTGGCTATCTCTCTCGCTACGCCCGGTTGCTGGATCTGCCGGAGACGGTGGTGCTGGAACGTTACCACCAGCAGTCGAGCACCAACCAGGGGCCGCCGCCGCTCAAGGTGATGCACTCGCCCCGACGGCAAACCCGCGTTCGTGACCTGCGTGGCTTTGCGTACCTGCTGGTGGTCATCGGCCTGGGCTGGACCGCCATTCAACACCTGAACGACCTGGACCCCGGCCGGTTGCTGGCCTGGTGGCCGCGGAGCACTTCGGCGACCGCCCCATCGCCCGCCGGCAAACCGATGGCGGGCGCGACCCAGACTCAGTACCCCTTCCAGTCCCCGTCCCCGGAAGCGGCCCGCGAGCCCGCGCCTTCTCCAGTGCCCGCCGCGCCCGCCGCCGGCGCGCCACCGGCGCTCGGTCCGGAACCCGCTTCGATCCCGGCCCTCGCGCTCGCGACGCCGCCCTTGCCCACCGCCTCCGAGCCTGCCCTGGCGTCGACCGGCGTGGTCCGCGCCACCCCTGCTTCGGCCGTCGCCGAGGAAAACGGCGACAGTTCAGCCCCGGATGCCCGCGCTGGCGCCCGACTGATGCTGCAGTTCAGCGATGAATGCTGGGTGGAGGTAAAGGATGCGCAGGGCAAGGTGTTGATCAATGGCTTGATGAAGGCCAATACCAGCCGCGCCCTGTCCGGACCGGCGCCGTTCACGGTGACGCTGGGCAACGCGCCCGCCGCCCGCATCGCATTGGACGACCGGATGGTGGACACCGCCGTCTATGTACCCCGGCGCGGCACGGTGAGCCGTTTCACCCTGAATTCCCACCCCTGACCCCACACGATGGCCGTCCATAGCGACGGCCCGAGGGGTTGACCCGGATATCCCATCATGTCCAAGCCGTTTCAAGCCATTCGCGGCATGAACGATATTCTGCCCGGCGAATCGGCGTTGTGGCAGGCGCTGGAGACCACTCTCCGCGAGGTGCTCGCCGCCTATGGCTACCGCGAAATCCGCCTGCCGCTGGTGGAAAGAACCGAGCTGTTCGCCCGCTCGATCGGCGAGGTCACCGACATCGTCGAGAAGGAGATGTACACCTTCGCCGACCGTGGCGGCGACAGCTTGACCCTGCGTCCCGAAGGCACCGCCGGCTGCGCCCGCGCCTGCATCGAACACGGCCTGCTGCACAACCAGACTCAGCGGCTGTGGTACGTCGGACCGATGTTCCGCTACGAGAAGCCGCAAAAGGGTCGCTATCGCCAGTTTCACCAGGTCGGCGCCGAGGCCTACGGCATGGCCGGACCTGACATCGACGCCGAACTGATCTGCCTCTCGGCGCGCTTGTGGCGACAACTCGGGATTCGGGATGTCACCCTTCAGCTCAATTCACTGGGCTCCAGCGCCGCCCGCGCCGTCTACCGCGACCGGCTGGTCGCCTATTTCGAAGCCCGGCGCGCGGAACTGGACGAGGATAGCCAGCGGCGGCTGGCCACCAACCCCCTGCGGATCCTGGACAGCAAGAATCCGGCGATGCGGGCGGTGCTGGCGGACGCGCCAGTGCTGTTGGATCATCTCGACGCCGAGTCCCAGGCCCATTTCGAGGAATTGCGAACCCTGCTGGACACCGCCGGTATCGCCTATCAAATCAATCCACACCTGGTTCGCGGCCTGGATTATTACTGTAAGACCGTGTTCGAATGGGTGACCGATACGCTCGGCGCCCAGGGTACTGTCTGCGCCGGTGGCCGCTACGACGGCCTGCTCGAACAACTGGGCGGGCCAGCCACTCCGGGCATCGGCTTCGCGCTGGGTCTGGAGCGACTGGTGGCGATGCTCGCCGCCACCGGTCAGCCGGGCGCCGACGCCAACCCGCACGCCTATCTGATCGCGGCCGGCGCCGCCGCTCAGCGGCGCGGGCTGGCGCTGGCCGAACGGTTGCGCGACCAGTTGCCCGGATTGCGGCTGCGAATGCACTGCGGCGGCGGCGGTTTCAAGGCCCAGTTTCGTCGCGCCGATCAGAGCGGCGCCCGCTTCGCGCTGATTCTGGGCGAGGACGAGGTTCGGACCGGCGTGGTCGCCATCAAGCCACTGCGCGACCCCGATGGCCAGCAACTCACGTTATCGCCCGATCAGGCCGCCGCTTTCCTGGGCGCGGCGCTAGACGCCCCCCCCCAGATTTAAGAACAGGACGCGAGAGGACAGAACCCCATGGAACAATACACCGACGACGAACGCGTCGAGGATCTCAAGAAATGGTGGAAGGAAAACGGCGTCAGCATTTTCATCGGCATCGCGCTCGGCGTGATCGCCATTTTTGGCTGGCGGTATTGGGTCTCCCATCGCGACGCCCAGGCGGAAATCGCCTCGGGGGCTTATGACGCCTTCGTCGCGGCGGTGGAAAAACCGGACGCCGGCCTGGCTCGCCAGATGGGACAAACCCTGATCGCCGACTTCCCAAAGTCTCCCTACGCGGCGCTGGCCGCGCTGCGGCTAGCCAAGCTGGCGCTGGCCGGCGGCGATAACGCCACCGCCAGCCAGCAACTGGAATGGGTCATCGGCAACGCCCGTTCCGACGAACTGCGGGACATTGCCCGGCTGCGCCTGGCGCGGGTGAGATTGGCCGCTGGCCAGACCGCCGAGGCCGAAAAACTGCTGGAAAGCATGGCTACCGCCGGCCTGAACGCGGAGCGCGAGGAACTCAAGGGTGATTTGCACCTGGCTGGTAACCACCCGGATAAGGCCCGGACCGCGTATGCGGCGGCGCTGGCGATGAGTGGCGGTAACCGCCTGCTGCAACTCAAGCTCGATAATCTGGCGGTGGCGACCCCCGGCACCGTGGTTCCCGCTCCACCCGCTCCACCGCCTCAACCCGAGCCGGCCAAGCCCGAATCGGCGCCAGCCGCCGCTACCTCCACCGAGCCGGCGACGACATCGGTGACCCCCGCCCCCCAGCCGGTCGCCGCGTCCGCCGCCGAGCCGGTGTCCCCTCCGGCCGAACCAGCACCCGCGTCCGCGCCCGTTCCCCCCACTTCCACTTCGGGGCAATGATCATGGTCCGCCACCTGCTCCCGCTTGTGTTCCTGGTTCTGACCGCCGGCTGTAGCTGGTTCGGCGGTTCGGACAATTCGACTCCACCGGCCGAGCTGAAAACCATCGCCCGACCGGTCGGCGTCCGGCAGCTTTGGGAAACCCAGGTTGGGTCCGGGGTAAAGAAGCAATTCATCCGCCTGACCCCCGCGCTGGCGGACGGCCGGCTCTATGCCGCCAGCTTCGATGGCGTGGTCGTGGCGCTGGATGCCCTCAGCGGACAACGACTGTGGGAAAGCTCGACCCAGTTGCCCATTACCGGCGGCGTGGGGGTCAGCGACAATGGGCTAGTTCTGGTTGGCACCAACAAGGGTCAGGTGGTCGCCCTGCGCCAGGACAACGGTCAGGAAGCCTGGCGGAGCCAGGTCTCCAGCGAGGTGCTGGCCCCACCGCGCGCCGCCAACGGCGTGGTGGTGGTCCGCACCGGCGACGGCAAATTCGCTGGTCTCGACGCCCGCACCGGCGAACGTCGCTGGGCCTACACTCACGCCATGCCCGCGCTGAGTTTGCGCGGCAACGCGCCACCCGTGCTGACCCACAACCTGGTCATCGCTGGACTGGAAACAGGCAAGCTGCTGGTGCTATCGCTGGACAAGGGGTTGCCGCTCACCGAGAAGACCATTGCTCCACCCCACGGTCGTACCGAAATCGAGCGGCTGATCGATATCGACTCCGAGCCGAAAATCTTTGGCGACATTTTGTATCTGGTGGCTTATCGCGGCAACGTCGCCGCCATCGACATGCGCGGCGGCAATCTGCTGTGGAACCGCGAGCTGTCTAGTTACGCTGGGCTGGCGGTGGACGAGCGCCAAGTCTACGTCAGCGACGAGACCGACGCCGTGCTGGCCCTGGACCGCCGCAACGGCGGCACGCTGTGGAAGCAGGCCGAACTGACCGGCCGTCGGCTGTCCGCCCCCGTCGCCACCAGGGACCACGTCGTGGTGGGCGATTTCGAGGGTTACCTGCACTGGCTCGGCAAGGACAACGGCGAGATCGTGGGTCGGATCCGCGCTGCTGGCAAGGCTATCGCCGCCCCGCCGTTCGTGGCTGGCGACACCGTGTTCGTTCAGGGCCAGGACGGCGCGCTGGGCGCGTTCCGGGCCGGGGAATAACGGCGCTTCCCCTCGTCCCCACTGCCCTCTCCCGCGCGAAGGAGAGGCGTGAACTTGGTCAACCCTCATGTTGGACCAGCTCGTCACCCTGTTCGTCACCCTCCTGGTCGTGATCGATCCAATGGGCGTCGCGCCGATGTTCGCGGCGCTGACCCGGGGCGGCGGCGACCGTTATCGGCGCCGCATGGCGCTCAAGGGCACCGTCATCGCCACCTTGATCATGCTGTTTTTCCTGTTGACCGGCGATGCCCTGCTGCGCTTCCTGGGCATCAGTCTGGCGGCGTTCCGGGTCAGCGGCGGCGCCTTGCTGTTCCTGCTGGCGATCGACATGGTGTTCGCCCGTCCGTCCGGCCTGCGCTCGGCCACGGTGCGGGAACAGGAAGAGGCTCAGTACAAGGAAGACATCTCGGTATTTCCGCTGGCGTTTCCTTTGCTGGCTGGCCCCGGCGCGCTGACGACCATCCTGTTGATCACTAGTGGCCTGCGTCCCCAGGGGCAGCCGTTGCTGTTTCTCGGTCTGCTGGGGGTGTTGCTGGCGGTGTTGCTGTTGACCCTGTTGTGCCTGCTGCTAGCCCCGCAACTGATGAAGCTGCTGGGCGAAACCGGCGCCAACGTCATCGATCGGTTGCTGGGGGTGATTCTAGCGGCGCTAGCCGTGCAGTACATGCTTGAAGGCTTGCGCGCCGGCCTGCTCGGCGCCTGACGGTTATTCCACCGTGCCCGGCCCGATTCTGCGGATCGCCGTCCCCTCGCCCCTGTATCGGACCTTCGATTACCTGCCCCCGCCCGGCTGCGATCCCGCGACTTTGCGGCCAGGCGCGCGGCTGCGCGTACCATTTGGCCGCCGACAAACCGTCGGTTTTCTCATCGAAATCGGGGCTGACAGCGAACTGGACCTCACTTTGCTGCGGCCGGCGCTGGCGGTGCTCGACCGCGAGCCGATCCTGCCGGTCGATGTGTTGGCGTTAATCCAGTGGGCGCAACATTACTACCGCCATCCACCCGGCGAGGCGTTCGCCGCCGCGTTGCCGGCATTGCTGCGACAGGGCGAACCGGCCACCCTTCCCCGACCGCCATCGGTGTGGCGCATCACTACCGCCGGGCTGACCGCGCTGGCGGAATCGGTCCCGCTGCGCCAGGCTCCCGCGCAACGCCGGTTGCTCGACCATCTGGCCCAGTGTCCCGCCGGTCTCGACGCTGAAACCCTGCGTCCCGTGGTCCGCGACAGTGCCGCCACCCTGCGGGCATTGAGCGCCAGGGGTTGGGTGGAATCGGATGCCGCCGACGCGCCGGCAACGATTGACGCCACGTCCGCCGCTCCTTCCGCTCCACCGATACCCAACGTGGCGCAGGCCGACGCGGTGGCGGCGGTGAGCGCCGCGCTGGACCGGTTTCAGGTCTTTCTGCTGGAAGGCGTCACCGGGAGCGGCAAAACCGAAGTCTACCTGCGCCTGATCGAGGCGGTGCTGGCGCGCGGCCGACAGGCCTTGGTGCTCACTCCGGAAATCGGTCTAACTCCGCAACTACTGGCCCGCTTTCGAGAGCGCCTGCCGGGACCGCTGGCGGTGTTGCATTCGGGCCTGGGCGACCGGGAACGACTGAACGCCTGGCTGCTCGCCCGCGACGGAACCGCCAGGGTGGTGGTCGGCACCCGCTCGGCGGTGTTCGCCCCGTTGCGCGCGCCGGGTCTGTTGATCGTGGACGAGGAGCACGATCCGTCCTTCAAGCAGCAGGACGGCTTTCGCTACCATGCCCGCGATCTGGCGGTGATCCGGAGTCGGCGACTCGGCGTTCCGGTGGTGCTCGGCTCGGCGACGCCGGCGCTGGAAAGCGTCCGGAACGCGCGCGACGGGCGTTACCGTCTGCTACCCCTGCCAGAACGGGTCGGTGGGGGCGCCGAACCGCCGATCCTGATCCTGGACGTGCGCCGCCAACCGATGACCGAGGGGGTGTCACAGCCGTTGCTGGAGCGGATGCGGGCGCACATTGAGCGCGGCGAGCAGGTGCTGCTGTTTCTCAACCGGCGTGGCTTCGCCCCGATCCTGCTTTGCCACGAATGCGGCTGGCTGAGCCAGTGCCGGCACTGCGACGCCCGCATGACCCTGCACCTGCGCCAGCGCCGCCTGATCTGCCACCATTGCGGCGACAGTCGACCGGTGGATGTCGTCTGCCCGGTCTGCGGCAGCGTGGATCTGCGGGCGGTGGGTCACGGCACCGAGCGGCTCGAAACCGCCCTGCGACCGCTGTTTCCCGGCATCGGCATCGCTCGCATCGACCGCGACAGTACCCGCCGCCGCGGCAGTCTGGAAACCCTGCTGGCCGATATTCACAACGGTGATCGCCGGATTTTGATCGGCACCCAGATGCTGGCCAAGGGCCATCATTTTCCCGACGTGACCCTGGTCGGGGTCGTGGACGCCGACCAGGGATTGTATGGCGTGGATTTCCGCTCCAGCGAGCGGATGGCGCAGCTGATCCTGCAAGTGGCCGGCCGGGCCGGTCGGGCCGAGAAACCGGGAACCGTGCTGATCCAGACCCACCACCCTGAGCATCCCCTGCTGCGCGTGCTGGTTTCGGAAGGCTACCCCGCTTTCGCGGCGGCGGCGCTGGCGGAGCGGCGCGAGGCATTGCTGCCGCCGTTCGCCCATCAGGCCCTGCTGCGGGCGGAAGCGGTCAACCCGGAACGTGCCACCGGATTTTTGAACGCCGCGCGGGCGTTGGCCGAACCGATTGCCGATGGCCTGGAATTACTGGGACCGGTTCCCGCGCCCATGGAACGCCGCGCCGGTCGCTATCGGGCTCACCTGCTCCTGCAAGCAGCGCGGCGGCAAGATTTGCAGCGCTTTCTCGATCACTGGGCTGTGCTGCTCTGGGCGGAGCGCCAGGATCGCCAAGTGCGCTGGTCGCTGGATATCGACCCGATGGAACTGTATTGAATCCCATCCAGGGCGCTGGAGCGAATCTTGCCAAGCACCATGGCGGCTTGTTGTAATACTGTCTTACATCGCTGTGGAGTCTTGCCATCATGTTGACCGTGCGCCTGGATGAAACCACCGAGCAGCGCCTGGCCGAAGCCTGTCGCCAACTCGGATGTAGCAAAAGCGAAGCCGTCAAACAAAGTCTCGCGGCTTGGCTGGAACGGTTCCAACCCCCACCCGATCCTTATGAACTTGGCAAGGATCTTTTTGGCCAGCTAAGCCCGTCCGAACCGCCCCAAGACCCGCTCAAACGGGAAATATGGGAGCGGCTTCATGCCAAACACTATCCTGGTTGACACCGGTTTTCTGGTGGCGCTGTTCCGGCGGGGCGACCCTTATTGTGCAAGCGCCAAGTCGCTGCTGGCCGGACGATTGAAGCGCGAGCGTCCGCGCCTGGTGACCATCTATCCGGTGATTACCGAAACCTGCTTTTTCTTCCAGCCAGCGGATAGCGCCCGGTTTCTGGACTGGGTTCATCAGGGTGGCGTGGTCTTGCGACAGATTGATTCCCCGCATCTTCCAGAGATCGCCGCCTTGCTGCGGCGCTACGCCGACCAGCGCATCGATTTGGCCGACGCCTGCCTGATCTGGCTAGCCGGGCAGGAGAAAACCCGTCGGGTGCTGACCACCGACCGCCGCGATTTCAGCGTCTATCGCACCCCAGACGGACGACCCTTCGAGCGGGTGTGGCTGGCCGATGAGGGTTGACGTTCCCTCCGCTGCCCTGGATTGCAAGCATTCCTGTTCCTGCAAGCGGCGCGGCGTCAAGACTTGCACCGGCTCCTCGACCCGTGGATCGTCCAGCTTTGGGCGTGGCCCGCCGATCGCCGGATTTCGCTGGTCGCTGGATGTCGATCCAGTCGAACTTTATTGAGAATCGGTCGCAACCGCTTTCCCTTGGCGCCCGGTTTTGTCCAATCTGGCCCGCCAACCGACGCTGAGCGGCGGAAAATGACCTTTTCCGCGCCCGATTTGAGGGAAAAGTTCAACCGATTGAAAAAATAACTAAACCCGGAACCTTTACTTGGCGAAGGAGGCAACTAGACTTTTTTATGCTTGCGCGTTTTTCGCGCAGCGAACCGACCACTAAAGGACGTGTCGAGAATTGGCTTTCCTGGAGCTGGGGCTGGCGCCGTCCGGTTCATCCACGGTGACTGCCCGGTGCCAGCCAACTCGCGATACCTCGCAATCCACCTGCCATCCATGGGATATAACGATGCAACAAGACTTGGTGCACGCTATAAAAAGCAACCCGAAGTACCACGAGCTGGTCTCGAAACGGAAGACGTTCGCCTGGATCCTGACCATCCTCATGCTGGTGATCTACTACGGCTTCATCCTGATCGTCGCTTTCAACAAAGCTTTCCTGTCCCAGCAACTGTGGACAGGCTCCATCACCACCGTCGGCATTCCGATCGGCCTCGGCGTGATCCTCAGCGCCTTCGCGCTGACCGGGATCTACGTGTTTCGCGCCAACTCCGAATTCGATCGACTGACCCGCGAAATCAAGGAGGAAGTGCTATGAGACTCTGGAAAAACGCATTCGCGGTCCTCGCCCTGAGCCTGGTCGCCGGCGCGGCGCTGGCCGCCGGCGACGTGGGCGAGGTCAAGAAGCAGTCGGTCAACATCCCCGCCATCATCATGTTCCTGGTCTTCGTCGCCGCCACCCTGGGGATCACCTACTGGGCGGCGCAGCGCACCAAGACCGCCAAGGACTTCTACGCCGCCGGCGGCGGCATCACCGGTTTCCAGAACGGCCTGGCCATCGCCGGCGACTACATGTCCGCCGCGTCGTTCCTGGGTATTTCCGGCCTGGTGTTCATCAACGGCTACGACGGGCTGATCTACTCGGTGGGCTGGCTGGTTGGCTGGCCGTTCATCATGTTCCTGATGGCCGAGCAGCTTCGCAACCTGGGCAAGTACACCTACGCCGACGTGGTGTCCTACCGCTTCCAGCGGGTGCCGATGCGCACCATGGCCGCCACCGGCTCGCTGGTGGTGGTGATCCTGTACCTGATCGGCCAGATGGTCGGCGCCGGCAAGCTGATCCAGGTCCTGTTCGGCCTGGATTACATCTACGCGGTGACCATCGTTGGCATCCTGATCATCCTGTACGTGACCTTCGGCGGGATGCTGGCCACCACCTGGGTGCAGATCATCAAGGCCTGCCTGTTGCTGGGTGGCGCCACCATCATCGCCTTCGGCGCCCTGTACGTCGCCACCGACGGCTCGCTCAGCCCGGAACGGCTGTTCCAGAAAGCCACGCAGATCCACAGCAAGAAAGACGCCGTCATGCGGCCCGGCGCCCTGGTCACCAGCCCGATCGAGGCCATTTCGCTGGGCTTGGCGCTGATGTTCGGCACCGCCGGCCTGCCCCACATCCTGATGCGGTTCTTCACCGTGCCCAACGCCACGGAAGCCCGCAAGTCGGTGTTCTACGCCACCGGCTTCATCGGTTACTTCTACATCCTGACCTTCCTGATCGGCTTCGGCGCCATCGTGTTGCTGATGCCGGCCGAGTCCGGCTTCATGGTTCCCGACCCGAAGACTGGCGCCCTGGCCCTCAAGGGCGGCCAGAACATGGCGGCGGTCAATCTGGCGGCGGCGGTGGGCGGCAACATCCTGCTCGGCTTCATCTCGGCGGTCGCCTTCGCCACCATTCTGGCGGTGGTGTCCGGCCTGACCCTGGCCGGTGCCTCGGCCATTTCGCATGACCTGTACGCCAACGTGGTCGCGCACGGCAACGTCGACGAGTTGCAGGAGGTGCGGGTCTCCAAGATCGCTACTCTGGTGCTGGGCGTGATCGCCATCCTGCTGGGCATCGCCTTTGAGCAACAGAACGTCGCCTACCTGGTCGGCCTGACCTTCTCGGTGGCGGCCAGCGCCAACTTCCCGATCCTGATCATGTCGATCTTCTGGTCGAAGATGACCACCAAGGGCGCGCTGCTGGGCGGCTGGCTGGGTCTGGTCAGCTCCACCCTGTTCGTAATCCTGGGACCGACGGTATGGACCGACGTGCTCAAGCTGGGCGACGCCATCTTCCCGCTCAAGAATCCCGCGCTGTTCTCGATGGCCCTCTCGTTCCTGGGCATCTGGATCGGCTCGATCATGGACAGCAGCGAGCAAGGCAAGAAGGAATGCGCCTTGTTCGAGGCGCAGGACGTGCGCTGCCAGACCGGCATCGGCGCCGAGGGCGCGGCCAGTCACTAAGTGGTTCACGGGGTTGGGGGAGAAGCCGGTCGGCTGACCGCTTCTCCCGGATCAGCCAAATCCTGCTAACATACCCCCATGCGACGACCGCCGCGCGGGGGTTTTCTTTTGGCGCAACCGGACGGAACAGCCGTGACCACCCTGGACCCATTGGATCGACTGGATCAAAAAACTTTCCTCGCGCATTTGCATCCGTTCGACCAGTTGCCCGAACCGGAGCTGGAACGGTTGGCCCAGGCGCTGACGGTTGGCCACCACCATGCCGGCGAAGTGTTGCTTAGAGCTGGAGAAACGCCCCCTTGCCTGTATCTGGTCATCGATGGCGCGGTCTGGGAAGCGGACGACGCGCAAGCAGCCTTGCCGCGCGCTTCCAATGACGCCATCGATGCGTCGACACGCAACCATTCATCGCTGGTGTGCGTGGTCGCGCCCTACACGGGCGGAGACGTGTTCGATGTCCAGGCGCTGTTGGAAGGGACTAGCCAGCGCACATTCGTGGTCGGCGAGCCGACCCGCTGTTACCGCCTGCCGCGCGACCTGTTCCTGCACGCCGTCCAGACCCAGCCGGCATTGGCCAACGCCTACCCACGGAAGATTTCCCAACGTTTCGAGGCGCTGCGCGGCCCCGAGGAGGCCCGCGACATGGCCGCGTTCGCGGTCGCCAAGATTCGGGACGCCTATATTCATCCGCCAATCTTCGTGACCGCCGAAACTTCGATCCACGAAACCGCGCTGGCGATGAAGGCGCACAAAACCAACTCGATCCTGGTCCACTGCGACGATGAAATCGGCATCGTGACGGCGACCGATCTGCGCGAGGCCGCCATCGTGCGGCGGCAGTCGGTCGACGCGCCGGTCGGAACGCTCGCCAGTTACGAACTGATCGACATGGCGCCGGAGGACTTCCTGTTCAACGCGCTGCTGCGGATGACTCGCCACAATGTCAACCGGTTGGTGATCCGCGAAGGTTCGACCATTCATGGCGTCCTCGAACAGATCGACCTGCTGAGCTATCTTTCCAACCACTCGCACCTGATTGCCCTGCAAATCGACCGTGCCATTTCCAGGGACGAGTTGAAATGGGCCAGCCGCGATCTGGTCAATGTGATTCGCGACTTGCACAACCAGGGCACCAAGATCCGTTACATCATGCAGCTGGTGTCGGAGTTGAACAAGAAGGTGTTGCGCAAGCTGTTCGAACTGCTGGCGCCGCCGGAAGTGCGGGAAAACTCCTGTCTATTGGTTCTGGGCAGCGAGGGCCGCGAGGAACAGGTGCTCAAGACCGATCAGGACAACGCCCTGATCCTGCGCGACGACTTTTCCCATCCCGATCTGGAACGGCTGACCGGGGAATTCACCGAATGCCTGCTGGAGTTCGGTTATCCACGTTGCCCCGGCAATATCATGGTGTCGAATCCGTACTGGACCAAAACGGTCGCGGCGTTCAAGGACGAACTGTTCGAGTGGATCGTCCATCCCACCCGTGATTCCTTCCTGCAATTCGCTATTTTCTGTGACGCCAAGGCGGTGGCCGGCGACGAGAACCTGCTCCGGCATGTCAAGGACCGCATGTACCGCCTACTCGGCGACCACCGCGCCTTCTTCGGCCAATTCGCCAGGAGCACGGTGGCGTTCGAAACCCCCCTGGGGTTCTTTACCAATTTCGTGCTCGAAAAAAATCGCGCCGAACTGGACATCAAGAAAGGCGGCATCTTCCCCATCGTCCATGGCGTGCGCAGCCTGGCCCTGGAGTATCGGTTGCCGCAAACCAATACCGTGGACCGGATCACCGCGCTCAGCCAACGCAACCTGTTCCAGCCGTCCTTTGGCGCCGAGTTGATCGAGGCGTTCACCTACCTGTCCACCCTGCGGGCCGAGGCTGGCCTGGAAAAAGCCCTGCGGGGTTTGCCACAGGACAATTATCTGAACCCCAAGGAGCTCAACAAGCTCAAGCGGGAGCTGCTGCGTGACTCGTTCAAGATCGTCAACGAATTCAAGAAATTCATCACCTATCACTTCAAGCTCGGCATGATCGGTTGATCGGCGGATCCCCCCGAGAGGTTTTCCCTTGAAAGCACATTTGCACACCCTCCTCAGTCAGGCGCTCCAGCGGTTGCGCCAGGATGGACTGTTGCCCGACGACGCGCCCACGGACATCCCGCTGGAGCACACCCGTGACCGGGCGCATGGCGACTTCGCCAGTTCCTTAGCACTCGCCTTGGCCAAAACCGCTCGCCGCAAACCGCGCGAACTGGCCGAACAACTGGTGGCCGCGTTGCCGGCGTCCGACCGGGTCGCTCGGGTGGAAGTCGCTGGCGCCGGCTTCATCAACTTCTTTTTCACCTCCACCGCCCATCAGTCGGTGGTTAACAAGATTCTGGACCAGGGCGACGCCTTTGGGCGGAGCAGCCGGGGTGAAGCCCGGCGGGTGCAGGTGGAATTCGTCTCCGCCAATCCCACCGGTCCGCTGCATGTCGGCCACGGTCGCGGCGCGGCTTTCGGCGCCACCGTCGCCAATCTGCTGGAGGCGATCGGCCATCAGGTTCATCGCGAGTACTATGTCAACGACGCCGGCCGACAGATGAACATTCTGGCCACCAGCGTCTGGCTGCGTTATCTGGAGCATTGCGGCGAACGGTTCCGCTTTCCCAGCAACGGCTACCGGGGCGAGTACGTGCGCGACATCGCCACCCGACTGTACGCCGAGCGTGGCGGCGCCTATATGGTCGCGGCGGCGCAGATCTTCCGGAATCTGCCCCAGGATGAGATTCGGAACGAGAATGGCGATATCGTCATCACGGGCGACAAGGAAGCGCATATCGACGCTCTGGTCGAACGCGCCCAGCGGTTGCTGGGCGATCACCATTATCGCTACATTTTCGAACGCGGCCTGAACACCATCCTCGATGACATTCGCGATGACCTGCGCGAGTTCGGCGTGGTTTACGACGAGTGGTACTCGGAACGGACCCTGGCCGAATGCGGCGTGGTCAACAAGACGATCAACCGCTTGCGAGACGCTGGCTATGTCTACGAGCAGGATGGCGCGCTGTGGTTTCGTTCCAGCGCCTTCGGCGACGAGAAAGACCGGGTGGTCGAGCGGGAAAACGGCCAGACCACCTATTTCGCCTCCGACATCGCCTATCATCTGGACAAGTTCGAGCGCGGCTTCGACTGGGTCATCGACATCTGGGGCGCCGACCATCACGGCTACGTCCCCCGAGTCAAGGCCGCGTTGCAAGCCATGGGTGAGAACCCCGACAAACTCGATGTGTTGCTGGTGCAGTTCGCCATCCTCTACCGCAACGGGGAACGGGCGCAGATGTCCACCCGGTCCGGCGAATTCGTTACCCTGCGTGAGTTGCGCCAGGAAGTCGGCAACGACGCCGCCCGCTTCTTCTACGTCATGCGCAAGAGCGAACAGCATCTGGATTTCGATCTGGATCTAGCTAAATCGCAATCCAGGGATAACCCCGTCTACTATATTCAATATGCATACGCCCGAGTGAGCAGCGTGCTACGGCAGTTGCGCGACAAGGGCTTGTCGCGGGACGAGGATCGTGGCCGGGCTAACCTGGCGTTGCTGACCGAACCCCACGAGGAAGCCCTGCTGATGGCTTTGTCGCGTTATCCGGAAGTGGTGGAGGCCGCCGCCCTCGCGCATGAGCCGCATCAATTGGCCCATTATTTGCGTGAATTAGCCACGGCATTCCATGCCTACTACAACGAACACCGGGTTCTGGTCCCGGAGGACGCGTTGCGTGACGCCCGGCTCAACCTGAGCCTGGCCACGCGGCAAGTCATCAAAAATGGTCTTAGCCTGTTGGGCGTCTCGGCCCCGGAGGTCATGTGAACAGCCGCCGCGATTACAAATCCGTCACGACCGGACCACGCCGCCAGCGCGCGCGTCGCCACGGTCTGCTGGTTGTCACCCTGGTGCTGATCGGCTTGTTTGGCGGCTTGCTGGCTTACATCAGGGGTGACCGGACCCGCCCGCCGCCCGCCGCCATTGCCGCGCCCACCGCGCCCACCGCGCCCGCGCAGCCACCGGCCACACCCGCCGCGCCGCCGAAGGCGGTGGTCGCTCCAGTGGCGGAACTCCCGCCGGTCAAGCCCAAATACGATTTTTATACCGAACTGCCTAAACGGCAGATCGACATTAAGCCCGAGACCGTCAATCCAAGGATCGCTCCCCCGGCAACGCCCACCCGGACGCAGCCTGCGGCTGATCCGCTCCAAAAACCCGCCGCGCCGCGCAAGAATGTCGCCACACCGATCATGGCTGCCGCCAGCGTTAAGCCGGACGCCAAGCCCGCCAGCGTTAAGCCGGACGCCAAGCCCGCCAGCGTTAAGCCGGACGCCAAGCCCGCCAGCGTTAAGCCGGACGCCAAGCCCGCCAGCGTTAAGCCGGACGCCAAGCCCGCCAGCGTTAAGCCGGCGAACGCCCAGTCCACGCCTGGAACGATGTTGGCTCGAACGACGCAACCGCCCAGGCCGCTCGCCGAAAACGGTTCGAAGATCGTCGTCAAGACCGAGCGAGCGCCGTGATTTTTCAATGACTTTCAAGGCAACCGTATCCTGGGTCATCGTGTCATGAAACTGCCTGATGCCGTTCGGCGTCATCTGGACCAGCAGGGTTTACCTTACCGGCTAATCGTTTGTCCATCCGGTGAATCCTTGAGCCAGATCGCTAAAAGTCTTGCGATCCCACTCCGGCAAGTGGCGCGTATTGTCCTACTGAAGGAACAGTCCAGCCTGATGATGGCCATTTTGCCTTGTAGTCACGTCCTGGATTTTTCGCTGCTTTATCAGTTATCGCAGTGCAACCTTGAACCTGTTCATGGGGTTGAAACCGCTCGCTTTTTCCAGAACCACGGCTGTTCGGCCAAATCCTATCCACCCCTACCGGAAGTTTTCGGCATCCCCGCCTTGGTTGACAACTGTTTGGCCGTGGATGACGAGGATGAAACCTATTTTGACAGCGGCAGCGGCAATCTGCTGGTCCAGATGCGAAACGCCGATTTTCGCGCGCTGCTCGTGCGGGCGCGCTGGGAGCACTTCGCAACGCCAGTGGAAGACCTGGATTCGGCGATCGATCAGCAAAGGCTCACCCCCGATCATCTGACCCGCTTCACCAAGCGCTATACCTCCTCCCTTCTGCACGAACATATTGAAACCATCACCGAATTGCCGGCCATGCCGCAAATTGCCCAATATCTGCTGGCGTTGCGCGCCAGCCCAGATGTCACGGTCCGCCACATTCTTCAGGTGATCGAGCAAAATCCCGGCTTGGCCGCCCCGGTGGTGCATTGGGCGCGATCCCCGTTGCATGGCCATCAAGGAGCGGTCGATTCACTAGAAACCGCCATCACGCAAGTCCTGGGGCTTGAGAATACCGTCAATGTGCTGCTGGGCTCCAGCATGGGCCGGGCTTTTCAGGTTCCGGTCGATGGTCCGGTGGGCCTGGAAAGCTTGTGGCGACACAGCGTGTATTGCGCCGCCCTGGTCGGCGAACTGGTCAAGCTGTTGCCTGAAACGATCGTCGTCAAACCAGGGCTGGCGTACCTGAGTGGTCTGCTGCACGATTTCGGCTATCTTGCCCTGGGCCACCTGTTTCCGGCCCGCTTTTTCCTGTTCAACCGCTTTCTGACGGTCAATCGGCACTTGGCGCCCAGCGCGGTGGAACGCTATGTGTTGGGCGTCGAACACTGGCATATCGGCGCCTGGTTGATGCAGGCCTGGTCCATGCCCGAGGAAGTGATCGCGGCGGTGCGCTGGCATCACAGCGAGGATTGCACCCAGCCCCACGCCGAATATTCCAACCTGGTGTTGATCGCCAACCGGTTGCTGCAACAGATTGGCCTGGACGAGGAGCAAAGCCACCGGTTGCCGGCGCTGGCCATGTTCACGCTCGGGCTTACCCGCGAGCAGGCGTTGGAAGCGCTGGCGCGAGTGCAAACCGGCGCGGAGGATTTGGACGCCTTGGCCGAGGCGATGCGGCTACCCGGCGAGGATTGAAACACCCGCTTTCCGAAGGGCGGCCGATAAAAGCTGTCGCGCGGGCGCACCTTCATCCAAACCGTCGAAGCCCCCCAGTCGACCGATCGCACCCGGCGTGGTGTCGTCAACGCATGGGCTAACGTGCTGGCTGCTTTAGAGACTGTCTAAAAACCCCTCGCCTGCAGGCGGGAGAGGGGCAGGGGTGAGGGCCGTTTTTCAATCGGTTAGCTTGCCAGAGGCTGTCTAAAAACGCCTCTTAATCGCCACTCTCCATCCATCGAGCAAGCACTCAATCAGACAGAACTCACGTTATTCGGACTACGTCACAAAAATGGAACGGTTACAGCATTTCCTGAATCGTTTTGCGCAGCTTGGGCAGGTCCAGCAATCCGAGTCGATAGTGCACGATATGCCCATCCGGCGAGATCAGGACCGTGGTTGGAGTCAAACGCACGTTGTCGAATTCCCGTGCGATTTGGGCTTGGGTATCCAGGACGATGGGATAGGGAATTTGCCGTTGCCTTACCAGTGTCCTTACCTGCTCTGGGGGATCATAGGCCATTGCCACGCCGATGATTTCCAACCCTTTTGGATTCAATTCCCGGTAAAGCTCGATCAGATGAGGCATTTCCTCGATACAGGACGGGCAGGTGGTGGCCCAGAACGTGACCAGCACCGGCTTGCCGCGCAACTGCTCCAGGGTTAGAGCATGGCCATCGAGGGTTTGTCCGACCAGCGGCGGCGCCGGGCGTAGACCAGTCGGCATGAACCAGACCGCGGCGACCGCCAGAACCACGACTAGGGCGATGCCAGCGACGACGGTTTCTTTGTTGAATTTCATGGATTCGATCTCCTGCGACGCAGTGTTCGCGGCGGCCGATGCTCGCGCGCTGGAATCAGACCGCGATAACCGCTGAAAGTAACCGCCGTGGTGGCGCGATTATGCCAGAGCCGGCATGGCTTGCGCCCGGCGGCGAACGCCTTATGATGAGCACCTTTGCGACCGATGGCGGAGGAGTTCAGGCCATGATCAAGGTGGGCATTGTTGGCGGAACCGGCTATACCGGCGTCGAGTTGTTGCGGCTGCTGGCCCTGCATCCCGCCGTGGAACTGGCGGTCATCACTTCGCGCGGCGAGAAGGGCGCCAAGGTCAGCGAGCTGTTTCCCAATCTGCGTGGTCGAGTGAATCTGGCCTTTGTCGAGCCGGACGAAGCCCTGCTGAAAGGTTGCGACGTGGTGTTTTTCGCCACCCCCAACGGCACCGCCATGAACAGCGCGCCCGCGTTGCTGGAGGCCGGCGTCAAGGTCATCGACCTGGCGGCTGACTTTCGGCTGCGCCGGGTCGAGGATTGGGAACGGTGGTACTACGGCATGCGGCATGCTTGCCCGGAATTGCTGGCGGAGGCGGTCTACGGTTTGCCCGAGGTCAACCGCGAGGCCATTCGCGCCGCTCGACTGATCGCCAATCCCGGCTGTTATCCGACCGCCGTGCAACTGGGTTTCCTGCCCCTGCTGGAAGCCGGCGTCGTCGACCGGCAATCGCTGATCGCCGATGCCAAATCCGGCGTCAGCGGTGCTGGCCGCAAGGCCGAGGTGAGTATTCTGTTGTGCGAGGCTGGCGACAATTTCAAGGCCTACAACGTACCGGCGCATCGCCATCTGCCGGAAATCCGCCAGGGCTTGACGGCGGTGGCCGGTGGTTCGGTGGAACTGGTGTTCGTACCGCATCTGACACCGATGATTCGCGGTATTCACGCCACTTTGTACGCCACCCTGACCCAGCCAGACGTGGATTTGCAGACGCTGTTTGAGCAGCGCTACGCCAACGAACCTTTCGTGGATGTGCTGCCTCCCGGGTCACACCCCGAGACTCGCGGCGTGCGCGGGGCAAATCTGTGTCGGCTGGCGGTGCATCGGCCCCAAAACGGCAAAACCGTGGTGGTGCTGTCGGTCATCGATAACCTGGTCAAGGGCGCGGCGGGCCAGGCGGTGCAGAACATGAACCTGATGTTCGGCCTGCCGGAAACCACCGGGCTGGAACAGATTGCGCTGCTGCCTTGAGCGGTGGAGTCCTGGCTCAACGCCCGCTGGAGCGCGGCCAAACTATTCTTGACCCACAAGGTCAACAATCGGAAAATCCCCAATACTTTAATTTCTTACAACGAGGATCGTGCGATGAGCGCCAACGTGGAAACCTTTACCCCCGCCGATAACCCCCTGCTGTTCACCGACGCCGCCGCGCTGAAGGTCAAGGAATTGCTGGAGGAGGAAGCGAACCCTGATTTGATGCTGCGCGTGTTCATCAGTGGGGGCGGCTGTTCCGGCTTTCAGTACGGTTTTACCTTCGATGAGAATCTGGACGACGGCGATACCGTGGTGGAGAACCACGGAGTGAAATTGCTGATCGACCCGATGAGCTTCCAGTATCTGGTCGGCGCCGAGATCGACTACACCGAGGGCCTGGAAGGCGCCCAGTTCGTGATTCGCAATCCCAATGCCGTCACCACCTGTGGTTGCGGCTCGTCTTTCTCCGCGTGACCCATGCGCCCACTTGAAGAATCGCTGGAGCTGATCAAACGCGGGGCGGTCGATCTCTTGCTGGAAGAGGAACTGATCGAGCGGCTCAAGTCCGGTCGGCCCTTGCGGGTCAAGGCCGGTTTCGATCCGACCGCCCCAGATTTGCACCTCGGCCATACGGTGTTGATCAACAAGCTGCGCCAGTTTCAGGACCTGGGCCATCACGTGATGTTCCTGATCGGCGATTTCACCGGCATGATCGGTGACCCGACCGGCAAAAACGTCACTCGCAAGCCGCTGACGCGCGACGAGATTCTGGCCAACGCTCAGACCTACCGGGAGCAGGTGTTCAAGATTCTCGATCCTGATCGGACCGATGTCCTGTTCAATTCGAGCTGGTTCGACCGAATGGCCCCGGCGGATTTCATCCATCTGGCGGCCAAGCACACCGTCGCCCGGATGCTGGAACGGGACGATTTCGGCAAACGGTACGCCAGCGGCCAGCCCATCGCCATTCACGAATTCCTGTACCCGCTGGTGCAGGGTTACGACTCGGTCGCCATGCGGGCGGATGTGGAACTGGGCGGCACCGATCAGAAGTTCAACCTGCTGGTTGGCCGCGAGTTGCAGAAGCACTATGGTCAATCGCCGCAGGTCGTCCTGACCATGCCGATTCTCGAAGGGTTGGACGGCGTGCAGAAAATGTCCAAGTCACTGGGGAATTACGTCGGCATCCGCGACGAACCGAACGAGATGTTCGGCAAACTGATGTCCGTTTCCGACGAACTGATGTGGCGCTATTTCGAACTGCTCAGCTTCCGCCCGACCCGCGAGATCGCCGAATGGCGGCGGCAGACCGCCCAGGAAGGGTTGAACCCGCGCGATGTCAAATTCAAGTTGGCCGGGGAACTGGTGGACCGATTCCATGGCGCCGGCGCGGGCCAGCGGGCCCTGACGGAATTTGTCGAACGCTTTCAGAAAGGATCATTGCCTGAGGAGGTGGCCGAGGTGTCGGTTCAGGCCCGCGATGGCTGTTTGCCGATTGCCAACCTGCTGAAGGAAGCGGGGTTGGTGGCCAGCACCTCCGAGGCGCTGCGGTCGATCCAGCAGGGGGCGGTTCGAATCGATGGCGAGCGCATCGAAAACCGCAACCTTGAATTGCAGGCCGGTAGCAGGCATATCTATCAGGTCGGCAAGCGACGGGTCGCCGCTGTGACCGTTACGCCCACTCCCACGCCCACTCCCCATGAGTAGCTTTCGACCAATGCCCTGAGAGGATTTCCGCCGCATCAAGGCCACCCCAGATGCCGGGAAAAGGAAGAGCAAGGCGCCCGACATGAACAAGCTCCCCATCGGCATTCAAACCTTCCGGGAAATCCGCGAGGAAGGCTATTGCTACGCGGACAAGACTCCACTGATCGCCAGGCTGGTCCAGGAGGGGAAATACTACTTCCTGGCTCGGCCCCGGCGCTTTGGCAAAAGCCTGCTGGTCAGCACCCTGGCCGCCGCGTTCGCCGGCGAACGCGAGTTGTTTGCCGGGCTGTATCTGGACAATCACTGGGATTGGGAGCGCCGTGCTCCAGTGATCACCCTGGATTTTGGCGAGAGCATTCTCGATTCCCGGCAACGACTGGATCAGCGAATCCGGCGAATGCTGGACATTCAGGCGGAAGCGCAAAATGTTGCCCTTCATCAGGAGGAAGTCAGCGACCGGCTGGAGGAACTGATTCTCAAGCTTCACGCCACCCGCGGCGAACGAGTAGTCGTGCTGGTGGACGAATACGACAAGCCGATTCTGGATCATCTGCTCCAGCCGGAGCGGGCGCTGGAACTACGCGAAGGTTTGCGTAACCTGTATTCGGTGCTCAAAAGCCAGGACGCCCGGCTGCGTTTCGTGCTGTTGACCGGCGTTAGCAGGTTCTCCAAGCTCTCGTTGTTCTCGGGGTTGAGCAATCTGGAGGATCTTACCCTGGACGAGCGGTTTGCCGCGCTGTGCGGCTATACCCAAGCCGAGTTGGAGAGCGTCTTCGCCGGTTCGCTGGAGGGAGTTGATTGGGCGGAACTGCGCCAATGGTACAACGGTTACAACTTCCTGGGCGAACTGGTCTATAACCCCTTCGATGTGCTGCTGTACCTGCGCAATCGGGAATTTCGCAGCTACTGGTTCGAGGCCGGCACGCCCACGTTTCTCATCAACCTGCTCAAAACCCGGCGTTACCCCATTTCGATTCTTGAGAACCTGGATGCTAGCGAGGAATTGCTGAGCAACTGCGACGTGGGTGCGATCGAGCCGGAGACGCTGCTGTTCCAGACCGGCTATCTGACCATTCAGGAGCGGTATCAGCGTGGCGCGCTCTATCGCTACCGATTGCGCTATCCCAACCGTGATGTGCGCGCCAGCTTGCCGACCGCGATCCTGAGCGCCTATGTTCCCAACGTGCGGGATCGGCTGCGCACCGAGGACCGGATTTACGCCGCGCTCGAGGCCGACGATCCGGATGGCTTGCAGCGGACGTTTCATTCCTTCTTTGCCTCCATCTCCCATGAGTGGTACCGGCGCAACGACCTCGACAACTACGAACACTATTGGGTTTCCGTCGTGTATTGCTATTTCGCCGCGCTCGGCGTGACCGTCCTTGCTGAGGACGTGACGAATCCTGGGTGCATCGACCTGGCCATTCTGTGGGCCGAACGAGTCTGGCTGCTGGAATTCAAGGTGGTGGAACTGAGCGAGCCTGGGCGGGCGTTGGTGCAGATTCAGGCGCGCGGTTACCATCGGAAATATGCCGACCAGCCAGTCACCTTGATCGGTATGGAGTTCAGCCGCGTCGAGCGCAATCTGGTCGGGTTCGAGTGGCGACGGCTAACGCATCAACCGTCATCAATGGAAGGGTAGCGTATGGGGGCGCCCGCGTGAAATCACGGAAAACCGTTTAGCCTTGCATCAAGCGCGGCTGATTTTACCGGCATTTCCGGGAACGAAAATTGTTACTGACCATCCGTTGGTTTTTTGCTCGGTGGCTGGCCTTCCACCAGGCATGGTTAAGAAGGTCAAGAACCGCCCTGGGGCCTAACCGATGAACCCACTCCATCCCTTGCTCGCGCAATATCCGGTCCTGGTGCTGGACGGCGCCTTGGCGACCGAACTGGAACGCCGGGGCTGCGACCTGCGCGACCCGCTCTGGTCCGCCAAGGTGTTGATCGAAGCACCAGACCTGATTCGGCGGGTGCATTGGGACTACTTTAAGGCTGGCGCCGACTGCGCCATCACCGCCAGTTATCAGGCTTCCGTGACGGGTTTCATGCGGCGGGGACTGAGCCACGCGGAGGCGCTCGATCTGATCCGGCGCTCGGTCCGGTTGGCCCTGGAGGCCCGCGATGCATTCTGGCGCGAGCCAGCTCACCGGATCGGCCGCCCCCGGCCATTGATCGCGGCCTCGGTGGGACCCTACGGTGCGTTCCTGGCCGATGGCTCGGAATATCAGGGCGATTACGACTTGAGCGAAACGGAGTTGATGGATTTCCACCGCCCCCGCATGGCGGCCCTGCTTGAGGCGGGCGCCGATTTATTGGCTTGCGAGACGATTCCCTGTTTCATCGAAGCCCGCGCCTTGACGCGGTTGCTGGCCGAGTTTCCAAACGCCACCGCCTGGATCAGTTTCAGCGCCAGGGACGAGGCGCATCTCTCGCACGGCGAACGCCTGGCCGAGTGCGTGGCGTGGCTGAACGATCAATCCCAGATCGCGGCCGTTGGGGTGAATTGCACCGCTCCCCGCTATCTGCCGGCGCTGATCGAAGCCGCTCGCGCGGTTACCGACAAGCCCATCGTAGCCTACCCCAATTCGGGCGAGATCTATGACCCCGCTCGGCGCGGCTGGAGCGGTGTCTCGGATGCCGAGGCTTTCGCGGCCGAGGCCCGGCGTTGGCACGCCAGTGGCGCCCGCCTGATCGGCGGGTGTTGCCGCACCACGCCCGACCATATCCGAACCATCACTGCCTGGGCGCGCTCGCTCCCACGAACCTGAATGCCCGCCCCAGCGCATGGTTTCACGTGAAACCATGGCGGAAACCGCCTCAGGGAATGTTTCACGTGAAACCATCGGACCTGGACCGAATCGGGGGGAATGTTTCACGTGAAACCATCGGACCTGGACCGAATCGGAGGGAATGTTTCACGTGAAACCAGGCGACCCGCGCCCCATGGTTATTGTTCGCGTTCGGCCGCGCTCAGGGCCGCGAATGCTTCCAGGTCAAGCGTTTCCGGCCGGGCGCCGGGATCGACGCCAGCGGCTTCGATTTGTCCAGCATCCAGCAACTCGCGCAGGGAGTTGCGCAGGGTTTTACGGCGCTGGGCGAATGCCCGTTGCACGATCTCGGCAAAGCGGCTTTCGTCCCGGACCACGACTGCGCCTGTTTCACGTGGAACCAGGCGGACCACGGCCGACCTTACCTCGGGCGGCGGCCGGAACGCCGCAGGTTCGACCGTGAACAGCGGCTCGACCCGGCAGCGGTATTGCAGCATCACCGAAAGTCGGCCGTAGGCCTCCTCGCCTGGCCTGGCCGCCATCCGCGCCACCACTTCGTGTTGCAGCATGAAATGCAAGTCGCGCAGATGCCTGGCCTGGGCCAGCAGGTGGAACAGCAGAGGGGTGGAGATGTTGTAAGGCAGGTTGCCGGTCACTCGCAGTGACGGTCCATCGCCACGCAGGGTGGCGAAATCGAAATCCAGCGCGTCGGCATGATGGATGCGCAGGACGCCGAGCCCGGCGCAGCGCGCCCGCAACGGTTCCAACAGGTCGCGGTCCAGTTCCACCACGTCCAACTCACCGGCGGCATCAAGCAACGGGGCCGTGAGCGCTCCTAGGCCAGGGCCGATCTCCACCAGTCGCTCGCCAGCCACCGGCCGGATCGCCGCGACGATGCGTTCAATAACGCTGGCGTCACGCAGGAAATGCTGACCGAACCGCTTACGGGGCCGATGACGCGGGGCTGGAACCCCCGTCATGGCGTATTCGTGGCTTCGGGCCGGGCTGGGGATGGGGGCGTGGGTGATGGTCCAGCGGGCGTTTCGGTAGTGGACAGGCGAACCTCCACATAAGCCTCGTCGCGCAACCGGCGTAACGTCAACTCCCATTCCTCGTCGGAACGGCGCCGCATCAGCGCCTCGCGGGTTCGGGCGCGCGTCGCCTCGGGCGTGGCCTGGGCCTGACGGCGTTCGAGCACCTGCACGAGATGCCAACCAAACTGGGTTTTGACCGGCGCGCTGATCTCATTCGGTTTCAGGGCGTTCATCGCCTGCTCGAACGGGGGAACCAGCATCCCCGGCGATACCCAGCCCAGATCGCCACCGCGCTCCGCCGATCCCTTGTCGTCCGATTGGGTCCGGGCCAATTCCGCGAAATCCTCGCCACCGCGAATACGCTGGCGCAGTTGCTCCAACTGCTGGCGCGCCTCGTCGTCGGACCGCTGCGGCGAAATCCTAAGCAGGATGTGGCGGGCATGGGTCTCGTTCACCAATCCCTGCCGGGTCTGGGTCGGCGCCATGGAAGAAGGTCTAGCCTCACCGCCGCCCCGAACTTCTAGCAGCTTGACGATGTGAAATCCGCTAGGGCTGCGAATCAAGTCGCTGATCTGGCCGGGTTTCATGTGGGGCACCACCGTGCCGAACACCGTGGGCAACTGCTCGGCCGACCGCCAGCCGATTTCACCGCCTTCCAGCGCCTGTCGGCTGGCGGATACCCGGATCGCCATCTCCCCGAAATCGGCGCCTTGGCGCAGTTGGGCCAGCACGTCTCCAGCCTTGCGCTTGGTGTCCTCGATTTGTCGTGGCGAAGCGCCTTCCGGCACCGCGATCAAAATCTGGGCCACGCGATATTCACGCGCGCCACCAGCCGCGCCGCCGTCATTGTTCGCGTTGTCGCCAATCCCCGGCGAGCCGGCCAGTTGCGCTCGCAGGTTGTCCACATCCTGGTCGGATACCTGGATCTGGTTGTCCACCAACTTTTGCCGCAACCGCGCGCCCATGAGCTCCCGGCGCACTTCATCGCGGAATTGGGCGAAGCTGATCCCATCCTTCTCGACGGTCTGCCGCAGTTGCGTCAGGTTCATGTTGTTGCGCTGAGCCAGGGTTTCGATGGCGGCGTTCAGAGTGGTGTCGTCCACGGTGATGCCGTTGCGTTCGGCGGCGCGAAACTGCAACTGATTTAGAATCAGTCGATCCAACACCTGCTTTTCCAATATCGGCCGGGGCGGAATGGGCGCCTTGCGTTGCCGCATCTGCGCTTCGATCCGGGCGGTGGCGGCATCCAGTTCCCGGCGGGTGATCACATCGTCGTCCACCACCGCCACGATGGCGTCCAGCGCGCTACCCGCCGCTTCGGGACCGGGGCCGAACGCCAGGTCCGCGCCAAAACCCGGCGGGACGAAGAGTAGCAGGCATAGCATTAGGGGAAAAAGCAGCGTGTTCATGCGAGCCATGGCAAGGTTGGGAGCTAATAACGAATCGGTTGATAGCCGATGATGGAATTGCGGAGCACGCCTTCCAGGCTGGAGCCCAGTCGCGACAAGCCCTTGAGCTCGAATTCCAGATAAAAGGCATTCTGGGCGTCGGCATCCGCCGGGCTGTCACGATACTGGCGGCCGACCAAGCGCAGCGCCCAGCAGCAGTCTTCGTATTCCAAACCCACCAGCGTTTCCAGATTCCGGTCGATGTTCAGCGCCTGGTTCCAGCGGGCCAAGGTCCGCCATTGGAGGTTCAGCGGCCAGAAGAAGGCGATATCCACCGAGTTGATCTGATCGTTCAGACTGACGCCAGGCTGATCGCGATCCAGCAGGTAAGACACATTGACCAGTTGGCGGGGATTGACGTAGTAGCGCAGGTCGAAGGCGGTACGCAGCACATCGCTGTTGTCGGGTTCCAGTTGCACGCCGCCCTGCACCGACCAGTGGGTCGACAGGTTTAACTGACTTTGAGCGATCAGCCCCGAATTGACCGAGGTCTGGGGCGGCTCGATGGGATAAAGATTGACCCGACGGTCCTCGAAGTACTGGATTTGGCCGAGGCTGGCGCGCAGCCGTTCGCGGCCACTGGGGCCATCGATCAGGCGGGTGGTGAGCGCGGCGGTCAACTGGTTGGCGTCGCCCAGCCGGTCGGCGCCGACGAAGCGGTTGACCCGGAACAGCCAGTCGATATCGCGATCCATCACCGCGCTGTCGAACAGTGGAATGTCGTTCTGATCGCGATAGGGCACGTACAGATAGAACAGGCGTGGCTCCAGGGTCTGCGTGCCCGCCGCCACGCCGAGCCAGTCGGCTTGCAAGGGGCGGTCGAAGATCAGGCCGGTGTCCAGAGTAAGCACCGGCGCGGCGCGCGAGGGGGCGTCATTGGCGCCTGGCTCGGTGTGGTCCAACTGATAGCTGGTGTAGCGAAACCCGGCTTGCGGTTTGAGATAACCCCAAGGCTGTTCATAGCTCCAGCCCACGGTCGGCCATAAATCCATTCGGACGCCAGTCACCATGTCGGATTGCTGGAAATTCACGAATTCGCCGTACAGCCGATAATTCAGCCCCCCCGCGCCGGACGGCCAGGCGCCATTGAACAGCAGTTGCGGCAGGCGTTGATAGGGGTTTCCAGTGAGGGCAAACAGGGTTGTATTCAAAATCTGATAGCCCTCGACCCGCGCCAGCGCCTGCCACCAGTCGCCGTAGTAACGAACGTCAAGATGTCGTTCCAGGTAGTTGGGGGTCAGAAAACTCAGGTTGTTGCTCAGGTCCCGCAGGTAGCTATCGTCAGAAACATATTCGTAGCGCAGATTGGTATAGACATTTGGCAACGGCGATGCCTGGTCGATTGCGTTGAACGAGCCTCGCGCGCCCCCGTACCGACGGTCGTCCGGGATGTACTCGAAGCCGAGTCGTCCCTGATGCCAGGGTTCAAGGAACCGGTACTCGACGCCCAGCAACACGCCGCGTTCGGTCATCAGGCGTGGGGTAATCGTCATATCGTAGTTGGGCGCGATGTTCCAGTAATAGGGAACGGCCAGGTCGAAACCGGTTTCGCTGCCGTAACCCTGGCGCGGGAACAGAAAACCCGACTGGCGCTGGTCGTTGATGGGAAATGACAGGTAGGGGAAATAGAACACCGGCGTGTCATTAAACGCGAGCACGATATCGTGGGCCGTGCCGCGTCCAGTCGCCTCGTTCAAGTCGAGTTCGCTGGCGCGTAGCTCCCACACCTCCTTGCCGCGTGGGCAGGTGGAGTAGGTCGCGGTTTCCAATCGATTCCGGCGCTGGACCTGGTCCACTTGCGCGCTCTCGGCGTGACCTTGGGCATGGCGCTTGGGCAGATAGTAATCGGCATCCTTGAACCGGCCGGTTTTGGCATTCAGGTCCACATCCCCCTGCTTGCCGCGCAGAACCTGGTGTGGATCGCCGTAGACGAAGCCGGTATCGGCCCGAACGCGATTGGTTGACCGCTCCAGGACGAGTTTTTCCGCGCGCAGGCGCTGGTCGCCACGGGACAGTTTGGCGTTGCCTTCGAGTACCGACTCGGTGGGGGAGGCATCGAGCCGTCCGGCTTCCGCCTGGATCGGCAATTCGTTCGGTGGCGGCAGGTTCGGGATGGCTGGGACAATGTCCCCAGCCAGTTCGTCGATTTCGCACTGGACCCAGGGATCAAGGGCGTCGGTGGATTGCGCTCGAACTCCGGTCATCGGCAACAGAGTCAGTGCGACCCCCGTCACAAGCATTCGATAATACGGCGTCACGGAACGGGATTTTACGCGTGAATGAAAGTGCCCTAACATCGCACAGATTGATTTTTGCTGCAATCCAGACGCGCGCTATCCGCCAGGGCGCGGGATTGCCTTAACCGGATGGAGCAAGGTTCGTGAACGAGCGCGAGCAATTGTTGCGGGATTGGCTGAACGACGTGTTGCCGGCGCGGCTGGACCGGATCGCTCCGGCGTCCAGCGACGCCAGTTTCCGCCGTTATTTCCGGGTGTGGTGCGCTGGCCGGACCCATATCGTTATGGACGCTCCGCCGGCCAAGGAAGATTGCCGGCCATTCGTGGCCATCGCTCAGGCTCTGCGCGGGCTGGGACTGAACGCGCCCGAGGTACTGGCCGGCGATCTCGATCAAGGACTGCTACTGCTGACGGATCTCGGTTCCCGGCAATATCTGGCGGAACTCGATCAACGCAGCGTCCCCGGTCTGTACGGCGACGCCCTGGAGGCGTTGGCCCGGCTCCAAGTCGGCGGCGACCCTGGTTCGCCGCTGCTGCCGCCCTACGATTCGGCGCTGCTGCATCGGGAGATGGAACTGTTCCGCGAGTGGTTCCTGGGAAAGCTGCTCGGATTGAACCTGCGCGACGAGGAACACCAGACGCTGGATCACACTTTCGCCCTGCTGGCCGACAACGCGCTGGAACAGCCGCGGGTCTGGGTTCACCGCGACTACCATTCCCGCAATCTGATGGTTACCGATCCGGACAATCCTGGCGTGCTGGATTTTCAGGACGCCGTGGTGGGCGCGGTGACCTACGACCTGGTGTCGCTACTGCGCGATTGCTACATTGCCTGGCCACGCGAACACGTCGAATCCTGGGCGCTGGATCACCGGGCGCGGCTGCGGGCGCTGGGCATGAGCGGGCTGGACGACGCCGACGGGTTCCTGCGGGGATTCGACCTGATGGGTGTGCAACGCCATCTCAAGGCCATCGGCATCTTCGCTCGGTTAAACCTGCGCGACGGCAAGCCAGGCTATCTGCGCGATATTCCTCGCACCCTGGGTTACGTGCTGGAGGTGGCGGACCGTTATCCCGAACTGACCGGGTTGCGCGATCTGCTGCGGACGCGGGGCGTGGACCGCTGGCGACCGGCGCCATGAAGGCGATGATTCTGGCCGCTGGGCGCGGCGAGCGAATGCGGCCGTTGACCGACCACACGCCCAAGCCATTGCTACCGGTCGCTGGTCAGCCGCTGATCGTCCATCACCTCAAGGCCCTGCGGGCGGCGGGTATTGGCGAGATCGTGATCAACACCGGCCATCTGGGGGAGCAACTGCCAGCGGCGCTGGGCGACGGTCGGGGCTGGGGAGTACGGATCGCCTGGTCCCCGGAACCGCCGGACGCGCTGGAAACCGGCGGCGGCGTGTTCCAGGCTCTACCACTGCTTGGTCCGCAACCCTTTCTGGTGGTGAACGGCGATGTGTGGACCGATTATCCCTTCGCCCAACTGCCCGCCGCGCCAGACGCGCTGGCTCATCTGGTGCTGGTGAACAACCCCCCGCACCATTCGCGGGGCGATTTCGCCCTGACGGACGACGGGCGGGTCGAGGAATCCGGCGCGCGGCGGCTGACCTTCAGCGGGATCAGCGTGCTGCGGCCGGAACTGTTCGCGGGCTGCGCGCCCGGCCGGTTCTCCTTGACGCCGCTGCTGCGGCGGGTGATGGCGGTGGGACAGGTCAGCGGCGAGCATTACGCCGGCGACTGGCGGGACATCGGCACGCCCCAACGGCTGGCCGAACTGGATCGGGAACTGGGCGCCGGGTAGGAGGGGGCGGCAATCGCATCATGGGCAGGGGAAGCCAAATCCCCGTTGCCTTCTCTCCCACCGCCATCAAGTCGCGTGCCGAACGTCCCGACCCTCGACCACGAAGATCACGTATTCGGCCAGATTTTGGGCGCGGTCGGCGACTCGTTTCAAAGCCTTGAACGCCAGCGCCATATCGATGACCGTCGCTACCGTCAGTTCGCCATCGGTCGCGTAAGTACTGAGTTCGCGCAGGATATCCTGAAACACGTCTTCCGCCTCGTCGGTGCGCGTCAGCGCCCAGGCTTGATCCACATCGAGCCGGCCCAGGCTGTCAAGCGCGCCTTGAATCCGCTGGCTGGCGATGGCGGCTAACCGATTCAACATCGGTGGCAAGGCCCGGGACGGAAGACCGTCGCGCGCATGAATGGTCAGGGTTTTCTCGGCGATGGCCTTGGCCTCGTCGCCGATCCGTTCCAAATCGTTGACCGCCTTGTTCAACGCCATCACCAGCCGCAAATCGGTGCTGACGGGTTGCCGGCGACTGAGCAGGCGCACGCAACCCTGGTCAATTTCCATGTCCCAGCGATTGACCGCCGCGTCACCGGCAATGACCGCTTGAGCTCCATCCACGTCGCCTTGCTGGAACGCCGTGACGGCATGGTTAACCTGCCGCTCCACCTCACGCCCCATGGCCATCACCAAATCAATCAACCGCTGGATTTCCATATCGAAGCGTTTGACCGTGTGGACGCTGTTGCTAAAGGCCATGACCTGTTTCCTCCTGCCTATGGGGTCTTGATCATCGGTTGGACTGCGGCGGCGTGTCGGCGGTTCGGGGCTCTACGGGGCCGAATCCACGTCGAGGCGCGTCATTGCGTCCTCAATCCATTCCTCCACCTGCTGGTTCAACTCTTGCGGCGAGCGGCCCTCGCTGGCGATCAGGGGACCGAATGCCACTTGAATGGTGCCCGGCCGCTTGAGAAACACGCCTCGCGGCCAGCATTGGCCGGCATTGTGCGCGACCGGTAGAATCGGATAGCCGCTGTGCGCCGCCAGCGCCGCGCCCCCCATCCCGTACCGCTTGCGCACGCCAGGCGCGACGCGGGTACCCTCGGGAAAGATCAGCATCCACTGTCCCCGCCGCAAATGGTCGATGCCTTGCCGAATCACTTGCTTAACCGCCGACGCGCCGGATTGGCGGTTGATCGCGATGGGCCGCAGCAGTGCCAGCGCCCATCCAAAAAAGGGCAGCCACAGCAATTCGCGCTTGACCACCCAGGTTAGCGGTGGCAGGTACTGGTGAAAGAACATCGTTTCCCAGGTGGACTGGTGTTTGGCCATGACGATGACCGTCTGGTCGGGAATATGCTCGACGCCGCTCAAGCGATGGTCGATCCGGCAAGTGGCGCGCAGCCACCAAAGGTTGAAACGGCTCCAACACTGACTGAGCCGATAGCGCTGACGGAAGGGCAGGAAAAAACACAGCACCATCAGCGAGGCCACGACCCCCGTCGAAGCGAGCATTCCACCCGAAAACAGCAGGGAACGCAGTAACAGATTCAGCGTGAATGGCTGGGTGGCGGCCCGAGCGGGCAGGTGATCGGTTGACAGGGTCATTCGGGTGGCTTGATCAGGTAATTGGCGAGGGTGGCCAGATTGTCGAACGCCAAAACATTGGCGCAGCTTTCCGCTTCCCGTTCCAGCGTGCGGACGCCCTTGCCGGTTCGCACCAAGAGCGGCCAGGCGCTCACCACCCGCGCCGCCCGGATGTCGCGCACGCTGTCGCCGACCACCGGTACTCCTTGCAGGCTGTGTTTAAGCCGCCGGCCGATTTCCAGCAACATGCCCGGATTGGGTTTGCGGTAGGGATTGGCCTCATCCACATCCGGACAGAAAAACACGGCGTCGATCAGGCCGCCGACTTCCTGCGTCATTCGGTGCATTTTCTTGTGAATCTGGTTGAGGGTTTCCAGATTGAACAAGCCACGACCCACGCCGGATTGGTTGGTGGCGACCACTACCCGATAGCCGACATGATTGAGGCGGGCGATGGCTTCCAGGCTGCCGGGAATTGGCGTCCATTCGTCCGGGGATTTGATGTAGGCGTCGGAATCCTCGTTGATAACGCCGTCGCGGTCCAGAATGATCAATTTCATCGAGATCGGGCTATTCACATTCCGCCATGCGGACAGGGCCAGGGTCGGCGGGTTTCACGTGAAACATTCCGCGGAAACCACGCCAGACTCGGAAGGGAGGCGATGGGTTTCACGTGAAACATGACGGTTGGCGATGGGGCGATGTTTCACGTGAAACCGGTTTCCGCTCAATCCTGCAAGCGCGAGAAATCCGCCACCCGCAAGAACAGGCTGCCGAGTTCATTGAGCAGAGCCAGGCGGTTATCGCGCAGCAGCGGGTCCTCGGCCATCACCAGCACCTGATCGAAAAAGGCGTCCACCGGTTCGCGCAAGCGGGCCAGTCGGCCCAGGGCCTCGGGATACAGACCGGCTTCCATCAGGGGGATGGCCTCGGAGGACAGTTCCACCAGTCGCCCGGCCAGCGCCTGC
Organism: Candidatus Competibacteraceae bacterium; assembly: GCA_046347555.1. GTDB lineage: Bacteria > Pseudomonadota > Gammaproteobacteria > Competibacterales > Competibacteraceae > Contendibacter. The sequence continues at coordinate 54,412 of JAXMFY010000005.1, read as the reverse complement.
TCCGCTTCCTCGACCAGCAGATCGGGCCGCACTTCGAACGGCAGTACGGTTTCGACCTTCTTGAGCAGGTTGCGGATGCGTTTGTTAGCGGCGGCCAGGCTGGCGGCTTCCGGCAATTCCCGGAAGGCGCCGACCGCGCGTACTCGTCGGTCGAAGTCGAGCGGTCGGGTCGGGCGGCAGTCGAGCACCGCTTCAAGCGTGTCCGCGCGGACGCCCTGCTCCAGATAATAACCACGCAGCCGGTCCATCACGAACTCGAACACGGTCTCGATGGCGTGGTCAGCGCGAAGGGCCGGTTCGAAACCGGCGGCGGCGCGTTCCAGCAGGTCAAGCAAATCCAGGTCCAGTTGACCCTCGATCAAGATGCGCAACACGCCCAGGGCGGCGCGGCGCAGCGCGAAAGGGTCCTTGGTCCCGGAGGGACCCTGGCCGATGGCGAAAATGCCGGTCAGGGTATCCAGCCGCTCGGCCAGCGCCAGAGCGCGGCCAGTGGTGGTTTGCGGCAACCGGTCGCCGGCGAAGCGCGGCAGGTATTGCTCCTCCAACGCCTGGGCAACTTCCGGTGCTTCCCGGTCGGGCAGAGCGTAATAGCGCCCCATGATGCCCTGCAACTCTGGAAATTCCTGCACCATCTGGGTCAGGAGATCGCACTTGGCCAGCCGCGCCGCCCGGTCGGCCCAGTCAGCGTTGCCATGGCCACGGGCGATGAAACGAGCCAGCGCCGCCACTCGCCCGCTCTTGTCGGCCATCGTGCCCAGCCGTTGCTGGAACACCACCTGTTTCAAGCCTTCCATGCGCGCCGCCAGCGGTTGCTTGCGATCCTGATTCCAGAAGAATTCGGCGTCGCTGAAGCGGGGCCGGATCACCCGCTCGTTGCCGGCCCGCACCTGCGCCGGGTCGCGGCTCTCCAGATTGGCGATGGTGATGAAGTGCGGCAACAACCGACCTTGGGCGTCCACCACCGGAAAGTAGCGCTGGTTATCCTGCATGGTGCTGATCAGCGCTTCGGCGGGTACGTTGAGAAAGCGCCGCTCGAAATTGCCGGCCAGGGCCACCGGCCATTCCACCAGCGCCGTCACTTCGTCGAGCAATGCGGGCTTGATGACCGCCACGCCCCGTAGTTCGGTGGCGACCGCCTCGGCCTGGGCGCGAATCGCGGCGCGGCGCGCGGCGAAATCGGCGATGACCTGACCCTCGTTGGCCAGTTGCCGGGCGTAATCGGCGGGAGCAGTCAGTCGGATCGGTTGGGGGCGGTGAAAACGATGGCCGCGAGTTTCCCGCCCGGCTTGGATCCCCATGATGGTAGCGGGGATCACCTCGTCGCCGAACAGCAGCACGACCCAATGCACCGGGCGCACGAATTCATCGTCGCGGTCGCCCCAGCGCATCCGCTTGGGAATGGGTAAACCGGCGAGGGCCGTTTCGACGATGCCCGGAATCAGAGCGACGGTCGTGGCGCCGGGTTCGACGCTGAGGTGGATCAGCCAGGCGCCCTTGTCGGTTTCCCGCCGTTGCAGATCGGCGACGGCGACGCCGCAGGACCGGGCGAACCCCTCGGCGGCCTTGGTCGGGCTGCCATCCGGGCCGAAGGCGGCGCTCAGTGCCGGGCCGCGCCGCTCGAGCGGACGGTCGGGCTGGCGCGCGGGCAACTGCTCGATCAGTACCGCCAGCCGGCGCGGGGTAGCGAAGCTCTGGATGGCGCCACTGGCCAAGCCCGCTTTTTCCAGTCCGGCGCGGATGCCCTGCTCGAACGCCTCCGCCAGCGCGGACAGCGCCTTGGGTGGCAACTCCTCGGTGCCGATTTCGATCAGCAGATCGCGGGGGGCGAGATCAGCCATGGGCCGCCTCCATCCTGGTCGCCGCTTGCTGGGCGCACATGGGGAACCCCAGAGCGGCGCGGGCGTCGTGGTAGGCCTGCGCCACCGCCCGAGCCAGAGTGCGGACCCGCAGGATGAAACGCTGGCGCTCGGTGACGGAGATGGCCTTGCGGGCGTCCAGCAGATTGAAGGTATGAGAAGCTTTCAGAGTCATTTCGTAGGCGGGCAGAGGCAGTCCAAGGTCGATCAGCCGCTGGCTTTCGGCTTCGCAGGTGTCGAAGGCGACGAACAGCGCGGTCGTGTCGGCGTGTTCGAAATTGTAGGTGGACATTTCCACTTCGTTCTGGTGAAACACGTCGCCATAGGTCACACGGCCCAGCGGGCCATCGGTCCACAGCAGGTCGAACACGCTTTCCACACCCTGCAAGTACATGGCGATGCGTTCCAGACCGTAGGTGATCTCGCCGGTGACCGGCTTGCAGTCCAGCCCGCCGACCTGCTGGAAGTAGGTGAACTGGGTGATTTCCATGCCGTTCAGCCAAACCTCCCAGCCCAGGCCCCAGGCGCCGAGCGTCGGCGATTCCCAGTTGTCCTCGACGAAGCGCACGTCATGAATCAGGGGATCGAGACCCAGTTCCTTCAGCGAGCCGAGGTAAAGGTCTTGCAAGTCCAGTGGCGAGGGTTTGATGACCACCTGATATTGATAATAGTGCTGCAAGCGATTCGGATTCTCGCCGTAGCGGCCGTCGGTGGGACGGCGGGACGGTTGCACGTAGGCGGCGCTCCACGGTTCGGGACCGATGGCGCGCAGGAAGGTGGCGGGGTGGAAGGTTCCCGCGCCCACTTCCATGTCGTAGGGTTGCAGTAACACGCAGCCCTGGCGGGCCCAGTAGTCCTGAAGGGCGAGGATCAGCCCCTGAAAGGTCGAAACATCGCGCACGAGCGCCTCCAAAATCCGAAGGGGACGGTCCTGCCGTCCCCGGAGTGTGTTCTTGAACAAAGAAGCGCTCTAAGTATAGCCCGGCGACCGGGGAGGATTCATCCCACACCAGGCGCTTCGCATGAAGTCCAGGTTCGATGTTTCACGTGAAACATCACGAAAAAATCATGTCGCCGTGCCAGACTTATACCGAAACGGGCTGCGGTCACGGTTCGAGGCCAGCCGCTGGAAATCCGGTAACGGTGGAGACATGATCCGATGCGTTGTCCAGAATGCAAGCATACTCAGAAATACCGGGAAGGGACTCGATGCAAGAAGTGCGGCTATCAGTTTGTCTTTCGCAAAAGCGCGGACGGAATTAGCGACTTCGCTTTCCAGCGGACGGTTCAGCGGCTGTCCGATAACGGCCATCAGGCGTTCACCGCCACGCAACTCGCGCTGGCAATCTGCCGGATCTGGCGCACAAAAAAAGGCGTATTCATCGGCTGCGGCGTCGCAATCGTGGTGATCGCGTGCATCATTGGTTTCGGGTTGCGCACCGTCATCGGCGGATCGATCTTCTTTCTGGTCTTCTCGATGCTCCTCATGGTCGGGTTTTGGAGAAGATGGCGGCTTCCTGTTCACAAGGTCCGCCAGCTCATTGATCGCTACCATCAAGCCCACCCCATCGCCGTGCTGGCGGACGGTCGGGCGTTCCGACAGCAAGCCGCGCCGGTCGATCTGGAAAATCCGCAATACGCGCCCGAACGGATTCTGGTGGTGGAGCGCGACGATCTGGTGGATATGTTGATCCGCAACCGCTTCCACCTGAGCCACAAAGCCGCCGTGGTCAGTCGCTCTGGCTATCCGGAACGAGTATTCGCCGCCTGTCGGGCATTTTTGCAAAATCACCCCAATACACCGGTGCAGGTGCTTCACGACGCTTCCGTGTCAGGATTCGGCCTGACGGCGCAACTGGCCGCCGACCCGAAATGGGCGTTCGCCCGCGAACGTCTGACCGATCTGGGTATTTCCCGAGCGGCGCTCGATGGCGGTTCATCACTGCCCTGGTTGCCGCCGGACAACTCCCGGCGCGACGGCGCCTTCAGCGCCGATCCAGCCAAAATGCTGCGGGCCGGCTGCCGGGTTCCCGTCGATTACATCGGGCCGAAACCGCTACTCGGTTTATTGGGAGCGGCGATGGTCGGCGGCGCTCTGCTGTTGAAGCCGGAAGAGTCGAGCGCGGGCGAAACGGGCGTGGAAATCGACTATGGCTGAAACTGTGGGGATGAGGTAGCACCATGTCCTGCCTGTTCGGTTATTGCGGCCCGCCGGCGGATGGTCTGCTAGCGCGCATGGCGGCGTTGCTGACCCACCGTTGCCCCCTGGGCTGGGAGCGTGGCGGCGGCGCGACCGCAACCGGCGAAACCGTGGAAATCGGCCACGGGATAGCCACCTGGAACCAGGAATCCCAACTCGCTCGACACGGCCAGGACTTGCTCGGCTACGGCGGCGTCCTGTTCGATGCGGGCGGACTGACCGGGGCCAAGCGATGCCGGGAGTAGCGTCGCCGACCGACTGCTGGCGGGTCTATGCCGGGAGACTGTCGTCGAACCTTCGCTCGAACGCCTGACCGGCGCTTTCGTGCTGGCTCTGAGCCGCAACGACTCCGTTTATCTGGCGCGCGATCCGGCCGGCGTGAAAGTGCTGTACTGGACCGTGCGGCAGGGACGGCTGCTGTTCGCCAGCGAAATTAAAGCCCTGTTCGCCGATCCCGCCGTGCCGCGCCGGATGCGGGCCGGAGCGCTGCCGGAATATCTGACCTTTAGCTTCGTGCCGGGCGCCAACACGATGTTCGAGGGCATCGAGGAATTGCAACCCGGCTCCATCCTGCATTTTCGCCAGGGTCGAGCGGTGGTCCGTCGGCACTTTCGCTTCGAGGGGCTGGAAGCCGAACCGCCGCGCCCGGTCGAGGAATATCCCGCGCTGGTGCGCGCCGCGCTCGATCAATCGGTGGCCGAATGCCTCGCGGTCAGCCCGGAAAAACCACCCGCCGTATTCCTGTCGGGCGGCATCGACTCCAGCGCCGTGCTGGCCGTCGCCGCCCAGCAAAAACCGGGGACGCCATTTCCGACGTTCTCGGCGCACTTCGGCCCGGAATACGCCCGCGAAAACGACTTCGTGCAATTGATGGTGGACCGCTATCGCACCGAGCATCGCTGGCTGGAAATCCGTCCCGCCGGCTTTCTCGAACAAATGCGGGAAATCATCTGGCGGCTGGACGACCCCATCGGCGATCCCGTGACCGTGCCCAACTACCTGCTGGCGCGAGCGGCGGCTCAAGTCGCCGACGTGGTGTTGAACGGCGAGGGCGGCGATCCCTGCTTCGGCGGTCCCAAAAATCTGCCCATGCTGCTGGCCCGGCTGTACGGTCCCCTGCCGGGCGAGCCGACCACCGGCTGGCTGGAACGCAATTATCTGCGGGCCTTTCAGCGCTGTTATCAGGACCTCGGCGCCTTGCTGGACCCCGCGCTATTGCGCGAAGCCGGCGGCGACGAAGCCATGATCGGCCTGCTGGAACCGTTTTTCCGGGCCGAGCAACCGCGCGACTTCGTCAACAAGCTGATGGCGATGAACATCCGCCTGAAGGGCGCTAACCTGATTCTGGTCAAGGTGGAAAAGATGACGGCGGCGAACGGCGTGCTGGCCCTGCCCCCGCTATTCTCCCGGCGGATCATTGAAACCAGCATGATCTGTCCGCCGGGGAGGAAGTTGGAAGGCGCGGTGGAAAAAAGCGTTCTCAAGAAGGCCGTGCGGGACGTGGTGCCGGAAGCCATTATCGCTCGGCCCAAATCGGGGATGATGGTCCCCGTGCGGTTCTGGTTTCAGGGCGACCTGCGTCGCTACGGGGAAAAGCTACTGGCCCGCCAGAATCTCTTGCGCCGCGGTTTTTTCGATCCCGGTTACGTCAAGCGCCTGCTGAATTACGAGATGGAAGGCGTTCCCGGCCTGCGGCATGGCCTCAAACTCTGGATGCTCATCACCTTCCTGCTCTGGCAAGAGCAGATGGTCGAAGCGCCGTTGCCTGCCCGGTCGGTTCCAAATTTACGGGTTACCAGGTGACGATGAATCGCTATCGGGAGGGAATCTGGGTGCGGTTGATCATGGGATGATCGTCGTCGCGCGGCCCGAAATCGCTGTCCGGATGCCAGGCGATCACGTCCAGCGCTTCATCCCGAGTAAAGAAAGAGTGCAAACAGCCGGTCGGAATATACCAACCCATGCCGGGCTGCAACGGATAAACGCCGTCGGGCGTGCGGCACTCGCCGCTTCCTCGCAAGATAACCCCGATTCGCACCGAGGGATGGGTGTGGGGCGTTTGGTCGGTATGGGGCGGAATATGCAGATGGTTCAAACAGGGATCGCCCAAACGGGGTGGACAGGTCAGCAGGGTATCGCTACACCCGTCGATATAATTTAGGCGGCCGGTCGTTTCCAGGGGGCCGCCGATCTGACGCAAACCTCGATAGCCGGACAAGGTGATCGCGAGACCACGTCCACCCCGCGCCGCGCCGCCGTCGGGCAGCGCGAAGAACATTCCCCCGCTCAAGTCGAAAGGGCCGGTTTCGGCGTCGCGCAGTTGGGCCTGGCCGGTCGTGACCATGCCGAAAGCGGTGGCGCCGCGCGGCAGCGTCAGAGATTCCTCGGTCCAGCCCCAAACCCCAATCGGGTCCAGATCCAACAGCAGGCCATGCCGAATCGTCAATGGTGTAAACGTCATCATCTTGGATTGTAGCCTCCGCTGACCATTCCTCGCGGTTGAACCGCATCGGGATTCCAATGCGTTGTTTCTCCAAAAAGGAGGATGGGAGCGCCTCCAGGCTTTTCTATTATGACCCAAAGTCAACTTTGCCAGCAGGGGAGCCATGCGCTTGAGGTCTTCGGCAATATCGACCCCCTCAAGGAAGATGGAATTTTTTATGAGTTCCAAAAGGCTTGTAACATGCCACTGGCACTGATTCGGAATAGCCTGTGGGCCGCAATCTTATCGAGAGGACATACCCTCTCGTCCTTCACGAAATGGGTCTCCGGTTGAGGAGGGAAGATGCCCAGAATCTTCGACAATATCGAAAAGGCTCTGCTGCCAGCGCTGCAAGAGACGCTCAGGGTTGCCGAACGCGCGGATTTCTGCGTCGGATACTTCAACCTGCGCGGCTGGCGTCACCTTTCCGGTCATGTCGATCAGTGGGCCGGCGGCGACGGTCATTGTTGCCGATTGCTGGTGGGCATGCACGTTGCTCCAAGCGATGAACTCCGGCAGGCGCTGAGCACGCGCGAGGAGGACGGATTACTCGACAACCAGACGGCGTTACGGGAAAAGCGCCGCATCGCCGAAGAATTCCGCCAACAACTGACTTTTGGCGTTCCGACCAATGACGATGAGGCCGTACTGCGACAGCTCTCCGTGCAAATCCGCGCCAAGAAGTTGGTCGTCAAGGTTTATCTGCGCCATCCGCTGCACGCCAAGCTCTACTTGCTGCATCGCCAGGACGCCAACAACCCGATCACCGGTTTTCTGGGCAGTTCAAACCTGACGCTCGCGGGCCTCGCCAAACAGGGCGAGCTGAACGTCGATGTGTTGGAGCACGACGCTTGCAACAAGCTGGTCGATTGGTTTGAAGATCGCTGGCGCGACCGCTGGTGCATCGACATTTCCAAGGAACTGGCCGACATCATCGATGAAAGCTGGGCGGGTGAACGTCTGGTCCCGCCCTATCACGTCTACCTCAAGATGGCCTATCACCTGGCGCGGGAGGCGCGCGCCGGTCTTTCAGAATTCCGCATCCCCTCGGTTTTTGGCGACTCACTTTTTGACTTCCAGGTCGCCGCCGTCAAGATCGCCGCGCACCATCTGAACAAGCGCGGCGGCGTGCTGATCGGCGACGTGGTCGGCCTGGGCAAATCGATGATGGCCACCGCCCTGGCCAAGGTGTTCGAGGACGATGACCACACCGAAACCCTCATCATCTGCCCCAAGAACCTCGTTTCGATGTGGGAAGACTATGCCCACCGGTATCGCCTACATGCCAAGGTGCTGCCGTTGTCCAGAGTGTTGACCGAACTCCCGGAGAAAACCCGACGTTACCGACTGGTGCTCATCGACGAATCGCACAACCTGCGCAACCAGGAAGGCAGGCGCTGGAAAGTCATCCGCGACTACATTGAGCACAATGAAAGCCTGACCGTTCTGCTCTCGGCCACGCCTTATAACAAAACCTACCTGGACCTTGCCGCGCAACTGGCCTTGTTCCTGAACGAGGATGCCGACATCGGCATTCGCCCAGAAAAACTGCTGGCTGAACTGGGTGGTGAGCACGAATTCATCCGTCGCCACCAGTGCGGCGTGCGTTCGCTGGCCGCATTCGAGAAGAGCGAATTCCCCGATGACTGGCGCGATCTCATGCGCCTGTACATGGTGCGCCGCACGCGCGGCTTCATCATGCAGCACTACGCCCGCGAGGATGATCGCGGCAAATACCTGTTGTTCTCGGATGGGCGCAAGTCCTATTTTCCGAAGCGTCTGCCCAAGAATCTCCGCTTCAGGATCGACGACGCGAACCCGTCCGATCCCTACGCACGGTTCTACAGCGACCCGGTGGTCAATGCGATCAACGAACTGATCCTGCCGCGCTACGGCCTGGGCAATTACGTTGCCCCCAAACCCAAGGCGCCGCCCACACCGCACCAAGCCAAGATCATCGAAGGGCTTTCGCGCGCCGGCACGCGCCTGATGGGTTTTTGCCGGACCAATCTCTTCAAGCGGCTGGAAAGCGCCGGCCCGGCGTTCATCCTCTCCATCGAACGCCACATCCTGCGCAACTTCATCGTGCTGCACGCCATCGAGAACGGACTCGAAATCCCGTTGGGCACGCAGGGCGCGGAACTGCTCGACACCCGCCATTACGACGAAGACTCCGATGGTCTGTTGGCCGATGACAATGGCGATGAAGAGGTCACCGACCCCACTGCGACCAACGGCCTGCGCGCCGAGGCCGACTATCGCGCTCGCGCCGCCAGGGCGTATGAAGCCTACAACGGCCCTTTGAAAAATCGCTTCAAGTGGCTGCCAGGAACGCTGTTCATCAAGGCGCTGGCCAAGGACTTGCTCGCGGATGCGCGGTCCCTGCTCGGGGTGCTCGCACTGTGTGGCGAATGGAAGGCCGATGTGGACGCCAAGCTGAATGCTTTGGTCGAACTGATCCAGCAACGCCACCCGCAAGACAAAATCCTGGTCTTCACCCAGTTTGCCGATACCGCCCGCTATCTCAACGCCCAGTTGGCCGCGCGCGGCGTCAAGCAGGTGGAGGAAGCCACTGGACAAAGCGCCGACCCGACCTCGCTGGCCTGGCGTTTCTCGCCGGAATCGAATGGCAAACGTCACCTCGTCTCCCCTCTTCCTCTGGGAAAGGAACCGGGAGTGAAGGTCGGGCCACTGGAAGAACTGCGCGTGCTGATCAGCACCGATGTGCTTTCCGAGGGCCAGAACCTGCAAGACGCGCACATCATCGTCAATTACGACCTGCCCTGGGCCATCATTCGCCTGATGCAGCGCGCCGGTCGTGTGGACCGTATCGGGCAACAGTCCGACACTATTCTGTGCTACTCCTTCGTTCCAGCCGATGGGGTGGAGCGGCTCATCAACCTGCGCGCCCGCGTCAAGCAACGATTGATCGAGAACGCCGAGGTCGTGGGGTCCGATGAGAGCTTTTTCGACGACGACACGGACGAGCAACTCATCCGCGATCTCTACACCGAGAAGAACGGCATCCTCGACGACGACGGCGACAGCGAGGTCGATCTCGCCTCCTACGCTTATCAGATCTGGAAGAACGCCACGGATGCCGATCCCACGCTGGCCGCCAGGATCGAAGCCATGCCCAACGTGGTCTACGCCACCAAGGCGCACGAACACCATCCGGCATCGCCCAGAGGCGTATTGGTCTACATGCGCACCGCGCAGGGCAATGATGCGCTCGCGTGGATGGACGAGTCCGGCAAGCCGGTCACTCAGTCCCAGCTCACCATTCTGAAAGCCGCCGCCTGTGCGGCGGACACCCCTGCCCTGTCGCGCACCGAGCATCACCATACGCTCACGCAACAGGGCTTGGCGCATATCATCGAAGAAGAAAAATCCTTCGGCGGTGCGCTGGGACGCCCCTCCGGCGTGCGCTTCAAGACCTACGAGCGGCTCAAACGGTATCGCAACGGCCTAGGTGACAAGCGAGACTTGTTCATCACCGACGCCCATGTGCGCGAGATCGATCGTGCGTTGGAAGAAATTTACCGCTATCCGCTCTACCAGTCGGCCACCGACAGTCTGAATCGCCAGATCAAGGCCGGCATCGGCGACCACTCGTTGCTCGACCTCGTTTTCTCCCTACGGGAAGATGGACGCCTCTGTGTGATCGACGATCAAGACCCGCAGAAAGAACCTAAGCTCATCTGCTCAATGGGATTGTCATCAACCACGGCAAACCAAACCGAGGAACCATCATGTCCATGAACTACAAGCCCTATATCGCCCGTGATCCATCCATCTGCGGCGGCGAGCCGGTCATCGCCGGCACCCGCGTCACTGTGCGCACCATCCTGGCCAGCTTGGCCGAAGGCATGAGCCAGGAGGAAATCCTTCAGGATTTCCCCACCCTGAGCCGTGAGGCCGTGCGCGCCGTCGTCGCCTTCGCGGCCATATCCGCCGAAGAAGACCTCCCCTTGCCGGCAACGCCTATCCTGGCATGAAGATCAAACTCGATGAAAATCTGCCGGCGCGATTGGCCCACGTTCTGGAGAGGCACGGACACGAAGTCGATACCGTGCCCCAGGAAAACCTGACCGGCAAGCCGGATGCGGACATCTGGCAGGCCGTGTGCGCCGAAAGCCGCTTCCTGATCACCCAGGATCTGGATTTCTCCGACATCCGCCAGTTCGCCCCCGGTACACATGCCGGATTACTGCTGGCCCGCCTGCGCGAACCCAGCGCCCAGGCGCTGCTGGAAGCTATCAGCGTGGTGGCTACCGATATCGCCAACTGGGCCGGCTGTTTCGTCGTTCTCACTGATCACAAGATACGGATCAAACGCCCATGACGCTCGACGCCGCCCGCTTCCAGAAACTGCTCGGCGAATTCAAGCTCGGGCCACTGTTCAACGAACTCGGTTGGGACCGCCCTACCCTCAAGCCGCAAATCATCACGGCCAACGGCGAGGATTTCACGCTCACCCAACTGGCGCACAAGCGCGGTGTGGCCGTGTTCCGCTGCTCACCGGACGGCGCCGGCAAAGTGCCCGCGCGCCCCGTGCTGCTCAAGATCGAGCAGGAAGCCGTCAAGCTCGCCTACGAGCATTTGCTGGTGTTCGCCGACGCGGGCGAAACCATGCTCACCTGGCTGTGGGTATCGCGGACGCCGGGTCAGCCCACCACGACCCGCACTCACACCTGGCATCAGGGGCAGAGCGGCGAATCCCTGCGGCAGAAACTTTCCCAGATCGTCTGGTCGCTGGAACAAGAAGAGGCCATCACGCTGACCGACGTGATCATCGGCCTGCGCAAAGCTTTCGACCGCGACCGCATCTCCAGAAGTTTCTACGACCAATTCAAGGCCCGGCACGAAGCCTTCGCCGGATTCATCGAGGGGCTGGACACCGTCGCCGACCGCTCTTGGTACGCCTCGCTGATGCTCAACCGGCTGATGTTCGTCTACTTCATCCAGAAGAAAGGCTTTCTGGATGGCGACGAGAACTATTTGCGCAACCGCATGGCCCAGGTGCAGGCCGCCGCTGGCAAGGGCCAGTTCCACAGCTTTTACCGCCTGTTTCTGCGCCGGCTGTTTCACGAGGGGTTGGGTCAGGCCAAGGCCGAGCGCAATCCCGAACTCGCCCGCCTGATCGGCGATGTGCCCTATTTGAACGGTGGCCTCTTCTCCCTGCACGAGTTGGAAGAAGCCCACCCCGGCATCGACATCCCGGACGAGGCTTTCGAGCGCCTGTTTGCCTTCTTCGATGCCTGGGACTGGCACCTGGACGACCGGCCCTTGCGCGGGGGCAACGAGATCAACCCCGACGTGCTTGGCTACATCTTCGAGAAGTACATCAACCAGAAGCAGATGGGGGCGTACTACACCAAGGAAGACATCACCGAATACATCAGCAAGAACACGGTCGTGCCGCACCTGATCGAGCAGGCGCGCGAGCGCTGCAAGGTGGCGTTCGACGGCGAGGCGTCGGTCTGGAATCTGCTCCAAGCCGACCCCGACCGCTATCTCTACCCGGCGATGAAAACCGGCGTCGTCGATGCCAAGGGCAATGTCGTTCCCGAATCCGCCTTGCCCGACTTCGTGCAAACCGGCATGAAGGACGCCAAGGCGCGGATGTTCAACAGGCGATATAACCTGGGCGAAGCCGTCTTCCACACCGTCACCAGCGAGCGCGGCACGCTGCCCACCGAAACCTGGCGGGAATACGTCGAACGCCGCACCCGCTGCCTGGCCGTGCGCGACAAGCTGGCCAAGGGCGAAGTAAAAAGCGCCGATGATCTCATCACGCTGAATCTGGATCTCCGCCAGTTCATGCAGGACGTGATCGACACCTGCACCAGCCCCGATCTGTTGCGCGCTGTCTGGCAGGCCATCGTCGGGCGCGTGCCGGAAAAGGCGAACGAGAAATTCCGCCACGGCATCACCATCCTCGACCCGACTTGCGGTTCTGGAGCCTTTCTGTTCGCCGCGCTCAACGTCCTGGAGCCGCTCTACGAAGCCTGCCTGGAGCGCATGGAAGGTTTCGTGGAGGATGCCCGCAAGCTCCCCTCTCCCTCTGGGAGAGGGGCAGGGGTGAGGGGATCCGAAACTGCAAGTCCACACAACGTTCCCTTTCCAACTGGCTCTGGGAGAGGGGTTGTGGGTGAGGGCGCCCACCGCAATCTTCCAGCCGAAACCCTGCGATTCGCCCGTGAATTGCGCCGACAGCAAACGGATGCGGAAAGCTTGATCTGGATGTTGTTGCGGGATCGGCGGTTGGCCGGTTGCAAGTTCCGCCGCCAGCATCCCGTTGCCCCTTATATCCTCGATTTTTACTGTCACGAAGCCAAACTCGCTGTCGAGCTGGACGGCGGGCAGCACGCTGAAAACCACGCTTACGACGCTGAGCGGGACGCTTTTCTGCAAGCGCAAGGCATACGGGTGCTGCGTTTCTGGAATAATCAGGTGCTTGCGGAAACCGAAGGCGTGCTTGAAGTGATTTGGCAGGCGTTGCAAAGCCGTGCGCCCTCACCCCCAACCCCTCTCCCAGAGGGAGAGGGGAGGCGGATGGTGCGCGGGTTTGCGGATTTTGAGAATGTGCTGGCCGAAGTGGACAAACACCCCTCGCGCCGCTACTACATTTTCAAGAGCATCATCCTGCACAACCTCTTCGGCGTGGACATCATGGCCGAGGCGGTGGAAATCTGTAAGTTGCGCCTGTTCCTCAAGCTGGTGTCGCAGGTGGATGTCGGGCGAGAACTGGAGCCGTTGCCTGACATTGATTTCAACATCCGCGCCGGCAACACGCTGGTCGGCTACGCCACCGAGGCTCAGTTCGACGCGGCCAACACGCTGGCCAGCGATCAGGTTCACCGCGCCGAAATCAAGGCCCGCATTGCCGATCTGGCCGATCTGTTCGACCGCTTCCGGGAGCAGCAAACGGTGCACGGCGGCAAGGTCACGGCGGAGGACAAGCGCCAGTTGCGCGACAGGCTGAGCGCGCTGAGCTTGGAACTGGATCGGTATCTGGCCCGCGACTACGGCATCGATCCCGACGCAATCTCCCCTCTCCCTTCGGGAGAGGGGCCGGGGGTGAGGGTGAATTTCAAAGCCTGGCGCGCAAGCCATCAGCCCTTCCACTGGTTCGCTGAATTCTACGGCGTGATGCGCGAGGGCGGGTTCGATGTAGTGATTGGGAATCCGCCCTATATCGAATACAGCAAAGTCAGAAATACATATCGTCTTAACGAGTTCACCACAGAGACCGCTGGAAATATTTACGCCTATGTTATTGAGCGAAGTTATGCGATTTGCCATGCAGGATCTCGGACAGGAATGATCGTTCAACTCTCCTCGATATGCACAGATCGCATGTCTCCCCTACAGCAACTATATGCAGCTAAATCCAAGTCAGTGTGGTCGGCATCGTATGATGATCGACCGGGAAAATTGTTTGATGGGCTTGAGCATATTCGTGTAGCAATTCTATTGAGTGTTGTCGGAAATCAAGTATTCAGCATTTATTCGACTTCTCTTGTTCGCTGGAATACTGCCTTTAGACCACACCTTTTTGATACCACCGTCTACCTTGAAACATCTAACCTTCGAGTGGACGGCAGCATTCCAAAGATAGGCTCTGAGCGCACCCGATTACCCACATCTTCATCTTACTGATTAGTAACAAAATAATAAGCAAACGTTCCCTCCCCCCTTGCGGGGGAGGGTTAGGGTGGGGGGTTACAGCGGCGACGATGAACGGAATTTTGAGCGTTTTAGCTCGACTTTGAACCTGCCGCGGGTTTTTACCCCCCACCCCGGCCCTCCCCCGCAAGGGGGGAGGGGGATTTGTGGGTAATCGGGTGCAGAAGAAGCAGGTCGTTGATTTTCCTGATAAGAGGGTCATCAACATTAATATCAATAAGCGTGGATTCGATGCGGTGAATATTTACACGATCATAGAATGAAGCGATATCACATTGAACTACGTATGTGCATGACTCGCTATTGGCAAGTTCTTTTATCCGTTGACGCCAAGCATTGTAGTTAATATCCGGATCAAATATGGCTACGTCTTCAGGTGAATACCTGGCAGAAAATACTATTAGTTGATCAGTTGGTATTCTTGCTCGTTCTATTTTTGGGGCGGCAAGCAGGGTAAGAGCAACATATTTGGCAAGACATGAAGGATCAATCAGAGCAGTTTTTCGATAATCAAAGACATATCGATTCTTTGGAGTCAATATATACTGAATTGGCTTAAATTCCATGTCATATACACTTCCTCTATTGAGTTTTGCGCGAATGTCAGCAGTAAACTCCTCCTTATATTTTTGGATTAACGATTTTTCAAGGCTTTCGCGCGTAATGTCGTTACACCCCATTGAAGCCAAGTTTTCAACTGCTAGTTGGCAAACCTGATCTAAGCTCATTGGTGTGTCCGTGGAAATCTAACAAGTGATTTTGCAGTTTCAGTTTATCTATCATAGTCTACAATCTTTGAAAATAATTTATTGATTATAATAGATTTTATTTGTATTTTAACATTACAAGCCCCTTGGTCCTGAAAATCCCATCATATTCGCCGTCCGCCCGAAGCGGACCCGACACCACGAGGCATCTTTAGTTTTTAAGCATCTTCCATGCCACAGCCGTGCCCAGTGCGGATGATGTTATCCATCAATCAGTTATCGGTGCTGGCTCTTTATCTTGAGTGGCGAGGCGATTTCAATTTGCAACAGAGAATTTCACCCCGTTTCAATTTGAAACCAGCGCCTGGCGATCAAGGCAAGCCATCCGCCGTGTCGTGCGGCGGAGCGATGCGATGCGATGCGATGCGAGAACTGGCCAAAGCTCTAGCCGTCCTCCAAACCGGGTTGTTGGCATCCGTGGCCGGAGAGTTTGACCGGCATCGACAGTTTTGGGGAAGGGTCGGAAATGGCTACTATGCGGGTTATCCGTCTGGTTGTGGCACAATCGGTTCGAGCAACCGACCCTTGGAAGCATGGCCATGCCCCTACAACCCAAACCGTATCTGAGTCCTGAGGATTATCTCGCGCTCGAACGCCGCGCCGAACTCAAAAGCGAATATTTTGACGGTGAAATTTTCGCTATGGCCGGCGCAAGCGAGCCGCATAATCTGATTGTGGTTAATACCTTGTCCGAAGTTCGGCAGCGACTCAAAAAACGTCCCTGTAGGGCCTACACCAACAATATGCGGGTCAAAATCAGCCCGACCGGACTTTTCACCTACCCGGATGTCGTGGTGGTCTGCGGCCAAGCCCAGTTCGACGATAGTCAACGGGATACGTTGCTGAATCCAATCCTGATCGTGGAAGTGCTGTCGGATTCCACGGAAGCCTATGACCGAGGCCGGAAGTTCGAGCATTACCGCAAGCTGGAATCGCTGATGGAGTACGTGCTGATCGCCCAGCATCGCCCGCATGTCGAATCCTATCGGCGGCAGCCAGATCAACGCTGGGTGTTGACGGAAAGCGATGGCTTGGAAAGCCGCTTGCGGCTGGACGCCATCGATTGCGAACTGGCGCTGGCGGAGATTTACGACAAGGTCGAGCTTTCCGGCGCGGCATAGTCCCAAGCCGGTTCCCTCGTTCAAAAGGGCCACGCCCCCAGCACCACGAACCCGCCGACCAGCGTCCACGGCACGCTGCGCGTCGTGGCGGCGATGACGATAGCCGCTACCCCGGCCATCAACCGGGCATTGTCCCAAGCCAGCCACAGCACGCCCTGCGGCATCAGCAGTTCGGGAATCACCAGCGCGGTCAAGGTGGCGACCGGCACGAACGGCAACAAGCGGCGAAAACCCGGCGGGAACGCCAACTTGCCTTCGGCGGCGATGAACGACAGGCGGATGGCGAAAGTCACCACGCCACACAGCGCCATGATCAACCAGACGCTCATCGCATCCTGCCCGCCAGTCGCCAGCCGACCGCCATCCCAGCCAGCGCCGCCGCTAGCAATCCCAGTTTGAACGGCAAGCCAGCGGCCAGGAGCGCCACGATCCCGGAGACCACCGCCACCGTCAGCAGGGTCCGGTTACGGATCAGCGGAACCACGATGGCGATGAAGGTGAGCGGCAAGGCGAAATCCAGTGGCCAATTCGCCGGCAGCCGCGCGCCCACCAGCACCCCGGCGGCGGTGGACAGTTGCCAGCCACCCCACAGGGCCAACCCCGCGCCCAGATAGAACCAGTGCCGATCAGGCCCCGCGTCGCCCGCCGCCTCCCGCCGGGCGATCACGGCGTAGGCTTCATCGGTCAGCAGATAGGCTAGGGCCAGCTTCCAGCGCCGAGGCAGATGGGCGATGCGCGGGGCCAGCGCGGCGCTGTACAGGGCATGGCGCAGGTTCAACAGACCGACCTCGGCCACCATCACCGGGGCTGGCACGCCCGCGCCGAGCAGTTGGCAAAACAGAAACTGCGCCGATCCGGCGAACAGAATCGTGGACATCGCCAGCGCCGCCGCCGGACTCAGACCCTGACTCAGCGCCAGCGCCCCGTAGATCATGCCAAACGGCATGACGCCAACCAGCAGGGGTGCCAGCGCCAGCGCGCCGGCCCGGAATTCGCGAAAAGCGGAAGCAGCCATGAGGGTCGTGAGGGTGGAATGGAACGCGGAAGGGGCGGATTATGCGCCATCGATGGACTGAATCGAACGGGAATGCGCTAAGCTTTCCCACTCATCGTACTTTACCGGATGGGGATGATGAAACTACTCACGCGCATCGAGCAACATTTCGCCGCCAGCATCGCGGCCAAGGAGCGGACCCTCGCCGCCTTGGGGCCGCGTATCGTTCAGGCCGCCGAACATCTGGCCGAACGGCTGCGTCAGGGGTACAAGATTCTGGTGTGCGGCAATGGCGGCTCCGCCGCCGACGCCCAGCATTTCGCCGCCGAACTGGTCAACCGCTTCGAGATCGAACGGCCGGGATTGGCCGCCATCGCGCTGACCACCGACAGTTCAGCATTGACCTCCATCGCTAACGATTACGCCTTCGAGCAAATCTTCGCCCGGCAAGTCCGCGCTCTGGGTCATCCCGGCGATGTGTTGCTGGCGATTTCGACCAGCGGCAATTCACCCAACGTCCTGACCGCCATGGTCGCCGCGCGCGAATTGGGCCTGTCCACGGTGGCGCTGACGGGCCGCGACGGCGGGCGCATGGCCGGTTGCCTTGGCGCGGAGGATATCGAGCTTCGCGCGGCGGCGACGGCGACCGCGCGGATTCAAGAGGTCCATATCCTGATCATTCATTGTCTGTGCGATCTGGTGGACCATCGGTTATTCGGCGAGGAGGAACCCGCATGAATGCAAAGCCAATCCATCTAGCGGCGGCGGTTCTGGCGACCACGCTGCTGACCGGCTGCATCCCGCTGTTGGTGGGCGGCACGGCGGTGGGCGTCGGCGTGGCGCACGACCGGCGCACGACCGGCACCGTGGTGGACGATCAGACGATTGAATTAAAGCTCTACAACGTGCTTGACCAGCAATTGCCGCCGGGCAACCACATCAACGTCACCAGCTACAACGGCGCCGTGCTGCTGAGCGGCGAAGTCGTGTCGGAGCAAGCGCGGCGGCGGGCCGAGCGGATTGCTCGCGATCTTGGCGAGCCTCCCGTTCGGGAAGTGTATAACGAACTGGTGATCGGCCCACCCAACGCCGTATCCAGCCGCAGCAACGACGCCTTGCTCACCACCAAGGTTAAAACCGCGCTGCTGCGAATCGACAGCATCCCGGATTTTGATCCCAGCCGGGTCAAGGTGGTCACGGACCATGGGGTGGTCTATCTGCTGGGACTGGTGCGGCCGCGGGAAGCGGACGCGGCGGCGGACGCAGCCAGCCAGGTTGGCGGCGTGCGCCAGGTGGTGACGCTGTTCGAATACATCCCCTGAGCGCGGCTATTTCACGATCTTCAACGCCGGCCTGCGGTCGGGACGCGGGGGTTTGTCCGGCTTGTCCGCTTTTTCCGGCGGTGGCGAACCGGGTGGTGGCGGTTCGTCGCCACCCTTCTCCTCGCCAAAGGCCATGCCATGCCCGTTCTCGCGGGCGTAAATGGCCAGAACGGCGGCCACTGGAATCTGGATCGCGCGGGCCATGCCGCCGAAACGAGCGCTGAACTCGATCCAGTCGTTGCCCAGGCGGAGATCGCGCACCGCCGCTGGGTTGATGTTGAGCACGATCTGCCCCTCGCGCACGTGCTGCTTAGGCACGGTGACTCCCGGCGCTTCCGCGTCGACCAGAATGTGCGGCGTCAGGCCATTGTCTTCAATCCACTCGTACAGGGCGCGGATCAGATAGGGACGGGTCGAGGTCATGGCGGAGGGTTCGTGGACGAAGCGCGGATCAGGGATTTCCCCGCCAGGCGGGGAGAGTGAATCTAACCAACGCCGGCGAGGAACGATCGATCCGTCGCCGGCGAGGGCGGCGTCAATGCACGTCCTTCCAATACTCTTTCTTCAGCAGGTAGAACACCACGCAGAGCAGGCCCAGGAACAGCAATACCCAAATACCGATCCTCTGGCGCTCCAGTTGGATCGGTTCGCCGACGTAGACCAGGAAGTTCACCAAATCCGCCACGGCTTGCCGGAACTCCGGCGGACTCATACTCCCCGGTTGGACCAGCTCAAAGTCCTTGAGAACCTTGGTTTCGTGACCTTCATGATCCTTGTGGACCTCGTAGACCGGTTTCTGCATCCCTTGCAGTTGCCACAGCACATGAGGCATGCCGGCGTTCGGAAACGCGGCGTTGTTCACGCCAAAGGGCCGGGTGGCATCCTGATAGAAAGTCAGCAGATAGGTATAGAGATAATCCGCGCCGCGCGCGCGGGCGATCAGGGTCAGATCGGGCGGCGTAACCCCGAACCACTGCTTGGCCTCGGCCTTGGGCATGGCGTTCTTCATGGTGTCGCCGACCTTGGCCCCAGTGAAGATCAGATTCGCCTTCACCTGCTCGTCGGTCAGCCCGATGTCGCGAGCCATGCGATTGTAGCGCTGGTGCTCCAGCGAGTGGCAACCCATGCAGTAGTTGACGAACAGCTTGGCGCCTTTTTGGAGCGAAGCCTTGTTGTGCAGATCGATGGGGGCTTTTTCCAGCGGAAACCCCTCTCCGCCAGACGCGAGACTCAGGCCCGGCAGCGCCAGGAACGCGAGTGCGACGATGATTTTTTTCATTTTGTCACCCTTTCCGGTACCGGCTTGGTCTTTTCAAACCACGGCAGAATCGGCAGCACGAAGAAGAACGCGAAATAAATCACGGAACAAATCTGGGCCAGCGACGTGCGGGCCGGGGTGGTCGGCAACGAGCCCAGATAGCCCAGAATCAGAAAGGAAACGATGAACGCGAATAAGGCCAGCTTGAACAAAAAGCCGCGGTAACGAATGGATTTCACCGGGCTGCGGTCCAGCCAGGGCAGGAAGAACAGCAGCACGATGGCGGCACCCATGGCCAGTACGCCCCAGACCTGTGTGCCGGCGAAGGACGGCACGGCGCGCAGGATGGCGTAGAACGGAGTGAAGTACCATACCGGAGCGATATGCGGCGGGGTCTTCATCGGATCGGCCGGATCGAAGTTCGGGTGTTCAAGGAAGTAGCCGCCCATCTCCGGCGTGAAGAAAATCACCACGGAAAAGAAGATCAAAAACACAGCCACGCCCAGCAGGTCCTTGACCGTGTAATACGGGTGAAACGGGATGCCATCCAGCGGCTTGCCGTCGGCGCCCTTGACCTTCTTGATTTCGACGCCGTCGGGGTTGTTGGAGCCGACCTCGTGCAAGGCGAGGATGTGCGCGACCACCAGCCCCAGCAGCACCAGGGGCACGGCGATGACGTGCAGCGCGAAGAAGCGGTTCAGGGTGGCGTCGGACACCACGTAATCACCGCGAATCCACACCGACAGATCCGGGCCAACGACGGGAAGCGCGCTGAACAGGTTGATGATGACCTGCGCGCCCCAGTAGGACATCTGGCCCCAGGGCAACAGGTAACCCATGAAGGCTTCGGCCATCAGGGCCAGAAAGATCAGCACGCCGAAGATCCAGATCAGCTCGCGCGGCTTCTTGTAGGAGCCGTAGATCAGCGCCCGGAACATGTGTAGATAGACCACGATGAAGAAGGCCGAGGCACCGGTCGAATGCATGTAGCGAATCAGCCAGCCCCAGTCCACGTCGCGCATGATGTATTCGACCGAGGCGAAAGCGTCGGCGGCGGCGGGCTTGTAGTTCATGGTCAACCAGATACCGGTCAGAATCTGATTGACCAGCACCAGCAGCGCCAGCGAGCCGAAGAAATACCAGACGTTGAAGTTCTTCGGCGCGTAGTATTCAGTCAGGTGTTCGCGGATGGATTTGGTCAGCGGGAAGCGTTCGTCAATCCAGCCGACCAGACCGGTCGTGCCTTGTGTGTTCGCCATTATGCAGCCTCCGGATCAACGCCAATCAACACGCGGGAGTCGCTCAGGAACCGGTAGGAGGGCACCTCCAGGTTCTTCGGGGCGGGAACGCCCTTGTAAACCCGCCCGGCCAGATCGAAGCGAGAACCGTGGCAGGGGCAGAAAAAGCCGCCTTTCCAGGCGGGCCCCAGATCCGCCGGGGCCACGTCCGGCCGGAAGGTCGGCGAGCAACCCAGGTGAGTACAGATGCCGACCAGCACCAGCACATCGGGCTTGATGGAGCGGTTGGCGTTCTGGGCGTATTTGGGTTGCTGACTGGCCATTTCCGAGTTGGGATCGAGTAACTGATCCTTAAGTCCGGGCAGATCGTCCAGCATCTTCTTGCTGCGCTTGAGCAGCCAGACCGGCTTGCCGCGCCATTCGACGGTCATCATGGCGCCGTCTTCCAGCTTGCTGATATCGGCTTCCACCGGGGCGCCGGCGGCCTGGGCGCGCTCGCTGGGCGACCAGGATTTCAAGAAAGGAACGGCGACGAACGCCACGCCAACGCCGCCGACCACGGCAGCCGTGGCGGTCAGAAACCGGCGTCTGCCGGGATCGACGTCCTCTACCGTACTCATACGCAGTCTCCTGTTGTGAATTTATCGTTAGATTTAAGGATGGGTTGGCAACGCAAACGATGTGCACGGATTTCGTGTTCGCCGGAGCCGGACTGGGAGCTGTTATTTTGCCGAAACCAGCACGCTTCGCGGGGTACGCTGGACGATGCCCGAACTCCATCGGTATGAACTCCCGCCGTTTTCGCGGTACGGCAAAACTATACCTCAGGGAGGGTATTAGGGTCTATGCGCTTGTCGCCCAAAGCCACAAGGGTTCGCGTGACCGGAACTGGCCAGCCGGGTTTCAGACTGGATTATCGATGTCGACGAACGCGAAGTTCAGGGCGAATCGCTCGGCCAGATGTGCGCCCAGCGCCGGCACGCCGTAGCGTTCGGTGGCGTGGTGGCCAGCGGCGAAAAAATGCAGGCCGTTCTCATGGGCGATATGCACGGTCTGCTCGGACGCCTCCCCGGTCAGGAAGGCATCCGCGCCAGCGTTCACCGCGATCTCGATGAAGGACTGCGCGGCGCCGGTGCACCAGGCCAGTCGCCGGATGGGCGCGGCGGCGCCAGAAACATGCAGCGGCTCCCGGCCCAGGCGGGCGGCAAGATGAGCGGCGAAGGCGTCTCCGCTCATCGGTTGGGCCAGCTCGCCCAACATCACCAGCCCTGGCGTCCGACCGTTGCCGCCGGTGGTCCCAGTCACGGTTAAATCCAGCACTCGGGCCAATTGGACGTTGTTGCCCAGCTCGGGATGGGCGTCGAGCGGCAGATGGTAGGCGATCAGGCTGATCCCGTGACGGAGCAGGGTGGCGAGCCGCCGCTGTTTCATGCCGACGATGCGTGGACTTTCGCCTTTCCAGAACCAGCCGTGATGGACTAGCACGGCGTCGGCCCCGCGTTCGACCGCCGCGTCCAGCAACGCCTGGCAGGCGGTAACGCCGCCGACCAGGGTTTCGACGTCCGCTCGGCCCTCCACCTGCAACCCGTTCGGGCAGTAGTCGTTGAAGTTCTCCACCGCCAGCAGGCGATCCGTATACGCAACCAGTTCGCTCAATCGCACCTTCAACCCTCCGCCAGAATCAGCCCGAGCGCGGCGAGCAGGGCGGCGTTCTGTTCCGGGCTACCGACCGTGATTCGCAGGAACTGTTCGATGCGCGGCAGGCGAAAGTGACGCACGATCACGCTGTGCTGGCGCAGGGCGGCGGCCAACGCGGCGGCATCCCGTTGCGGGTAGCGGGCAAAGACGAAGTTCGCCGCCGAGGGCAATACCTCAAAACCAAGTGCCGCCAGCGCAGCGACCAATTCGGCGCGGTTGGCGATCACCAGGTGTCGAGTACGCTCGAAATACTCGCGGTCCTCGAACGCGGCCACCGCGCCGGCGATGGCCAGCCGGTCGAGGGGATAGGAATTAAAGCTGTTCTTGATCCGCTCCAACGCCTCGATCAGTTCCGGGTGCCCCACCGCCAGCCCAACCCGCAGCCCCGCCAGCGAGCGCGACTTGGACAAGGTTTGCGTCACCAGCAGGTTCGGATAGCGGTCCACCAGCCCAATGGCGGTCTCGCCACCGAAGTCGATGTAGGCTTCGTCCACCACGACCACCGAGTCCTGGTTGCGTTGGAGCAGCCATTCGATGTCGACCAGCGGCAGCGGACAGCCGGTGGGCGCGTTCGGATTGGCGAAAATGATGCCCCCGTTGGGGCGCAGGTAGTCGGCGACGCGCAAGGTGAAATCCTCGGCCAGTGGCACGGTTTCAAAATTGATGCCGTACAGGCCGCAGTAGACCGGATAGAAGCTGTAGGTGATGTCGGGAAACAACAGTGGGGCGGGATGCTGCAATAAACCCTGAAAGGTATGCGCCAGCACTTCGTCCGAACCGTTACCGACGAAGACTTGCGCTGGCGTGACGGCGTAATAGTCGGCGATGGCCTGCTTGAGCCGCTCGGCGCTCGGGTCCGGGTACAGGCGCAGGGCGTCGGATAATTCCGCCTGGATCGCCGCCAGTACCCGCGGCGACGGTCCGTAAGGATTCTCGTTGGTGTTGAGCTTGACCAGATTGCTGAGTTTGGGCTGCTCGCCCGGCACGTAGGGGGTGAGCCGCCGCGCCACGGGGCTCCAGTAAGGATTATTCACGGTTCGCTCGCAACTGTCGCAGTTCGTCAAGAGTCAGGCCAGTCTTGGTGGCGATGGTCTCCAGATCCAATACATCCAGCAGGGCGCGAGCGATTTCCAATGCCTGTTCGCGGCGGCCTTCGGCATGACCTTGGTTGAAACCAGTTTTTTCAGCCTTACGCAGGGCGTTGCGCTGGTCAGCGATGAACACTTCCCGCCGCTCCAAATCCTCCAGTTCCTCCGGCTCCAGATTGACCCGGTTCGCCAGATCGAACGCCTGCCGCAACGCCGGCACGGCGGCCCAGTTGGGAGGAATCATCGTCAAATCCGGGGCGTGCTTGATGAAATACAGCCATTGCTCCAGCCGGCCGCCCAGATCCTCCAACGACTTTTCGAACTTCGGCAGTTCGATAAACACCAACTCCAGGTCCTCCACCGGATAATCCATCAAATAATCCCGCTCCCGCAGCACGAAGCGGCTGAGGTAGCCGGGATACGATTCGAACATCACAAAGTCGGTCAAGGTCAGGGCGATGACCGGATGCAGGTCGAGGTAGTCTTCTCCGCTCCGTAACTGATTGGAGTAGGTTTTGGCGGCGTTGTACAGAATCCGTTTCTCGAAGCCTTCCACGTTCAGAACCTGCATTTCGATGATGACGACCCGGTTATCGGTCAGCCGGGCGCGCACGTCGAGATAAGTGTCCTTCATGCCGCGAATGCGAGGCGCCAACCAGGGGTTGAGAATTTCCAGATCGGCGATCAAGCCTCGGCTGCCGTAGAGCACGGCGTCCAGAAAATCGATGAGCACCTCGCGGCTCTGTTCCGACCCGAAGATACGCTTGAAGGCGAAATCGGTCTTGGGATTGATGAAGCGCATGGTTCGTCTTTACTCGCCGAGACTGTAAGCCGTTAGGGGACTGGCCATCGGCACGGGCGGTTTTCCTCCCCGAATCAAGGCTCGAAAAACGGTCGTGGAGCCGTTCATCTCCCTGCTAGCTGCTTCCCTTGGGCTGGGAAGCATGGGACACTGAAAACGACTCGCCAAACTGGAATTTTATAACGCCGAAGCGTCGGCGTAACCAGGGTCGGCGCCAATCGGGCGTCCCCTGCCCGATCCCGCTGGGGCGTTGAAGTAGCGCGGCGCGTTGTCAGCCGACCCGTTCCAAGCTTGACGGGAAGCACGGCCAGGAGCGTGGACAGTTATTGACCAGAGGTTTCTTCACATGCGTTGGAAAGATGGCAGGGAAAGCGACAATGTCGAGGATCGTCGGGGCATCCAAGCCGCTCCCGCCATCGCGGGTGGCGGCATCGGCACCATCATCCTCGTGCTCGTCGCTCTGTATTTTGGCATCGATCCCAGCTTTCTGCTTCGAAGCGGAGCGCCGGGCGGCACCTCGACCCAGCACTCGGCTCAACCATCCCCCGCCGAGGACGAATCACGCAAGTTCGTCTCCGTCGTCCTGGCCGACACCGAGGATACCTGGCGCGACCTGTTCCGTCGAATGGGCGGTACTTATCGGGACCCAAAACTGGTGCTGTTCACCGGCGCGGTGCAATCGGCCTGTGGCTTTGCCCAGGCGGCGGTCGGTCCGTTCTACTGTCCGGCGGACCAGAAAGTCTATATCGACTTGAGTTTCTACCAGGAACTCAAAAATCGCTTCCACGCTCCCGGCGATTTTGCCCAGGCCTACGTGATCGCCCACGAAATCGGGCATCACGTGCAAAACCTGCTGGGCATCTCGAACAAGGTTGAAGCCTTGCGCGGCCACGCCGGGGAGGCCCAGGCGAATGCATTATCGGTGCGCCTGGAATTGCAGGCGGATTGTTTCGCCGGCGTGTGGGCCCATCATGCGAACAAGGCTCGCCAGATTCTGGAAGCGGGAGACATCGAGGAAGGGCTGAACGCCGCCAGCGCCATCGGCGACGATCGCCTGCAACTCCAGGCCAGGGGGTATGTCACGCCGGATTCCTTTACCCATGGCAGTTCCGCGCAGCGGGTGCGCTGGTTCAAGCGCGGTATCACCGGCGGAGATTTACGTCAGTGCGACACCTTCAACGCCGCGCAACTTTGACCCAATCCCGCCGCCATGCCGATCCACCCTGATAAGCTTAAGGAACTTGCCCATCGGGTGCTGGCGATTGAAGCGGAAGCCATCCGCCAACTCACCGCGCGCATCGACGATCATTTCGTGCGAGCCTGCCAGTTGATGCTGGCCTGCGTGGGCCGCATCGTGGTGCTCGGCATCGGCAAATCCGGCCATATCGGCGGCAAGATCGCCGCGACCCTGGCCAGCACCGGCACCCCCGCTTTCTTTGTTCACCCCGCCGAGGCCAGTCACGGCGACATGGGCATGATCACCGCCCAGGACGTGGTGGTGGCGCTGTCCAATTCCGGCGAGACCGACGAAATTCTGACCCTGTTGCCCCTGATCAAGCGGTTGGACGTGCCCTTGATCGCTCTTACTGGCAATCCCGCCTCGACCCTGGCCACGATGGCGGATGTTCACCTCGATGTCAGCGTAGTCCAGGAAGCCTGTCCGCTGGGATTGGCGCCGACCGCCAGCACCACCGCCACCCTGGCCATGGGCGATGCGCTGGCGGTGGCGTTGCTGGAGGTGCGTGGCTTCACCGCCGAGGACTTCGCCCGCTCCCATCCGGGTGGCCGGCTGGGTCGCCGCCTGCTGTTGTTGACCGACGACATCATGCACACCGGCGAGCGGATGCCTTGCAGCGCCCCCAACGATCTGCTCAAGGACGCCTTGCTGGAAATGAGCCGCAAGGGTTTGGGAACCACGGTGGTGGTGGATGGAGAGCAACGGGTGCTGGGCGTCTTCACCGACGGCGACCTGCGGCGGGCGCTGGATCGACAGGTGGACGTCCATACCGCCCGCGTCGCCGAGGTCATGACCCGCGACTGCAAGACCATCGCCCCCGGCGCCCTGGCCGCCGAGGCATTGCAAAAGATGCAGCAACACAAAATCAACGCTCTGCCGGTGGTAAACTCCGCTGGCAAGCTGACCGGGGTGCTGAACATGCACGATCTGCTGCGTGCCGGCGTGCTGTGATTCCCAACGATCCGCGAGAAATCCACGATGCGCGATGTGCTCGGCAAGGCCGCCCAGATTCAACTGGTAATTTTCGACGTGGACGGCGTGCTGACCGACGGCCGGCTGTATCTGGGCAACGATGGAAACGAATACAAGGCGTTTCATATCCGCGATGGTCACGGTATCAAGATGCTGCTTGAGGCCGGGGTGGAGGTCGCCATCATTTCCGGCCGTCACGCCGCCTCGGTCGAGCGGCGCATGGCCGATCTCGGCATTCGCCATGCCTATCTGGGCGTCCAGGACAAGCAGGCGGTGTTCAACAACCTGCTGGTCCGGCTCGGGCTGACCGCCGAGCGGGTCGCCTATGTCGGCGACGATCTCATCGACCTGCCGGTGATGACCCGGGTCGGCCTCGCCATCGCGGTGCGGAACGCCGATCCCTTTGTCAAGCAGCATGCCCACTGGCAAACGCCCAGCCGGGGCGGGCGCGGCGCGGCGCGCGATGTCTGCGAGCTGCTGTTGGAGGCGCGCGGCCAACTGGCGATCCTGCGCGACCGGTATCTTTGAAAAACACAACTGGCGGCGTAACGGCGCGCGGCATTCTCTCCCTGACCGGACTGGCGCTGCTGGCCGGCCTGAGCTATGGCTTGTTGCGGTGGGTGGAATCCTCGTTGCGGGAACCGGCGCCGACCGAAAGTCAGGCCCCGGTATTGACCGTCGAACGATCCCGGGCGGTACGCACGAATGCCGCCGGAGTGCGAGAATATGTCGTGGAAGCGCCTCGGTCATGGCAGTTGCCCGGTCAGGGTGGGGTCCGGATCGAGCAACCGGTGTTGGACTGGTATCAGCCGGATGGCCAGACCCGCGGGTGGCGGGTGCAAGCCGAACAGGGCTGGATTGCCGCCGACAATCAGGTCGCCCGCCTCGACGGCAAGGTGGTGATGCGCCGCGACGCGGAAAGCGGCAA
The DNA here is from genome assembly GCA_046347555.1 of Candidatus Competibacteraceae bacterium. Taxonomy (GTDB): domain Bacteria; phylum Pseudomonadota; class Gammaproteobacteria; order Competibacterales; family Competibacteraceae; genus Contendibacter. The sequence continues at coordinate 26,757 of JAXMFY010000005.1, read as the reverse complement.
ACCACCGGTTACCATCACCACCCGCGACGTGTGGCTCCACCGGGCCGAACGCTACGCCGAAACCGCCGCGCCGGTTCGGGCGGTCATACCCGGTGGCGAATTAAACGCGGTTGGCGCGCGCGCCTGGCTGGATCAACAACAACTGGAACTGTTTTCCGAGGTAAGAGGCTTCTATGAACCACCCCAGCGCTAGGCTTGGGCTGGCGGCCGCGCTAACGCTGGCGCCGCCGCTGGTCGACGCCCTGCCGGAAGACCGCGCCCAACCCATCCAACTGGAGGCCAATCGCGGCCAGTTGGACCAGAAAACCGGCGTCAGCGTCTACGAAGGCAACGTGATCATCACCCAGGGTTCGATGCGGTTGACCGCCGACACTGTGACTATTTACGTCAAGGACAACAATTTCCAACGGATGGAAGCGACGGGCGCCCCCGTCAACCTGCGCTATCGGCCGACGGCGGACAAGCCGGAAATCCAGGGCGTCAGCCCCCGGGTCGAGTACGATGTCGTCGGCGCCAAGGTGATCATGAGCGGCGGCGCCAAGCTAACCCAGGGCCAGGACACTTTTACTGGCGAGCGGGTGGAATACGATCTCAAGGGCGACGTGGTGCGCGCGCGCGGCGCCGGCGACAACGGCCGCATCCAGTTCACCATCCAGCCCCAGGCGCAAAAGCCGCCGCCGGCCGCCCGGAAGCCCTGAGCGTGGCGCAACTGATCGCCAAGGAAATCGTCAAACGTTACCGCAAGCGCGTCGTGGTGGACGCGGTGTCGCTGACGGTCGCCAGCGGCGAGGTGATTGGCCTGCTGGGACCGAACGGTGCCGGCAAGACCACCAGCTTCTACATGATGGTGGGGCTGATTCATTGCGACGAGGGCCGAGTGTTGCTGGACGACCGCGACCTCACCCATTTGCCGATGCACGCGCGCGCGCGGCTGGGGGTCGGCTATCTGCCGCAGGAGCCCTCGGTGTTCCGCCGGCTGACGGTGCTGGACAACGTGCTGGCGATTCTGGAAACCCGCCGCGATCTTCCCCGCCCCGAGCGCCGGGCGCGGGCCGAGGACCTGCTGCACGAACTGCATGTCGGCCACCTGGCCGACAGCGTGGGCATCAACCTGTCGGGGGGCGAGCGCCGGCGAGTGGAAATCGCCCGGGCGCTGGCGGCGAATCCGGCGTTCGTGCTGCTGGACGAACCGTTCGCTGGCGTGGACCCCTTGTCGGTGCTGGATATCCAGCGCATCATCGAACACCTGCGCGAGCGTCGCATCGGGGTACTGATCACCGATCACAACGTCCGGGAAACGCTGGGCATTTGCGATCGCGCCTACATCCTTAACGAGGGCCGGGTGATCGCCGAGGGCGATCCCGCCGCGATTCTCGCCAACCAACAGGTTCGCCAGGTCTATCTGGGCGAATCGTTTCAATTGTGATGGACCGCGCGGCGGCCATGGCGTTGCTGTCATGGCGCGCAAAACCGACTAGAATGAGGGGTGGATTGCGTTTCCCGACTTCGGGCCGAGATTAAGTCCCCATGAGACAGTCATTGCAACTGCGGCTGGGTCAGCAACTCACCATGACCCCCCAACTGCAACAGGCGATTCGCCTGTTGCAGCTATCCAGCCTGGATCTTCAGGCGGAGGTGCAAACTATTCTTGACTCCAACCTGATGCTGGAGCGAAGCGACGAACCGCAGGATTTGCCGGTACGACCCGAGACCCTGGCCGCCCAGGCGGCGGCGGACGCCCGCGCCGAAACCGAGCTGAACACCACCCCGGCCGACGCCACCCTGCCCGATGAACTGCCGGTGGACAGCGCCTGGGAAGACATCTACGAATCGTATGATGGCGAGACCCGCTATTCGCGCGGCGAGGACGAGGATTGGGACCCCTACGAGCGCTACGCCGGCGGCGGCGAATCCCTGCGCGACTATCTGTACTGGCAAATGCGGCTGACTCCGTTCAACGACCGCGACATGGCGATCGCCACCGCGATTATCGACGCCATCGACGAGTCCGGCTATCTGGCGCTGTCGCTGGTGGAAATCGGCCAGGGGCTGCGCGGGGAATTCGCGGTGACGCCGACCGAGGTCGAGGCGGTGCTCAAGCAGATTCAGCGCTTCGATCCCCAAGGTGTCGGCGCCCGCAATCCGGCGGAATGTCTGCTGCTGCAACTGGAGGGCTTGCCGGCGGACACGCCGTGGCTGGCCGAGGCCCGGCGACTGGTCGAGCAACATCTGGAATTGCTGGCCGATCACGATTTCAGCACCCTGATGCGACGGTTGAAGGTTTCGCGCGAGGCGCTGCAGGCCATCATCGGCCTGATCCAGTCGTTGAATCCCCATCCCGGCGCCTCCCGATCCAACGCCGCGCCACAATACGTCGTTCCGGATGTGCTGGTTTACCGCCAGCGCGCCGCCTGGCGGGTCGAGCTGAACCCCGAGAGCACGCCCAAGGTACGGATCAACGCCCGTTACGCCGCCCTGGCGCGCCGGGCCGGTCAGGGCGGCGACATGGCCTGCCTCAGAAACCATTTGCAGGAAGCGCGCTGGTTCCTGAAAAGCCTGCAAAATCGCAACGAGACCCTGCTCAAGGTGGCGACCTGCATCGTCGAGCGCCAACGCGAGTTTCTGGAAAAGGGCGACGAATACATGAAGCCGCTGATCCTGCGCGACATCGCCGAGGTGCTCGGCATGCACGAATCCACCATCTCGCGGGTAACCACGCAAAAGTACATGCACACCCCGCGCGGCATTTACGAACTCAAGTATTTCTTTTCCAGCCACGTCGGCACCAGCACCGGCGGTGAGTGTTCCTCCATCGCCATCCGCGCCATGATCCGCAAGCTGATCCAGGCTGAGGATCCCGGCAAACCGCTCAGCGACGAAAAAATCGCCAAGCTGCTTGAGGAGGCGGAAGGGATTCAAGTGGCGCGGCGGACGGTGGCAAAATACCGGGAAGCGATGGCCATTCCTTCGTCCTCGGATCGCAAACGCCTGGTCTAGGGGCGACGCGGCCATGGGAATCGACGATTGATCCGGCACGGCTGGCCACCGCAACGGCCCTACCCGCGGCGCGCGGTGGGCGATACGCCATCCAGCAGCGGGAAAGTCACGCCTGTCAGACACGAAAACCGTGGGTTTAGGGATTCGGGGCAGGAATGGAATGTCAAACCCCTTTATTCACTTCCTTGAAGGCAGTCGATGCCATGCAAATCAAACTAAGCGGACACCACGTGGAAATCACCCAGGCGCTGCACGATTACGTGCATGGCAAACTGGAGCGGATCGAGCGGCATTTCGACAACGTCACCAGCGCCCAGGTGATTCTCAGCGTCGAGAAACTGCGCCAGAAGGCTGAGGCGACCATCCACGTGGCCGGCAACGAAATCTACGCCGACGCGGTGGACGAGGATCTATACGCGGCCATCGACGCCCTGAGCGACAAGATCGACCGGCAAATCAAGCGACACAAGGAGAAGATGACCGACAAGCATCGCGGCGAAAAGGCGCGCGATTATCCCCAACCTTGAGGGTGGGGCGCGGCGATGGACATCACGGACCTGATTACCCGCGAGCGGATCCTCTGCGACAGCGAGGTAACCAGCAAAAAGCGGGTCATCGAGGTGCTGAGCGAACTGCTGGCCAAGGGGCAGGCCGACCTGACGGCCCGACCGATCTTCGATAGCCTGATCGGTCGAGAGCGTCTGGGCAGCACGGGTCTGGGCCATGGCGTCGCCTTGCCGCACGGCCGGTTCATTCAAAGCCAGCGGGCCATCGGCGCCTTCATCAAACTCAAGCGGGGCGTGGATTTCGACGCCATCGACCGGCAACCGGTGGATCTAGTGTTCGGCCTGCTGGTGCCGGATCACTATACCGACGAACATCTCAAGATCCTCGCCCATTTGGCGGAAATGTTCAGCGACCCGGCTTTTTGTCGGCGGCTGCGCGAAACCGTCGTCGACCAGGCGCTGTTCGAACAATTCAGGGACTGGAAACCGACCGCGGCGATTTCATCATGAACCTGCCCTTGCGCGCCCAAGCGGTCTTTCAAGGACTGGAAGCCTTGCTAGACCTGCGCTGGATCGGGGGCGCGGCCGGGGCCGACCGCATTCTGTGGTCTCCGGTCGAGGCCAGCGCGCCGCTGTACGGCCGGCTCAACTGGGTCCAGACGGCTCGGTTGCAGATTCTCGGCCCCGACGAGCGCGCTTTTCTGAACCGACTGGGATCGGCGACTCGTCTGGAGTTGTTCGACTGTCTGTTGGGATCCTCGACCAGCGCGATTCTGGTCTGTAGCGGGTTCGAGTTGGCCGAAGCATTGCGGCCCGGCGCCGACGCCGCTGGCGTTCCACTTTGGTATAGCCCGGCCGCCCTGGCGGTGGTCCTCGACCGGCTCGAAAGCTACCGACACGGCCTGGAAGCCTCCACCGTGGTCCATGGCGAACTCCTGGAAGTCTTTGGCATGGGTTTACTCATCACGGGCGGCAGCGGCGTGGGCAAGAGCGAACTGGCCCTGGAACTGATCAGCCGTGGTCATCGCCTGATCGCCGACGACACCCCAACCCTGACCCGGGCGGCGCCCGATATTCTGGAAGGCACCTGTCCGCCCATGTTGAGCGATTTGCTGGAAGTACGGGGATTGGGGATTCTCAACATCCGCCGCATGTTCGGCGACAGCGCCATCAAGCGCAACAAGCGGGTGCGGCTGATCATCCACCTGGTCAAGCTGGAGGATATCGCTCCGCCGGCCGAATCCCGCTTGCAGGGTTTGCGCGACACTCGGGTTATCCTGGGTGTGGGTGTGCCGGTGATTACCCTGCCAATCGCGCCCGGTCGCAATCTGGCGGTGTTGGTGGAATGCGCGGTGCGCGACCATATCCTGCGGCTGGGGGGTTATTGTGCCGAACAGGATTTGATGGGGCGGGTGGAAAAAACCATGGCGAGGGCCGTTCCGTGCGAATAATCATCGTCAGCGGCCTGTCGGGGTCCGGCAAAACCATCGCCTTGCAGACCCTGGAAGATCTGGACTACTACTGCGTCGACAATCTCCCGTTCAAGCTGATCCTGCCGCTGGCGCGGGAGATTCTCGCATCGACTGATCGACCGCCGCCGACGGTGGCGGTGGGCGTGGATGCGCGCAATTTCATCGACGATTTGGACCAATTTCCCGCCACGCTCGCTGATCTGCGCGCTGGCGAACTCGACGTCGAGGTGCTGTTCCTGCAGGCGAACGACGAGGTTCTGCTCAAGCGCTACAGCGAAACCCGTCGGCGGCATCCCCTGGACGTAGGCAGCGTCCCCCTGCGAGAGGCGATTCGCCGGGAACGGCGCCTGCTGGAGCCGATCGTCGCCAGCGCTGATCTGATCATCGACACCAGCGAAACCCATATCTACCAGTTGCGCGAACTCCTGCGCGCCCGCCTCCACGATACGCCACGTGAGGCGATGTCGCTACTGTTCGAATCCTTCGGTTTCAAAAACGGGGTACCGGCCGACGCCGATTTCGTCTTCGACGTTCGCTGTCTGCCCAACCCCCACTGGGAACCGTCGCTGCGCCCGCTAACCGGACTTGACCCGCCCGTCATCGAATTCCTCGGACGCCAATCGGAAGTAACCGCCATGGTCGCCGATCTGGGCCGGTTCCTGGAAGCATGGCTGCCGCGGTTCGAGGCCAGCGACCGCAGCTATCTGACGGTGGCCATCGGTTGCACCGGCGGCCAGCACCGCTCGGTCTTCGTTGCCGACGCCCTGGCTCGCCGTTTCAACGAAACGCGCGACTATGTCATGGTTCGTCATCGAGAACTAAAATAATGAAGGGCCAGACCGCGACGTCATGTCGACCGCCGATCAGGGGGACGCCGGGGTGTTGAAACGGGAAATCGTCATCATCAACAAGCTGGGATTGCACGCCCGCGCCGCCGCTAAGTTCGTTACCCTAGCGGCCGGCTTCGATGCCGAGATTCGATTGCTGCGTGGCGGGCGCGAAGTCAACGGTAAGAGTATCATGGGGGTGATGATGCTGGCCGCCGCCCGCGGCACCCGGCTGGAGTTGTGCGCCAGCGGCCCCGAGGCTGAGCAGGCGATCGAACATTTGGATGATCTGGTCCGCCGCCGTTTTGACGAAGACGAATGAGAGGGCTGCTCCATGCCGTTTTCGCTGCATGGCATCGGGGTTTCCCGGGGATACGCGATCGGCAGAACGTATTTGCTGGAGCGCAACCAACCGGAAATCACCGAGTACACCATTCCGGACGCCATCGTCGAGGATGAGGTTCGGCGTTTCTTGAATGGCCTGGCCTTGGCCCGGCAACAGTTGCGAGATATTCGGACGCGGATTCCGGCGACCGCTCCCAGCGACATCACCGCCTTCATCGACACCCACCTACTCATGCTGGAGGACGTCACTTTCACCGAGGCGCCGATCCGGTTGATTCGCGCTCATCGCTGCAATGCCGAATGGGCGCTGAAAATCCAGCGCGATTCCCTGGTGCAAGTGTTCGACGACATGGACGATCCGTACCTGCGCACCCGCAAGGACGATGTCGACCATGTGGTGCGGCGGATTCAGCGGATTCTGCTGGCTGAGGATCCCGCCTACCTCAACGATCCCGGCTATGCCGAACTGGTGGCCAGCCGACTGGAAGGTCGGATCGTGGTCGCTGATGATCTGACTCCGGCCGACACCATCCTGATGCAGCATCAAGGCGTGCTGGCTTTCGTCACCGAGTACGGCGGTCCACTCTCGCATACCGCCATTCTGGCGCGCAGTCTGGGGATTCCGGCGGTGGTGGGCGCCCGCAACGCCCGCGCCTATCTGGGCGTCGACGAACCGGTGATCGTGGACGGTCGCCAGGGGGTCATCCTGGTCGGGCTGGACGAGCGCATCCTGCGCTATTACCGCCACAAGCAGCAGGAGGAGCGCCGCGAGCAGCGCGAGCTGAACAAGCTGAAGGGCCAGGCGGCGGTGACCCGCGACGGGGTGTCGATCGGCTTGCACGCCAATATCGAACTACCCGAGGACGCTCTCGCGGTGCGGGAGGTGGCGGCTGACGGCATCGGTTTGTACCGGACCGAGTTCCTGTTCATGAACCGCGCCGATGTGCCCGACGAGGAAGAGCATCTGGCGTCCTATCTGCATGTGATCAAGATCCTGGACGGCAAACCGGTCACCATCCGCACCGCCGATCTGGGCGCGGACAAACAGGTGGACGGCGTCCGCAGCGGGCCAGTCTGCACCAATCCGGCGCTGGGTTTGCGGGCGATTCGGATGTGTCTGAAGGATCTGGCGATGTTCCGCCCGCAGTTGCGGGCCATTTTGCGGGCCTCGGCCCAGGGCCCGGTACGAATGATGATCCCGATGCTTTGCGCCATCCACGAAGTGTTCCAGGTACTCCGGCTGGTCGCGGAGACCAAGCAGGAACTGCGCGACCGTGGCTTGGCGTTCGACGAGAAACTGCCGGTCGGGGGGATGATCGAGATTCCGGCGGCGGCGGTATGCGCGGACCAGTTCGCCCGTTATCTGGATTTCCTGTCCATCGGGACCAACGATCTGATTCAATACACTCTGGCCATCGACCGGGTGGATGACGAGATCAACTATCTATACGATCCACTGCACCCGGCGGTGCTGACCCTGATCCGCAATACCCTGCGCGCTGGCCGCCAGGCCGGCATTCCGGTCAGTCTGTGCGGGGAAATGGCCGGCGACCCGCGTTACACCCGCCTGCTGCTGGGCTTGGGCCTGACTGAGTTCAGCATGCACCCCAGCAATCTGCTGGAGGTCAAGCGCGCGATCCAGGACAGCCATGTCGGCGCGCTGACCGAGACGACCGAGCGCCTGCTGCGTACCATCGACGCCGAGCAATACGCTGAAATCCTCAAGGAGATCGCGCGGGACTGATCATGCATCCACTGTTTCCTCGCCCGGATTTTCGGCGCTGAACATCCCAACATCGTAATCATAAGCGAACAGCTCGGCGTAGCGGCCCCAGTCGATGATGATCTGCAGCACCCGTTCGGCTTCATCCTCGGTCAGATAATCCTCCAACTCGCGCAGAAACCGGCTTTCCGGGGCGCGCTGGTTCGACCGTTCGTCGATCACCCGGCAAATGTGCCCGGCCAGAGGCACCCGTCGCAACAAATGCTCGCCGAAGATCATCTTGCGCCGCTGGATGTCGGCGTCCAGGAACGCCTGACCGTGCGGGGTCAGGCGAATGTCGCCCTCGGCGACCTGGGCAAAATCCAGCAATTGCAACGCTTCAATGATCGGAAATAGATCGTCCACCTCCAGTTCCAGCGCATCGGCCAGAACCGACAGATCGGCAAGGCCCCGGTGCGCGGGGTGGTCGATCTCGTCCAGCACACCCAATAACTGGGCCACATGCGCCGACGGCAGCCGGTGGCCGATACCGCTCGCCCGCTGTTCCCCAGCCGCCGCGGTCAGGATCTCGTAAACTCGATCCACCAGACGTCGAAACACCGGCGCGGTGTGATCACGTGGATGCTTCAGCGTGATCGCCAACTCCGCCTTCACCCGCCCCGGATTGCTGTCCAGGATCACTACCCGGTCGGCGATCATCAGCACCTCCTCGATGCTGTGCGACACCATCAGGATGGCGCGGGTCGGGATTTGCCGCTCCAGCCACAGATCCAGCAGATCATCACGCAACGTTTCCGAGGTGGGCGCGTCCAGCGCGGAAAAGGCTTCGTCCATCAGCAGCACGTCAGGATTGACGACCAGGGCGCGGGCGAAACCAACCCGCTGGCGCATCCCGCCCGACAATTCCTTGGGATAGGCCGACTCGAAGCCGTCGAGCCCGATCATGTCGATGGCCGCCAGCGCCCGCTTGCGCCGTTCCGCCACTGGCACGCCCTGCGCCTCCAATCCCAGTTCGACGTTCTCCAGCACCGTCAACCAGGGAAACAGACCGAAAGTCTGGAACACCATGCTGATGCCGGCCATGGGGCGCGTGACCGGCTGGCCCCGGTACAGCACCTGGCCATTGCTGACTGGAGTTAAACCGCAGATGATCCGTAGCAACGTCGACTTGCCACAGCCGGACCGGCCCAGCAGCGCGACGATTTCGCCGGGTCGGAGATTGAGATCGATATCCTGGAGCACCACGATATCCTCACGATGGTCGGTCGAGGCAAAACGCTTGTTGACCCGACGCAGTTCCAGCAAGGTTTCGGGGTCGTTCACGGTACTCTCCTCAATCCAGGGCCAGCCGCCGTTGGGCAAAGGTGTACAGGCGTTTCCAGCACAAACGATTGAACAACACCACGTACAGGCTCATCACCGCGATACCCAGCGCCACTCGGGGATGATCGCCCCGCGCGGTTTGCTGGGCGATGTAAGCGCCGATGCCACTGGCCGTCAGCGTCGTCGCGCCCCAGTTGGCGATCTCGGCCACCACGCTGGCGTTCCATGCGCCGCCAGCGGCGGTCAGACCTCCGGTCAAATAGGACGGAAACACTGCGGGCAGCAGCACCCGCCGCCACAGCAGCAGGCCTCGCAGCCCCAGATTGGCGGCGGCTTCCTTAAGATCGCTGGGCAAGGCGGCGGCTCCAGCGATGACATTGAACAAGATGTACCACTGCGTGCCCAGAATCATCAGCGGGCTGAGCCAAATTTCCGGGTCGAGTTGGTGGACGGCGATGAACGATACGACTACCGGAAACAGCAAATTGGCGGGGAACGCGGACAAAAATAGCGCCAGCGGCTGGATGCGCTGGGCCAGTCGCGGCCGCAAGCCGACCCAGACGCCGATGGGCACCCAGATCAGACTGGCTAGGACGGTCAGGATCACCACCCGCGCCAGGGTATACAGGCCCAGCAGAAAAACGTGGGCCACTTCTACGTCGCTGGCCTCGGTCAGTACGAAACGCGCGAGCAGCACAATGCTGGCAACCGCCGCGCCACCCAACCCTACCATCCATAGAGAGTCCAGCCATGAATCGACCCGACGCCAGTACCGCAATTTGGGCAAGGTGGGCAATGGCCATCGAAAAATTTGACGCCAAGGCGCGAATGGTCGCATCCGCTCCCACACCCAGGCCGGCAACATCATCAGCAGCCACAGCAGTTGGGTACGCCGCAGCAGATCCAGAAACCACGAGCGTGGCGCGTCCTGGCTTTCGGCAAACTCAAACTTGAATTTGTCGGCCCAGGCCACCAACGGCCTAAACAGCAGTTGGTCGCTGATCAAAATCACCACCAGCATGGCGAGGATGGCGTAGCCGACCGCCGGCAGATTACGCTGATCAATGGCGACGGCGATGTAGGAGCCGATGCCCGGCAACAGCACCGTCCGATCCGAAACCGTAATCGCTTCCGAGGCCACCACGAAAAACCAGCCGCCCGAGACCGACATCATGGTGTTCCAGACCAGTCCTGGCATGGCGTAGGGCACTTCCAGCTTCCAGAATCGTTGCCAGGCCGACAGTTGGAACAGGTTGGCGACCTGATACAAATCCTTGGGCAACATCCGCAACGAGTAATAGAAGCTGAACGCCATGTTCCAGGCTTGCGAGGTGAAGATGGCGAAGATGGCCGCGCATTCCGGTCCCAGCAGGCGGCCTGGAAACAACTGCACAAACCAGAGCACGGTGATCGACAGAAAACCCAGAATCGGCACCGATTGCAGGATGTCCAGCAGCGGGATCAGGATTTGTTCCGCCCGGCGGTTGCTAACCGCAGCCTTGGCGTAGACGAACGTGAACAGCAGCGAACACAACAGCGCGATACCCATCCGCAGCACGGTGCGCAGAGCATATCCCGGCAGCAGGGCGGGATCGAGCGAAATTAGCAACGCCTCGCCGAACTCATAAGGCATGGCCATCTGGTGGCTGCCCCAAGCCAGCAGGAACAAACCGCCGAACACCAGCGGTAGCAGCAGAATGTCCCAGCGGTTGGGCAAACGCGATTCGGTCAGAATAGGAGGCGGCGTAGGCGGCTGACGCACGGACGATCACCGCTCAGCGCACCGCTACGGTTAGCCGCGCGCCTTGGGTTCCTAACAATTCCCCGATCAAGGCGTCCTTCTCGGTCCACAGTTGCTCGATCCAGCCCTGGATGGCCTCCCGGAACGCGGGATCGTTGCGGTAGTCGCCGCCGATCAGTTGCGCGGGGATCGGCAGCGGGCGGATGCGCACGATCACCCGGCGGATACGGCCCCTGAACAGATCCAGGAAAGTGGAATAACCGTCCGGGTAGATCAGCGTTACGTCCAGCAAAGTGCGCAACCGGTCGGGCAGCGCCTCCAGGGCAAACGCCAGCCCACCGACCTTGGGGCGCAGCAGGTGGTGGTAGGGCGATTGCTGCCGGGCGTGTTTGTCGGGGCGAAAGCGAGTGCCTTCCAGGAAATTGAGGATGGCGGTCGGCGTATGGTGGAACCGCGCGCACATCCGGCGGGTGGTTTCCCAGTCCTGGTCGCGCGCCTCGGGGTGCTGGGCCAGATAAGCCGCCGAATGGCGCTTCATGAACGGAAAATCCAGGGCCCACCAGGCGCCGCCTAGCACCGGCACCCAGATCAGCGGTTGCTTGATGAAGAACTTCAGGAATGGGATGCGGTGGTTGAATGCCCGCTGCAACACCACGATGTCCACCCAGGACTGATGGTTGGAACTGACTAGATACCACTCATCGCGCCGCAGACCCTCAAGGCCCGCCATGTCCCATTCAATGCGTTGGGTCAGATCGATGATGAGATTGTTGCCGTCGATCCAAGCCTCGGCGATTCGCATCAGCAGGCGGGTGTGAAACTCGCGCCAGCCGGTCCGGGGAATGGCGAGCTTGAGCAGGAGCACGAGATAAAGCGGGGTACACCAGAACAAGGTATTGAGGATGAATAACAGAAAGGCCAACGCGCCACGAATGGGAGCAGGCAGAAAAGCAAGCATGGGGATCGGGCCTGTCAGGAGTTGGGTTTGGAATTCGCCAGCCCGTCGCGGACGGCGGCGTGGCTTTCCATCATTTCCGACGGCTGGCCGCGCCGCGCCGCCAGCCAGTCGCGGACGGCGGGGCCGGTGCCGATGGTCCAGGGTTTCAACCGGTCGACCGGTACCCGCTTGAAATCGGCCAATTCCTCGCCAAGGACGATTTCGCCCCGGGCCGGGACATGGTAGGCCAGAATCAACTGGTTCATCTCGAAAAAAGCGTAGTTGCCGATGAAATGGGCGGCGACGGCGTCCAAACCCAGTTCCTCCCGCACCTCGCGCCGGATCGCCGCGTCCGGCGTCTCCCCCTTTTCCAGAAAGCCGGTGATGAGTCCGTACATTTTCTCCGGCCAGCTCTGGTTGCGGGCCAGAATGACCGCCCCATCGAGTTCGACGATGGCGGCGACCACGGGCACGGGATTGTCCCAGTGAACGTAACCACAACCGGTGGCGATGCAACGTTGTCGGAGGTGGCCGTTGATGTCGGCGGTGTGGAGCGGCTGGCCGCATTGCGGGCAGAAATTGACGGGCATCGAGAGATATCCTGAGTTTGGGCGGGAGACGGCATGGTCGTGGTCGAGCGCGCGACCCTGGCGCATACGGACCCCTGGAAAAAATTAGCCTATAATCCTTCCTTACGCGGCAGCTCAATTCGATGCTGCCGTTTTGATTTTAGCGAACGGCTTGCGGACGAAATATTAATGAAACCACGCCATTTTCTCAGCCTGTTCGATCTGACGCCCGCCGAATTGCAACAAGTGCTGCGGCGCGCCAGCGTGTTGAAAGCCCTGTACCGGCGCGGGGAGCGTTACGCGCCGTTTCCGGGGAAAGTATTGGCCATGATCTTCGAAAAGGCGTCCACCCGCACCCGGGTTTCCTTCGAGGCCGGCATGGCGCAACTGGGCGGCAGCGCCATCTTCCTGGCGCCACAGGATACCCAACTGGGGCGAGGCGAGCCCATCGAGGACACCGCGCGGGTGCTGTCGAGCATGGTGGATTTGGTGATGATCCGTACTTTCGAACACGCCAGGGTGGAGCGCTTCGCCGCGCATTCCACGGTGTCGGTCATCAACGGCCTGACCGATTACAACCATCCCTGCCAGTTGCTGGCCGATCTTCAGACCTTTATCGAGCACCGCGGCGACATTCGCGGCCGCACCGTGGCCTGGATCGGCGACGGCAACAACATGTGCAACAGCTATCTCAAGGCCGCCATCCAGTGCGATTTCCAGTTGCGCATCGCCGTCGCGCCAGGTTACGAGCCGAACGCGGAACTGCTCAAGCAGGCCGCTGGCCGAGTCGTCCTGCTGCGCGATCCGCTGGTCGCCGCCCAAGGCGCCGATCTGGTCGCCACCGATGTGTGGTCAAGCATGGGCAAGGAAGCGCAACAGCAAAGACGGGCGCGAGATTTCGCCGGCTATCAGGTCACCGCCGAGGTGATGGCCCAAGCCAAGCCCGACGCGATCTTCCTGCACTGCCTGCCGGCGCACCGGGGCGAGGAAGTCAGTGCCGAGGTGATCGACGGGCCGCAAAGCCGGGTGTGGGACGAGGCCGAAAATCGCCTGCACGCCCAGAAGGCGTTGATGGAATTCTTGCTGCTGGGCGAGTCCGCGCCGGTCGCCTGACGCGCGTTGGGAAAACCAAAACCGACGGGAAGGGCGCAAGCTGATTTCAAGCGGTTAGAGAGGGACGAGTTGCCGTAGCCCGCGCTCCAGATCGCGCTGGATATCCGTTACCTCCTCCAGCCCGACCGAAATCCGCACCAGCGACTCCCCGATCCCGGCGCGTTCCCGTTCCTGGGGCGTCAGCCGGCCGTGTGTGGTGGTGGCCGGATGGGTGATGGTGGACTTGGCGTCGCCCAGGTTGGCGGTGATCGAAAGCAGCCGGGTGGCGTCGATCAGTTTCCAGGCGGCCGGCCGACCACCACGTACCTCAAAGGACACGATGCCGCCGAACGCGGCTTGCTGCCGCTTCGCCAGTTCGTGCTGGGGATGCGAGGGCAAACCCGGATAGTAGACCCGCTCCACCGCCGGTTGCGTCTCCAGCCAGCCGGCCAGTCGCAACGCCGACTCGCTGCACGCCCGCATCCGCAAATGCAGGGTTTCCAGTCCCTTGAGGAATACCCAGGCGTTGAACGGGCTCATCGTCGGGCCGGCGGTGCGCAGAAAGCCGTAGATGTCGGTACCGACCCGTTGCCGGTCGCCCACCACCGCCCCGCCCACGCAGCGGCCCTGGCCATCCAGATATTTGGTGGCGGAATGGATCACCAGGTCGGCACCCAGTTCGAAAGGCCGTTGCAGGGCGGGGGTGCAGAAGCAGTTGTCCACCACCAGCAAAATATCGTGGGCATGGGCCAACTCGGCCAACTGGCGAATATCGGCCAGTTCCATCAGCGGGTTGGAGGGCGTTTCCAGATAAAACAACCGGGTTTCCGGGCGGATGGCCGCTTCCCAGGCGGCGAGATCGGACAGTTGCACGTAAGTGCTGGCGACGCCGAACTTGCTGAGATAATTGGTGAACAGCGAGATGGTGCTACCAAAGATGCTGTTGGCCGAGACGATATGATCGCCACTTTTGAGCAGCGCCATGCAGGTCGCCAGGATCGCCGCCATCCCGGAAGACGTGGCGATGCAGGTTTCGCCGCCTTCCAGGGCCGCTAGCCGTTCCTGGAACATCCGCACGGTCGGGTTGGTGAAGCGGGAATAGATATTGCCAGGAATCGCCCCACTGAAACGGGCGGCGGCCTCGGCGGCGTTGGCGAACACGAAGCTGGAGGTGGCGAAAATCGGTTCGGCGTGCTCGCCCTCGGGCGTGCGCGTCTGGCCGGCGCGCACCGCCAGACTGGCGAAGCCAAGTTTGGAAGTGTCATCGGTAGTAAAAGACATGGCCGGGGTCTCCGCGGTGGATGAACGTTAGCGAGGTCGCCGCGGAACGCCCGGCGCTGGCGGCGCGCGGGGATCAAAAAACCCGCTCGGAGCAGCGCCCTGGGCAGGCTGGGACCCGCTTTAGCGAAATTTGTTAAGCGCCTGCAAGCTGAGCACTCAAATCGGCGCTGGCGTCAAGCTTAATGGAGCAGCCGCTCCCCTGTCAAAAGCTGAGCGTCACGCTCAGGCATTGTTGTGCAAGTCGATGATGGCGTTGTCGGTGCTTTCGCGCGCACTCTTGCTGGCGTCGGCCCGCTCGCGGGCCAGACAGTCTAGATAGTCCCGGTCGATATCGCCGGTGACATACTCGCCGTTGAAACAGGAAGCGTCGAAGCGCCGCAAGGTCGGGTTGCCGCGCCGCACCGCTTCCTCCAGGTCGGTCAGATCCTGGAAGATCAGGCGGTCGGCGCCGATAGCCCGGGCCACTTCCTCCTCGGAACGGCCGTGAGCGATCAGTTCGCGAGCGGCCGGCATATCAATGCCGTAGACGTTGGGATAGCGCACCGGCGGGGCGGCCGAGGCAAAGTAAACCCGGCGGGCGCCAGCGTCGCGGGCCATGCGGATGATTTCGCCGGAGGTGGTGCCGCGCACGATGGAGTCGTCCACCAGCAGCACATTTTTACCGCCGAATTCCAGGTCGATGGCGTTCAGCTTCTGGCGCACCGATTTCTTGCGGATTTTCTGGCCCGGCATGATGAAGGTCCGGGCGATGTAGCGGTTCTTGATGAAGCCTTCCCGGTATTTGATGCCCAGAATTGAAGCCATCTGCAACGCGGCGGTGCGGCTGGTGTCGGGGATCGGGATGACCACGTCGATGTCCTGGTCCGGCCAGTCCTGGAGAATCTTCTCGGCCAGGTATTCACCCATCCGCAGCCGGGCCTTGTGGACCGAGACCTGGTCCATGATCGAATCGGGTCGGGCCAGGTAAACGAACTCAAAGATGCAGGGCGAATAGGCTGGATTTTCGGCGCACTGGCGCGTGTGGATCCGACCGTCCAGATCGAACAACACCGCTTCACCCGGCGCCACGTCGCGGATCCGTTCGAAGTCGAGCACGTCCAGGGCCACACTCTCGGAAGCGACCATGTACTCCACACCATCCTCGGTCTCGCGGCGACCGAACACCAGCGGCCGGATGCCGTTGGGGTCGCGGAAGGCCACTAACCCGAAGCCCACGATCAGCGCCACGGCGGCGTAAGCGCCCCGCACCCGTCGATGCATCGCCGCCACCGCCGCGAAGATGTCGTCGGCGTCCACCGACAGCCGACTGCGCTGTTGCAATTCGTGGGCGAAGACGTTGAGCAGGATTTCCGAATCGGAATGGGTGTTGATGTGGCGCAGGTCGGCCCGGAACAGTTCGTCCTTGAGCTGGACGGCATTGGTCAAATTACCGTTGTGAGCCAGGACGATACCGAAGGGGGAGTTGACGTAGAACGGCTGGGCCTCGGCGGAATCGGCGCTGCCGGCGGTTGGGTAGCGGACGTGGCCGATGCCGATATCGCCGTGCAGGTTGCGCATGTGGCGAGTGCGGATCACGTCCCGGACCAGGCCGTTGTCCTTGCGCAGGAATAGACGACCGTCATCGCAGGTGACGATGCCCGCCGCATCCTGGCCACGATGCTGCAACACCGTCAACCCATCGAACAAACTCTGGTTGACTGGACCACGCCCCGCGATACCGATGATTCCACACATCCGCGCTTACCTGCCGCAATGGACGGCGGCCGCCGTCGTTGGGAAACACGCTTAAAAACGAAAGTGCTGGGTCAGTTCCGGTGGCAGGAGACCCCGCAACTGGAGAGCGATGTTCTGAAAATAGGGCAGCAGTTGCGATTGCTGCCACCAGGGATCCTTGGGCAAGGGCGTCAATCCCGCCGCCAGCACCAGAATGGCGATCACGACCGCGCCGCGCCCCAGCCCGAAGGCCATCCCCAGCACCCGGTCGGTGCCCGTCAGGCCCGTGTAATCCACCAGTTGCGAGGCAACGATGCCCACCAGGCCACCGATCAGAAGGGTGGCGAGAAACAGGCCACCAAAGGCGGCCGCGATGCGCAGCGAGGGAACGTCGAGATAGGGCGTCAGGTGGCGGGCGCCATCCTCGGCGAACAGGAAGGCGATGGCGAAAGCGGCGATCCAGGTTGCCAACGAGATGACTTCACGCAACAAACCTCGCCAAAGTCCAATCAATACCGAGAGGGCGATAACGATGATGATGAGGTAATCCGCCCAGTTCATGGGTCGCCGTGTCCCGTCTTGAAAGGTTCGTTCACCTGGTTGATCCAGCGCGCCAGTGGCCGGCTTTTAGTGAAATCATCTTAACAGAATCAAATTCGAGCCGAAACGGCGGCTTCGGCGGGTTTAGCGCCAGATCCGCACCCGGTACATCGCCCGGCCGTTGGCCATGACCTCCTCGACCACGGCGCGGATTTTCTGACTGCGATAGTAGTCCCGCAGGGCGTTGGCGTTTTCCCGCAGGGCATAGCTGCCCACCACGGCGCCACCAGCGCTGGGGGGCGTCGATTGAGGAGGCGCGGGTGTCGCGGGCGAGCGGGCGGCCGCCGACGGTACCTCGGATTTGGCGATCAGTTCGATGTTGGGCAGGGCGGCGGGTGGCTTGGGTCGGGCATGTTCGGTTCGAGGCGCCTGGGGTTGCGCGCGCGCGTCGCCACCCTGGGTGGATTGCAGTTGAGCCTTGCGGCGGGCGGCCTCGGCGCGGGCGGCTTCGGCCAGCGCCACTTTTTGAGCGGCCTCCTCCTGGGCGGACTTACGGGCGGCCTCGGCGCGGGCGGCCTCCCGTCGCGCTGCCTCCGCCGCGCGGCGAACCTCGGCCTGGGCGGCCAGCGCTTCCGCCGGCGACGATTGATGAGGCGAGGCCGCTTCGTCCTGAGCCGCTTCGAGACGGGCGGCCTCGGCTTTGGCGGCGGCGCTGCGTTCGGCTTCCATCCTAGCGTGGCTTTTAGCGGCTTCGGCTTGAGCGGCTTTTTGTTTAGCCTCGGCCCGCGCCTTAGCGGCCTTGCGTTCAGCCTCCCGGGTCTTGGCGGCGGCTTCGTGGGCTGCCTGGCGGCGCGCGGCTTCCTCCGGGGCGACTTTGACAGCCTCGGTCTGGGAAGGCCCGCTCACCGTGGAAGCCGTGAGCGGCAATGCTGGTTTAGGGTGAGGGGTGGACAAGGCGGTGGATGGCGATGCCGGCCGCGCTGGCTCGGCCACGGTCGGAGGCGCCGGTCGCGGCGGTTCGGCCACGGTGGAAGGCGCCGGTCGCGGCGGTTCGGCCACGGCGGGCGGTGGGGCCGGTCGCGCTGGCTCGGCCGCGGCCGGAGGCGGCTCCCCTGGCTCAGACCGTTCCTTCGGCGCGGGGACGGAAACCAGAGGTGACGACGAGGGAGGCTGTTGGGAAAAGGTCAAAGTCGGCGCGGGAGTGGCCGGTGGTTGGCTGGCTGGCGGCGGTTGGGTGGAAGCAACCGGCCCAACGGGCGCGTGATCCTGTTTTTGCAACATTCTCGGCACGAAAATGACCGCCAGCGCCGCAATGACAGCGATGCCCACCAAGCGTTGAGTCAAGCGATTGTCCAAGATCAAGCCTCCCGTAAGTACGGCAACGAGAAATCGGGAATCCACGGCTGGGCGGCCAACACCGGAGCGACCAGGTGGAACGAACCCAGCACGACAATGCGGTCGCCGATGCTGGCCCCCGCGCAAGCGACTTGGCAGGCCTCCACGATGTCGTCGTGAGGGGCGACCGTCCGAAGACCGGCCGAGCGCAGGCGGGCGGCCAGGTCGGCCCCCGGACGCCCCCGCGCGCCGGCGAGCGCAACCGGACGCCACTCGTCCACAACCCCCGCCAGCGCCTCGATCACACCGTCGGCGTCCTTGTCGGCCAACAGACCCAGGATGGCCCAGGTGTGCCCGGCGCAAGCCCGGTTTCTCAACTGATCGGCCAGGGCGGCGGCGGCGGCGGGATTATGGGCAACGTCGAGAATCCATTCCACCGGGCCGGGCACGATCTGAAACCGGCCAGGCAACCAAGCCCGCGCGAGTCCGGCGCGAATGGCGACGGCATCAACCGGCAGTCGGTCGCGCAGACTGGTCAAGGTCATCAGCGCGGCGGCGGCGTTGCCCAGTTGATGCTCACCGGTCAGCGCCGGGGATGGCAGATCATCGAACCGCGCTTCGTCCGACTGCCAACGCCAGGTTACGCCCACGCGGCTAAAGTCGTAATCGGAACCGACCCGCAGCAGTCGCGCGCCGATGGCGCGAGCGTGCTCCAGCAACCGTAGCGGTGGATCGGGATCGGCGCACACCGCCGGGCGAGCGGGGCGATAAATCCCGGCTTTTTCATGGCCGATGCTGTCGCGATCCGGACCCAACCAGTCGGTATGGTCGAGGGCGATGCTGGTCACCAGCGCGGCGTCGGCGTCGACCGCGTTGACCGCGTCCAGCCGTCCGCCGAGACCGACTTCCAGGACCGCCACCTCCACGCCGGCTTCCCAAAACCGTTCCAGCGCCGCCAGGGTCCCAAACTCAAAATAGGTTAAGGAAACGTCGCCGCGCGCCGCGTCGATGCGGGCGAACGTCTGGCACAGCGCCTCGTCATCCGCCTCGACCCCGTCCACCCGGATGCGCTCGTTGTAGCGCAGCAGGTGCGGTGATATGTAGGCGCCGACCCGATAACCGGCGGCGCGCAGGATGGCGTCCAGAAACGCCACGCAGGAACCCTTGCCGTTGGTGCCGCCCACCGTGATGACCGCGAAGGGCGGCGCGTTGGGTCGCAGGCGGCGCAACACGGTTCGCACCCGCTCCAAGCCCAATTCGATGGCCTTGGGATGCAGGGTTTCCTGCCAGCACAGCCAGTCGTTCAACGTGGTGAACCGCATCGCCGCTCCAGATCAAGCCGCGCGCCGGATCCGTTCACGCCGCTGGCGTGGAACGGCCGGTCAACATCGCCAACAGTGAAGCCAGCCGGTCGCGCAGTTCGCGGCGGTCCACGATCAGGTCGATCGCGCCATGCTCCAGCAAAAACTCGCTGCGCTGGAAACCCTCCGGCAGTTTTTCCCGCACCGTCTGTTCGATCACCCGTGGCCCGGCGAAGCCGATCAGCGCCTTGGGCTCGGCGATGTTGACGTCGCCCAGCATCGCCAGGCTGGCGGACACGCCGCCGGTGGTGGGATGGGTCAATACCGAAAGATAGGGTACGCCATGCTCGGCCAGCCGGGTCAGCACCGCGCTGGTCTTGGCCATCTGCATCAGCGACACCAGCGCTTCCTGCATTCGCGCCCCGCCACTGGCGGAAAAGCAGACGAAGGGAATGTGCTCGTGCAGGGCGGTCTGGGCCGCGCGGACGAAGCGCTCCCCGACCACCGAACCCATCGAGCCGGCCATGAATTCGAACTCGAACGCCGCGGCCACCACCGGTATGCCCTTGAGCAAGCCGCGCACGACCACCAGCGCGTCCTTTTCCTCGCTGGTTTTCTGCGCCTGCGCCAGCCGATCCCGGTATTTCTTGCCGTCCTTGAATTTCAGGAAGTCGGTCGGCTCGATGTCGCCACCGATTTCGACCCGATCCTGCTCGTCGAGAAAACCCTGCAAGCGCTGGCGGGCGCCGAGATACATATGGTGGCCGCACTTGGGACAGACCCGCAGGTTGCGCTCCAGCTCGACGCGGTACAAGACCGCGCCGCACTCCTCGCACTTGCTCCACAGCCCCTCGGGCATCTGGTGCTTGTTGCGGCCGTCGGTGCGAATCCGCGAGGGAACGAGTTTTTCGTACCAGCTCATGAAGGACGGTCAGGGATGGTGGAACAAGGAAGGGGACGTTGGAGATGATCTAGTCTTTCGCCGGGCCGGACCGATCCATCGCTTCCCGCATGGCGCTGACCCGTTCGCCGACCTCCCGCAGCATCCGCTCGGGATCATCGGCCAGTTCGCCCATTCTGGCGACCAGCGCGCTGCCCACCACCACGGCATCGGCGACCTGGGCGACGGCGGCGGCGGTCGGCGGATCCTTGATGCCGAAACCGACACCGAGGGGCAGGTCGGTCAAGGCGCGAATCCCGGCCAGCTTGTCCGCCACCTCGGCGACATTGAGAGCGGCGGAACCCGTCACGCCTTTTAGCGAGACATAATACAGATAGCCTTGCGCCAGTTGGGCGGTATGCCGGATGCGCTCGGCGGAACTGGTCGGGGCCAGTAGAAAGATGGGGGCGATGCCGGCGGCCTTGAGCGGTTCGGCCAGTTCGGCGGCTTCCTCCGGCGGCAGGTCCACGGTCAGCACCCCGTCCACCCCGGCGTCGCGGGCGCCGGCGACGAACGTGTCGTAGCCCATGCTTTCGATTGGATTGAGATAGCCCATCAGCACCACGGGCGTTTCGGCGTCGGCCTGGCGGAATTCGCGCACCTGCTCCAGCACCCGCCGCAGGGACATGCCCTGGGCCAGCGCCCGTTCGCACGCCTTCTGGATGACCGGACCATCGGCCATCGGGTCGGAAAACGGCACACCCAATTCGAGGATGTTCGCCCCGGCCGCCACCAAGGCATGCAGCATCGGCACGGTCAGTTCCGGGCGCGGGTCGCCGGCGGTGATGTACGGGATCAGTGCCTTGCGGCCCGCGCGGCGCAAGTCGGCGAAACAGCGGGCAATGCGATTCATGCGATGAAACTCGCTCACAGTTGAATGCCTTCCAGCCTGGCGACGGTGTAGATGTCCTTGTCGCCACGCCCGGACAGGTTGACCACGATATGTTGATCGGGGCGCATCGTCGGGGCCAGTTGGGTGACGTAGGCCAGGGCGTGGCTGCTTTCCAGCGCCGGGATGATGCCCTCGATGCGGGTCAGGTCATGAAAGCCGCGCAAGGCTTCGTCATCAGTGACGGCGACGTAGCGCGCCCGGCCGATGTCCTTGAGCCAGGCGTGTTCCGGCCCGACGCCCGGATAGTCCAGTCCGGCGGACACCGAATGGGTTTCGATGATCTGGCCGTTTTCGTCGTTGAGCAGATAGGTCCGGTTGCCGTGCAGCACGCCGGGCCGACCCGCGCAGAGCGTGGCGGCGTGACGACCGGTCTCGATGCCTGAACCGGCGGCCTCAACGCCGTAGATCGCCACTTCGCTGTCGTTCAGGAACGGATGGAACAGGCCGATGGCGTTGGAACCGCCGCCGACGCAGGCGACCAGGGCATCCGGCAGGCAGCCGTAATCGCTCAACATCTGCTCGCGCGCCTCACGGCCGATGACCGCCTGGAATTCGCGCACCATCACCGGATAGGGATGCGGGCCGGCCACCGTGCCGATCATATAAAAGGTGTTGTCCACATTGGTGACCCAATCGCGCAAGGCTTCGTTCAGGGCGTCCTTGAGGGTGCGCGAGCCGGAAGTGACCGGCTGGACGGTCGCGCCCAGCAGCCGCATCCGATACACGTTCAACGCCTGGCGCTGGATATCCTCCGACCCCATGTAGACCACGCATTCCATGCCCAGCCGGGCGGCGACGGTGGCCGAGGCGACACCGTGCTGACCGGCGCCGGTCTCGGCGATCAGCCGGGTCTTGCCCATCCGCTTGGCCAGCAGCGCCTGGCCAACGGTGTTGTTGATCTTGTGCGCGCCGGTGTGATTGAGATCCTCGCGCTTCAGATAAATTTGCGCGCCGCCGAGTTGCCGGCTCCAGCGCTCGGCGTGATAGAGCGGGGTGGGGCGGCCGACGTAGCGGGCCAGATCGGCGTCCAGTTCCGCCAGAAATTCGGGGTCGTTGCGATAGGCCCGCCAGGCGTCGTCCAGTTCGTGCAAGGCTTCCATCAGAGTTTCGGCGACGAATCGGCCGCCGTAACGGCCAAAGTGGCCGGCGCGATCAGGGAACTGGCTAAAGTCCACCGGGTTACGCAGGGCTTTCGCGGTCATACACACCTCTTAAGAATGCGCGCATCAGTTCGACGTCCTTGATGCCCTTGGTCGATTCCACCCCGCTGCTGACATCCACCGCGTAGGGCCGGACCTGGCGGATCGCCTCGGCGACGTTGCCGGGATGTAGCCCACCGGCCAGGATCAGCGGCTTGCGCCGGTCGGCGGGAATCCGCGTCCAGTCGAAGCCCTGGCCGGTGCCACCCATTTGGTGGCCGCCGTGGCTGTCCAGCAACAGGCCCGCCGCCGTGGCGAATCGCCGTTCGTAATCCAGGACATCGGCATGGGCGCCCATCGGCACGGCCTTGAGGTAAGGCAAACCGAATGAGGCGCAGTAGTCGGGGTCCTCATCGCCGTGAAATTGCAACAGATGCGGTGGGGCGCGGTCGATCACGCGCCGCACCGCCACCGATTCCGCGTTCATGAATAGGCCCACCACGGTGATGAAGGGCGGCAGCGCCGCGACGATCCGTTGCGCGGTTTCCACGTCCACGAAGCGGGGGCTGGGCGGATGAAACACCAGGCCGATGGCGTCCGCGCCCAGTCGGGCCGCAGCCACGCCGTCCTCGGGACGGGTGATGCCGCAAATCTTGACGCGGGTGCGGGGAATCGAAGTCATGGATCGAAAGCGGACGGTGGGCGAGCAGGGGGTCAAGGGGAACTAAGACTATCAGAAATCCGGCCGGTTGGTAGAGCGGGAGAAAGAGGCGGGGTGGTCATCCCCCGGCATCAGGGGTCAACCAGGGTCGAGGGTAAAGGGCGAAAAGCGAGGATAAAAGATTAAGAGACTCAAGCTTTTGTAAATTGCATGGTCGTGCCGCGTTCGCGCCTCACGCCTCCCGCTCCGCCCATCGCCACAGCGAAGCCGCCAGGGCGATGCCGCCGCCGCTGGCGCAGAATAGCACCAGCGATCCCGGTTTTGGGCCTTTGCCTTGGGCGATGGCGTCGTCCAGCGCCATGGGAATGCAGGCCGAGCCGGTGTAGCCCCACTTGTCCATGATCCAGTGGGTTTTGGCGAGTGGCTGACCCAGCGCCGCCAGGGTCGCTTCGATGACGCGCAAGTTGACCTGGGTGAAATAGTAGTGGTCCACGTCATCCGGTCCCAGTCGGGTTCCAGTCGCGGCGCTGGCCTTGGCCAGCAGGCGCTCGATCAGCGGCGGCCATTGCTCGACATTGAAGGTGGGCGGGAACTTGCGCACAAACTGCACCGTGGGGGGACCGTACTGGGCGACGTTGGCGGCGGTGGCGGGCCGATACGTTCCGCCGGTGTAGATGCCCAGCGCGTCGTGATATTCGCCATTGGCGGCGGTGACGGTCGCCAGCCAGCCCGGCTGGGAGCTGGCACCCACGAGGACCGCGCCCGCGCCGTCGGCGAACAGGGTGACGGTTTTCTTGTCGCTCCAGTCGAGAAACCGACTCATCCCATACGCCCCGATCACCAGCACGAACCGTTCCTCCGGTTCGGTAACGACGATCTTGGCCGCCACGTCCAGCGCGGTGACCCAGCCGGCGCAGGCCGCGTTCAGGTCGAACACGCCGGCCCGCCACGCGCCCAGTTTGGCTTGCACCACCGCCGCCGTGGCCGGACTGAGGTAGTCCGGCGTGTCGGTGGCGACGATGATCCGGTCAAGCGCGTCCGGCTCCAGCCCAGCCCGTTCCAGCGCCGCGCGCCCAGCGGCCACCGCCAGGTCGGACGTGACCTGATCGTCGGCCATGAAGTGGCGTTCGCGGATACCGACGTTTTCCACCAGCCAGTCGCCGACCGATTCGCCCAGCAACCGGTCGAAGTCGGCATTGGTCATCACCCGTTCCGGGACATCACTGCCGGTGCTGAGGATTTGGGCGTACCGCATGGCGATATTCCTCGGTCTGGTCACGACTGCGCTGGAGAATCCTGTTTGCGGCGCTTTTTCGGCTTGGCTTCCAGCGGACTACTGAGTTGCTGATAAAGCTCGAACAGGAACGCGACTCGGTCGCTGTCCCCGGTGAATGCCCGCTTGGCGTAGGCCCTGTCCACCGCCGTGTTCAATTTACGATGGGCCTTGACCAACGACAGGGGCATGGCGAGCACGTCGTAAAGATCGGCGAGCGAGGCGTTGGGGTGCTCCCGTCGCGCGTCCAGAACCGCTTGCGCCGCGTTCTCGATGGCGGTGATTAAGCCCCTCTCCCGCTGGGAGAGGGGTTGGGGTGAGGGATTTACGGTGGTTCCGCCCTCACCCCCGGCCCCTCTCCCGCTGGGAGAGGGGAGAGCGGGCCAGGGAAAGTTGTTGTAAACGATCCCGGCGGAATAACGATAATCGCTTTTGAGTCGCCCACAGATTTTTCGCATCCAAGCCATGTGCATGGATGAAGACAAAACACCGAAGTGATAGAGAGTTGCGTTTGGAACAATGAAAACGAGGTCGCTACATAGGGTTTCTGGCGTCATAAAACCGAGCGGAATGTAATCCCGCCGCTCGGAAGACACTTTCGGAATCACCAAAAAATCGGAATCCGGCATGTTTTCGACGTGAAAGCGAGTCGGCTGTTCCGCCAGCTTGCGGGTCGGCGCGCTCTTGCTCGTCGACCGATAGCGGCGCACCGCCTCCACGCGCTTGTGGACTTCCGGCATTTCCCGCAACACCTCGGACGGGCAATTCCCCAGCCAGAGGCACCACCGCTCGTAGCCGTTCAGGAATTCATCCGATCCGAGCCAGCGGCGAAAATAAGGGGCTGCCCCCGGTTCCCGTTGCAGAAACTCGTCCCGTTCCGCGGTAGTGAACAAATAATGGCCGCCGTCGATGGGTTTATTGCCGATGCCGATTGCGGGGACGGGGCAGAGCGGCCGTTCCCGGCGGCTGATGATAATCTCCGTGCCATCCATCAGATAGGCATTGATCCGGTTAGCCTTGACCTCCCGCGGCTCGGCTTTTGGCGTCTCGTAATCGAAAATCCGCTTGTCTTCCACATCGTGGAGCGCAAAACCGACGATGACGCAATGCACAGCGGCCTTGCCCGACGCTTCGCTCGACCATTCAAACGCCCGGTGCGAGAAGTGGATTTTAACGCCGCGCCGGAACAGGTCCGGCCACAGCACCCCGACTTGTTCGCCCTGGGTGATGGAGTTAGTCGAGACGAAGGCGGCCCGGATAAGCCGATTTTCCGCCATGTAGTCCGCCGCCTTGCGATACCAGGCGGTCACGAAATCCAGCAATCCGGCGCCCGGCACGTCGGGAAAGACCGTTGCCATGTCGGCCCGCTGCGTGTCGCTGAGATATTTGGCGCCGCCGAAGGGCGGATTGCCGAGGATGAAGCTCAACTCCTGGGGTTTCACGATCTCGCGCCAGCCCAGACGCAGCGCGTTGCCGTGAACGATGGTCGCGGATTTTTGCAGGGGCAAACGCACGAAGTAACGGCCGAATTCCTCCGAAACGCGCAAATTCATCTGATGGTCCATCAGCCATAACGCCGTCTGGGCGATCTGGGCCGGAAACTCTTCGATTTCGATGCCGTAAAACTGGTCCACATCGCACAGGATGTTGAATTGCGACACGTCCAGCGAACCGGTGCGATTCTCCTTGTACAGCACGCGCAGAACGTCCAATTCCAGTTCGCGCAATTCCCGATAGGCGATCACCAAAAAGTTGCCGCAACCGCAGGCCGGGTCGAGGAATTTGAGCCTGGCGAGGCGTTGATGGAACTCGGTCAGTTTCCGGGGCTGGCTCTTCAGGCGCTCGAACTCTGCCCGCAATGCATCCATAAACAGCGGCTTGATCAACTTGAGGATGTTTTTTTCCGTGGT
Organism: Candidatus Competibacteraceae bacterium; assembly: GCA_046347555.1. Classification (GTDB taxonomy): domain Bacteria; phylum Pseudomonadota; class Gammaproteobacteria; order Competibacterales; family Competibacteraceae; genus Contendibacter. The sequence continues at coordinate 240 of JAXMFY010000005.1, read as the reverse complement.
GTAATGCGCGCCCAGATTTCGCCGCAGCGTTTCATCCATCACCGATTGGAACAGGCTGCCGAAGATCGCCGGAGAAATCCGGCTCCAGTCCAGCGCGCAACAATCCAGCAAAAGCTGGCGCATGCAGGCATCGAAGGCGGCGTGGGGCAAAAGCTCGGCGAACAGAGCGCCATCGACGTAGGGGAACGCGGCGAGTTGTTCGTCCAGCTTCTTGAGGCGTTTGTCCGCCGGTGTGTTCAA
>JAXMFY010000049.1:0-8440 GCA_046347555.1 Candidatus Competibacteraceae bacterium | reverse complement strand
GCCCAGGCTCTGAAGAATTTCCTGCGGATGGAGAAGTGGATCTTCGACAGCCCCGATCAGGCAGGCGAGGCGTTCCGCCAGTTCGCCAAGGAGTTCTTTCAGCAGAACAGGTTGGCCAAGGGGGAAGTGGTGATCGGCGACCGGCGGGTCGATCTGGGGAAGGTCACCATGCCGGTGCTGAACGTGTATGCAACCCAGGATCATCTGGTGCCGCCCGCCGCCTCCAAGGCTCTCGCCGAATGTTGCGGCAGCCGGGACTACTCGGAATTTTCCTTCAAGGGCGGGCACATCGGTATTTACGTCAGCGCCCGCGCCCAGCGCGAGGTTCCGACGACCATCGCATCCTGGTTGCTGGCGCGCTAGGGGGCATCGATTTCGCGCGCCACCGCGACGGGCGGTCGAGCCACCCAGGGCAATCAGCCGTCCCGATCCTTCCTGGCTTTTCGTTCCTTCGCGGTTTTTTCCCGTTCGACGACCGGGTTCGGATTGTTGGGTTGAGCGGCTTGCTGGGACGAAGGGGCCGGGTCGGCGGTTGTCGCCAAGGGATTGAACGGCTTCTGGAGTTGCTCGTTGACGTTCTTCCACAGCGTCAGGTTGTGTTCCACCAGCTCGGTCATCATCGCCAGCGGATTCTTGCCGATGAACGTGCGCATCTGTTCCCGAAACAGGTGCTGCTGGTCCACGAACGCCTGCAGGCTTTTTTCCAGGTAGTTGCCCATCATGCCCTGCAGCGTGTCGCCGTAGAACCGGATGATGTGCGCCAGCACGTCCGAGGTGAAGATCGGAGTGCCCTGTTCTTCCTGTTCGCTGATGATTTGCAGAAGGATCCCGCGCGTGATGTCGGTATTGGTCCGGGCATCGATGACATGGAAATTGGCGCGGTCCAGCACCAGTTGCTTGACATCCTCGAGGGTGATGTAGCTGCTGATGGCCGTATCGTAAAGACGGCGATTCGGGTATTTCTTGATGACGCGCGGTTCGCTCATGGCAGGCGTATGTTGGAACGGCGCGGCGCTGGCCTTCCCGGCGGCGCCGCGCGGTTCAGGACTTAGTGGTAATAGAGACCGCCGTTGACGGTAATATCCTCGCCGGTGATGTAGCCGGCATCATCCGCAGCCAGGAAGGCGACGGTACGCGCGATCTCGGAGGGTTCGCCCAGCCGAGCCGCAGGAATGCCGGCGATAACCTTTTGCAGGACGTCCTCGCGGATGGCCCGCACCATTTCGGTGCCGATGTAGCCCGGAGAAATGGAGTTGACCGTCACGCCTTTCTTGACGCACTCTTGCGCCAGCGCCTTGTTGAAGCCGTAGACCGCCGACTTGGTGGCGGAATAGTTGCTCTGACCGGCCTGGCCCCTGAGGCCGTTCACCGACGCGATGTTGATGATACGGCCCCAGCCCCGCCCGACCATCCCTTCGTAGACCTGCTTGGTCATGTTGAAGAGGCTGTACAGGTTGGTCTTGAGAACCGCGTCCCACTGCTCGGGCGTCATCTTGTGGAACATGGCGTCGCGGGTGATGCCGGCGTTGTTGACCAGGATTTCGATCGGGCCGATTTCGGCTTCGATCTTCTTGCACACCTCGGCGCAGGAATTGAAGTCGGTGACATCGGCCAGATAGACCGGAATATCGAGGCCTTCCGCCTTACGGGCGGCCTTCCACTTGTCGACGACCTCCTGGCTGAGGCCGTTGTAATCGACCGCAACGGCACGGCGGCCCTGTTCGATCAGCGCCTTGCACATGGCCGTGCCCAGACCACCGATACCACCGGTAACGACTGCGACTTTCGACATGAAACTCCCTCCTCGGGTTTGTGGTTATGAATCAAGCGCGTTCGACGGCCAGGGCGACCCCTTGGCCGCCGCCGATGCACAGGGTCGCGAGACCCTTCCTGGCGTCACGGCGGACCATTTCGTGGAGCAGAGTCACCAGGATGCGGCAGCCGGAGGCGCCGATCGGATGGCCCAGCGCGATGGCGCCGCCGTTGACATTCACTTTGCCGGTATCCCAGCCCATTTCCCGGTCGACGGAAATCGCCTGCGCGGCGAACGCCTCGTTGGATTCGATCAGATCGAGCTGATCCACGGTCCAGCCGGCTTTCTTCAGGCAGGCGCGGGAGGCCGGAATCGGGCCGGTGCCCATGATCTGCGGATCGACGCCGGCCTTGGCGTAGGCGGCGATGCGGGCCAGCGGTCGGAGACCGAGTTCGCGGGCGGCGCTGGCGGTCATGACCAGCACGGCGGCGGCGCCGTCGTTGATGCCGGAGGCGTTGCCGGCCGTCACGCTGCCGTCCTGCTTGAACGCGGGCCGCAGCTTGGCCAGCGCTTCGGCGGTGGTGTTCGCGCGCGGGAATTCGTCGGTGTCGAACACGACCGGATCGCCCTTGCGCTGCGGAATCTGGATCGGGACGATTTCATCCTTGAACCGGCCGTCGCGGATGGCGGCGACGGCCTTGGCCTGGGAGGCGGCGGCGAAGGCGTCCTGATCTTCGCGGGAGATGCCCCACCGGGCGGCGATGTTCTCGGTGGTGATGCCCATGTGGTAATGATTGATGGCGCACAGCAGTCCTTCGCTCAGCATCGAATCGACCAGCCTGGCGTCGCCCATGGTGGTGCCGCGCCGCGATCCGAGCAGCAGGTGGGGCGACAGGCTCATGCTCTCCTGTCCTCCGGCGACCACGATCCGGTTGTCGCCGTCCCGGATGGATTGATAGGCCAGATGAACCGCCTTGAGGCCGCTACCGCAGACCTTGTTGATGCTCAGGCAGGGTACTTCGATGGGGAGGCCGGCGTTCAGCGACGCGGTGCGGGCGGGGTTCTGACCGGTACCGGCGGTTAGGACCTGACCCAGGATGACCTCGTCGATCTGCTCTGGCTTGACTCCGGTTCTCCGCAGCAAATCCTGGATGATCCTGGCGCCCAGGACGTTCGCCGGTATCGCCGACAGCGAACCCATGAAGTTGCCGATGGCGGTTCTGGCGGCGGCGACGATGACCACGTCTTCCATCAACTTAACCTCCGATAGCCTTTAAAAATACGAAAAACGCAATTATTGCTTGGAAAGGCGCCTTGTATCGTGAAAGACGGCGCATGGACGGCGAGGATGAGGAGACGAGCACACCCGGGCACCATGCCGTTACGACGGTTGCTTCCGTGGAAGCCGCTAAGGAGTTCCCAGTAATTTAAGCGCAGCATATTGAAGCTTGCCATAATTCTTGTCAACTTTCTGCATTGCAGCATAACCCCGCGAGGTCCCCCGTCGTCGAGCTCCGGCTGTGGGGTGCCGCGCCAGGCATCAGCCTTTCAAGGGTGGGGGATTTTCGGAACCGGTAGCAACTCGAACTGCACCAGAAGGGTCGACTGCCAGGAATTGCAGTTGTCGTCGCTGACCATGAAAAACCGCCGATCCCGGAAGCGGGTCAGCCCTTCGAAATTGTCCAGCAACCAGCCCTGACCGCTGTCGAGAACCGCCACGTCGGCGACCGACAGTGGCGCCGTCGTCTGCGTTGCCGGCAGTTCGGTCCGACGCAGGCTGATGACGAGGGGACGCAGGGGGGCGACAAACGCGCGCTCCAGCGCGAGCAGACTGCCATCCGGAAGCGCTTCCATGGCCACCAGGGCGCTGCCGGGGGCGGGACCGAGCGGATAAATCCAGAAATGGCCATTGCCGGCAAAGATGCGGATCTGCCCGGGTGGGTCGCCGCGCAGCGGTGTTTCAGACCCGACCAGCACGCCCCAGCGCGGATCGATGGTGACCGATTCGAGCATCTGGTTGGGATCGTGGTAGTTGCGGACATCGCGTAGCAGAGGGGGAAGCGTTTCCTCGCCCCGCCACCGGCCGTCAGAGCTGTAGCGTACTACCCGGGGTTTGCCCTCAAACGAAACCAGCAGCTCGGTATCCCCCGGTATTCCGTTATCGCCGTTGCGGATAGCCAGACCTTCGGAGTCGCTGAACGACGGTTGCAGTGGTTTGTCAATTTCGTCCCGCAGGGGATAGGCGGCCACCAACCGAACTCCGATCAGATACCCGGGTGAGTCGAATTTCGGCCGCAGATGGAACAGGGCGCCCTCATCGGAAAGTGCGTACAGCAATCCCGCGTCCTCGTCCCAGGCCAGTCCCGAAAGACCGCACAGCCGCAGGCCATCGATTGGAGTGTTGCTCAGCCGCAAGGCGCCGAGCAGCCGAATCCCCGCGTAGGTATCGCCGGGCCCGATCGAGTCCGCCAGCGAAATGGGTTCCGCCCGGAACTCGGTGGTGGCGCACGCGCAGACATGCAGTCCGAGCACTATCGCAAGAACGGTGATAAAGCGGGACATGAACGCTCCGGCCAGCTACGATGGCGACGATGACAGGGCCGGCCATGTTACCATTTCAAAATGCCTTCGCGGTTTCCGGCCGCGCGGGCGCTCGCCAACCTCAACCCTTCCCCATCTGAGGGAATCCGCGTCCGAACGACGAAGGCAGAGACATGCACGTACCGGTCTGGAACCCGGCGATTGAATTCATGGATCGAGATGCGTTGGAACGGCTGCAACTCGCCAATCTGCGCAAGACGGTCGAATGGGCGTTGAAAACGCCGTTTTATCGACGCCGGCTGGCCGAGGTCGGGTTGGCCCATCCGGAGGACATCATCGGCCTGCGGGATTTGCGGAATCTTCCCTTTACCACCAAGGACGACCTGCGCGAAGCTTATCCCGATGGCCTGCTGGCGGTCGATCTGGAGCAGGTGGTGCGCTTGCACACCTCCAGCGGCACCACCGGCATGCCGACCGTGATCTATCACACCCAACGTGATCTCGACGGCTGGACCGAACTGGTCGCCCGCTGCATCGCCGCCACCGGCGCCACCGCCCGCGACGTGTTCCAGAACATGACCAGCTACGGGCTGTTCACCGGAGGATTGGGTTTGCATTACGGCGCGGAGCGGGTCGGAATGCTGGTAATCCCGGCCAGTTCCGGCAATACCAGCCGTCAGATTCAATTGATGAGAAATTTCCGGACCAGCGTGGTCCACGCCACCCCCAGCTATCTGCTGCACCTGCACGCATCCCTGGTGGAAGAGGACGTGTCCTCGAACCAGCTTTGCCTGCGCAAGGCCTTCATCGGCGCCGAACCGCACTCCGAACAGACCCGTCGCAAGATCGAGGATCTGTTCGGGATCGAGGCTTATAACTCCTATGGCCTGAGCGAAATGAACGGTCCGGGCGTCGCTTTCGAGTGCGTTTACAAGACCGGCCTGCATCTTTGGGAGGACGCTTACATCCTCGAGATAATCGATCCCCGAACCTTGCAGCCCCGCGCCGAGGAAGAAGATGGGGAAATCGTGTTGACCACCCTGCAGCGACAGGCCACGCCGCTGTTGCGCTACCGCACTCGCGACCTTTCCCACCTGGTGGGCGGCAATTGTCCCTGCGGGCGCGGGCATCGCCGGCTGGCCCGGATCAAGGGTCGCAGCGACGACATGCTGATCATCAACGGCGTCAACGTTTTTCCGTCCCAGATCGAGGACGTGTTGATGAAGGTGCCGGAAGTGGGCACCAATTATCTCATTCAGGTCGAGAAGCGAGGATCGCTGGACCGGCTGGTGGTCAAGACCGAGATTTACGCCAAGCTGTTCACCGGCGATCCGCGGACGCTGGACGATCTGCGCGAGCGCATCGGCGAGCTGTTGCGTTCGGCCATTCTGGTCAAGCCGACGGTCGAACTGCACGAGCCGGGGAGCCTGCCGGTGTCCGAGGGCAAGGCCAAACGGGTCGCGGATCTGCGGCCCGCGTTCTGAAAACGGGAGCGAGGAATCCGCCATGACGGAACAGGTCAGCGTTTTCATCGACAACAAACCGGGGCGGCTGAACGCCATCACCGAAGTTCTGCGCGATCACCGAATCGACATCCGGGCGATGACCATCGCCGACCACCGGGATTACGGGGTGGCGAAACTGCTGGTGAGCGACCCGCGCGCGGCGCATCGGGTGCTGGTCGAGCAGGGTTTCGCCGCCGCGCTCAAGCCGGTTCTGGCGGTCGCCATCGAGGACCGGCCGGGCGGCCTGCACGAGTTGCTGGAAATCCTGGCCCGGCACCAGATCAACGTGCTGGATGCCTACGGTTTCGTGGTCGTGCCAGGGCAGCGGGCGACCTGGTGCATGGAGGTCGCCGATCCGGCGGAAGCGGCGCGTCTGGTTGGCGCGGCTGGTCTGCGGGTGCTGGACGACCGCGAATTCTACCGGTTGTGAGGCGCCCGTGGGCGGCGCCGGGCGCGCTCACTCGCTGTAGAACCCGCTCTTGAGATACTGATCCTGGGCGTGGCGCAGCAATACCACGATGACCGCCGCGACCGGCAGGGCCAGCAGGATACCGAAGAAGCCGAACAGGTGGCCGCCGGCCAGCACCGCGAATAGGACCGCGACCGGATGCAGGCCGATGCGGTCGCCGACCAGCGCCGGCGTCAGCAGGAAGTCGCTGATCAACTGGCCGGCCCCGAATACGATCAGTACCGGAATGATGCTCAGGAAGCTGTGAAACTGGAGCAGCGCGGCGATGCTGGCGACGAAGATGCCGGTGATCAAACCCAGATAGGGCACGAAACTGACCAAGCCGGCCAGCAGGCCGATCAACAGCGAGGAATCCAGACCGATGATGGCCAGTCCCACCGAATAAATAACCCCCAACGCCCCCATCACGATGAACTGACCGCGCAGAAAGGCGCCGATCACCTCGTCCGATTCCCGGGCCAGCTTGCTTGCGGTCGGTTCGATGCGCCGCGGCAGCAGGTCGTGGACCCTGGCGACCAGCAGATCCCAGTCGCGCAGCAGATAGAAGGTCACCACCGGGATCAGTACCAGATTGGCGAGCCAGACGAAGATCGCGGCGGATGACGCCCGGAACGATTCCAGCAAGCCCCCGGCCAGATCGCCGATCTCCTGGCTGTACGATAACAGCTGAGTTCGCAGGTGACTCAGGTTGAACATTTCCGGGTTGACGCCCAGAGTATCCCGCAGCCAAGGTAGAATGCTGGTTTGAAACCAGTCGATGTAAGCCGGCAGACGCTGCATCAATCCCCTGAACTGATGCGCCGACAGGGGGATCAGCAGCAACAGCAGCAGCATCAGTCCCAGGATGAGCGCGCCGAACACCAGCGTCACCGCCCAGGACCGTGAAATCTTGCGCGCTTCCAGTCGGTCGATCAACGGGTCGCCCAGATAGGCCAGCAGGGCGGCGACCAGGAAGGGCGTCAGCACCGGCGCCAGCAGGTACAGCAAACCGATGGATACCGCCCCGAGGATCAGCCAGAAGCGCGCCGGCGACTGGCGTTGCGTTTGTTGCATCTCTGATGTTTCCTCTGGAGTTCTTCTGGGAGTGGTGCGAACCATTCAATGGTCCGAGCGATGCGGGGGACCGGTCCGGCGCCGGCTTTTGTGCCAGGTCAGCCGTCCCCACCGCCAAATATAGGCGCCGCCGCTGCAGAGGGTGGTCAGGGCGGTCGCTTGGATCAGGATATCCAGCAGTCGCTCGGGTAGCCGTGCCATGCCGTAATTGACGATCACCGCGCAGACCAGCGCCAGTTGCATGAGGGTGTTCAGCTTGCTGATCATCAGGGGGGCGGCCTGGAAACGTTCGACCAGAAGGTGATAGCCGATCGCGCCGCCGACGATCGCCAGATCCCGCAGGATCACCAGGGCCACCAGCCAGCCCGGGAGTTCGTTCAACCAGCCCAGCACCAGGATCGCTCCCATCAGCAACAGCTTGTCGGCGATCGGATCGAGCAGGCCACCCAGTTCGCTGGTCCAGCCGAAGTACTTGGCCAGGAAACCGTCCAGTGCATCGGAAACGCCGGCGATCACGAACAGCACCAGGGCCGCTCCATAACGCTCTTCCAGCAGCAGCCAGAGGAAGGGCGCCACGAGCAGAATCCGCAAGCCGGTGATGAGATTGGGAATGTCTCGGGCTTTCAAGGGAAACGGTGCCACGGTTTCAGCGCCGTTCTCGTTCGGTTGAGGTGGAGTTCGGGAATCCCGGCGAAGTTCGAACATGGTTTTTAGACATGACTCCAAGCATAACCTAGCGTGTTCGGGCCAAACAACAACGGGAATTTGCGGCTAGACTTGCTTGATGGGATGGCCGAAGCAATGATGGCGGCGCCGCCGCGGATGGTTGACGGGAGGGAGAGAACACAGATGGCTGATGCATCCGGCAACACCAAACTCATTCGGGCTTACCGGCGGATGATGGAAAGGGTGAAAACCCGTCTGGAGGAGATGGAACAGGCCGAGAAAGCCGCATTTCCACAACTGAGCGCCAGCATCGAACACGCGGCGGAAAAAGCGGTGGAACTGGGCGAATTGACCCGCGAGGAAGCCCGGCTGATCGGCGGGTATCTGAAGCGCGATCTGGAGGACGCCGGCCAGTACCTGACCACTACCGGCCACGATCTGCGTGCCTGGTTG
>JAXMFY010000048.1:0-9232 GCA_046347555.1 Candidatus Competibacteraceae bacterium | reverse complement strand
GCTCTGAGCGGCTCATATCGCTCATAAGAAAGGTGAAGCAAGCAGGATCGACATCGGCACGCTTTCACAATTCTCGCAGTCAAGCCGTTGTTTACTATTATCGGAGTCCTCTGTATTGGATTCGGTCAATGGATTTTTTGCCGCATTTCTCATCGGAATCTGCTCAACGATCAGTTCACCATTTCAAAGATTTTGGTTTGGTAGACGCCAAATTTCGAGGTCTTGTTGGCGCCATCATTAACAGCTCATTGTTCTACCTCTGGTTCATTGTTTACGGAAATGGGCGAAATGTTGCTTTGCGTGATATTTCTACATTCCCAGTCCCTTATGGAATTGCCGAAAGTGCGGACAAATACCCTGTATTATTTTCGGCATTGATGGATGATTACAAGCGTCACTCAGTCGTCAAAACTAGACGTGATGGCGTGAGCTATCAAGAGTTTTACCCCTCTCGTTCGAAGTCTAAAGTCGACCAAATCGACCAGGCATTGGCTTTTGAGTATGGTTTCAACGATGAAGATCTGGATTTAATTATCAACTACGACATCAAATACCGCATGGGCGGGGCCGACGACGAAGAATGAAACCCGCGCCCATCATCTTGCCACCCCACTGCGCCCAACGCGTTGGCCCTGAAATCGCCATTCGAATCGTCGGCGCTGGCGGGACGGCGCTGCTGGCGGAACCGCTGCTTGGCCTCATCGCCTCTCGCGAATGCCCCGGCCACGTCCTGCTCGAAACCCTCGACCGCGTGCCCGAATGGGTCACGGCCGGGCGCGTGATCGTCAGCGGCTTTCACTCGCCGCTGGAACAGCAGGTGCTGCGCTCGGCGCTGCGGCGCAAGGGGCGCGTGGTCAAGGTGCTGGCGCGGGGCATGAGCGACTATCGCCCGGCCGCCGAGGAACGCGAACCGCTGGCGGCCGGCCGGATGCTGGTCCTCACCGCCTGCCCGCCCGAGGTGCGCCGCACCACCCGAGAAACGGCGCTCGCGCGCAACCGATTGATATTGGCGCTGGCGACGGAGGTTGTTGCATCCTACGTCTCTCCCAATAGCCCGCTTGCCGGGTTGTTGATCGAGAGACGTGGATTCGAAGTCATTTAAGACCTGTCCATTACATGTATCTCCAACCAATTGATTTAATTATTATTAAAAACCAGGGAGTCCCCTCCCCCCTTGCGGGGGAGGGCGAGGGAGGGGGGTAGGGTTGAATCGCAACTCCTTGAATTATGGCAGGCTGATCGGTCAACCCCCACCCCAACCCTCCCCCGCAAGGGGGGAGGGGGACTTGTGTGTAATCGACAGCATTTAGGGCCTATACGAAAATTAGCTTCATGAATAAAAACCCTCACCCCCAACCGGCTTCGCCCCCCTCGCTTCGCTCTCCCCAAAGAGCGAGGGGAGTTTTCGTATAGGCCCTCAGCCCCTCCATGATGATCAAGGCAATTACCTTCGACCTGGACGATACGCTCTGGGAAGTCTGGCCGGTGGTCGAACGCGCCGAGCGGTTGTTGCACGACTGGCTAGCGTCGCGCTATCCGCGCATCCCGGAGCGATTCACGCCGCTGGAGCTGCGCGAGCTGGCGGGCGAGGTTCGTGCCGCCCGCCCGGAAATCGCCCACGACCGCACTGCGTTGCGCAAGGAAGCGCTGAATCTGGCGGCGGCGCGGACCGGTTATCGGGAATTCGACGTGGAAAGCGCGTTCGCGCTGTTCTTCATGGCCCGCAACGCGGTGGAACCCTTTGCCGAGGTGCGCCCCACGCTGGAACGGCTGGCCCGGCGCTATATTCTGGCGTCGCTCTCCAACGGCAACGCCGATCTGCGACTGATCGGGCTGGACGATGTATTCCGTGTTTCACTCAACGCCATCGATGTCGGCGCGGCCAAGCCGGAAGCGCCGATGTTCGAGGAGGTTTGCCGCTTGCTGCGGCTGCGACCCGGACAAATCGTCCATGTCGGCGACGATCCGGAACACGATGTGGAAGGTGGCCGAAACGCCAGATTTCGCACCGTGTGGGTGAATCGCGCCGGTCGAAACTGGCCGGGAGGCCCCCGGGCGGACGCGGAAATCGGCGATCTGGGGGAACTGGAGGTGGTGCTGGCGGCCTGGGAAGCCGATTCCGCCTAGCGGATCATCAGCCCCCTTCTCGCCAGATGGGCGAGAGGGGAAGGCATGGACCGGGTTTCAATGGGCTGGACCACCGGGGATCGGGCAAAAATGCCTTCAGCGCGACCTACCACGGAATCGGCTGGCTGTCGCGGAAGAAGCCGCCGGTCGGCCCGTCGTCGGGCAGGGTCGCGGCCCAAACGATCCCAGCAGCGCCCTGCTCCACCGTTTTCTCAGCCTGGGGACCGCCCATGTCGGTGCGCACCCAGCCGGGGCAAACCGAATTGACCAGGATGTTGTAGCCCCGGGTTTCCGCCGCCAGGATGCGGGTCAGGGCGTTCAGGGCGGTCTTGGAAATCCGGTAGGCGGGCGATTTGCCTTCCATGTCGCTCAACTGGCCCATGCCGCTGGAGACGTTGACGATGCGGCCGTAGTGCTGTTGCTTCATCAACGGCGTCAGTTCCTGCGCCAGCAGCAACGGGCCGTACAGATTGGTCTTCAAGGTTGCCGTCAGCGTTTCCAGGCTGGCGGTGAACACACTGGCGCCACCGATTTCCTCGGAGCCGTGACTGTCCAGATAGACGCCGGCGTTGTTGACCAGGATGTCCACCCGGCCGTAGCGGCTGTGGATGAACCCGCCCAGATCGGCGACGCTGCTTTCCAAGGTCACGTCCAGCGCGTGGAACGCGACATCCAGGCCCTCGGCCAACAGCTTTTCCAGGGCCATTTCACCCTTGCCGGCGTTGCGGCTGGTGACGATCACGCGGATGTCCCGCTTGGCCAGTTGCCGGGCAGTTTCCAGACCCAGACCGCGATTGGCCCCCGTGACGACCGCCACCGGCTTGCTGCTCTTACCATTCAACATCGTCTTGTCCCCCTCCGGCCACTGGTCCCGCCATCGAACCCTTCCCGATGACTGGCTCTCGTCGTGTGTTGTTTTATTCACACGGGTTTGTTGTAAATATTAACAGCATCCTGGCGCTAGTAAAAACAAAAACCTACTACGAAACACCACCGAAGTTGCGATGAACCTGGGCGATGGAGTCGAACGCCCGCGGGCTCCGGGCTGAGAATGACGCGGTTCGGTATTACAAATCGTTACAAAACGCCATGCCCGGCAAAATCCCGGTTACATGCGCGGTGTCCAATAACCGTCGAAGCAACCACAACCCGAGGAATCCACGATGAAGACGTTACGCAAGAATCTGCTGGTCGCCGCCACGGTCGCGGGTCTGGGATTGACCACCCTCGCGCTCGCCGGTCCCTGGGGCGGTCATGGCCCGATGGGGGGCGGCATGGAGGATTGTTCGATGATGGGCGGCGGTCCAAAGGGACATGGCTGGAGGGGGGGCGACCCAGAACGTCGGATGGAGATGATGCAGCAATTCCATGCCGAACGAATGGAACTACTGGAAGCGCGGCTCAAGCTGAAGCCCGACCAGCAGAGTGCCTGGAAAACTTTCCTCGCCGCCCAGGACGCCCATCATGCGCAAATGCTGAAGATCCGGCAGGAAATGCGCGACCGGGAGACGACCGCCATGGCCCATTTCGCGGAGCGGATTCAGGGCATGGAACAACGACTAGCCAGCATGAAGACCATGGCCAAGGCGGCGGGTGATCTTTACGCCACGCTCGATCCGGAGCAGAAACAGGTCATGGACAAGTTCTTCACCGATGGACCGATGCGCCGGATGATGCGCGGCCCGGAAGCGGGTCCGGCCCAGCCCGCGCAATAAATCCACGGATTTTCCGCGCGAGCACCGGGCGGCACTCAATGAGTGTCGCCCTTGTCTTTTTTGCAGGGCAGCATGGTTTCCCTTACTCTTTCCTGCCTTTCGACAGCCGGCTGATTTAAAATAATCCCGTAAATTTTTCACGTTAATCAAACCGGCGGCACCACAAAGAAGGTAAGGGCGATGCTGGAAGAACAGATTCGGAAAATCATCGAATTGCGTCACGACGCACCTTACGCGATTCTGGGACCCCACTACGCCGAGCGGGAACGAGCGCTGGTGATTCGCGCCTTCCTGCCGTGGGCCGAACGCGCCTACGTCCTGCCAGCCGATGGGGCCGGCAAACGCGAAATGCAGCGGCTACACCCGGACGGCTTGTTCGTCGCCCGCTTTCCCGGCGTGAGGGAGCTGGAATACCGGCTGGTCGCCGTCGATACCGGGGGTCAGTCCGTGACCTTCCACGACCCCTACGCCATTCACGAACCATCCTTCAGCGCCGCCGATGGACAGGCGCTGCGGCGGGGAACCCTGGAACCCCTGTTCACCAAGCTGGGCGCGCACCTGCGGATGAAGGAGGGCATCGTCGGCATCAACTTCACGCTCTGGGCCCCCCACGCCAGTCGGGTCAGCGTGGTCGGAACCTTCAACCAGTGGGATGGCCGCCGCCACCCGATGGAACGGCACGAGTCCGGGGTCTGGGAACTGTTCATCCCCGATCTGGGCTTGGGCGAGCTGTACAAATACGAGATTCGCAACGCGGAAAGCGCGGTGTTTCTCAAGCTCGACCCGCTGGCGTTCCAAACCGAGGTTTATCCCAAGACGGCCGCCTTCACCCGCGATATTCAGCGTTGCCACGACTGGGGCGACGGTCCCTGGATGGCGCGCGCCATGGAAACGCCCGGCTGGGAATTGCCGGTTACCCCGCACCGGGTGATTTTCGACGAGGCCGCGGAGTCGAGTCCAGAGCGGGTCGCCAGTTACGGCCAATTGCGCGACCGGGTTCTGCCGCATCTGCTGGAGCGCAAGTTCACCCATGTCGAACTGGCGTTCTGGGCCGCTGGCGAAACCGTGGCGAGTTACTACGCGCCCAACCCGCGTTATGGCCGGCCCGAGGAGCTGATGGCGTTCATCGATGCCTGCCACCGACGCGACATCGGCGTCGTGCTCGACTGGATTCCGCCGTTGATTCCGCGCGAGGGCCAGGAACTGAGCTGGTTCGACGGAGCGCGGATCTACGACCGGGATGCGCCCGGCGAGCCTGGGATGCTGGCCTTCGATCTGGAACGGCCGGAAGTCAGCAACTTTCTGGTGGCCAACGCCCTGTTCTGGCGGCAGGTCTACCATGTGGACGCGCTGCGCACCGATGTCCGCACCCACGCCGCGCGGCTGGACGGGCAACGCTTGGCGGCGGATTTGCGCTTCCTGTTGCGGGAAACCGCCGCCGCGCCGACGCTGGCGACGGCGGAGAGCGCCGACCTGATCCAAGGGCGCCACGCCGATCCCCACGCCGTGTTGGGACCGCATCCACTGGCCGGAGAACCGGGCTTGGCCGTGGTCCGCGCCTTGCTGCTGGAAGCCGAATCCTCCTGCCTGCTGCGCGAGGACCGGCCGCAACTGCTGTATCCGCTGCAACGGGTCCACGACGGCGGCCTGTTCGAGGCACTGATCGTCGCCAACTCGGAGACGCTGCGCTATCGGCTGAGCGCCACCGAGCGCGGTCAAACACGGATCTTCGAGGACCCTTATGCGTTTGCGTTCTCGATCCTCGGCGATCAGGACTGCTATCTGTTCGCCGAGGGCAACCACTACCGGATTTTCGAGAAGCTCGGCGCGCACGTCTGCATGGTGAAGGGCGTCGTCGGCATCAACTTCGCGGTGTGGGCGCCGAACGCCCGGCGAGTTAGCGTGGTGGGCGGCTTCAACCACTGGGACGGGCGCCGCCACCCGATGCGATTGCGGCCAGGATCGGGAATCTGGGAGTTGTTCGTTCCTGGTCTCGGCGAAGGCGATCTGTACAAATTCGAAATTCTGGCTCGCAATGGCAACCTGTTCCTGAAAATCGACCCCTTCGCCTTCCACACCGAGGTTCCGCCCGGCACCGCCAGCGTGGTCTACGACCGGGCCGGCAAGCACGTCTGGCGCGATGGCGAGTGGATGGAGCGGCGGGCGCGGAACAATGCCTGGCAACAACCGGTGGCCATTTACGAGGTCCACGCCGGTTCCTGGCGGCGCAAGCCCGACGGCGAGTTTCTGTCCTATCGGGAACTGGCCGACCAGTTGATTCCCTACGTGCTGGAAATGGGCTTCACCCACATCGAATTCCTGCCGCTGGCCGAGCATCCCTACGGCCCGTCCTGGGGTTATCAGATTTCCAACTTCTACGCCCCGACCGCCCGCTTTGGTCGGCCGGAAGATCTGATGGAACTGATCGACCGCTGCCACCAGCACGGCATCGGCGTGATTCTCGACTGGGTGCCGGCCCACTTCCCCAAGGACGCCCACGCCATGGCCTGGTTCGACGGGACCTGCGTCTACGAGCACGCCGATCCGCGCCAGGGCGAGCACCCCGATTGGGGTACGCTGATCTTCAACTACGGCCGCCACGAGGTCGAAAATTTCCTGATTGCCAACGCCCTGTATTGGCTGGAAACCTTTCACTTCGACGGGCTGCGGGTGGATGCGGTGGCCTCGATGCTGTACCTGGATTACTCCAAGAAGGACTGGATTCCGAACAAATACGGCGGCAACGAGAACTTGGAAGCCATCGAATTTATCAAGCACACCAACGCCGTGGTCCACGCCCAACATCCGGGCGTGATGATGATCGCCGAGGAATCCACCGCCTGGCCAAACGTGTCGCGGCCCACCGACATCGGCGGGCTGGGGTTCGGGTTCAAGTGGAACATGGGCTGGATGCACGACGTGCTGTTCTACATGGAAAAGGCGCCGGTCCATCGCCGTCACCATCACGACAAGCTGACCTTCGGCATCGTCTACGCTTTCAGCGAGAATTTCATCCTGTCGCTGTCGCACGATGAAGTGGTGCATCTGAAGAAATCGCTGCTGGGCAAGATGCCGGGCGCCGAGCGGGAGCAATTCGCTAACCTGCGGCTGCTGTACGCCTTCATGTACAGCCATCCCGGCAAGAAGCTGTTGTTCATGGGCGGGGAATTCGGTCAGCCCAGCGAATGGAACCACGACGCCGGCCTGGAGTGGGAATTGTCGCGCGGCAAGCCCCGGCATCAGGGTCTGCAACGGTTCGTGGCCGATCTGAACGCGCTGTACGTCCAGGAACCGGCGCTGCATCAGGTGGATTTTCACGCCGCCGGCTTCGAGTGGCTGGACGCGGGCGCGGCCGAAACCAGCGTGCTGGCCTTCGTGCGCAAGGCTCGCGACCCGCGCGAGGCGGTGGTGGTGGTGCTGAATTTCTCCGACCAGTCCTATCCGCGATACCGGATCGGTGTGCCGTATCCGGTCGGGTACCGGGAGTTGTTGAACAGCGATGCCCGCGAATACGGTGGTTCCGGCGGGACGCTGCCCGACCAGCGGGTGGTGGCCGAGGAGTTTTCCAGCCATGGCTTTGCCTTCTCCATCGTTCTCGACTTGCCGCCCTTGAGCGCGATGGTGCTGAAACCGGCGCCGCCGAAGCTGGAATGAGGATGGGCGGCGTTGGCACCCCCTGGGTTTGGGGTGAGTCACGCCGCTTTCGCCACAAGATGATCGCGCTGTTCAGGACTACAGTTCTTCCATTCTGATCATGATGGGCCGCGGCTTGGGAGAACAGGCCATGTTTCGTGCATTGAGAAAACCCGATGTTCTGGTGACCACCCTGGCCGCCGCCGGGATTCTGATGGTGACCATGGGCGTGCGTCAGTCGCTCGGCCTGTTCGTCAACCCCTTGATGCTGTCGACCGGCCTGGGAATCGCCACGATCAGCCTGGCCCTCGCCGTCGGTCAATTCGCCTGGGGAGCGGTTCAGCCGATTACCGGCGGCCTCGCCGACCGCTTCGGTCCGCGCGCGGTCTTGATCGGCGGTTTGGTGGTGATGGCCCTCGGTAGCGCGATTACGCCGTTCATGACCTCTGGATTTGGCTTGGTCGTCTCGCTCGGTCTGTTGTCGGCCATGGGCTCGGGGGCGGCGAGTTTTTCCGTCTTGATCGGCGCGGCGGCCCGGCGGTTGCCGGCCATGGCGCACGGCTCGGCGGCGGGGGTCATCAACGCCGGCGGCTCGTTCGGTCAGTTCGTGTTCGCCCCGATCCTGCAAAAGCTGATTCAGGTCGTGGGCTGGATGGGGACGATGTGGACGATGGCGCTGGTGACGTTGGCGGCGTTACCACTGATCGGCGCATTGACGAAGCAGGCGGAAGCGCCGGCCAAACCCGTCGGCGACGATACGGGAGTGCTGAAGGCGGTCCGCGACTCCTTGAAAAATCCGAGCTACCTGCTGCTCCACGCCGGCTTTTTTACCTGCGGATTTCACATCGCCTTTCTGGTGACGCATCTGCCGGGCGAGGTGAATCTGTGTGGGTTGCCTCCTTCTGTCGCCAGTTGGTCGCTCGCCATCATCGGGCTCGCCAACATTTTCGGGAGTCTGTACGCCGGTTCGTGCGTCGCCCGGTATCGCAGCAAATACGTCCTGGCGGTCATGTACGGCTCGCGCGCCCTGCTGATCGCCGGGTACTTGCTGATGCCAAGGACGCCCCTGACCTACTATCTGTTCGCGGCGGGCCTGGGCTTTACCTGGCTGGCGACGGTGCCGCCGACCGCCGCCATCGTCGGCAAGCTGTTCGGGGTCCGTTATCTGGCGACCCTGTTCGGCATGACCTTGCTTTCGCACCAACTCGGCGGTTTCTTCGGCGCTTATCTGGGCGGGCTGGCCATCACCCGGTTCGGCGACTATGGCTGGATGTGGTACGCCGACATGACCCTGGCCGCGCTGGCCGCCGTCGTGAATTTGCCGATCCGGGAGGCGCCAGTCGCCAAGCCGGTGGTGGCGTGACGGGATCATCAAGTAAAACCCGACTGATTTGACCACGAGGAGAATAGGCAATGAGTGGACCGCGTCCCGACATTACGGTTGAGCTTCTTAACGAGCGTGGCAGCGAATATCTGCCCGGTTATCTGGGCATCGAGATCGTCGAACTGGCGCCCCACACGCTGCGATGTCGGATGGCCATCAAGAAACTGCATATCGCGCCGAACAATTTCCTACACGCGGCCAGCGTGGTGGCGCTGGCGGATACGGCCTGTGGTTACGCGACCATCGCCCATTTGCCCGAGGGGGCGGAGTCGTTCACGACCATCGAACTGAAAAGCAATTTTCTTGGAACCGCCCGGGACGGCGGCAGCGTCGCCTGCGTCGCCACCGCTCAACATCTCGGGCGCAACACGCA
>JAXMFY010000047.1:0-10135 GCA_046347555.1 Candidatus Competibacteraceae bacterium | reverse complement strand
CACTCGCACCGGGAACCGCCATTCCAGCACCTCGGGATCGGTCAACCGTGAGTTGGTCATGTGGGTATGCACCGCCGAGGCGCCGTCGAAGCCTGGTCCCGCTCCGGCGCCGCCGCAGAGGGTCTCGTAGTATTGATGGCGCTCGTTGCCAAAGGTGAAGTTGTTCATTGTCCCCTGGGCGGCGGCCATGACGCCGAGCGCACCGTACAGCGCGTCGACCACGCATTGCGAAGTTTCCACGTTGCCGGCCACTACCGCCGCCGGTGGGCGCGGAGCGAGCAGGGAGCCGTCCGGGATGACGATGTCCAGCGGGCGCAGGCAGCCGGCATTCAGTGGGATGTCATCGTCCACCAGGGTGCGGAATACGTATAGCACCGCCGCCAGGGTCACCGCGCGGGGTGCGTTGAAGTTGCTGGCCTGCTGCGGCGAGGTGCCGGTGAAATCAATTCGGGCTGTGCGCTGCGCCCGGTCCAGGGTGATGGCGACCCGAATCACCGCGCCATTGTCCATCTCGCAGGCAAAGGCGCCATCCCGCAGCCGGTCCAGCGCCCGGCGGACCTGTTCGGCGGCGTTGTCCTGCACGTGGCTCATGTAGGCGCGAACAACCTTCAAGCCGAAGTGGTCCACCATTCGCCGCAGTTCGTGCGCGCCTTTCTCATTGGCGGCGATCTGGGCCTGCAAGTCGGCCAGGTTTTGGCGGGGATTGCGAACCGGCCAGGGATTGTCGGTCAGTTTTTCCAGCAACTCGCGCTCGCGAAACCGACCACCCGTCACCAGCGGGAAGTGGTCCAGCAACACGCCTTCCTGGTCGATGGTCACGCTGTCCGGCGGCATCGAGCCGGGCGAAATGCCGCCGATGTCGGCGTGATGGCCGCGCGAGGCGACGTGGAACAAGACCTGTTTTCCCCCTTCATCGAAGACCGGGGTGATGACCGTGATGTCGGGGAGATGCGTCCCGCCGCTGTACGGGGCATTGCTGGCGTACACATCGCCGGGCTGGAATCGGCCGCCCTGGGCTTGAATGAGCGCCCGCACCGCTTCGCCCATCGAACCGAGATGCACCGGAATATGCGGGGCGTTGGCGATGAGTTGACCGTCCCGGTCGAACAGCGCGCAGGAAAAATCCAGCCGTTCCTTGATGTTAACCGAGTGCGCCGTGTTGGCCAGGGTCACGCCCATCTGTTCGGCGATAGCCATGAACAGGTTATTGAAGACTTCCAGCAGGATGGGATCGACGTCCGTGCCGACCGCGACTCGTTGCGGGCGCGGCTGGTGGCGCGTCAATACTAGATCGTTGCGCGCCGTGACCTGGGCTTGCCAGCCGGGTTCGATCAACGTGGTCGCGCCGGCTTCGCTGATGATAGCCGGGCCGACGATACGGTCGCCGGGCCGCAACTCTTCACGCTGGTGGAGTGGGGCGATGGCGTCGATGCCGGCGACGTGCAGCGAGATGGTCGCGGCGGGTTGCCGAGGAACAACGCGAGCGCTTTCTTCGTCGGCTCTCACCCCCAACCTTTCTTCCGCCGGTGGGAAAGGGGAGTTGCCGCCGATCACCTCAACCATCGCCGCCTCCACGATCAACGCTTTGTCGGGCATGACGAAGCCGTAGCGTTGACGATGGGCGACCTCGAAACGAGCTTGCAATTCAGCCAGGTCGTCGGCGGCGACGCTCAGGGCGCTGTCGCTGCCGGCATAGCGCAGGCGAACGGCGCGAACGGTTCGGATGCAATCGGCGGGGATGTCCTGCGCCACCATTTCCGCTCGCCCGATCTGCTCCAGTTCGGCGAAGATGTGTTCCAGTAGCGGCGACAACTCCGCCGCTAGAGGTGCTTCCACCGTGCGTTCCTTCAGCAAGCGGGCGTCGGCCAGCCCCATGCCGAAGGCCGACAACACGCCGGCGAAAGGGTGAATGAAGATGGCCGGCATCGCCAGCGCATCGGCCACCGCGCAGGCGTGCTGGCCGCCCGCGCCACCAAAGCAGCACAGGGTATATTCGGTCACGTCGTAGCCGCGCTGGGTGGAAATCTGCTTGATCGCGTTCGCCATGTTCTCGACCGCGATCTTGAGAAAACCCTCGGCCAGTTCGGCGGGGGTGTATGTCTTGCCGGTGGCGGTTTGAACTTCAGTGGTGAGCGCCGCGAACCGCTGGATCACGATGTCCCGGTCCAGCGGCTGGTCCTGATCCGGACCGAATACCTGGGGAAAGAAGTCGGGCTGGACCCGTCCCAGCAGGACGTTGCAATCGGTCACGGTCAGCGGTCCGCCACGCCGGTAGCAGGCCGGTCCCGGATGGGCGCCGGCGGACTCCGGCCCCACCCGCAGTCGGCCGCCGTCGAAGCGGCAGATCGAGCCGCCGCCCGCCGCCACGGTGTGAATGCGCAGCATCGGCGCGCGCAGCCGAACGCCAGCGACCAGGGTTTCGAAGGCGCGTTCGTATTCGCCGGCGTAATGGGCGACGTCGGTGGAGGTGCCGCCCATGTCGAAGGTGATGATCCGGTCGAAGCCGGCCTGGGCGGCGGTACGCGCCGCGCCGACGATGCCGCCGGCCGGGCCGGACAAGATGCTGTCCTTGCCGTGAAAATGCCGGGCGTCGGTCAGCCCGCCGTTGGACTGCATGAACAGCAGCCGCGCGTTGCCCAGTTCGCTGGTGACCCGATCCACGTAGCGGCGCAGGATCGGCGACAGATAGGCGTCCACCACCGTGGTGTCGCCACGCCCGACCAGTTTCATCAGCGGGCTGACTTTGTGCGAGACCGAGATTTGGGTAAAGCCGATGGCGTGGGCGAGTTCCGCCGCCCGTCGTTCGTGTTCCGGATAGCGGTAGCCGTGCAGGAGCACGATGGCCACGGCGCGAATGCCGGCGGCGTAGGCGTCTTCCAGCGGCGCGCGGGCGCTGGCGGGATCGAAAGGAATGAGGGTTTCACCATGGGCCGAAATCCGTTCGCGCACTTCCGCCACCCGTTCGTACAGCAGTTCCGGCAACACGATCTGGCGGGCGAACAACTGGGGCCGGTTTTGGTAGCCGATGCGCAGGGCGTCGCGAAAGCCTTGGGTGATCAGCAGCAGGGTCCGGTCGCCCTTGCGTTCCAGCAGGGCGTTGGTGGCGACGGTAGTGCCCATTTTCACCACCGCGATGGATTTGGCGGGGATCGGTTGACCCGTTGGTATGCCCAACAGCTCGCGAATTCCGTGCAAGGCGGCGTCGGGGTAATGCTCCGGGTTGTCCGACAACAGCTTGTGGGTCAACAACCGACCGTCGGGGCGGCGAGCGACGATGTCGGTGAACGTGCCGCCCCGGTCGATCCAGAATTGCCAGCGGGCGCAGGGCGAGAGGGGGGATGCGGTCATGGGAATGCTCCAAAGGACGGACGCACTAAAGCCCGTGTTTTGCCTGATGCGGTATTTCCACGGGTAACGTCTACCCTTATCGGTAAGGTGGTGGCAAAGACAGGATCGAGGAACGCTTTGCCGACCACCTGAAAAAGACGGCGGCGCTCATGCCCGTCGCCGCGAACCATCCAATCGTAGGAGGAACCACCATGTTATACGCCATTCCCGGCCAACCCGATTCGAAAGTCAGTTTCAAATCCCGTTACCAGAATTTCATCGATGGTCAGTGGACTTCACCGGTGAAAGGTCAGTATTTTGAAAACGTCAGCCCCGTCACCGGCCAGGTTTTCTGCGAGGTGCCGCGTTCCACCGCCGAGGATATCGAGCGAGCGCTGGATGCCGCTCATACCGCCGCCGAGGCCTGGGGTCGCACCTCGGTGGCGGCGCGGGCGAACCTGCTGAACAAGATCGCCGACCGGATGGAGGCGAATCTGGAGATGCTGGCGGTGGCGGAAACGTGGGACAACGGCAAGCCAATCCGGGAAACCCTGGCGGCGGATTTACCCCTGGCCATCGACCACTTTCGCTATTTCGCCGGCTGTATCCGCGCCCAGGAAGGCACCCTGGCCGAACTTGACGACAACACGGTCGCCTATCACTTCCATGAACCGCTGGGCGTGGTTGGTCAGATCATCCCCTGGAATTTTCCCATCCTGATGGCGGTTTGGAAGCTGGCGCCGGCGCTGGCCGCTGGCAACTGCGTGGTATTGAAGCCCGCCGAACAGACCCCAATCTCGATCCTGGTGCTGTTGGAACTGATTCAGGATCTGTTGCCCCAGGGGGTGATCAACGTGGTGAACGGGTTCGGTTTGGAGGCCGGCAAGCCGCTGGCGTCCAGTTCGCGCGTCGCCAAGATCGCCTTCACGGGCGAAACCACGACCGGGCGACTGATCATGCAGTACGCCGCGCAAAATCTGATTCCGGTGACGCTCGAACTGGGCGGCAAGTCACCCAACCTTTTCTTCGCCGACGTGTGCGCTCAAGACGACGACTTTTTCGATAAAGCCCTCGAAGGTTTTACGATGTTCGCCTTGAATCAGGGCGAGATTTGTACCTGTCCCTCGCGGGCGCTGATTCAGGAATCCATTTATGACCAGTTCATGGAGCGGGCGCTGGCGCGGGTAAAGGCCATCAAGCAGGGCCATCCGCTCGATACCGACACCATGCTGGGCGCGCAGGTTTCCGTCGAGCAGATGGAGAAGATTCTTAGCTACCTGGACATTGGCCGACAAGAGGGCGCGGAATGCCTGACCGGTGGCCGTCGCGCCGAGATGAGCGGCGAACTGAAGGGCGGCTTCTACGTCCAGCCGACCGTGCTCGAGGGCCACAACCGGATGCGAATCTTTCAGGAGGAAATCTTCGGGCCGGTGCTGGGGGTAACCACTTTCAAGGATGCCGCCGACGCCTTGGCCATCGCCAACGACACGCTGTATGGTCTCGGCGCTGGCGTGTGGAGCCGCGACCTCAACACGGCCTATCGGATAGGCCGTGGCATCAAGGCGGGCCGGGTCTGGACCAATTGCTACCATCTCTACCCCGCGCACGCGGCCTTTGGTGGTTACAAACAGTCCGGCATCGGGCGGGAAACCCACAAGATGATGCTAGACCATTACCAGCAGACCAAGAATTTGCTGGTGAGCTATAGTCCCGGCGCACTGGGGTTTTTCTGAGATGATCACTCGCCCCTCTCTTCACACTGGCGGAGAGGGGTGATGAGGATCCTTCTCAACACAAAGGAGATTGCCATGACCGCCATTTCCCGTGTGCTGGCCACGGATCCGGCCTTGGCGTTAATCGCCAAACTCAAGGCCAAGCACGGTCCACTGATGTTCCACCAATCCGGTGGTTGCTGCGATGGAAGCTCGCCGATGTGTTACCCCGACGGCGAGTTGCTGGTGGGCGAGGGCGATGTTCTGCTGGGAGAAATTGGAGGTTGCCCGTTTTACATGAGTGCCGCCCAGCACGAGTACTGGAAACATACCCAGCTCATCATTGATGTCGTCCCGGGACGGGGAGGGATGTTTTCCCTGGAAGGTCCCGAGGGTTTACGGTTTTTGACCCGCTCGCGGTTGTTCAGCGAAGAGGAATGGGCGGCGCTATCCTGAAAATGAGCCGAACTCTCATATTGGGTAGTGATAAACACATCTTTTTTCTGTCCTGGGTATGCTAGTCTGCGTTCATGACCAGCTTGCTCGGCGAATTCGAATGCAGTCTCGATTCCAAGGCGCGGATCGCGTTGCCGGCCGCGCTGAGGAAGCAGCTTCCCGTCGAGGCGGAAGGCCGGTTCGTGGTCAATCGCGGCTTCGAACAGCATCTGGTGTTGTATCCGCTGCATGAGTGGCGGCGCGTCACCGCCGAACTCAACCGGCTGAATCTGTTCGTCAAGAAAAACCGCGAGTTCGTCCG
This sequence comes from Candidatus Competibacteraceae bacterium, assembly GCA_046347555.1. GTDB lineage: Bacteria > Pseudomonadota > Gammaproteobacteria > Competibacterales > Competibacteraceae > Contendibacter. Next base: position 4,339 of record JAXMFY010000047.1, on the reverse strand, counting down.
CTATTTCCACCGGGGCGCCACCGAACTGGAACTGGACGGCAGCGGCCGATTGCTGCTGCCCCGGCGGCTGCTGGATTACGCCGGCATCCGCGATACCGTGGTCCTACTGGCCTACGCCAGCCGCATCGAGTGCTGGGACGCGGTGTTGTACGAGCATCTCCTGTCCGACGAGCCGGCCGATTTCGCCCGCCTGGCCGAGGAAATCATGGGCGGCGCGGGCCACGCGGGGCGGGACGAGGAACGGTTTCCCGATTTCCGGGAGTCACCGCTGCCGCCGGGTTCGCGGCATTAGAACGCCGCGCGCCTCCGCCGGGTCGATTGTCGCTGGCCGGCCGCTCGAAAATCATCAACCTTCCGTCTCGATCCAAAATCCTGTCCAGGGGTAAGGCATGCTTGCGTGACCGCCCTCCATTGCCGATGGAACAAATCCGCCAAACGTGGTCCATGATGAACGTCTTTTTGGGGAGCGCAACGTGATACGTCCATTGAAACCAATCATTCTGATGCTGGGGCTGATGCTGGCGATGCTTTCGCTGGCCGCGACGTCCTCGCCAGTGCAGCGTTATTTTCAAAGCCTGCAATCACTGCGGGCGGATTTCATCCAGCGTGTGTTCAACGACCGGGGGCAGGTGACGCAAACCTCCAGCGGTCGAATGCTGATGCGCAAGCCCGGCCAGTTTCGCTGGGATTATCGAACCCCCGCCGAGCAGATCGTCGTCGCCGACGGCGAACGGCTGTGGGCCTACGATGTCGATTTGGCCCAGGTCACGGTGCGCAAACTGGACCGGGCGCTCAGTTCGACGCCGCTGGCGCTGCTCACCGGAGCGACCCCCATCGAGGAAGCGTTCACCGTCAGCGGGGTCCGTAACCGGGATGGGCTGGACTGGTACGACCTGACGCCCAAGCAGCCGCAACCCGAATTCCGGTTGCTGCGAGTCGCCTTCAAGAACGACACGCTGGTTACTTTGGAACTGGAGGACGGTTTCGGTCAACGCACCCGGCTGGATTTTCAGAAGCTGGAGCGGAATCCGTCGCTCGATCCCGCGTTGCTGAAATTCACTCCGCCGCCCGGCGTGGATGTGGTCGGCGACGCGAGCTGATCCAATGTCTGCCGCGGATCCCCGTCGCCCCCTGGCCGACCGGTTGCGACCACGCCGATTGGCCGACTTCGTGGGTCAGCCGCATCTGCTGAGTTCGGGCCAGCCGCTGCGGACCGCCATCGAGCGGGGCCAGCCGCATTCCATGGTGTTGTGGGGACCGCCCGGCACGGGCAAGACCACGCTGGCGGAATTGCTGGCCGGAGCCTGTCGGGCGGAGTTTATCCGGCTGTCGGCGACCATGGCCGGCGTGCGCGAGGTGCGAGCGGCGGTGGAGCGAGCCCAGGCGTTGTGGCGCGAGCAAGAGCGGCGCACCGTGTTGTTCGTGGACGAGGTTCACCGTTTCAACAAGGCCCAGCAGGACGCCTTTCTGCCCTACGTCGAAGATGGCACGCTGACCTTCATTGGCGCCACCACCGAAAATCCCGGCTTTGCCCTCAACAACGCCCTGCTATCGCGGGTGCGGGTCTACGTGCTGAACAGTCTGGACCTCGCCGCCATTGGCCAGGTGGTCGACCGCGCGTTGACTGATTCAGAGCGTGGGTTAGGTAGGCGCTGGCCGCTGTCGGAGGAAGCGCGAAACCGACTGGCTCGGGCCGCCGACGGCGACGCCCGCCGCGCCCTGATTTGGTTGGAACTGGCGGCGGAATTGGCCGAGGCGCAAGGCCTCCCGCTGGAGGCGGCGCTGGAAGCCGTGATGAGCGACGGGGCGGGGCGGCGCTTCGATCGGGGCGGCGATCTGTTTTACGACCAGATTTCCGCCCTGCACAAGGCGGTGCGCGGCAGCAGTCCCGACGCGGCGCTGTACTGGCTGGCCCGGATGCTCGACGGCGGCTGCGACCCTCTGTACCTCGCTCGGCGGGTGGTGCGCATGGCCAGTGAGGATATCGGCAACGCCGATCCACGCGCCTTGCGCTTGGCTCTCGACGCCTGGGAAGCGCAGGAGCGGTTGGGCAGCCCCGAGGGCGAACTGGCCATCGCCCAGGCGGTGGTCTATCTGGCGGTGGCGGCCAAGAGCAACGCCGTCTACACCGCGTTCACCACCGCTCGCCGCGATGTTGAGCGCCACGGCACGCTGGAGGTGCCGCCGCATTTGCGCAACGCGCCCACCGCGCTGGCGCGGGAACTGGGCCACGGCGAGGGTTACCGCTATGCCCACGATGAACCCAATGCTTACGCAGCCGGGGAGTGCTATTTCCCCGAGCCGTTGAAGGATGCCCGCTACTACCAGCCCACTGCGAACGGCCTGGAAGGGCGAATTGGCGAAAAGCTGGAACGGCTGCGGGAACTCGACCGGCGGAGTTCACGGCGACGGTATCGGTGAGAGACCGGTTCGCGGAGGGGTAAAACCCGCCGGGATCGAGCGCGGGCCGGCGCGGCCCGATCCCGGCGTATTCATGCTGCTTTCCTAATGGCTGACCGTGACCTTTTTGCCCTTCGGCTGGCCGATGGCCGCCAGCATTTCGGTGAACCAGGGGGTGTCGATGTCGAAGGGTTTGCCGCCCTTGATCCGCGGAAATTCGATGGCGCGCAGCACGCCGCCGCGATCCTCGTCGTGGCCGATGACGCCCGATTCGCGGCGCATGGCGCATTCGACGGCGAGATCGACGCAGGACTTGATGAGGCGAAGGTCTTCGATGTTGGCGGCGGAAGCGCGCGAGAAGTAGCCGGATTTTTGGATCAGCGTTTTTTCGGAGCCAATCATTTGGGCGAACTGCTCGCCGAACCATTTGCCGGGGTTGACGGCGTCGAGCTTGATGTGGCCGAACGCATCGCGCGGGACTTCCTGACCCTTGGCCTGTAGCTCGGCCACAATGGCTTCGACGCCCGCGCCTTCCGAAACGAACAGGTTGATGCAGTCGACCTTGTCCATCGCGGCGCGCAGGCGCTTGGCCTCGGCGGCGATGTCGATTTCCATCTCGGGCACGAAGACGGCGTGAACCTCGAACGCGGAACGGTCCAGTCCAATGGCGGGCAGCCATTCGGCGCGGTCGAGCAGCTTGCGATATTCCAGCGCGGTGGCGGCGGTGAGCCAGCCACAGTTGCGGCCCATGACTTCGTGGACGATCAACATGCGCGGGTTGGCGTTATTCTCGGCGACCACGTTCTGGAAGTAGCGAGCGCCCTGTTCGGCGGCGGTCCAGGCGCCCAGCGACTGCCTGATCGGATACACGTCGTTGTCGACGGTCTTGGGCAGGCCGATGACGGTGAGGCCGTAGTCGTGTTTCGCCAGGAAGGCGGCGAGATCGGCGGCGGCGGTGTTGGTGTCGTCGCCACCGATGGTGTGGAGGACGTCCACGCCGTCCTTGATCAATTGATCGGCGGCGACTTTCTGCGGATCCTCGCCTTCCTTGACCAAGCCGCGCTTCACGCAATCCTTGACGTTGGTGAGCTTGACCCGGCTGTTGCCGACGGGCGAGCCACCGAAGCGGTGCAGCAGCCCGGCCTTTTCGCGGACTTCCGGCGTGACCTTGTAGGAGTCGCCGAGCAGCAGTCCCTTGTAGCCGCTGCGATAGCAAATGATCTCGATGGTGGGGTCGATCTCGGTGTAGCGCTCGATGAGACCGCCGATGGCCGAACTGAGGCAGGGGGCCAAACCGCCCGCCGTCAGAATCGCAACTTTCCTGGGTTTGTTCATGGGGGACATTAACCTCGCTAACTTAAAGGAAAACAACGGAATGAAGGGTGATAAACCGCAATGGTAGGAGGAAATCGGTCATGGAACAACGCGAAAATTCGCCAAGGCGCGCTTCCTATCGGCGCAAATACGCGATTTCCCGGGGCAGCGTGATGTTGTTGCCGAAGCAATCTTCCCCATAGCCCGATTCGGCCAGCAACTTCAGATCGCCCAAGACCCGTTTGTCGCCCGTGAAGGTGATGCCGAGATCGGTTCGGATGTCGATTTGTCCGGTGGCCTGCAAGCGGGCGATTTCAGCGGTGACCTTCTCCAGCAGGATACTTTCGCCGCTGAATTCCTCCGCCAACTGTGGCGGCTGCTGATAGATCACCAGCTTGCCCTGTTCAGCCAGCCGGAACAGCGTGTTCATGATCGCGGCGCGAATCTGCGTGGCCGACAATTCGCCTCCAGGCAGGGGCAGGCGGCCGATTTCCGCCACCAGCCAGCGTCTTTTTCGCGCGTTGATTTTCTCGTTGGCCCGGAACAGATCCAGTGGCGAACTGGCGTCGTAGGATTGGCCATCCAGTTCCATGCGAACCTCGCTGCCGTAATGCTGAACGATTTT
>JAXMFY010000046.1:0-10157 GCA_046347555.1 Candidatus Competibacteraceae bacterium | reverse complement strand
ATGGTATTTGGAAATTCCACAACCGGTATAGGAGCGCTATATCTACTGTAGCTGCGTCTATATTCAGTGAATTGACCTGCTCGATAATAGTGGCCTTAATAGTATCCTCGTCTGCGCCATTGGGTTTTTTAAGGAGTTTTCTATACAACCCCTTCACGATCCATTTGTATACATAGCTATCGCTCTTTCTAAAAAATTTCCCAATCTCATCTAAAATACCTGTATCTATTTCTTTTCGTCCCCCTTTTCGCTCATTGCATATCTTATCATACGATTCATAGATGATGTCCTGGATCGTTGTGGTCTGGTGAAGGCGGGGTAGGAGTTGCCACGAAAAGTTAGAGTTTAGCCGCAGGCAGGCTAAGACAGCGAAGCCGGCTGAAAGCCGGCTCCATGGGTCTGTCCCGGTTCAATCCAGTCCCAGCAGGCGCTGGGCCTGGTCCGCCGGGACGCCGGCTTTGATCAGGCGATTCAGGGCTTCCTGCAACCCTTCCTGCCGGCCTTCCTGCCGGCCTTCCTGCCGGCCTTCCTCAATCCCTTCCTCGATCCCTTCCTCGCGGGCGGTGCGCAACATATTGATGGCATCGCGGTAGTGCTTGAGTTCATCCTGATAGCGCTGTCGGTCTTCCTCGCTCATCGCGTACAACTCAGCCATCGTAAAACCGCGCTCGATCACATCGTTTTGAAATATCGTCGGCATGGCGTCCAACTCCCCTGCATGTTTCAGGAAATACAACCACTGGTCCAGATGGGTATCCAACTGCGTCACGGGTTTCTGGAACCGGGGCAGTTCGATAAAGGCCAGTTCAACATGGCGTACCATCCTGTGAAAGCGAACCCGCCTGTCCCATTCTACCCGAGAGCGGCTGCGTTTCCCCCCGACAAAGGCGCCGGCTCCCGCCGATACAGCTCATTCAGCGGCAGCGAGCGACCCGGCCCGACCACGATCCGGCAGTGTTCGCGCCGCAGTTGCCGAGGCTCCGCCGCGCCGCAGGCGTGGGCGATGATCTCCACCTCATGGCGCATGTTTTCCACGTAATGCCGCACCCGCTCAGCCTTGTCGGTTGGGTCCAGACCTTTTTGCAAGCGTGGATTGTGGGTGGTAATGCCGGCCGGGCAAATATTCTTGTCGCATTGCAGGGACTGGATGCAGCCGAGCGCGAACAGGAAGCCGCGCGCCGAGTTGACGAAATCGGCGCCCACGCACAGCGCCCAGGCGACTTCGCCAGCGGTGATCAGCTTGCCGGAGGCGATCACCCGGATGCGCTCGCGCAAACCGTATTCACTCAGCGCATCCACCACCCGTGGCAGGCTTTCCTGGATCGGTAGCCCGACGTAATCCAGCAGGCTCATCGGCGCCGCGCCGGTGCCGCCGTCGGCGCTGTCCACCGTGATGAAATCGGGCGCGCTGGCCGGCCCCCGACGCACGATTTCCCGGCATAGCTCGTCGAACCAGCCCGGATCACCAATCACCAGCTTGAAACCGGCGGGTTTACCGGTGATGGCGCGAACCCGGTCGATGAAATCCAGCAGCCCCGCCACGTCGGCGATCTCGGGATGACGGTTGGGACTGCGGGAATCCTGGCCCACCGGAATGCCGCGAATCGCCGCGATTTCCGGCGTCACCTTGGCCGCCGGCAGGATGCCGCCCTTGCCCGGCTTGGCGCCCTGGCTCAGCTTGATTTCGAACATCCTGACCTGGGGATGCGCCGCCACCGCCCGCAGTCGGGCCTCGTCCAGGCCGCCTTGCGCGTCGCATACCCCATACTTGGCCGTGCCGATTTGAAAAACCAGATCGGCGCCGCCTTCCAGATGATAGGGCGACAAGCCGCCCTCGCCGGTGTTCATCCAGCACCCGGCCAGCCGCGCCCCCTTCGACAACGCCAATACCGCCGGCTTCGAGATCGCGCCGTAGCTCATGGCGGAGATGTTGAAAAAGCTCGGCGCCGCATAGGGTTGAGGACAGTCCGGGCCGATCACCAGCGGCCTGGGGGCGACCGCCTCGGCGTCGAGGGCCGGGAAGGTGGCGTTGGCGAACAAAATGGTGCCGGCCGGGCGCAGATCGCGCGTCGAGCCGAACGGCTGGGTATTGTCCAGATTCTTCGCCGCCCGGTACACCCAGGCGCGTTGCGCCCGGTTGAACGGCATCTCTTCCCGATCCATGGCGAAGAAATACTGGCGGAAAAAGACGCCCAGATGCTCCAGCCAGTAACGCAACCGGCCGATCACTGGAAAATTGTGGCGGATGGCGTGCTGGGTCTGGGTAATGTCGATGACGTAGAGAACGGCGATCAACAGGACGCCGACGCCGACGGCGAACACGAACAGCGCCGCCATCACGGCGAGGAAGGTAGTGACAAAACCGGGCAGGTCGAGAGTGATCATGGGCATGGATGATGATTGGCGAAATTGTATCGGTGCTGGATTCTTTGTTTTCGACTGCGGGTGATGTCGATTCGCAAGGGGATGGCACGCGGTTGCAATCGGAAGCCCGCACCCGTCGGTCAAGGGGAACCGCGCGCGGTCGATTACCCGTGAAACGCCTCGGGCGAGGCCAGGTAGGCGAGTTCCTCGGCGGTGCTGACCCGGCCCAGCGGGGCGTTGCGATGTGGAAACCGGCCAAAGCGCGCGATCAGGTCGCGGTGATGGCGGGCAAAGCGCAGGCTGTCTTCCAAACCGGGCTGTTGGTACAACCGCACCGAGCGTTCCTGATCGGCCAGCGTTTCGCTGTGCATGAACGGCAGATACAGAAATTGCCGCTGGATCGGGGGGATGGCCTGATCGAAGCCGCGAGCGATGGAGCGGTCCGCGACCACGCGGGCGGCAGCTTCGGTGGCGAAGCTCTCCGCCCGCCCCCGGAACAGGTTCAGCGGGAATTGATCCAGAACGATCACCAGCGCCAGCGCACCCTCGGCAGTCGCCTCCCAGTCGGCCAACTGGCCAGCCGCCGCCGCCCGATAGGTAGCCAAAAAGCGCGCCCGCAGCGCTTCGTCAAAGTCTGGGGTGGAAGCGAACCACAACGGTTGAGTCGCCTCCGCGAACCAGAACGCGAGAACCTCGGTGGGATAGGCAACATCGGTGGCTGACGGTTTCATCGTGGCGGTCGCCTCCAGAAAATGGCCGGAACGTTCAGGACAGCGCGGCGGTAATCTCGTCCCGCATGGCCTTGACCACCGCGACCGGGTCCTTGGCATCGCGAATGGGCCGGCCCACCACCACATGATCGGCGCCGCTGCGAATGGCGGCATACGCCGACGCGATGCGCTTCTGGTCGTCGTCCTGAACGACATCGTTGGCACCCGGCCGGATGCCGGGCGTCACGATCAGGAACTTGTCCCCCAGCCCATCGCGCAGTCGAGGAACTTCCAGCCCCGAGGAAACCACTCCGTCGCAGCCAAGATCAAGGGCTTTGCGGGCGCGATGGTAGACCAGTTGCTCGATGGTGCCGGTCAATCCCATCTCGCGCATGTCGGACTCGTCGAAGCTGGTCAGCACGGTGACGGCCAGAATCCTGGCGTCGCCCCGTTCCTGCACGGCGGCGCGCAGGATCGGATCGTTGCCGTGGACGGTGATGAAGGTCGCGCCCCGATGCTTGAGCGCCCGAACCGCCAGCGCCACGGTTTCCGGAATGTCGAAGAATTTCAGATCGACCATGACCTTGTGGCCGCGCGCTAAAATCGTCTCGATCACCGGGAATCCGCCGGCCAGAAACAGTTGCAGGCCGACCTTGTAAAAATTCACCTGTTCGCCCAGCCGGTCCAGCCAGCGTTCGGCTTCGCCTGGGGAATCGACATCAAGCGCGAAGATGATGCGTTCATTCAGTGGAATATTTTTTGCCATAATCAAACTCTGGGTGGGACAGCGCGAAAGAACGGCATTGTACCGCCGGCGGATAGGGTAATCCTTGCCCGCTGGTGGAACAATGCGCTCCTGGCCGTTTCCCCGCCCATTTGATCCCAGGCGGTCGCGCCGCCCCGCCAACCCCTAGATGCGAGCAGCGTCATCATGAACTGGACTCACACCGTACTGACCGAGCGATTCGGCATCCGCTACCCCATCATCCAAGCTCCCATGGCCGGCGGGCCGGGCACGGCGCGCCTGGTGGCGGCGGTATCCAATGCCGGCGGGCTGGGCTCCCTGGCCGGTAGCTCCCTGCACCCCGAACGGCTGCGCCAAGCCATCGCCGAGGTGCGCTCTCTCACCGACCGGCCGTTTGTCGTCAACCTGGCCATCACCAGTCCACCCAAGGTCGATCCCGCCCGGATTGCCCACGTCCAGGAACTGCTGGCGCCGTACCGCGCCGAACTGGGGCTGCCGCTGGACCCGCCCGCCCCGCCGACCCCGCCGGAATTCGAGGAACAACTGGATATCCTGCTGCAAGAACGCGTGCCGGCCCTGAGCTTCATCTTCGGGGCGCCGGACAACGTGTACCTGGACATGCTGCGGGATGCCGGAATCATCACCCTGGGCACCGCCACCCACCTGCTGGAAGCCATCGTGCTGGAGGAAAGTCATGTGGACTTCATCATCGCCCAGGGCGCCGAGGCTGGCGGTCATCGCGGCACCTTCGTCGGCCATCCCGAACAAGGTTTGGTCGGCATCCTCACCCTCGTGCCGTTGCTGGCCAAGCATGTCGCGGTTCCCATCGTCGCCGCCGGCGGCATCATGGACGGGCGCGGCATCGCCGCCCTTCGGGTGCTGGGCGCGGTCGGCGTGCAAATGGGCACCGCTTTTCTAGGCTGCCCGGAAAGCGGCGCCCACCCCGCCTACCAGGCCTTGCTGCGCCAGGGCAGCGAGATCGCCACCACCCTGAGCCGGGTGTTCACTGGTCGCCACGGCCGGGTGTTGCGCAACCGGCTGGTCGACGAACTGCGCGCCCACGAAGCCGAATTGCCCAGCTTCCCCTTGCAATTGCTGCTGACTCAGGATTTGCGCCAGGCGGCCATCGAACGGGGCTTGACCGATTTCATGGCGCTGTGGGCCGGCCAGGGTTGCCACTTGTGCGAGGATCGCCCGGCGGCCGAGCTGATCGAATCCTGGGCGGAACAGGCGACCGCCTTGCTGGGAAACGGGGATGCCCCCGCGCCGCTTGCTTCGAAGCCGGAACCGGAACCGGAACCGGAACCGGAACCGGAACCGGAACCGGAACCGGAACCGGAATCGGAACCGGAACCGGAACCGGAACCGGAACCGGAACCGGAACCGGCGACGACGGGGCTGGAGCCTGATCAGTCCGGGCTGCCGTGATCGCGGCCGGGTTGCTCGGGGTATCCGCGCCAGAGCCGGGCGAGGTATTCCGCGCACTCCTCGGCGGGCAGCGGTTTGCTGAAGTGATAGCCCTGCGCCACGTCGCAGCCCTGCTCGCCTAAAAACCGCAACTGCTCGGGGGCTTCCACCCCCTCGGCCACCACGGTCAACCGCAAGCTCTTGCCCATCTGAATGATGGCGGTGGCGATGGCGGCATCGTCGGGATCGCCGGGGATGTCCCGCACGAAGGACTGATCGATCTTGATCCGGCTGACCGGGAACCGCTTGAGATAACGCAGGCTGGAATAGCCGACGCCGAAATCGTCCACGGCGAATCGCACCCCGCCGGCTCGAAGCCGGCGCATGGTCTCGATCATCTTGTCGGTATCCCGCATCAGCAGGTTCTCGGTGATTTCCAGCTCCAGCCAGCGCGGTTCCAGGCCGGCGGATTCGAGCGCGTCGATCACCTGATTTTCCAGATGGGGTTGCAACCATTGCCTGGCGGACAGGTTGACGGAGACCGACAGCGGTGGCAAGCCGGCGTCTCGCCAGAGGCGGCCTTGGGCGCACGCGGTGCGCAGGGTCCATTCCCCAATGGGACCGATCAACCCGGTTTCCTCGGCGACCGAAATGAAACGGCCCGGTGGAATCAGGCCGCGCCGGGGATGTTGCCAGCGGATCAGCGCTTCCACCCCCACTGGCCGACCGGTCGCCAGTTCGATCTGGGGCTGATAGTGCAGCACAAACTCACCCTGCTCCAAGGCTTCGCGCAACTCGTTGCTTAGCGTGAAAAGCTCCGACACGCGGGTGTTCAGTTCGGCGGTGAAGAAGGCATAGCCGGCGCGGCCGTCCGCCTTGGCCTGATACATCGCGCTGTCGGCGAAGCGGATCAGCGTCGGTGGATCAGTGGCGTCCAGCGGATAGATACTGATGCCGATGCTGGCGGCGACATGCAGCGCCTGGTGATTGAGCATGAACGGCGCGCGCAGTGCCCGCAGCAAATGCTCGGCCACCCAGCCCGCCGCCGCGGGCTCGGGAAGATCGGTCAGCACCAGGATAAACTCGTCGCCACCCTGGCGCGCCAGTGTATCTTCTTGCCGAACGACGCCGCGCAGCCGCTGACTGATCGCCTGCAGCAATTGGTCGCCGACGCCATGACCCTGTGAGTCGTTGATGGTTTTGAAGTGATCGAGGTCCAGGAACAGGACGCCGACGCAATTCTGCTTGCGCTGAGCGGCGCGCAGCGCCTGGGCCAGACGGTCGAGCAGCAGGGTGCGGTTGGGCAGGCTGGTGAGCACATCGTGAGTCGCCAGGTGATGAATGCGATCCTCGGCATTCTTGCGCTGGTTCTCGCGTTCGAACAAATCCAGGGCAAAAGAAACCTCGCCGGCCAGTTGGGTCAGCAAATCGGTCAGGTCCGCGTTGAAGAAATCCTGCTCGGCCGCGTGGGCGCTCAGGCAACCCACCACCTGATTGTTTCGGCGCAACGGAAACGCCGCGCCGGCTTGAACCGCCAGCTTCTCGGCGATGGGACGCCAAGCCTGAAGACTGGGATCGTCCAGAAAGTTGTTGCAAACCGCGGGAGTCCCCTGATGAAACGCGATACCGATGGGGCCCCAGCCTTCGGGCAGGCTGGGACCGCTGGAGGCGTGGATGTTGGCAAGGGAGCGGGAGGAGATGGATACCGCGCCGGCATGGGCCGCCCGCTGGAACACGCCAGTGGCCGGATCGACGAATTCGATCACCACGATCCGAATCTGATCCAAGTCCGCCACGATCCGGCAAATTTGCCAGAACAGTTCCTGGGGATCGGAGCAGCGCATGATGGCGGCGCTGGTGCGGCCGAGCGCGGCGTAGCAATGGCTCAGGCGGACGATCTTTTGCTCCGCCTGCTTGAGTGGAGTCATGTCGCGGATGGCCGCGACCGTGATCTCGTAGCCCTTGTAGGTGAAATGCCGCACCCACAGATCGGCCGGAAAAATCGTGCCGTCCTTGCGGCGTTGCGGATAGTCGGTGAACCGTTTCGACACGGTGCGCGGGATTTCGCCGTTGGCGCCGTTCCCGGCGGCCAGATCGCGGTCCCGCAACGCCAGCAGTTCGTCCCGGTTGTAACCGTACAGCCGGCAAGCCGCCGGATTGGCGTCGAGGATGCGCCCATCACGGTTGTCCAGCATCAGAATCGCGTCGCCGACCGCGGCGAACACGTTGCGGTATTTGAGTTCGCTGGCGCGCAGCGCCGCCTCGACCTTCTTGCGCCGGGTGATGTCTTCCTTGATCGCGACGAAGTGAGTGATAGTGCCGCTATCATCGCGGATGGGAGCAATCGAGGCCAATTCCCAATACAGGCTACCGTCCTTGCGCCGGTTGTGGAATTCACCTCGCCATTCGGCGCCGCTGGCGATGGTTTGCCACAGCCGCGCGTATTGTTCGGACGCGATTTTGCCCGACTTGAGGAGGCTTGGGTTGGCGCCGATGGCCTCGGCGCGGGAATAGCCGGTGATTTCGACGAACTTCGGGTTGACGTACTCGATGGCCCCGGCGCGGTCGGTGATCATAACGGCGTTGGGGCTGTACTCGATGGCCAGGGAAAAAAGTCGTAGCAGCCGTTCCGCCTGGCGCCGTTCCTGGATTTCCGCCGCCAGTTGTTGTTGTTGCTGGAAAAAATCCCGAACCAGCCGGGCCAGTTGACCGAATTCGGTGTGCTGATCGGTCAGGGGAGCCAGCAGGGTGGGATCGCCGGCGCGCAGGCCACGGATCAGGCGGTCCAGCGGCCTGTTCACCCCATGTAGCAGCGCCGCCGCCAAGCCGATCAATAACAGCAGCCCCCCGTAGAGAACGAACCGCTCGGGCGCGGTGGGCCCCAGGGTTAGGACTCCGACCGCGAACAGGACAATCGCCAGGATCAACAGTCCAAGGATGCGAAACCGGATCGAGCCCATCGACCCTTTCATGGCGAAACTCCATGTCGCGAAGCCGGGGTCCAGGCAGGTTGCGGCCGGTGAGAGAACCAGGCGTCGGCGCTATACAAAGCGAGCGCCAGCCAGATACAGCCAAACGCGGCCAGATGAATGGGAGTGAATGGTTCGCGGTAGAGCGCGACCGCCAATAGGAATTGCAGGGTCGGGGTCAGGTACTGAATCAAGCCGACGGTGGACAGGCGCAACAGCCGGGTGGCCTGAAGAAACAGCAGCAGGGGCGCGACGGTGACCGGACCGGCGGCCAGCAGCAACAGATCGGTTTGGCCGTTCACGACGCCGAGCGCGCCGGCGCCGTGCATCGCCAGGCTCGCCAGGAACAGCAGGGCGAGAGGCGCCAGCAGCACGGTTTCCACGCACAAACCCAGGGTCGCGGCATGCCCCGCCTTCTTGCGCAGCAGCCCATAACCGCCAAAGCTGAACGCCAGGGTCAGGGAAATCCAGGGCAGTACTCCATGGCCGACCACCAAGACCAGCACGCCAACGGCGGCGAGAGCGACCGCGACCCATTGGCGCGGATTCAGCCGCTCGCTCAGGAACCACACGCCCAGCAGCACATTGACCAGGGGATTGATGTAATAACCGAGGCTGGCCTCCAGAATCCGCCCGTGCTGCACCGCCCAGATATACAGCAGCCAGTTGCCGGAAATCAGCAGAGCCGTCACCAGATAGAAGCGCAGGCGGCGTGGATTGCGGAATTCAGCCCGCAAGGCCGACCATTGTCCTTGCGCCAGGATCAACCCCAGCAGCAGCACGGCGGACCACAGCACGCGGTGCGCCAGCACCTCCAGGGCCGGGACGTGGCCAAGCAGCTTGAAATAGATGGGAAACGCTCCCCAAAAGCCAAAGCAGCCCAGCGCGCTCGCCACGCCGATCAAGGAAGCGTCGGGGGAGCGGGGAGGGGGGGGCGACCCAAGTCGGACCATGGCGCGCGGTCCGTCGCTCAGTCGGCCAGCACGGCGATGGCCCGCCCGCCAGCCAACACCGCCAGCAACAAGAACAGCACGCCGCTGATTCGGTGCAGCAGGGGCAGCGGCAGCCGTTGCAACACCGTGCGGCCGGCCAGCACGCCCAGCGCCGAGACCGCCGCCAGGCCCAGCGTGCCGCCAATCCAGACCGGCAACGCGGCCTGGGTGCTGGCCAGACCCGCCACGGCCAGTTGGGTCTTATCGCCCAGTTCCGCCAGAAAGATCAGCACGAAGGTGGACAGCAGCACGCCGCGGCCGCTTTTCTCCTCGACCTTGACCGTTTCCGCGCCCGCATCGAGCAGGGCCTTGACTCCGAACGCCGCGAACAGGACCGCCACGACCGTTGCCGTCAACCATTCGGGCAACCAGGCGGCGATGGAGGCGCCGAACAGGACCGCCAGGAGATTCAACAGCGCGAAAGCCAACACGGCGCCGCCCAGCACCGGCATCGGTGGATGACGGGCGGCCAGCGTCATGCAAACCAGTTGGGTCTTGTCGCCCAGTTCGGCCAGGGCGACCAGCCCCAGCGTGGCGGAGGCGGTGACAAAAAATTCATCCATTGGAAAAAGCCTGACCATCGAAGGCGGTCTCGCGGCCGGTCAGCGGCGACCCGGTGGCGCGGCCAGGAACGCGCGATTATTGATTCTTGACAGGCATGATAGTAGACAATCCGGTGTTCGGCACGAGATTATTGGCTATCCACCCGCTGATTGATCTACACTTGAAACCAGTGACAACCTTGGGAGACAGCGTCATGCGACGGTTTCTGCTTCTGCTCCTGATCCCGTCGGCGCTGGCCAGCGCGGACAGCATCCGCTGCGGTGGCTATCTGGTGAATACCGGCGATTCCCAGTCGCGGGTGCTGGAAATCTGCGGCGAGCCCCAGAGCGCCCGGCAGGACGGTTTCATCGAGCAGGTGGTGCGCCGGAACGACGGCAATATCGTGGTCAGCCCGGTCTCGCCCAAT
>JAXMFY010000045.1:0-10571 GCA_046347555.1 Candidatus Competibacteraceae bacterium | reverse complement strand
AGGAATATCCGGTCTACCTCGACCGGACGCCCTGCACCTACGGCGGCACGCGGGCCTGGTTCCGCTGCTCGGCCAGAGGATGCGGGCGACGGGTAGCGATCCTGTACGGTGGTGCGATCTTCGCCTGTCGGCACTGCCACCGGTTGGCCTATCCCAGCCAGCGGGAAGCATCCCATGAGCGAGCGGCGCGGCGAGCCGACAAAATCCGGGCACGGCTGGGCTGGGAGCCGGGCATCCTGAATGGCCCTGGCTGGCGAAAGCCCAAAGGGATGCACCAACGCACCTACGAACGGCTTTCCGCCGAGGCCGAGGAATGGACGGCGCTATCGCTGGCCGGGGTGATGCAGCGGTTTGGCGTCGGGCCAGAAGAGTGGTGAATCCGTTTCGCAAAATGCCTTCCTAGCGCTTTAAATGTTTGGGCAATGTTTGGGTAAAATGGTCACTTCCTAAAAAAACAAAAACGACTTGACGTATAGAACGCCAAGCCGTTGTTTTGATTGGTCGGGGCGAGAGGATTTGAACCTCCGACCACCTGCACCCCATGCAGGTGCGCTACCAGGCTGCGCTACGCCCCGCGCACGGCGGACCGACCGCCGTGAAGAGCAGTGATGTTAATTCAATCCGCCTGGCTTGCCAAGCGTTAGGAATTAACCCGATTACTGAGCCTCGCCCTTGAAGGCGTCCACCCGCGCCTTGAGCTTCTGTCCCGGCCGGAAGGTGACCACCCGCCGCGCCGTGATCGGGATTTCCTCGCCGGTCTTGGGATTGCGACCCGGCCGCTGGTTCTTGTCGCGCAGGTCGAAATTGCCGAAGCCGGACAACTTCACCTGCCGCCCCCGCTCCAGGGCACTGCGGATCTCCTCGAAGAAAATCTCCACCAAATCCTTGGCCTCGCGCTTGTTGATGCCCAGTTCCTCGAACAACCTTTCCGCCATGTCGGCTTTTGTTAGTGCCATGCTCCTAAATCCTAAGCGTTGCGTCAAACTGTTCCGCCAGTCCGGCAATGATGCCGGATACGACCTCATCGACCACACCATCAGTAAGATTGTGCGCGAAATCCTGTAAAATCAATCCCAAAGCCAAACTTTTCCGGCCTTCGGGAATTCCCCGGCCCCGGTAGAGATCGAAAAGCCGAATATCGCGCAGCAATTCGCCGCCGCATCGACGAATGCAGTCCAGAATCGCCCGCGCGGTAACCGCCTCGTCCACCACGATGGCGATGTCGCGGCGGCTGGCCGGGAACCGGGACAGCGCCCGGAACGCCGGAATCAGCGCTGGTTCCAATCCTCCCAGCCGCAACTCGAACACGAAAGCGTCGCCCTCCACGTCCAGTTCCCGCGCCACCCGCGGATGCAGGGCGCCCAGCCAGCCGACCGGCTTGCCAGCCCGCTCGATCCGGGCACTCTGCCCCGGATGCAACGCCGGATGGGCGGCGGCGACGAAAACAAACGCCTCCGGCTCGCCGGTCAGGACCAGCAACGCCTCGACGTCCGCCTTGAGATCGAAGAAATCCACCACCCGCGCCGGCACGCCCCACTGTTCCGGCAAGGCGGTACCCGCCGCCACGCCGCCGAGGTAAGGCTCCTGCCGCAATCCACCGTCCGCCGGAATGAAATTCAGGCCATGCTCGAACAACCGCACCCGTGGCTGCTGGCGCTTCTGATTGTAGACCAGCGCCGCGAGCAGGCCCGGCCACAGACTGGTGCGCATGACCGACAGATCGGCGGAAATCGGGTTGGCCAGCGCCAGCGGTTCGCGCTCGGGATCGAGCCGTTGCTGGAAAGCCGGATCGACGAAACTGTAGGTGATGGCTTCCTGGAAACCGCGCTGCACCAGGACTTCCCGGAACCGTTCCAGCGCGACCCGCCCTTCCGGTTGCGCCGGCATCTCCAGCCGGGTCAGCGGCCGGTTGCCCGGCAGGCGGTCGTAGCCGTAAACGCGGGCGATCTCCTCGATCAGATCCACCTCCAGGGCGATGTCGAAACGGCTGCTCGGCGGCGCGACCAGCCAATGGTCCAAGCCGATCGCCACCGCCATGCCCAGCCGCCGCAGGATCGACTCGACCTCGGCGGCGGCAACGTCCATCCCCAACAGCTTGCGGATCCGCTCCGGCCGCAACCGGATGGCCGGTTCCGCCGGCAGGTGCTCGGGCGAAACCGCCTCGACGATGGGTCCCGGCTGGCCGCCGGCCATGTCGATCAGCAGCCGGGTGGCGCGCTCGGCGGCGCGGCGCTGCAATTGCGGGTCGACGCCGCGCTCGAAGCGGTAGGAGGAGTCGGTCTGCAAGCCGTGGCGGCGGGCGCGGCCGGCGATGCTGGCCGGCGCGAAGAAGGCGCTTTCCAGGAACACGTCGCGGGTGGCGTCGGTGCAGGAACTGATTTCGCCGCCCATGATCCCGGCCAGCGCCAGCGGGCCGCGATGGTCGGCGATCAGCAACGTCTCCCCATCGGGCTCCACCACCGCCCCGTTCAGCAGTTCCATCCGCTCGCCGGGCAGGGCGCGGCGCACCACGATGCCGCCGGTCAGCCGGCCCAGATCGAAGGCGTGCATCGGCTGACCGAGTTCCAGCATCACGTAATTGGTGACATCCACCAGCGGCCCCAGACTGCGCGCGCCTGCGCGGCGCAACCGCTCCTTCATCCACAGCGGCGTCTCGGCGGCGGGATCGACGCCGCGGATCACCCGCCCCACGTAGCGCGGGCAGTCGGCCGGATCGAGCAGCGTCACCGGGAAAGTGGCATCCACCACCGGTTCCACCGCCTCCGCCGGCAGCGGACGGAACTCGCGGCGATTGAGTGCCGCCACCTCGCGGGCGATGCCCTCCATGCCCAGACAGTCGCCGCGATTGGGGGTCAGTTCGATTTCGATCAGGGAATCATCCAAGGCCAGCAGCTCGCGTACGTCCTGGCCGGGCCGGCTGTCGGCGGGCAGGGGCAGCAGACCGTCGGAACTCTCCGCCAGACCCAGCTCCCTGGCCGAGCACAGCATCCCTTGCGACTCGACGCCGCGCAGCTTGGACGGTTTGATGGTCGGTCCGCCGGGCAACACCGCGCCGATCAGGGCGGTCGGCGCGCACATGCCGACCGCGACGTTGGGTGCGCCGCAGACGATTTGCAGCGGCTCCGGTCCCCCCACGTCCACCGTCGCCACCCGGAGTCGGTCGGCGTCGGGATGCGAAACCAGGCCGATCACCCGGCCGACCACCACCCGGTCGAAGGCCGGCGCGGCCGGTTCCACGCGGTCCACTTCCAGGCCGGCCATGGTCAGTTGCGCCACCAGTTCGGCGCTGGATACCGCCGGATCGACCCATTCCCGCAGCCATTGCTCGCTGACTTTCATGCTGGTTGCCTCACTGAAACTGGCGCAGGAAGCGCAGATCGTTTTCGAAGAACAGCCGCAGGTCGTTGACGCCGTAGCGCAGCATGGTCAATCGCTCCACCCCCATGCCGAAGGCATAGCCGGTGTAGCGTTCGCCGTCGATGCCGACCTTGTCGAACACCGCCGGATGCACCATGCCGCAGCCCAGCACCTCCAGCCAGCCGCTGTGCTTGCACACCCGGCAACCGCCGCCGCCGCAGATCACGCACTGGATATCCACCTCGGCCGACGGTTCGGTGAACGGGAAATAGGACGGCCGGAAGCGCACCGCCAGATCGCGCTCGAAGAAATGGCGCAAGAAATCGTCCAGCACGCCTTTCAGGTCGGCGAAGCTCACGTCCTCGTCCACCAGCAGGCCCTCGACCTGATGGAACATCGGCGAATGGGTCAAATCCGAATCGCAGCGGTAGACCCGCCCCGGCGCGATGACTCGCACGGGGGGCGCCTGTTGTTCCATGACACGAATTTGCACCGGCGAGGTGTGGGTCCGCAGCAGGGTGTGGGCGTCGAAATAGAAGGTGTCGTGCATCGCCCGCGCCGGATGCTGGGGCGGGATGTTGAGCGCCTCGAAGTTGCGGAAGTCGTCCTCGACCTCCGGCCCTTCCGCGATGCTGAAGCCGATCCGGGCGAACAGCGCTTCGATGCGCGCCAGAGTGCGGCTGAGCGGATGGTAACCGCCCGGCCGCTGGCCGCGCCCGGGCAGCGTCACGTCGATGGCCTCGCCCGCCAGTCGGGCGTCCAGCACCGCCGCCTCCAACACGGCCTTGCGCGCGGCGATGGCGGTTTCCAGCGCTTCCTTGGCTTCGTTGATGGCCTGGCCGGCCTCGCGCCGCCGCTCGGGGGGCAGGCGGCCCAGTTCCTTGAGGCGTTCGGTGAGCGCGCCTTTCTTGCCCAGATAGCGCACGCGCACCTGATCCAGGGCGGCGAGGTCGCCAGCCCCGGCGATGGCGGTCCGGGCGGTTTGCATCAGTTCGGGCAATGCGTCCACGCTGGCGGGTCTCTCAACACGGTGGTGTTTGGGGAACAAACGAAACGGGGAAAGGATCGCGGCCTTTCCCCGTTCGGAATCCCGGATGCCGCCGGACCGGAACCCGGTCCGGCGGGCGGTTCAGGCGATGCCGAGCGCGACCTTGGCGCGATTGGCCAGTTCGGCGAACGCCGGCTTGTCGAACACCGCCAGATCGGCCAGAACCTTGCGGTCGACCTCGATGGCGGCCTGCTTCAGGCCATTGATCAGCCGGCTGTAGGACAGGCCGTTCTCGCGGGCGCCGGCGTTGACGCGGACGATCCACAGCGCGCGGAACTCCCGTTTCTTCTGGCGACGGTCGCGATAGGCGTACTGGCCGGCCTTGATGACGGCCTGCTTGGCGACCCGAAACACCTTGCTGCGGGCACCGTAATAACCCTTGGCCTGTTTCAGGACTTTCTTGTGGCGGGCGTGGGCGGTAACGCCACGTTTCACTCGGGGCATGGCTTAACTCTCCGATCCGGCGGGCATCAATTATAGGGCAGCATCCGGCGCACCGCCGGGACGTCCACCGCGGCCAGGGTGGTGGTGCCGCGCAACTGGCGTTTCCGCTTGGTGCTCTTTTTGGTCAGAATGTGCCGGTGGTGCGAGTGGGAACACTTGTACTGGCCGGACCCGGTGCGGCTGAAACGCTTGGCCGCGCCACGGTTGGATTTCATCTTGGGCATTGCATGACTCCGCGATTTAAAAAGGAAAATTCTGGGTTAACCCCGGCGCGCGCCGGAGGCGGAAAACGCTGGTCGCCGGAAGGGGGCTTATTTCTTCTTGGTCGGCGCGATGGTCATCACCATCTGTCGGCCTTCCATCCTGGGCCGTTGTTCCACCGAGCCGTAAGGAGCGAGATCGTCTTCGACGCGTTTGAGAAGGTTGCTGCCCAGATCCTGGTGCGCCATTTCGCGGCCCCGAAACCGCAGCGTCACCTTGGCTTTGTCGCCTTCGCTCAGGAAACGGATCAGGTTGCGTAGTTTGACCTGATAGTCTCCTTCGTCCGTGCCTGGACGGAACTTGATTTCCTTGATCTGGATCTGTTTTTGTTTCTTCTTCGCTTCCTGCTGCTTCTTGGCCTGCTCGAACCGATACTTGCCGTAGTCCATGATACGGCAAACCGGCGGCTTGGCGTTCGGGGAGATTTCCACCAGATCCAGTTCGGCTTCCTCGGCCATCCGCCTGGCTTGCACCAGGGGGACGATTCCGGCCTGCTCGCCATCCTGATCGATCAGGCGCACTTCGCGCCCGGTGATCTCGTCGTTGAGCCGGAGTTCATTGTTTGCGGCGATGTTGCTGTCCTCCCGTGATTATTCGGTTCGTCCGCGCCGGGCGATGTCGGCTTGCAGGAGTTCCACGAAAGCCGTCGGACTCATGCTGCCTAAATCCTTGCCAGCTCGGGTGCGTACAGCGACGGTCTCCGTTTGCATCTCACGGTCGCCAACGACCACAAGGTACGGAACGCGCTGCAAAGTATGCTCGCGGATTTTAAAGCCGATTTTCTCGTTTCTCAAGTCGGATGCGACGCGGAAACCTTGTTGCATAAGGAATTTTTCGACCCGGACGGCATACTCGGCCTGATGGTCGGTGATGTCGAGCACCACCGCCTGCACCGGGGCCAGCCAGGCGGGCAGCGCCCCGGCGTACTGTTCGATCAGAATGCCGATGAACCGTTCCAGCGAGCCGAGGATCGCCCGGTGCAGCATGACCGGCACCCGCCTGCCGCCGTCCTCGGCGATGTAGTGGGCATCCAGCCGGCCCGGCATCGAGAAATCCACCTGAATGGTGCCGCACTGCCAGAGCCGGTCCAGGCAGTCGCGCAGCACGAACTCGATCTTGGGGCCGTAGAAGGCGCCCTCGCCGGGCTTCAGCGTCCACGGCAGGCCGGTGCGGTTCAGCGCCAGTTCCAGCGCCTTTTCGGCCTTGTCCCACACCTCGTCGCTGCCGACCCGCTGGTCCGGCCGGGTGGCCAGGGCCAGTCGCACCTCGCTGAAGCCGAAATCGGCGTAGACCTGGAACAGCAAATCCATGAACGCCGAGACTTCGGGCTGGATCTGGTCTTCGGTGCAGAAAATGTGGGCGTCGTCCTGGACGAAGTTGCGCACCCGCATCAAGCCGTGCAGGGTGCCGGACGGTTCGTTGCGGTGGCAGGAACCGAACTCGGCCAGCCGCAGCGGCAGGTCGCGGTAACTCTTCAAGCCCTGGTTGTATATCTGGATGTGGCAGGGGCAGTTCATCGGCTTGACCGCGTAGTCGCGATTTTCCGACGCGGTGGTGAACATGTCGGCGCGGAATTTCTCCCAGTGGCCGGACCGTTCCCACAGGCTGCGGTCCACGATCTGCGGGGTGTGGACTTCCTGGTAACCGTGCTCGCGCAGCAGTTGGCGGATATAGTTCTGAATCTCGACGTAGATGCGCCAGCCGCGGTCGTGCCAGAACACCATGCCCGGCGCTTCCTCCTGGACATGGAACAGGTCGAGCGCCTTGCCGACCCGGCGGTGGTCGCGCTTTTCGGCTTCCTCCAGCCGGTGCAGGTAAGCCTTCAGCGCTTTCTGATCCAGCCAGGCGGTGCCGTAGATGCGCTGGAGCATCTCGTTGCGGGAATCACCGCGCCAGTAGGCGCCCGCCACCTTCATCAGCCTGAACGCCTTGAGCCTGCCGGTGGAGGGCACGTGCGGGCCGCGGCAGAGGTCGATGAAATCGCCCTGCCGGTACAGCGAAATGTCCTCGCCCGCCGGAATGTCGGCGATGATCTGGGCCTTGTACTCCTCGCCCATGGCGCGGAAAAAGGCCACTGCTTCGTCGCGCGGCATGACCGAACGTTCCACCGGAATGTCCCGAGCGGCCAGCTCCTCCATCCGCGCCTGGATGCGCTCCAGATCGTCGGGAGTGAAGGGGCGCTCGAAGGCGAAGTCGTAATAGAAGCCGTTCTCGATCACCGGGCCGATGGTGACCTGGGCGCCCGGATGGAGTTGCTTGACGGCGTGCGCCAGCAGATGGGCGCTGGAATGGCGGATGATCTCCAGTCCCTCCGGATCGCGTTCGGTGAGGATGGCCAGATTCGCGTCTCGAGCGAGGATATGCGAAGTGTCGACCAGGCGGCCATCGACCTTGCCGGCCAGGGCGGCCTTGGCCAGCCCCGGCCCGATCGCGGCGGCGATCTCGCCAACGCTGACCGGCCCGTCGAAGACGCGCTGGCTGCCATCGGGGAGCGTGATGATCGGCATCGTTGCAACTCTCCATGATCCGCTGACTGTTTGGCCCGGGGTGAAAAATAAAGGGCGCGCCATGAAACCCTTCTTTTGGAAGGAAGGCGCGCCCTTCGTAAACCGGTCTGCTCTGCAACTCACAAAAATCTGGTAGGCGCGATTGGACTCGAACCAACGACCCCCACCATGTCAAGGTGGTGCTCTAACCAACTGAGCTACGCGCCTGAGCGATAGGCGCGGAAGATTAACCAAAGGCGGCGGGCTTGGCAAGAGAATAAACGATTTTTTCCATCCCGCCCCGGCGTTCCGGGGTATTCGCCAACGCCGCCCGCCCCGGCTCTTGGCCGGCGAGCATTCCTATTCCTGAATCCACACCGAGACCGAACCGCCCCGGCAGTGGAACTCGCCCCAGCCGGCGTCGTTGGTGTGAACCGGTTCCTCGACCTGCCCGGTCAGGTCCACGAATTTGGCGTTGGGTTTGCAGACTTCCATCCATTTGCCGCCGCCGGGTCCGTCGCTCAGCAGTACCGCCATGGCCTTGGGGTGCTCGGCGTCGCCCAGCCGGGTCCAGCCGACCCGGTTCCAGTGATCGAAATAGTCGTATTGGGAGCCGTGGGCATGGTGGCGACGGGCGTGGAGGAATCGGTCGATCAGCGCGCGGTGAGAGGGCAGCACGATCCGATAGAGTTGACCGTCCCGACCCCGATCCTCGTATTCGGCGCCGTAATAGTCGGCATGGAACACGCAGGGATAGCCTTCCCGCCGCAGCAGGATCATGGCGTAGGCCAGCGGCTTGAACCACGGTTCGACCACCGATTCCAGGGCTTGCAGGGGTTGCGAGTCGTGGTTTTCCACGAAGGTGACCGCCTGATACGGCCGTTGCTGCATGAGAGTGCCGTCCAGGATGCGCCGCATGTCGTAATTGCCGCCCATGCGGCTGGCGGAATGGAAGTTGTAATGCAGCGCCACGTCGAACAGGGACATTCGCGGTCCCAGACGATTCAGGTACAGGTGCAGGTTGTTGACATCGGGGGACCAGTACTCGCCCACGGCGAACAGATCCCTGCCGGCGTGGTCCACCATCGCGTCCAGCCAGGTCGGGAAAAACCAGGCGGCAATGTGTTTGATGGCGTCGAGTCGAAAACCGTCGACGCCGGTGGTGTCGAGATACCACTTTCCCCACCGGATCAGTTCGGCTCGCACCTCTTCGTTCTGGAAATCGAGGTCGCAACCCATCAGGTAGGCAAAATTGCCTCTCTCCAGGGAGACCTGATCGTCGAATTGCTTGCCTTCGAACAGGTAGATCATGCCCGATTCCCGGGTCCTGGCGTCGTAATCGACCGCGTCGAAATGCCGCCAGCGCCACTCGAAGGGCGAGTATTGGCCTCGGCGCCCCGGAAAGTGGAAGTGGGTGTACGCCTCGACTTCCCGTGGTTCTCCCCTTGGATGGAGGCGGTCGTCCTGGAGGAACGGCGTGGCCCGGGCGATTTCCGTGGCATCGCCGCCGATGCGATGGTTGAGGACGGCATCGGCGTAGACCTGGAGTCCGGCGGCGCGCAGCGCGGCGATGGCCTGGAGGTATTGCCGGCGGGTTCCGTACCTGGTGCGAACCGAACCTTTTTGCTCGAATTCGCCGAGATCGTACAAATCGTAGACTCCATAACCGACATCGCCGCTGCCCCCGAATCCCTTGTAGGCGGGTGGCAACCACAGGGCGGTGAATCCGGTTTGGGCCAGCGCTGGCGCCCGTTCGGCGACTTCGTTCCAAAGGCTGCCGTCGTCCGGGGAATACCAGTGGAAATACTGCATCATTACGCCGTTCAACTCGGTCATGGTTGCTCCCGAAAAAATCAGCCCACCGGATGGAGTTTAGCGTAGAAAAATTCCATGATCGTGCAAGTTGCATGGGTCGAAATGGGTCTTCGCAACGGCGTGGTTCCAGCGGACGGCGCGCTACGCCGAACTGTCGCCCGATCAGATCAAGGAGTTTTGGAAGGGTCGGCTGGAAGGCGGAGCGCCGGTGGGCGGCCAGGGACTGGCAAAGCCAGGTCGCCATGGGCCGCGCCGGCCGCTCGCGCGTTCCTGTCGAGCGATCCAAACTCCTCAGGGTTCCGGATCGAAGAAGTAGTGCCAGGGCTCATCCGGCGAGGTCAGCGGGCCGTGGAAATGCGGCGCCACCGATATCGCCGATTTGAGCTTGGCCGCGAACCCCGAAGAGCGCCAGTTCGCCGCCCCGCCCGCGCCGTGCAATTTCTTGCCGGAACTGTCGTGTACTCGAAAGTCGATCGCCCGTCCGGTACCGTGCGCCGAGAGCCCCGGCGGCGCCACCAAGAGCTTTGCGACGGAACCCTTGAAGGGTTTCTTCAGGAATTCGATGAAGCGGGCCACCGCTTGGAAACGCTCCGCCTCGATCAGCCCGATCGTCGTCGGTAGCAGGGCCGCCGGCCAGAAGAGCAGCGCCGCCGCCGAGAGAGCCACTAGCTCCGGCCCGCCGTGCCCGATCTGAAAAACGTGCTGCCCCGTTGCCGGGTCGAGCAGGTCGCCAAGATCCGGATAGCGGGGCGTTCCGTCCTTCCTGGTGTTACGCCCGATCTCCACGCGAGCCTTGGCCAGGTATTCCGGCGCGTTGGTCTGGACGCCCGGATTATTCGTCCAGCCCCAGATCTGGTCGCCGAGATCGCGGTGATCGGAACCGGCTTTTAGCCGATAACCCGGATTGTCGTCGTTGAATTTTTTGATCGCTCGCGCAATCTCGCTCGCCTGGGTTTCATGGGCGGGCGTGGTTTCCCAGTCGCTGACTTCATCCTTCGACCAGACCCAGCGGTCGGCGATGAACGCGGCGCCCCGGTCGGGATCGCTCAGCACGCGCACGAAGCGGTGCAGGGCGTAAAGTCTTTGGTCGAGCGGCTTGATTTGCGGGAACATCTCTCCTACCTCGCCGGCAAACAGCATGAATCGCGCCGCGTCGAGAT
>JAXMFY010000044.1:0-11801 GCA_046347555.1 Candidatus Competibacteraceae bacterium | reverse complement strand
AGCAATACGGCCAGCGCGAACACGCTCCAAAAATACCGAGAACCGACCACCACGTAACGCCACTGGGCTCCAGATTCGAACCTAGACCCAGATTTGGGCTCCACCGCCGCATCGAGCGGCGTCGCGGCCGACCTGGAGGTTTCGGATTCGAATTGGGATTCCTGTGGTGCTTGGGACACAACCGCGGCTGGTGGGGGCTTGGATTCCGATGGAAGTTCCGGCGGCGGTTCCGACAGGGTCGGAGACAAAGCCGGCTTTGGGGGTGAAATCGGTTCCGGCATCGGTTCCGGCGCCAGGGTGGACAATGGCGCGACCGGTGGCGGTTCGGTCAACGGCGGCTCGGTCCCGAACTTCGGCGCGGCGGCCAGTTCGGGCAGGGCCATTTCCGGCATCGCCACGTCGCGTGGTGGTTCAGCCGGTCTTGGCGTGGACGGCGGAACCACCGGGCTTCGCGCCGGCTCCGCCGCCGTCTCCCAGGGCCGATTCGGCGTGAAGCCCCAGCGGATCATCACCGGTCGTCCCTCGACCAGAAACAGCTCGGTTTCGGCTGGCGTGCTCAGGGCCACCCGTAGCATTGCCCCCAATTGCGCCCAGCGAGCCTCCTTTGAAGCGGCGTAACGCTCCGCCACCTCCCGCCCACGGTCCAACAGGTCGTGGACTTGGGCCAACAGCGGCTGGCGTTGCTCCTCGGGTAGATCGCTCAGCGCCGCTGGCGGATGATCGGGATCGCCCTCGGTATACCAGTCAATCCGGTCGTTGACGCGATCCACCACCGGTTCGGCCAGGAGCGCCGCAGCCTCCGGTCCCAGTTCGCTGGCCAGCACCGCCCGGATTTGCGGGTACAGGGCGTGCAGCGGCTGACCAAAGCCGCCGGTCTCGCGCATTCCCGCGAAGGATCCGCTGCTGAGAAGAATCTGTTCCACCATGCCCGCCACGCCTCGCTAGGATCCTACAACCCTGGATGACTTCCCAATTCAACGCGCCGAGTCGCCCGATTGGGTCGGTGGGGCCACCGCGTCGGCCGGCTCGGTCAGGGCGATATCGACGCCACCGCCCCCCAGAGTCAGATCCAGGCCATACTGTACGTTCTGCAAATACAGCATGACGCCCTTCTCGTTGCGCAACACGGCGTTGCCGCCACCCTGCACCACGGTCAATCCACCCTCGACCACGATATAGCGTCCGGGGAAATCAGCCAGTTCTCGCAGGCGGTAGACCTGACCGAGAGCATCCACGCTGGCGATGCCCAGCGTCGCCGCTTTGATCCCGGAAACGGTGAACGGATATTTCCGCCCCTGGAATTCCAGCGCGCCTTGCCCCCACTGATACCCAAACACCAGCCCGAACGCCGTGCTGGAAAACGCCAGGCGGGCGTCTGGCCGCCGATCCTGGGCCAGGGCCACATTCGTTCCGGCGATCAGGACCGCCGTCAAAACTATTTGTACAAATCGCATCGGTTTTTCTCCCCTGATGGAGATCAGGCCGCTGGAATCGAATATCGGGGCCATTCGAACTGATTCAGCAGCATCTTCTCCAACTCGCGGCTCAGGTCCACGTTCGAGCCGTCACCCTTGGCGCCGCCGCGCGAACAACTGTCCAGCGGCCAGACTCCGACCTTTTCGTCAAGATTGACTTCCTTCCACTTGGGGTGGCCGGTTTGCCGGAGCGCGTCGATGTTAGCGCGAATAGCCTGGCCCAATTTCGCCAATTGCTGGCAGCGCTGGGTGAAATAGGGGTTCCGCTTACCGGAGAAGTCGAAACTCATTAGCACCGCCTTCACCGCGATGGTCGATACGTCACCGCTCAACCATTCGTAATCGGCTGGGCCGATCCGGGCGGGCTGATATTCGCGCAGCATCCGTGGATCGTCCAACGGCACGAAATGAACATTCGCCAGCATGGGAGCGAACTCGGGCTTGGTCACCAGGTTCCCCACCTTGGTGAACAGGTTGACTGGCTTGCCCGCCACATAGAATGTCGCGTCGGCTTCACCCTTGAGCACGGCGGTGACCCCTTGCAGCGGCGGCAAATTGATCAGTTCGGCGGGCTTGACCCCGGTCAGTTGCAGCAGATTCATCGCGGTCAGCCAGGTGCCGCTGCCCTGCTCACCCACCACCACCCGCTTGCCCTGCAAGCCGTCGAACGAGGGAATGGCCTTGTTCGCGAACAAATGGACCTCCTCGTTGTAAAACGGAAAGATGAGCCGCAGCCGGCTGGCGACCTGGCGCATCTCCGGGTTTTCGGAGCGGCTGAGAAAACCGAGGACATCGGATTGGACGATGCCGAAGGTTGCGTTTTCCTTGCTGTTGATGCGCTTGATGTTGTCGATCGAACCCTGGGAATCCTTGACCAGGATATCCAGGCCGACGGTTTTGGCCACTCGGGCGATGTCGTTGCCAAACTTGATGTAGGTGCCGGTCTCGAAACCGGTGACCATGCCAATCTGCTTGGCGTTGGCATCGTCAGCTCGCGCCGGCGTCAGCCCGCCGCACAGCAACAGCAGTAGCAGGCCGCTGATCAGCAGACGGTTCATACGGGTACTCCTTGCAGTGAATTACGATGCGGTGGAATCAATTCGCGTTCATGGTTGTGTATTCAAGGCGACGATTTGGGTCGGCGCAACCCTTTCTCCAGTTCCCGCAGGGTTGGATCGAATTGCGATTTCAGTTCATCCTCCAGACTGCGCCCAGAGCCGCCTGGTCGGGTGGGTGGAGCTGGCGGCGGTTTCAATGGAACCTGGGGAACCGGCGCGACGGGTGGCGGAGCGGGCGTTCGCTCGGGCGCGGGCGGTTGCCCTGACGTGACCGGCGCGAGGACCGGCGGCGGGGTCGAAATCGGCGGTGGAACGGGCGTCCGCTCGGGCGCGGGTGGCTCCGGCGCGGGCACCGGGACTGGCGCGGGCACCGGGATTGGCGCGGGCACCGGGACCGGCGCGGGTACCGGGGCTGGCGCGGGGATCGGCTCCGGCGCGGGCTTCGGTTCGGGGGCACGGTGGATGCTGGTCGGAGCACCCGTCGGTGGCGTGGCCATCGGCAGCTTGTCCGCAGCGTGCGGACCGAACCACCACCAGCCTCCCAGCGCCGCCAGCACCGCCAGCGCCGCCAGCAGGATTAATCCGGTCGATAACCTGAAGCCTCCTCCGGGTCGTCCCTCGCCGGCCGTCTCGGCGGGAATAGGCGGCGACTCCGAAAGCGGCGCGGGCCGGCCGGATGGCGCCACAACCGTCGGCAGATCTTTAGCGGGAAGCGGCGGTGGCAAAGGAGACGGCACCGTTGGCGGACCATCGCCCCCGGCGGGTGGAACCTGTTGCTCCGATATCTTATGGGTGGGTTCCTCACTGGAGGGACGCCCAGGTTCTGAAACTGGCGGCCGTATCCGCCCTTCCACCACCCGCGTCGGCGCGTCCTGGGTCGAGTGCGGCGCCCGCACCCGGTGTCCCACGATTTGGGTCGGCGCATCGTCGGCGTCGGCCATGGGCTCGGCGCTGATTTCTGGAATCGCCACGTCCGGAATCGGCAAATCCGCCTTACTGACTTCCAGCGACTCGACCGCTGGCATGGCGCTCGGCTCCGGTTCCGGGCGTGGTTTCGGGGTCGCATTGACCCGTGTGCCGCCAACCACTCGCCGTTCGCCACCAACGGTACCCTCCTCCAGTTCCAGCTCCAGTGGCCAAACGAAGGTCACGGCGACGACATCCGCCAGGCCCTGCCCACGCACCCCCAGGGTGTACGGCATGTTTTCCAGTTGGAACGCCAGATCGGGATGGACGACGAACTTGATCGCGTCTCCGCTGTACCACGCCTCCTCGGGTTGCAGCCAGCACTCCGCGCCCTGCCAGCCGTCCGAACCGAGATGGTTGGCGGCAAAGCCGTGGCGGCTGAGCGTAAACTCGAAGGTTTCCAGCCCGCGCGGCAACCCGCTGAGGGTAATGATGGCGTGTCCCAGCGGACGAGCGGGATCTTCCGAAACGCGAACCGATAGGGCGGTCATCCAGCATCCTCCAGGATTCTTATGGGTTAGATTGTAAACGAAGCGTGGGGGAACCGCATGGCCCTGCCGGACCGGCAATCGTGGCGACGGTCGAGGCGCGATCCGCTATATCGCGCCCGAACTTTCTGATAAGGTTATCAAAAATCAGCCCTTCCGATGGAGCTTCCCGATCCATGACCTGTGACCTCCTCTCCCTCGCAGCGCCCGGCGTGCGCACTCTGCAACCCTATCAGCCCGGCAAACCGGAAAGCGAACTGCGCCGGGAATACGGCCTGAGCGACATCGTCAAGCTGGCGTCCAACGAAAATCCGCTCGGTCCCAGCCCCCGGGCGCTGGCCGCGATCCGCGACGCCTTGAACGGATTGGCCCGCTATCCCGACGGCAACGGCTTCGAACTCAAGGCCGCGCTGTCGGCCAAACTCGGCTTGTCCACGGCGACGCTGACCTTGGGCAACGGCTCCAACGACGTGCTGGAACTGGTGGCGCGGGCGTTCCTGACCCCGGAGCATGAAGCGGTGTTTTCCGAACACGCCTTCGCGGTCTATCCCATCGTCACCCAGGCCATCGGCGCGACCGCCTGCGTCGCCAAGGCCAATCCGTCCGATCACGCCATGCCTTACGGTCACGATCCGGCGGCCCTGCTGGCGCTGATCAATGACCGCACCCGCGTCGTATTCGTCGCCAACCCCAACAACCCGACCGGCACCTGGTTGAAAACGGCGGAGCTGGAAGCGTTTCTGGAAGCGGTTCCCGAACAAGTCATCGTGGTGGTGGACGAAGCCTATTTCGAATACGTCGAGGCCGACGCGGATTGCCCCAACGCCCTGCGCTGGCTCGACCGCTTCCCCAATCTCGTCGTCACCCGCACCTTTTCCAAGGCTTATGGACTGGCCGGGCTGCGGGTCGGCTACGCGATCTCGCATCCCCAGGTGGCGGATTTGCTCAACCGGGTCCGCGAGCCGTTCAACGTCAACAGTCTGGCGCTGGTTGCAGCGGCGGCGGCGCTGGACGATTTCGGGCATCTGGAACGGAGCCGGTCGGTCAACCGGGCCGGGATGGAGCAGTTGCGGAACGCCTGCCGCCAACTGGGATTGCGCTGGTTGCCCTCGGTCGGCAATTTCCTGTGCGTGGATGTCGGCCGGCCCGGGCGGGACGTGTTTCTGGAACTGCTCAAGCGCGGCGTCATCACCCGGCCGGTGGACAACTACGGCCTGCCCCGCTTCCTGCGCATCAGCATCGGCGCCGAGGCGGAAAACGCCCGCTTCATCGAGGCGCTGACCGACGTGTTGAAGGGTTGACATGACCGCGACGCAACCCCTGATCCGACGTCTGTGCGTCATCGGCGTCGGCCTGATCGGCGGCTCGTTGGCCCGCGCCCTGCGCGAGCAGGGCGAAGTGACCGAAGTGGTCGGCTCCGGCCGCAACGAGGACAACCTGCGCGCGGCGGTTCGCCTGGGCGTGGTGGACCGTTACGACACCGATCCCGCCCGGGCGGTCATCGACGCGGATGTGGTGGTGGTGGCCGTGCCGCTGGGCGCCATCGAATCCGTGTTGCGCGCCATCGTCCCCCGCCTGGCGTCCGACGCGGTGGTCACCGACGTCGGCAGCGCCAAGGGCAGCGTGGTGGCCGACGTGGCGCGGGTTTACGGTCACATCCCCCCCCACTTCGTGCCCGGCCATCCCATCGCCGGCACTGAGAAGAGCGGGGTCGAAGCCTCGTTCGCGACCCTGTTCCAGCGCCGGCGGGTAATCCTGACGCCGCTGGCGGAAACCGCCGCCGCCGCGCATCGCCTGATCAAGCGAATGTGGGAATTGACCGGGGCCGAGGTGGTGGACATGGGCGTGCGTCATCACGACGCGGTGCTGGCGGCGACCAGCCATCTGCCGCACATGCTGGCCTACACCCTGGTCGATACCCTGGCTCGCCTGGACGACCGGGCTGAAATCTTCCGTTACGCCGCCGGCGGATTCCGCGATTTCACCCGCATCGCCTCCAGCGACCCGACAATGTGGGGTGATATCTGCGCCGCCAACCGCGAGCAATTGCTGGAAATGATCGCGTTGTTCAGCGCCGACTTGGCGCGGCTGGCCGAAGCGATCCGCGCCGACGATCACGCCGCGATTCTCGCCGTCTTCCAGCAAGCCAAGCGCGCCCGCGACAATTTGTATCTGGACTGACGGCGGAATCGCTGATTTTAATCCCCCGGGTTTCCGCGTCCCCCTCCTCCTTAATTTTCGAGGAGGGGGGATTCCGCGACCGAGAAAGGATTGGCAGATCAACCGTACAGCGTCGCGTCCTTCCGCCAGGAAGTTGCGGTCGGCGCCACCGGTTCGGTCGTCGTTTCCTCCCGCTTCGCCGCCACCTCGGCGGTCAGGCACCGATAGAACTCGCGGGCGCTGGGAGTTTCATCCCATAGCTCGTACTGGCGGACCACGGCGGCCACGTCGCCCGGCGTCAGGCAGTCGAGCCGTAGTACGTTCTCCTTCCACGCGGACGCCTCGGTCAAGGTGCCACCCAGCCTCACGAATTCCTGCGCGAACAGCCCCCAACGCTGGCCGGGCTTGAGCCCGTCGAAGCGGATCTTCCACGGGAAGCGGCGCAGGCTGGCCGCGTCCAGGCTCTCCATCAAGTTGGTGGTAGCGATGAAGATTCCATCGAATGCCTCCATCTGGGTCAGCAATTCGTTGACCTGGGTCACTTCCCAGGAGCGATGCGCGCCGCGCCGGTCGCGCAGGAAGGAATCGGCCTCGTCCAGCACCAGCACCGCGTCGCGCTGGCGGGCGTCGTCGAACATCGCGGCGATGCTTTTTTCCGTCTGGCCGACATACATGTCCAGCAGGTCGGAGGCGCGCTTGACCAGCAACGGCTTCTCCAGCGTGTCGGCGATGTGGCGGGCCAGTTCCGATTTGCCGGTGCCGGCGGGGCCGTGGAAGCAGAAAATGCCCTGGGGGCGGCGTTGTAGTGCCGCGATCAGCTTCGGCACGTCCTGATCGACGTTGAGGAAACGCAGGTCGTAGCCGGTCGGCACGACGTTGCGGGCCGGCGCCCGCTTCTGCCGGAGCAGGGTCGCCGAGCGGTCGAGCGCCTGCCGCACCAGCGCCCGGTTGACCTCCAGATCGCCGTTGCCGGCGTGGCGGGCCAGCTTGGCGGCCCGTTCCAGTTGCGCCGGAGTCAGATGTTCGTGGGCGGCGATCCGCGCCAGCCAGTCGTCTTCGCCGGCCCAGTCGCCGAGGTGGTGGCGGGCGATCTCGATCCGCACCGTCTGCGGCGGCACGGTGAACCGGATGGCGTAATCGAACCGGCGTAGATAGGCCCGGTTCATCGAATCGGCGTCGTTGGTGAGCCACAGCGCCGGCACCGGGTTGTTCTCCAGGGTGTGGTTAATCCACGCCTTGCCGGCGGTGGCACCGTCGCCCCGCCCGCCGAACAGCCGGGCGAAGGGGTCGCGCTCAAACACATCCTCCACCTCGTCGAACAGCAGCAAGGCGTTGTCGCGCCGCGCCAGCAGCCGTTGCCCCAGATTGAAGGCGCACAGCCGCCGCTCGCCCCGGATCGGATCGCCGTCCTCGTCGGCGTAATCGACCTCATACAGTTCGGCCCCCACTGCCTCGGCCAGCACGGCGGCGCATTCGGTCTTGCCCACGCCCGGCGGGCCGTACAGTAGCAGGTTGGTGCCGGGAATCCGGCGGTCGAGCGCCGCCCGCAGCAGGCCGGCCGCCGCCGTGTCCCGCTCCAGGTGCGGAAAATGGGCCAGGGTCAGGGTGCGCCGGGGGGAACGCTTGAGGAAGCGGGCCATCAGCGCCTCGGCGTCGGCGTGCGGCGTGAACAGGACGTTCGGTAAATCCTTCCACACGTCGAGCTTGTCTTCCAAATCGACGCTGCGCGCGGCGATTTCGACCAGCCCCGTGGTGATGAGCGTGCTGGTGGGACTCAGGGCCGCGCGGATGTCGTCCTGGGGCAGGCCGGTCAAGCGCGCCAACAGCTTGTGCAGAAACGGCGTGCTCGTGCTCTGTGATTGTTGGGCGATGGCGTGCTGGAAGGCGCGATCCCCCCGCAGAAACACGGCGAAACAGAGCACGGCCAGTTCGGCTTCGCTCAGTCCGAGCAGCCCGGCAAGCAGATTCAGGTTGCGCACCAGCGGCAGGTCCGGGCTCAGCGTGATTCGCGCCAGTGCCGCGCGCCGTTGCCGGAGCCGCTGGAGCAAGCGCTCTGCTGACTGAAAGCGCCCGCACGGGTCTTCGTCCTCTTCTTCTCTCTCGTCCGGTTCGGCATCATCGCCTTCGGCCAGGCCGGTCAGGGCCATGAATTCGTCGTTGTCCCAGCAGCGATGGTGGTGAAACGAGTGGCGACGGCGTCCGGTGCGCACCCAGCCCAACAGCAGGGCCAGGTCGATCAGCCAGCGGCCCAGCAAGGCGCGATAGGCGATGGTGTCGTCGTCGTCCAGCGCGGTGAGAGTGGCGACGGGGTGGGCGTGCAAAAAACGGGGTAGAGTCATGAGGCGCTCCGATCAGGTCAGTGAACGGAGCGGAGCATACGGCGGATATCCGACAGGATGCGTCGGCTGGGTTGAAGTGGTATGGGTGAGGAAGGAACAGAGAATCAGACGCCGGAAGCGCGCCCGTTACGGGTCGGTCATGAGGCGGTCATGGCGAATTCAGCCAGTTTTCCACAGTCAGGCCAGGAACCCGGCTAAACTCGCGGTCGTTATTCGTGACCACGGTCGCAACCAGGGCCAGGGCATGGGCCGCGATCAGCGTATCCAGAGGCCCAATCGGCGTACCTCGTGCCTGTAAATACGCGCGCAGTGAGCCGTAGGCGGTGGCGGCGGGCGCGTCGAAGGGAGCGATTTCAAAGGTCGCGAGGAACAGCTCCAGCTTGGCGAGGTTGACCACGCGGCGCTGGCTAGCGGCGATGCCGAAGCGCAACTCGGCCAGCGTGATGGCGGACAGCGCGACCTCGCCCTGTCGCCGACCGTCCAGTCGTCGCAGAATCGCCTCGAAGCCGGGGCGCTGGTTCAGCAAGTAGATGCAGATATCGGTGTCGAGCAGCACCATGCGGGTTCAACCAAAATCCCGCGCCTGATCGGTTTCAGGTTGCTGGCGTTCCAGATCCAGCGGCCCGATTTCGTCGAGCAGCGCCTTCAGATCCTGATAAGCATAGATTTTTGGCAGCAGGATAACGGCGTTACCGACCTTTTTGATGACGACCTCGTCGCCTTCAAAGCGGAATTCCTTGGGGAGACGCACAGCTTGACTGTTGCCGTTGGTAAACAGGCGGGCGGTTTGCATGGCAAGTTCTCGGGCTGAATGTACATCCCAAGTATATACCTTTCGGTTCGTGGCTGTCCTGCGGCATGGCGCGGTGCCTGCCAAACTGTCTACTCATCACTGCGGTGCAACCCGCCGCAGCAAACGCTTGCGTCCAAACCAAGATAATACGGCGCATCTCAATTCGAGGTTGACATCATCGTTGAAAATGCGGGCGGCCAGTTAGTCCAGAGTGAGCATGGAATAGACCATTTCGATCAGCATCCGGTCGTTCCAGGCACCCCTTGGACAGACCTTAAAGGTTGGGCGGATTGTCCTCCCAGGCATGGAAGCCAGAGTCACCCAGGATCAGCATCCGATCTTGAAAGACCTCGATCAGGGGGTGAAACAGGGTATCGTGGACGTGGGCCGGTGCCGGCAACCAGCCGACGATGCACGGCCTTCGGTGTTGTTGCAATACAAACTGTGCGCGGGGCCTAGCGGGTGAAATGGGTGATTAGCAGGTCCAAAAATACCCGCCGAATTGCGGGCTGGCCGCTTTTGCTCAGCAGGTACAGGTTGGCGCCGGCCGCTGAAGTGATCATTGATCTGAAAATCTGAACCGTAGCACCTCCGCGCTGACCCCGCTTTTCCCGGTAAAAGTTTTTTGATCACCCTGCTCGACTGTAAGATCATAGAGTTGCCGCATAAACGCGAGTCCGGCAACCGCTTCCTCCACGTCCAGTACTCCAGGAGGTGCATCCAGAAGTGGTCTCGGCAGGAAGAGGATCGCCTTGCATCGGGCGCGGGTGATCGCGACGTTGAGACGGTTCCGCCCGTAAATGAACTTTGCCTCGCGCAGCGCAAATTCGGGGTCGGAAACGCCATACGAAATCAAGACAACCTCGGCCTCCTGACCCTGCATTTTCTCGACCGTATCGACGAACGGGTTCGTGAGTCCTTTACGGGCAATGGCCTTGCGGATTGCAGCAATCTGGACATGGTGAGGACTCACGATGAAGACACCGGGGCACTTCTTTTCAGTACCATGGAAGAAGTCCCGGTCATTGGCATAGGGTGTCCCCTCCACTGTGAGCATCCCTCTCCGTAGCGCGCGCGTTAATTTGGCGACCAAACATGCTTCCAACAGGTTCTCCTTGCCTGCGTCCACACCGTCAAGCACCACCATCACCAACGGATATTGGGGGTCGAGGCAATGCTGGGCGAAGCGGCCCATGCCGTCCGCCGCTGCCCAGCGGAGTTGCTGGGCAGCGATCTCTTTCGTGGCGCATCGATATTGGGGGCCGTAAATGAAATCGGCTGCAATGGAGGTGAGGGTGGCATTCATCCGCCAGTTTTCATGGAGTTGCAGGCCGAGCGCGGCGTGGCTGTCCACTCGAATCGCCGACAGGATAGATCCGTGGATAACCGGGCCTTTTTCAGGATCTGGCCATTCCCCTTTGACGATGGGGGGAAGCTGCTGGTGATCACCGGCGAGTAGCAGACGTCCCTTTGGGCGACACAGCGTCAAGGGAATGCTGGCTTCAGGAAGCCGCAACTGGCTAGCTTCGTCAATGACGACAAGATCGAAGACCTTGCCGGGATTGGCTTTGATGCAGGAATAGACGGTAGCGCCTATGATGACCCATTCCTGATACAACATCTTGGCTTTAAATTGCTCGCCGACTTCAGCAATTTTCTTTGGGTGCTTGTCGCCTCTCCATTCCTTGGCTTTCCAGATAGGTATGTCCATAGTGGGGAAGGTTTTCTGGATGGTGCGTACAACGCTCTTCAGCACATTCTCAATGGCGGCGTGGGTAAATGCAGTCACGAGTACGCGAAAGGGTTTCCGCTCAGCGTGATGAGCGGCTACCAATGTGGCTATCGCCGCGCCAATGAAATGTGTTTTTCCAGTGCCCGGCGGTCCCCAAACCACTATGCTCTCATAGTGGCATAGCGTCTGGAATGCTTGATTCTGGCTTGGCGTGAGGGAGAGCGAAGGAATACTCTCGGCAACACGTCCCTCCACCTGTTGATCGAGCCGGCATGGCCTTGAGGCCACCCGTTTACCCATAACTTCCAACTCCTTGTTAAGATATGACTTTTCATGAGGTTGTGGGAGTGTGGCATGAGTTGGGCAGCGCAGGAATTTGAGGGCCTGGAGTTGGGGGATGCCCGGCGGACCCAGCGGTTGATCAAGCTGGTGGATGATCTGTCGGCCCAGCCGACCGGGAGCATCCCGCTGGCCTGCGGGGGCTGGCCGGAGACCAAGGCCGCCTACCGGTTGCTGGACAATCCGGCGGTGGAGTGGCGCGAGATCCTGGAGGTCCATACCCAGCGGACCGTCGAGCGGATGCAGGGCCAACCGGTGGTGTTGTGCATCCAAGACACGACCGAGCTGGATTTTACCTCGCAGCCGGGGATCGCCGGGCTGGGGCGGTTGAGCTACGAGGCCCAGCACGGGCTGTACGTGCATCCGACCTTGGCGGTGACGCCGGCCGGGGTGGCGCTGGGGGTGCTCGACGCCTGGATGTGGGCGCGGGGGCCGAAAGACGTGCCGCAGG
>JAXMFY010000043.1:0-12281 GCA_046347555.1 Candidatus Competibacteraceae bacterium | reverse complement strand
GTTACGGCAAGCGATATCGCCGGCAGCGGGGCGGCGGCGATGGCGTCACAGTATCCTGTAAAGCAGGGTTCATCACTAATTGAATGGAATAAAAAAACCTATAGCCGATATCTATTGGGACATGGACCGACGCATAACTTCCAAACTGACGATCAAGAGCTTTCGACGGCGCGTGCTCCGGTCGACGGAGGGCGTATTTCTGTTTTGAAGACGAGTACGAACAAGCACTGTCCGCAATGTTTGCACCAAGCCGAGGCGCGCCTGAACGGGGGCGAGGGGGTTCGCGCGCATCCCCTAAATCGTCACCACGCCGGCGGCGTTCTCCGCCCCGACCGCGCCTCGTTGTTTCCGAATGACTTCCGCCAGCACCGCCATGCCGCGCTCCAGTTGTTCGGGCGTGGCGTGACTGAAATTGAGGCGCATGAAGGCGCCGTGTTGCGCGCTGGTGCTGGCGAAGAACGCTTCGCCAGGCATGAACGCCACCTTGCGTTCCAGCGCTCGCACCAGCAGGGCGCGGGTGTCGCCGCCGTTCTTCAAGCGCGCCCAGAAAAACAATCCGCCGTTGGGCATCGTCCACTGCGCCAGTTCGCCGATGTGGCGAGTTAAAGCAGCCTGCATGGCGTCGCGCCGTTCCCGGTAAAATGCCCGCAGTCGCTCCAGGTGCGCCGGATAGTCGCGGGCATTCACGAAGCGAGCGCACCACCACTGGCCGATGCGGTTGGTGTGCAGATCAGTGGACTGCTTGAGCCGGACCAGATAGGGATGCACGTTCTCGGACGCGGCGACGTAACCGACCCGCAGGCCGGGAATGCCCGTCTTGGAAAACGTGCCCATGTACATCCAGGTATCTTTCTCGCCCAAGCGGGCGCAGAGCGGGGTACGATCTACCGGTTCGTAGACCAGTTCCCGATACGGCTCGTCCTCCAGCAAGGGCGTTCCGGTCTCGCGCAGCACCGCCGCCACCGCCGCGCGGGTCGCTTCGTCGTAGCAGACGCCCGCCGGGTTCTGGAACGTCGGGATAAGGTAGACGAATGCTGGGCGGTGACGGTGGACGACTTGGCGCAACTGCTCCGGGTCGATGCCGCTGGCGGCTAGCGGCAACTCCTCGAAGCGGGCGCCGAAAAGGCGGAACGATTGCAGCGCCGCCAGATAGCTCGGCGCTTCCACCGCAACTGGCGTGCCGGGGTCGATGTAGAGCTTGGAAACCAAGTCGATGCCCTGCTGGGAGCCGGTGGTGACCAACACCTGTTCCGGCCGGCAGCGCAGGCCGAGGTCGGCCAATTGCGCGGCGATGACCGTCCGCAGTTCCGGCTCGCCGTCGGTGGTGCCGTACTGGCTCAGGTCGGGCGGTAGATCGACCAAATCCAGCGGCGGCATGGCTTCGCGGGCCGGCAGACCGCCGGCGAAGGAAATGATGTCGGGTTTCTGGGTCAGGGCGAGCAGCTCCCGGATCAGGGAACTGGTCAAACGGTCGATGCGTTCGGAGAACATGGGTCGAGTTCCGTGCAGTTCAATGTTTGATGCCCAGCCACTCGTCTTGGCGCGGCATCTGTAAATGCCAGCCCCGTTCCTGGAGGTTGCGCAGCACTTCGGCCGCATCCTCCTGCGCCAGCTTGCGTTCCGGCGATAGATCCAAATCCATGACGTGAACCGGCTCGCCGATGAGTTTCAGCAGCGGTTCGGGAACGTGGGAGAAGTCATCTTTGGTGGACAGATAGAGATAAGTATCCTGTTTCTTGCGGCTTTTGTAGATCGCGCACTGCATGGGGCCTCTCCGGGCGGAAGGTTGGGAAACGACAAGATATAATGCGAAACCGACCAAGGTTAACGGATGGTATCCTATGACCACTATCAGCGAGCTATTGCAAGGCTTTCAGCGCTTTCGGGTCAAGCACTTCGAGCCAAACCGGGACTTGTTCAACCGGCTGGCGATGAAAGGGCAAACGCCGCGCACGCTGCTGATCGGTTGCAGCGATTCGCGGGTAGATCCCGCCATCCTGACCGATTCCGCGCCCGGCGATCTGTTCGTGATCCGCAACGTCGCCAATCTGGTGCCGCCCCACGAGACCGGCGGGCGCTATCACGGCACCAGCGCCGCGCTGGAATTCGCCGTCTGCAACCTGAAAGTCGCCAACATCATCATTCTGGGCCATTCGCGCTGCGGCGGTATCCGAGCGTTGCTGGAAGGCTATGGCGAGAACGACGAAGGCGAGGGCTTCATCGCGCCGTGGGTGAAAATCGCCGCGTCGGCCCGCGACGAGGTGCTACAACGCTGGCCAGACGCCAGCAACGAGTTCAGGCAGCGGGCTTGCGAGCGGGCGGGCATCCGCGCTTCGCTGAACAATCTCATGACCTTTCCGTTCATCCGCCAGCGAGTCGAGCAAGGCCAGTTGAAGTTGTATGGCTGGTACTACGATCTGGAAAACGGCGAATTGATGCAGTACGACCCCGAAAAGGACCGGTTCTACGATCTATATTTTGGCTTGATACCGACGGATGCAACCTGAGTGTGCGCTACGGTTTGAAACTCCCGCCATGACTCCAGCACTAGACCACCCCCGACGATCCCCATCGAGCACATCGACCAGCGCGTTCGTCTGCACGGCATTAGCTGGGAAGGCTACGAATCCTTCCTGGCCTTGCGCGGCGAGCAAAGCGGCGTGCCGGGACGCCAACGTTGCCCATTAACCCCATTCTCTCGGACACAACGGACTTTCGCATGAATTCAACAACCGCTTTACCCATCCGCCGCGCCCTGATCAGCGTTTCTGACAAGACCGGCATCGTGGATTTCGCCCGCGCTCTGGTCGAACGGGGCGTGGAGATTCTGTCCACCGGCGGCACCGCCAAGCTGCTGGCCAGCAACGGCATTGCCGCCGTCGAAGTCGCCGATTACACCAGCTTCCCGGAAATGATGGACGGTCGCCTCAAGACCCTGCACCCGAAAATTCATGGCGGCCTGCTGGGTCGGCGTGGAGAGGACGACGCGGTGATGGCCGAGCACCGCATTCCGCCCATCGACCTGCTGGTGGTCAATCTCTACCCCTTCGAAGCCACGGTTGCCAAGCCGAATTGCGCGCTGGTCGATGCGATTGAAAATATCGACATCGGCGGGCCAGCGATGCTGCGCGCGGCGGCCAAGAATCACGCGGCGGTGACCGTGGTGGTGGATGCCGGCGACTACCAGCGGGTGCTGGCCGAGATGCGCGACAGCAACGGCTCGGTGAGTCAGGCGACCCGCTTCGATCTGGCGGTCAAGGTGTTCGAGCACACTGGCCGCTACGACGGCGCCATCGCCAACTATCTGGGTTCCATCCAGGCCGACGGCGGGCGCGATCCGTTTCCCCGCACCTGCAACCTCCAGTTCCACAAGGCTCAGGACATGCGCTACGGCGAGAATCCGCACCAGGGCGCGGCGTTCTACGTCGAGCCGAAACCGGCGGAAGCCTGCATCGCCACCGCCCGCCAGTTGCGGGGCAAGGAGTTGTCCTACAACAACGTCGCCGATACCGACGCCGCGCTGGAGTGCGTCAAAGGCTTCGACGTGCCGGCCTGCGTCATCGTCAAGCACGCCAATCCCTGCGGCGTGGCCATCGGCGCGAGCATTCTGGAGGCTTACGACCGCGCCTATAAAACCGACCCGACCTCGGCTTTCGGCGGCATTATCGCCTTCAACCGGCCGCTGGATGGCGCGACCGCCAAGGCCATCGTGGATCGGCAGTTCGTCGAGGTCATCATCGCCCCGGAGGTCACGCCGGAGGCGCTGGCCGCGACCGCCAGCAAGCAGAACGTGCGGGTGCTGGCCTGCGGCTACTGGAGCGCCGAACGTGCGCCGGGCTGGGATTTCAAGCGGGTCACGGGCGGCCTGCTGGTGCAGGATCGCGATTTGGGCCAAGTCGCCAGGTCGGACTTGAAAGTGGTGACGAAACGGCAGCCGACCGACCAGGAGATGATCGACCTGCTGTTCGCGTGGCAGGTGGTGAAATTCGTCAAATCCAACGCCATCGTCTACGGCAAGGACGGCATGATTCTCGGAGTCGGCGCCGGTCAGATGAGCCGGGTTTTTTCGGCCAATATCGCCATCATGAAAGCGCGGGAGGAGAAGCTGGACCTGAAAGGCGCGGCGATGGCATCCGACGCCTTTTTCCCGTTCCGCGACGGCATCGACCTGGCCGCCGAGCAGGGCATCACCGCCGTCATCGAGCCGGGTGGCTCCATGCGCGACAGCGAAGTGATCGCCGCCGCCGACGAACACGACATGACGATGGTATTCACTGGAATGCGGCATTTCCGCCACTAAAAACCTATACAAAACCCGGCTCTCGCACTTGCTCCCCTCTCCCTTCGGGAGAGGGGTTGGGGGTGAGGGCGAGGGTTGGGGTGAGGGTTATTTTATGAACATCCTGATCGTCGGCGGCGGTGGCCGCGAGCACGCCCTGGCCTGGAAGGTGGCGCAATCCAGCCGGGTGAACAACGTCTACGTCGCGCCGGGCAACGCCGGCACCGCCCGCGAACCCAAAGTGACCAACATCGCCATCACCGCTGACGATCCGCCGGACTTGCTCAAGTTCGCCCAAGGCCATAACGTCGATCTCACCATCATCGGTCCCGAGGTGCCGCTGGTGCTGGGGATCACCGACCTGTTCGCCAACGCCGGTCTGCGCTGTTTCGGGCCGAGCAAGGCGGCCGCGCAACTGGAAGGTTCCAAGGCTTTCGCCAAGGATTTCCTCGCCCGCCATCGCATCCCGACCGCCCGTTATCAGAGTTTCACCGATCCGGACGCGGCGGAAGCCTACATCCGCGAGATGGGTGCGCCGGTGGTGGTCAAGGCCGATGGCCTGGCGGCGGGCAAGGGCGTCATTCTGGCGCAAAGCGAGGACGAGGCCATCGCCGCCATGCGCGGGATGTTGAGCGGCGCGGATTTCGGCAAGGCCGGCCACCGGGTGGTGATCGAGGAGTTTCTGCGCGGCGAGGAAGCCAGCTTCATCGTGATGACCGACGGCGAGCACATTTTGCCGTTCGCGTCCTCGCAGGATCATAAGGCGCGCGACAACGGCGACCGAGGCCCGAACACCGGCGGCATGGGCGCGTATTCCCCGGCTCCCGTGGTCACGCCCGAACTGCATGATCGCGTGATGGCCGAAATCATCGAGCCCACGGTGCGCGGCATGGCGGCGGAAGGCTGTCGTTACGTCGGCTTTCTCTACGCCGGCTTGATGATCGCCGCCGCCGGTCCCAAGGTGCTGGAATACAACTGTCGGCTGGGCGATCCCGAAACCCAGCCGCTCATCATGCGGTTGCGCTCCGATCTGGTCGAATTGTGCGGCGCGGCGCTGGACGGACGCTTGGGCGAAATCAAGGCGGATTGGGACCCCCGACCCGCGCTGGGCGTGGTGATGGCCGCCGCCGGCTATCCGGGCGCTTATCGCAAGGGCGATGTCATCGCGGGTTTGCCACGCCACGACGAGGAGTTGGGCGACGACGTGAAGCTGTTCCACGCCGGGACTTTGGAGGGGAAGGACGGTCATGTCGTGACCCACGGCGGTCGGGTGTTGTGCGCCACCGCGCTGGGTGACACGGTCGCCGAGGCGCAAAGCCTGGCCTACAACCTAGCCAAGCGGGTCTGCTGGGACGGTGTTTATTACCGCACCGACATCGGTTATCGGGCCATCGCGCGGGAGCGGAGGGAGTGAGGTTGCGCGATCCTTTTTCCACGGC
Organism: Candidatus Competibacteraceae bacterium; assembly: GCA_046347555.1. GTDB lineage: Bacteria > Pseudomonadota > Gammaproteobacteria > Competibacterales > Competibacteraceae > Contendibacter. The sequence goes on along the minus strand of JAXMFY010000043.1, from coordinate 6,563 downwards.
CGGCTCTCTTGTCGAAAGCGTTCTTGGAGTACGGTTATGCAGGTAACCAAGGCATTGATAGTGAAGGAAATTGACCGTTTTAGCGACAATGACTTGGAGGCGTTGTACGAATTGATCCGAACATTTGGCCAGGCGCGCCGGATCAATAAGAAAGCGAGCCTCATGTCGCAATTACGGGAAATTCAGATAGATGGACCCGAGGATTTTTCCAGGAATCTCGACCTTTATTTGAGCGGCGAAAAATGTGACTGATCGGCTGTTTGTCGATACCTTGTTCATCGTCGCTTTGGTGAACCGTCGCGATCAGTATCACCGACAGGCTCTCGACTTGGCCGATCAATACGATGAGTGGCCATTGCTGACGACGGACGCTGTTTTGCTTGAGGTCGGCAATGCCTTGGCGCGCAACCACAAACAGGAAGCTGTTGCAATCATCGAGCGATTGCTTGCGGCGGTGGAAATTGAAATCGTCCGCATGACGCCCGATTTATTTGCCAGAGCTTTTGTTGTTTACAAGCAGTACCAAGATAAAAGCTGGGGCTTGGTCGATTGCCTATCGTTTGTAGCGATGCGAGAGGCAAAGGTTAATCGAGCGTTGACTTTTGATCGACACTTCGTGCAGGCAGGTTTTGAATGCCTGATGAGAGAATAGGGATTGAAATCGAAGGGAGTCCTTACGGAATCTGGACAACATCAATTATGACAATCTCCGCGCAATCGTTTTCTTCCAAACCCCTGGAATTGGTCTGTCCCGCCGGCAATCTGCCCTCGCTGAAAACCGCCGTGGATCACGGCGCTGATTCCGTCTACATCGGCTTCCGCGACGACACCAACGCCCGCCACTTCCCCGGCCTGAATTTTGACGCCAAAACGGCCGCGCAGGGCGTGCAATACGCCCACGCCAAGGGCCGGCGGGTGTTCGTCGCGCTGAACACCTTTCCGCAGCCAGCCGGCTGGGAACGCTGGCAACGGGCGGTGGATCAAGCGGTGGAACTTGGCGTGGACGCGGTCATCGCCGCCGACATCAGCGTGCTGGAGTACGCCTGTGGCCGGTATCCGAATTTGCCGCTGCATCTGTCGGTGCAAGGTTCCGCCACCAATTACGAGGCGATCCGCTTCTATCACGAGCATTTCGGCATCCGCCGTGTGGTGTTGCCCCGCGTGCTGTCGCTCCCACAGGTCCGGCATGTGCTCGAACACAGCCCGGTCGGCATCGAAGTGTTCGGTTTCGGCGGGTTGTGCATCATGGTGGAAGGGCGCTGTCTATTATCGTCCTACGTCACCGGCGAATCGCCCAACATGTGCGGCGTCTGTTCGCCGGCCAAGGCGGTGCGCTGGGAGGAAACGCCACGCGGACTGGAAACCCGCCTGGGCGGTTTGCTGATCGACCGCTACGCGCCGGGCGAACCGGCCGGTTATCCGACCCTGTGCAAGGGCCGGTTCAAGGTGGCGGATCAGACTTATTACGCCATCGAGGAACCGACCAGCTTGAACACCTTGGAACTGTTGCCGGAATTGCAGGAAATGGGCATCGCGGCGATCAAGATCGAAGGTCGTCAGCGCAGCCCGGCCTATGTCACCCAAGTGACCAAGGTCTGGCGGGCCGCGATTGATGCCTGTCGGCGCAATCCCGCCGCCTACGTGCCGAAACCGGAGTGGCAGCGGGAATTGGGCAAGGTGTCGGAAGGCCACCAGACCACCTTGGGCGCTTATCACCGGACCTGGCAGTGAGGGCGGCGATCATGACCGAACATCAGCCGAAATTGGCGCTGGGGCCGGTGCTGTACTACTGGCCGAAGGAAAGGCTGCTCGATTTCTACAAGCGGATGAGCACCGCGCCGGTGGACATCGTTTATCTCGGCGAAACGGTTTGCTCCAAGCGCCGCGCTTTCAACACCGATGAGTGGCTGGAACTGGCCGAACGACTGACCGCCGCCGGCAAGGAAGTGGTGTTGTCCACCATGGCGTTGCTGGAGGCGGAATCGGAACTGAAGACGCTGCGCCGCTTGTGCGAGAACGGCCGTTTTACCGTGGAAGCCAACGACATGGGCGCGGTGCGGCTGTTGTCCGAAAGGGGGGCGGCGTTCGTCCTAGGCACCGGCATCAACGTGTACAGCGGTCGGACCCTGCGTTTTCTGGCCGGGCTGGGCGCCAAACGGTGGGTGATGCCGGTGGAGCTGTCGCGGGCGACGCTAGCCGCGATTCAGGCTGAGCGGCCGGATAACGTCGAAACCGAGGTGTTCGTTTACGGTCGCCTGCCGCTGGCTTATTCCGCCCGCTGCTTCACCGCCCGGCATCACAATCTGCCCAAGGACGATTGCCGGTATCGCTGTCTCGATGACCCGGAAGGGCTGACCTTGAGCACTCGCGAGGGGCAGGCATTTCTAGCGATTAACGGTATCCAGACCCAATCGGCGCAGACCTGCAATCTGCTGCCGGAATTGGCGGAATTGCGGGAATTAACGGTGGATGTGCTGCGGATCAGCCCACAGCCGGAGGGTACGGAAGCGGTGATCGAGGCGTTCGCCGCCTGTCTGCGCGGGGAGCGCGACCCATTAGAGGCGGCGCGGGTGCTCAATGCCGCGTTGCCGTTTGGCGCTTGCGATGGCTATTGGCAGGGTCAGCCGGGGTTGAGGCAGGTGGTGGATGTCGTGTAGCACCTTGAGCAGTCGCGATAAATCATAAAATCTTCAAGGATTCAGAAGCGGTAAATCATGCGTCAAAAATGCTAATCAATCTGGTTGGCGATGAGTTAAAGAGGAGTCTGACAAAGAACTCAAGCGGGCGCTGGTAAATTCGCCCTGTCTAGCCAAATCTACCGGATCATGAAAAAAGGTCTTCGTTTTGCGAAGACCTTTTTGTTTTTACCTACTTCCGCCGCAGGTAAGGCGAGAGCGACGGTCAGGCGGATTCCGTGGCGGGTTCGCCCTCGTCGTCCGAGTCGTTTTCGTCCTTGGGCGTTTCGATATCGATCCGCATCCGATAGAAGCTGCGGAACACGAACACCAAATTGACGACCAAGAACAAGGCCGCCATGTTCAACGCCAAGACTTGCTGGCCTTGGGCTGCCAATCCGACCGCCATTTCGACCGCGAGCAAACCAAACAAAGTCGTGAACTTGATGATCGGATTCATGGCCACCGAGCAGGTGTCTTTGAACGGATCACCGACGGTGTCACCCACCACGGCGGCGGCGTGCAGGTCGGTACCCTTGGCGCGCAGCTCGGTTTCCACGATCTTCTTGGCGTTGTCCCATGCGCCGCCGGCGTTGGCCATGAATACCGCCTGATACAGTCCGATGATCGCCAGTGAGATCAAATAACCGATGAAGAAGAACGGCTCGATGAAGGCGCAGGCCAGCGTACCGAAGAATACGGCCAGGAAGATGTTGAACATCCCCTTTTGCGCGTAAATCGTGCAAATCTCCACCACCTGTTTGCTGTCCTTGGCCGAGGCTTTGGCAGCGCCGTCGAGCTTCATGTGGCCCTTGATGAATTCCACCGCGCGATAGGCGCCGGTGGACACGGCCTGGGTGGATGCACCGGAAAACCAGAAAATGGTGGCGCCGCCGGAAATCAGGCCGAGCAAGAACGGCGGATACAGCAATGACAGCTTGTCCAGATTCTCGGTTAGGCCGCCGGTCAGCAACATTATGATCGAGAACACCATGGTGGCTGCGCCCACCACGGCGGTCCCGATCAGCACCGGCTTGGCGGTCGCCTTGAAGGTGTTGCCCGCCCCATCGTTTTCTTCCAGCAAATCCTTGGCGACTGCAAAATCCGGCTCGAAGCCGAAGTCGCGCTTCACTTCGGCCGCGATGCCGGGCAGTTGCTCGATGGTGGAGAGTTCGTACACCGACTGGGCGTTGTCGGTCACCGGACCGTAGCTGTCGACCGCAATGGTCACTGGCCCCATGCCGAGGAAGCCGAACGCCACCAGCCCGAAGGAAAACACGGCGGCCATGATGGCGGCCTTGGCCGGCACCGGATTGATGACGGCGGCCAAGTCGTACTGCGACACGAGGTAGGCGCCCGACATCAAGCTCACGATCACCACGCCCATCCAGAAGGCCGAGAAGTTGCCGGCGGTCAGGCCGGCCAGAATATTCAGGCTGGCGCCGCCCTCGCGGGAGGCGGTCACGACTTCGCGGACGTGGCCGGAGCGAACCGAGGTGAAAACCTTAACCACTTCGGGGATGATGGCGCCGGCCAGCGTGCCGAAGGTGATGATCAGCGACAATTGCCACCACAGGTTGCCGTACACCTTGCCGCCGACGGCGATATCGCCGATCAGCAGGTACGACACCGCGAAGGTGAACGCGAGCGACACACCGGAGGTGATCCACACCAGCGAGGTCAACGGAGCCTCAAAATCGAAGCGGGCCTGATGTCCGTAGCGGCGTTTGGCAAGGGCTTCATTCACCAGATAGGACGCGCCGGAAGCGACGATCATCATGACGCGCATGACGAAAATCCACACCAGCAACTGAACTTGGACGGCGGCTTCCGGCACGGCCAGCATGATGAAACTGATCAGCGCCACGCCGGTCACGCCGTAGGTCTCGAAACCATCAGCGGTGGGACCGACCGAATCGCCGGCGTTGTCGCCGGCGCAATCGGCGATCACGCCGGGGTTGCGGGCGTCGTCTTCCTTGATCTTGAACACAATCTTCATCAGGTCGGAACCGATGTCGGCGATCTTGGTGAAAATGCCGCCAGCGATGCGTAGGGCGGCGGCGCCGAGTGACTCGCCGATGGCGAAGCCGATGAAGCACTTGCCGGCCAGCGCCGGCGAAACGAACAGCAGAATCGCCAGCATGATCAGCAGTTCGGTGGAAATCAGCAACATGCCGATGGAAATGCCGGACTGGAGCGGAATCGCGTAGACCGGATAGGCTTTACCCCGGAGCGCGGCGAACGCGGTCCGGCTGTTCGCCAGCGTGTTGATGCGGATGCCAAACCAGGCGACGCCCAGGGAACCGGCGATACCGATCAGCGAGAACGCCAGGATCAACAGCACCTCGGACACGTTCAGGTGCTGGACCCCGCCGAAGTACGCGACCATGATGGCCGCGATGAACGCCTCCAAGAGCAGCAGGAATTTTCCCTGCGTCAACATGTAGGTCTTGCAGGTTTCGTAGATCAATTCGCTGACTTCGGCCATCGAGCGGTGCGTCGGCAGGCGGCGGACCCGACTGTAAATGACCGCGCCGAAGATCAGTCCGCCGACGCAGACCAGCAGCCCCCAGGACAGCAGGGTCCAGCCCGAAACGCCGCTGAGGAACGTGGCGATGGTCGCGTCACCCAAGTTGGGTAGGACCAGGTTGGCTTCGCTGACGTGAGTTGTTCCGGCGAATGCCGGGAATGCGCTCGATCCGAGCGCCAGCAGTATCAACAGTAACAGTGGGCGTGCCATGCCCTGGCACCATGCGCGAACGAGAGCCGAGCTTGCGAATATCATGAATCTTACTCCAAAGGTGACCCAATGGTCGTCGAGGGCGGGTCTTGATCCGCTCCCGCCTGGGAACAGGCGGCATGGCGTTGCTAGCAATCGCCATGCCTGTTGGAGTAAGTTCCTAACAAATTGTTAAATTAAGGTTTTTTATTGGATAGCAATGGCCCGCCGTGGCAGACGTTACAACGCGGCGGGGTGATTGTCGGCAATGGCACGACGGGGCGGGAGAGAAAATACATCGCCTCACCGCTCGCAAAAAAGCGAGGTGGCTACGATTTTTCCGATCCTCCGATCAAGGGATGGGTCGGATCGACGGGGTGGGATCGGTCCAAACCCGCAAACCGTCAAGCCGTCGGACCACTCAGCCGCTCGTAGGCTCCCATCAAGCCGTTGGCGGCGCGCAGTAGTGGCGGCAGCGGCCCACCGAGCGCCTCCGGGTCCATCCCGTCCAGCAGATTTTTCAGTTCCAACCCCAGGGCGGTATCGCCTTCCATCACCACCCGGCGGTTGAAAAACAGCGTGTCGGAATCCTCGTGGCGGGTGGCCAGCGCCAGAAAATCGTAAATCGTGCCACTGATGGTCAAATCCGGTGCCTGCGTCGTTTGGCAAGGGACGAACCCGGCGGGGCCGGCGTAGCGAAATCGGTATTCCACCTGGGCGTCGCGTACCTTGATCATCAACACGCGGTTGCGCAGGAATTCGAAATCACTGTTTTGTTCGATTCGGGCGGCGAACAGTACGTTTAATGCCGTGGTCAGGATAGTGGAATGCACCGGACCGGGAATCAGCTTCAACGGCAGCGCCAAGGGAGCAGGCAGGGTCGGGCGGGGCGGAAACAGCGAATGGAGGGTGGCCTGGAACATGGCGTTAATCACACCGTCGATGCCTCAGCGCTTCATCGACTCGAAAAATTCCTTGTTGGTCTTGGTGTTCTTGAGCCGTTCCAACAGAAATTCCATGGCCTGCAACTCGTCCATCGGGTGCAGCAGCTTGCGCAAGATCCACATCTTCTGCAAATCGTCCGGATCAGCCAGCAGTTCCTCGCGGCGAGTGCCGGAGCGGTTGATGTCGATAGCCGGAAAGACCCGCTTCTCGGAAATCCGCCGATC
>JAXMFY010000042.1:0-12818 GCA_046347555.1 Candidatus Competibacteraceae bacterium | reverse complement strand
AGGGGGTTTCGGGCAGTAGCCGTATTACTTCAAAACCTTGATCCAGCACGGAGCATTCTTCTTCACCACGAACGCTTGGTTATCGATCTCAGGGTGATCGTGCCAACCTGCTGCGGCTCCCGTGCCCCAGCGGACCAGTCGAAGATGCCTCCACCGAGGCCGGGGCGCCGATGTCTGCCTACCTGCCGGCTTCGTGTTGGCATGGCTGGCGTCGTCGGTTTAGCGAATTACCCGACCATCTAAAGAGCAAGATCACTCAATTGGTCTATGACTTGAATGGCGAGCTTGGTGAACTGCATCGGCCTTTCGCCCATCGTGTCAATCAAGCCATGTTGGTCTATATCGACAACCAATGACGGTGACGAGTGAGTGGAATAGCCATGCAAAGGGTTGAATTGCTCGATCTGATTCACAATGGTGAAAACTCCGGCGTCGAGTTCAAACTCGATGCCGTGGATAACGTCGATCTGGCGCGGGAAATCGTCGGCTTCGCCAACTTCATGGGCGGCATGGTGCTGCTGGGTGTGGCCGATGATGGCGCCATCGCTGGCGTGACCCGCGCCAATCTGGAGGAATGGGTGATGGAACTGTGCCGGGTCAAGATCGAGCCGCCGCTCATTCCCTACTACGAACTGCATCGGGAAGTGGAACCCGGCAAGGATGTGGCAATCGTGCGGGTATTGCCGGGGCCGAGCAAGCCGTATGCGCGCGTTCACCATCATCGGCGGACCTACTTCATCCGGGTTGGCAGCACTTCGCGCGAGGCGAGCCGCGATAAACTGGAGCGGATGTTTCAGGATTCCGGACGCCTTCATTACGGCGCCAAGCCCGCGCCGGGCGCGACGCTGGCCGATCTCGACCGGCGGCGATTGAAAAACTATTTCGCCCATGTGCTGGGACAGGATCACCCCGCCGATGATGATCGAGTCGGCTGGGAACGGTTGCTGATCAATCTGGAACTGATGACCGGCGCCGGTGATCTTGCCGTCCCGACCATTGATGGGCTCCTGCTGTTCGGACGCCAACCCCGGCGTTTTCTCCCGCAGGCCGGCATTCGCGCCATCGCCTACGCCGGCACGGAACCCGATTACGCCGTTCGCGCCGATCAGGATCTGAAAGCACCGATTTTGCCGCTGCTGGCCGAGAACGGGGATCTGGTCGAAATCGGCCTGATCGAGCAGGCGCTGGATTTTATCAATCGAAACACCGAACCTGGCGCGCATCTGATCGGGGCGCGACGCGAGGATCGGCCCGCCTATCCAGCCGCGGTGTTGCGGGAGGTGATCGTCAACGCTGTGGCGCACCGCGACTACGCCGTGGTCGGGGCCGACGTTCTACTGGCGGTGTATGCCGACCGGCTGGAAGTGACCAGTCCAGGCCGTTTACCGAACTCGGCGACCGTAGAAGCACTGAAAGCCGGGTTCCGCTACGCCCGCAACCAGACGCTGGTCAACGTGCTGCGCGATTATCGCTACGTGGATTTTCGCGGCATGGGCATTCGCCACAAGATCATCCCCGGCATGCGCGCCCACAATGGTACCGAGCCGGATTTGCTCGCCACCGAGCATAGCTTCACCGTCCGGTTGCGGTCATCGACTCCCTGAAATCCGCCCTCACCCCCGGCCGCCTCTTCCGCGCACTCGGGCGAGGGAGTTGAATCATTCCAGCGTCCGCACCGCCTCGCCCAGCGGGCAGGCACGGATGGCCTCGGCCAGCAGCGAAATCACGGCCCCGCGCGGAAAACTCTTGCGCCACGCCAGGGCCACTATCCGGGTCGGCGCCGGTTCCGCGAACGGTCGGACGCTGAGCAGGTCGCTGGCGTGGGCATAGCCGCTGACCGAGGTGTAGGGCAGCACGGTGATCCCCATCCCGGTCGCCACCATCAGCCGGATGGTTTCCAGCGAACTGCCCTCCAGCGTGCGCTGCATGTTGTCCGACGCCACGCTCAACCGGTTACATTCCGGGCAGAACCGCAGCACCTGGTCGCGGAAGCAATGGCCTGGCCCCAGCAGCAGCAATTCCTGCCGGGCCAGCGTGGGCGAATCGATCACCGTCGCCTGCTCCAGCGGGTGGCCGGTCGGCATGAGCACCACGAACGGCTCTTCGTACACCGGCTGGGTCGTGATCCCCGCCTCCGCGAAGGGCAGCGACAGGATCAGCACGTCCAGTTCGCCGTCCTTGAGTTGCTCGCTTAGCACCGCTGTATAGTTCTCCTCGATCTGCAACGGCATTCGCGGGGCGCGGCGGTGCAGGCGGGGAATCAGGTGCGGCAGCAGATAGGGACCGATGGTGTAAATCACCCCCAGTCGCAACATGCCCGCCAATTCGTCCTGGCCCTGGATGGCGAGTTGGCGGATGACCGCCGCCTCATCCAGGACCCGCCGGGCCTGTTCGACGACGCGTCGGCCAGTCGGCGTCACCGCCACCTCACTGGAGCCGCGTTCGAACAGGGCCACGCCCAGTTCCTCCTCCAGCTTGCGCACCGCCACGCTCAAAGTGGGCTGGCTGATGTGGCAGGATTCGGCTGCCCGGCCAAAATGCCGCTCGCGGGCGACGGCGACGATGTAACGTAATTCGTTTAGAGTCATGGCGATATTCCGTTCATGGGAGAGCCGACGGCTGCCGTGCAATCACGGATCATCATGGACAGAGAAGGGGTTTGCGTGTAGCTTAATGCGCGTTTTTGCGCGCCGGCCGCAACATTTTCAACCGCGCGTTCCAGAATTCAACTGAATTTGTGGAAGTCACGACGAGGCAGGAGGTTTCATGGCCTACAAGCATATTCGCATCCCCACCAGCGGCGAAAAAGTTACCGTCAAGGACGGCAAGCTGTGTGTTCCCGATCAACCCATCATCGGCTTTGTGGAAGGAGACGGCATCGGTCCCGACATCACCCGAGCGTCGCTGCGGGTCTGGGACGCGGCGGTCGAGGAAGCCTATGGCGGCCAGCGCAAGATTCACTGGTGCGAGATCTTCCTGGGCGAGAAAGCGGCGGAACTGTATGAAGGCAACTACTTTCCGGAAGAGACCCTGGAAGCCATCAAGGAGTTGGTCGTTGCCATCAAGGGTCCCCTGACCACTCCGGTCGGCGGTGGCTTCCGTTCCCTCAACGTGGCCCTGCGCCAGGATCTGGATCTGTACGCCTGCGTGCGTCCGGTGCGCTACTACCCCGGCGTGCCCTCGCCGATGCGCCATCCCGAGAAGGTCGATGTCGTCATCTTCCGCGAGAACACCGAGGACGTCTACGCCGGCATCGAGTACAAGACGGGCACCCCCGAAAACACCAAGTTGGCCAAGTTCCTGCGCGAGGAGATGGGCGCCGATTTCTTCGACGGCGCCGGGCTGGGCATCAAGCCAATTTCCCCCTTCGCTTCGAAGCGGCTGATCCGCAAGGCCATCCAGTACGCCATCGATCATGGCCGCGACAGCGTGACCCTGGTTCACAAGGGCAACATCATGAAGTTCACGGAAGGCGCCTTCCGGAACTGGGGCTACGAACTGGCGCGCGACGAATTCCCGGACCAGACCATCACCGAGAACGAGCTGTACAGCGTCCACGGCGGCAAGCAACCGCCCGGCAAGGTGGTGATCAAGGACCGCATCGCCGACATTATCTTCCAGTTGCTGCAACTGCGGCCGGAAGAGTTTTCGGTGCTGGCCACCATGAACCTGAACGGCGACTACCTGTCCGACGCGGTGGCGGCGGAGGTCGGCGGCATCGGCATCGCGCCGGGCGCCAACATGGCCGACCATGTCGCCGTGTTCGAGGCTACCCACGGCACCGCGCCCAAGTACGCCAATCTGGACAAGGTCAATCCTGGCTCGCTGCTGCTGTCGGGCGTGATGATGCTGCAATACATGGGCTGGACCGAGGCCGCCGAACTGATCGAGTCCGCGTTGACCCAGGTGATCGCCGACAAGACCGTCACCTACGATTTCGCCCGGTTGATGGAGGGCGCGACCGAGGTTCCGACCAGTGGGTTCGCCGACCGGATCATCGTCAAGATGCGGGAACAGGGACCGGCCCTGCGCCAGGAGATCGAGCGCCGCCGCCGCGCCCTGGAAGCCGAGCGCCGCGCCCTGGAGGCCGCCCGCGTGGCTGACCCGGTGCAGGCGATGATCGCTTCCGGCCGCATGCCACAGACCGTGGGTGGCATCATGTCGCCGGTGGTCACCGTCAAGAGCGACGAGATGGTCAACATCGCCATGCACCGGATGATCGAGCAGGGCGTGAGTGCGGTGATGGTCGAGCCCGACGCCAGCGGCCAGTGGGGCATCATGACCGACCGCGACGTGTTGAAGAACATCATCAGCGTCAACCGTTCGCCGGCGCGGGTCAAGGTGAGCGAAATCACCACCCGGCCGCTGGTGACGGTCAAGCGCGAGATGTCACTGGCCGAGGCCGCGCAACGGATGTCCGAGGCCAACGTCCGCCGCGTGGTGGTCGAGATGGACGGCAAACCGGTGGGCATGGTGACCGACAACGACCTGTTCCGCACCGTGGAGGTGTTCGGCTGGGGGCCGGACGTCTGATTCCCGTCAGCTAAGGCTGGCATCGATAGCGGCGCTTCCGCGACGACCTTTGGGGTCGGGCGGAAGCGCCGTTTTCTTTAGGTTACTTACACCATGGCATTCAGCGATTTTAAAACGATTGCGGACGTACAAAAGAGATATAAAATCAAATATGCGCAGGCCAGTTTTATGGTTGGCGAAGAGCTTTCTCCATCAGAAAGCTTCTTGAAAGATCTCGAATTCAGCAAGGAAAATATCGATATCTTCGCTTCGGAAGCCTCTCGCAGTGAAATCATCATTTCGCCGCTGCTGCGGGAAATTTATAAAAATCATTATCGGGGATATTCGTTTTGGATTCAAAAAAGCATCGCTTACGACGATGCTTTGTCAGGGACGCCCGATTACATCTTTTCGAAAAAATCCGAGCTGGGAATAACCGTATTGGAGAAGCCGATTGTTATCGTGGTCGAAGCGAAGAAAAACGATTTCGATCAAGGATGGGGCCAATGCCTCGCCGAGTTGGTCGCCTCGCAGAAAATCAACGATAATCCGCAAAAAACCGTTTACGGAATTGTCACGGATGGCAATTTGTGGCAATTCGGTAAACTGGTCGTCTGATGTCTTCACCAGAAATTTGGAAAACTTCACCATCGACAAGCTGCCAAGGCTATACGGAGCATTGGAATATCTCGCTCGACTGGTGGAGCAGGAAAACACTGGCTGACGGAGCGCGCGGCCCGCGCTCCACGGTTGATGGGCCGTGATCCTCAGCCTGCCATTCGGTCTCGTCGTCGGTTTCGCCTTGGGCCTGACCGGCGGCGGCGGTTCCGTGTTCGCCGTGCCCTTGCTGGTGTACGGTCTAGGCGTACCGGCGCACGAGGCGGTAGTCGTCTCGCTGGCGGCGGTGGGCGCAACCGCTTTCGGCGGCGGTTTGGCGCGCTGGCGCGACGGTCAGGCCGAATACCGTATTGCTATTGTCTTCGGTCTGTCTGGTATCGTTGGCGCACCCTTGGGCGCTTGGCTGAATCCTAAACTCCCCGAAACGGCGTTGTTAGGAGGGTTTGCCCTGTTGATGCTGGCGGTGGCGTTGCGCATGTGGCGGCAGGCCAACCGCCGGCCGGAGGAAACCCGCATCATCCGCGCCGGTGCCAATCCGGGCGACGATAACGCCGGTCCCGCTTGCCGCTACGATCCGGCCGGTCGGCTGCGATTCACCTCGCACTGCGCTGGTCGGCTGGTGCTGTCCGGCTCGGCGACCGGCTTGTTATCCGGCCTGTTCGGCGTGGGCGGCGGCTTTCTGATCGTGCCGGCGCTGGTGCTGGTGGCTTCGTTGCCGATGCGGCGGGCTGTCGCCACCTCGCTGTGGGTGATCGCCATCGTCAGCATGATCGGATTGCTGTCCCACATCCTTGCGGGACATTGGTTGGAGGTTGGGATTACGACCGGCTTCGTGCTGGGCGGTTTGGGTGGCATGGCGCTGGGCATCGCCGTGGGGCGACGCATCGCCGGTCCGATCCTGCAAAAGCTGTTCGCCGGGATGATCGTGGCGGTGGCGGGATTTATCTTGGTCAGGCTGGTGGTGCATTGAAGAAAGATTTTTGCTCTCCGTTGCGTCAAGAAGGACTTTCCAGTGCGGCAATCGCCAATGTGATGCGCGACGCCCGTCTGACGTACGGCGCCTTCTACGTCCATTTCGCCAGCAAGGGCGAAGCCGCCGCCGGCAGGATTGCCTCCGAACCCTGACGATCACCAAGGAGAACCCTTCATGATGTCGACCACGCCATCACTCGCCGATTACCCCCTCCAAACTTACGAAAAACTTCGGTACGCGGACACCGATCGTCAGGGGCACGTCAACAACGCGACTTTTTCCACGATGCTCGAAACAGGCCGCGTTGAACTGCTCTATGCGCCCGATGAACCGCTGCACGAGATCGGGTGTGCTTTCGTTATTGCCAGCCTGCATCTCGATTTTCGTGGTGAGATCGTCTGGCCTGGGCAGGTTGACATCGGGACTCGGGTCGCCGCCATTGGCAAAAGCTCGCTTACCCTTGAGCAAGGCTTGTTCCAGGAAGGTCGATGCGTGGCGACGGCGCAGACCGTCATCGTGCAGATGAATGAAACCAGCCGTCGGTCGCAGCCGCTGAACGAGGCAGCGGTACGCCAACTGACCAAACTGATGCCGAAGCACGGTTAACGAGGTGGTTATGAGCGTCCTGCTGACCCACGTCCGCCAATACACCGGCCCAGGCAGCGTCCCCGTCTTGTTGCGCGAACAGCACAATCTCTACTGCCACGACGCCAGCTTTGTCGATCCAGCGGCGGCACGAGATTTTGAGGCCGAGCACGCCGGCGCGGTCGCGCTGGCCGCGCAGACCCCATACATGCTCGCGGACGAACTGGCTGCGCGCGGTGTCGCCATCGACACGGTGATCCATAACGACGTTCATCCCAATACGCCGTTGCCGATCGAGGAGATTCCGACGGAGATGCTGCAAGCCGCTTTCGACGCCTTGCTGCTTTTCCCCGCGCAACTGACGCAACGCCTGCTACCAGCGATGAAAGCGAGGAGAAGCGGACGTTTCGTCTTCGTCACCTCGGCGCGCTACCGGCAAGCGGAGCCCGGTTTTGCCGTCGCAACGTCGATTCGCGCGGCAACGACCGCCTTCGCTCTGGCGCTGGCGCGTGAGGTTGCGCCATACGGCATCCAGGTCAACGTGGTGGCGCCGAACTACCTCTACAGCGAAGCGTACTATCCTCGCGCCCGCTTTATTGACGATCCGGCTGGGAGGGCGCACATCGCCGCCAAGGTACCGCTGGGCAGGTTGGGGAAGCCGGAGGAGATTGGCGAACTCATTGGGTTCCTTGCCTCGGGACGCTCGCCTTTCGTCACTGGCCAAGTGATCGATTTCACTGGCGGCTGGCCATAGGGGCATACATCGCTTCCGGCGAACCGCCGCCGTGCGGGCTGATCGCTGAGCGGCCTCCCAACCCAGACTACCCCATCAGCATCATCAGCGTCAGTACCAGCGGCGTGGTCAGCGCCGCCAAGGCGGTCGACAGAATCAGGCTGCCGGCCACCGGTCCTTCCAGCGCCTCGAACTGGCGCGACATCAGATACACGTTGGCGCCCACCGCCAGCGAGGCCAGCAAGACCACCACCTGGGTTTCCAGCGTCCCCAATCCGAGCAACCGGGCCAGCAGCCAGACCACCAGCGGTTGGATCAGCAGCTTGACCGCGCTGATCGCCGCGCTGATCCGCCAGTCGTCGCGCAACCGGTATTCGGTCAGGCCCATGCCCAGGGCGATCAGGGCCAGCGGCGTGGCCGCCGGACTTAGCATCGCAATCGGTTGCTCGATGAGGGCCGGCAGGGGCAGGCCGGTGATGCCGAACAGCGTTCCCGACAAAATCCCGACGACGATGGGGTTGACCAGCACGGCCCGCGCCGCCTTGGCGAACCCATGCACGGAAAAACTGCCATGCCGCGCCCACTCGACCGAGATAGTGACCAGGGTCCACAGGATCAACGCATTGAACACCAACACCAGCGCGACCGATGGCACCGCCGCCTCGCCGAGCGCCACCTTGGCCAGCGGCAGGCCCAGCATCACGTTGTTGGAAAAGACCCCGCCCAGCGCAAAGACCGACTGGCCCACACCATCGAGTTTGAAGACTCGCCAGGCGATCAGCCGGCCGAGGATGAACACGACCAGACACCCGCCAAAGAAGGCAACGAGCAACCGAGCATCCACCGGCGGCAGCTTGGAAAAATCGCTCATCAGACGAAACAGCATGACCGGCAGGGCCACCGAGAACACGAAGCGGGTCATGTGATCGGCCATCGCTTTCGGCCAGTGGAAAAGGCGCATTAGCGCATAGCCGAGGAAGACGAGCACAAACAGGGGGGTCGCAAGCGCAATCTGATTCAGGAGTGTATTCATGAGTCGCTATTTGATCTATTCAACCAGTACCGCGCTATTACCGCGCTATCATTTTTGGTGTCAATCCGCCAGGAGACCGTGGCCATGTCCCGTCCGCTCATGCTCACCCTGCTGCTGTGGCTGGGGGCAATCGGTTCGCTGGCCGCCGACGATTTCGACCGCCAGCGCCAGCGGTTGACCGCCGAGATCGCCACGCTTGCCCGCGAAACCGCCGCTGAAACCGGTCGCCGGGAGTTCGCCGCGCCGGTGATGGCGGCCATGGACCGGGTCCCCCGCCACCGGTTCGTGCCCAGGGATCAGATTCCCTACGCTTATGAAAACCGGCCCTTGCCCATCGGCCATGGCCAGACCATTTCCCAGCCCTATATCGTCGCCCTGATGACCGATCTGGTCGACCCCCGGCCGGGCCAGATCGTGCTGGAAATCGGTACGGGGTCGGGCTATCAGGCGGCGGTCCTGGCCGAACAGGTCGGGCGGGTTTACAGCATCGAGATCATCGAACCCCTGGCCCGGCAAGCCGCCGAACGATTGAAGGCGCTGGGTTACGCCAACGTCGAGATCCGCGCCGGCGACGGCTATCACGGCTGGGAAGAAGCCGCGCCCTTCGACGCCATCGTGGTGACGGCCGCCGCCAGCCACGTCCCGCCTCCCCTGATTCGCCAGCTCAAGCCAGGGGGCCGCATGGTGATTCCCGTCGGCGCGCACTTCATGGCTCAGTACCTTCTGCTGGTGGAAAAGAAGGCGGATGGGGCGATCACGACCCGGCAGATTCTGCCGGTCAACTTCGTGCCCCTGACTGGCGGCGGGCATTGAAGCGAATGCGGTGATGGCGCCGCCCCTGCCCCGCGTTCACCCCGATGTGCGTCGTGCCGGCGACCCAGCGACGATCCAGGCCGCCGAGGCGCTCGTCAAGGCGCTGTCCACTCCCGATTGGGGAACGAAGAAATTTCAAACGGGGAAATTGACCCGCAAGCTGGAATCGGGTCTGTTGCCGCATGGATCCATTCCTGAAGTACGGCAGGTACTGGATGCGATCCAAAACAAACAGCCTCTGGATAGTCGGCTGCTTCACTACGTCAAGCGGCGTTTTTTGGAGCAGGAGGCCATCAGTGCTCCTGATGATCTGGATCGGTGGTTTGAAAAAGTTCTGTCCGACCCCGGTGCTAAACTGATGTTGCCCGATCCTGACCCGAATAGTCGCTACGTAGTATATTCTGACCGACATCATCTGCTGGCGGTGGTCGAAAGAAACGGGCGGCGCGTCAGCGTACACGATCACGATGGTCTGGATTTGGGAGGTGCGTGGTGTCTACTGAGCGACCTTCTGCTTTAACTTGCTATAAAGCCTTGGTCATTCAAGGGTTGCCTGAAGGGATTGCGCCTGGCCTGCGCGAACAGCGCCAGCGTGTCGCCCAGCAGCTTTGGAATGAACAGCAACTCGCGGCTCTTCGGTATGCGGATGAGTTTCTGTTGGAAGCACTCGCTGATGAGGCGGAATTCAGGTTACCGGCTGAGTTATTGCGCGATGATCCCACCCATCCGCTCGCGCAATGGTGGTGGCACCTGGGCAAGCTACGGGCCGGAACCTACCCCGCCGAGCTGTTACCGCCCCATTTGCACGCCATCTATCGTCCAGCCCAGCGCGCGGCGGCGTGACCGACCGGCCCGCCCCAGTCTCGCGCCTTTCGCTTTACCCCGACCATCGGCCCGCTTGGGACCACCACATGGGTTCGCAACTCGCCGGCCCACCCCCGGACCACCCCCCCTACCTGGCCATCGCCCTGCTCTCGGCCGCCGCCCTGGGTTACGAAATCCTGCTCATGCGGCTGTTCTCGATCATTCAGTGGCATCACTTCGCCTACATGATGATCAGCGTGGCGCTGCTGGGCTACGGGACGGCGGGCGCGCTCGTGACCCTGGTCCAGCGCCCGCTGCGAGCGCGTTTTACCGGCGCGTTCGCGACCGCCGCCGGCCTGTTCGGCGCAACCGCATTACTGGCTTTCCTCGCCGCCCAGGCCGTCGGCTTCAACGCCCTGGAAATCCTTTGGGATTTCCGCCAACTGGCGCGGCTGGCGCTGATCCATGCCCTGTTGATCGTGCCCTTCGGCTGCGCCGCCACCGCCATCTGCCTGAGTTTCACCGCTTTCCCCACCCGCATCCCGCGTCTGTACGCCGCCGACATCACCGGCGCGGCGGCGGGCGGTCTGGGCAGCGTCGGTTTGCTGACGATCATGCGGCCGGAGACCGCCTTGCGCGGAATCGCCGTGGCGGGATTGGCCGCCGGGACGCTGGCGGTCTGGCGCAGCGGTCGACGCCGAGCGGTGGCCGGTTTCGCTCTAGCGGCGCTGGCCATTCTCGCGCTGCCGGTGTCCTGGACCGCGTTGCAATCTTCGCCCTACAAGGAGCTGGCTCAAACGCTACAGGTCACGGGGACGCGGGTGGTCGCCGAAACTTCCAGCCCGCTGGGCGTGGTGACGGTGGTCGAAAGCCCCACCGCGCCGTTTCGCCACGCGCCGGGCCTGAGCCTGCTGGCCAGCGCCGAACCGCCGCTGCAACTGGCGCTGTTCACCGATGGCGACGGTCTGACCGCCATCAACCGCTTCGATGGCCGCTGGGAGCCGCTGGCCTATCTGGACTTTCTCACCTCGGCCTTGCCCTACCATCTGCTGCGACATCCCGAAGTGCTGATCCTGGGCGCGGGTGGTGGAACCGATATTTTGCAGGCGCTGGCGCTGGGGGCTAGGACCGTGGATGCCGTGGAACTGAACCCACGGGTTGTGTCCCTGGTGCAGGACCGGTTCGGCGACTTTTCCGGCCGGCCCTACAGCCTGCTGGGCGTGCGGGCGCATGTCGGGGAAGCGCGCGGCTTCGTCGAGGCCAGCGCCGCAAGGTTCGATCTGATCCAGGTCGCGCTGCTGGACGCCTTCTCGGCGGCGGCGGCGGGTTTGCACGGACTGGCGGAAAGCTACCTCTACACCGTGGAAGCCCTGGAAATCTATCTCGATCATTTGCGGCCCGGCGGTCTGCTGGCGATCACCCGCTGGGTCACCTTGCCGCCCCGGGACGCGCTCAAGCTGTTCGCGACGGCGGTCGCGGCGCTCGAGGCCCAGGGCGTGGCGGACCCCGGAACGCGGCTGGCCATGATCCGGGGTTGGAAGACCGCGACCCTGCTGGTGAAAAACGGCCCCTTCACCCCGGACGAGATCGCGGCGATACAGGCGTTTTGCGCGGCCCGCGCCTTCGATCCGATCTGGTATCCCGGCATGACGCCGGACGCGGCCAATCGCTACAATGTCCTGGACCAGCCGTATTTTTACGAGGGCGCGACGGCGCTGCTGTCCGACCGGCGGGCGGATTTCGTGGATCGCTACAAGTTCGTCATCGAGCCGGCCACCGACGACCGCCCGTATTTCTTCCGGTTCTTCCGCTGGAGCGCCCTGCCGGAAATTCTGGCCTTGAAGCATCGTGGCGGTCTGTCGCTGCTGGAATGGGGCTATCCGGTAGTGATCGCCACCTTGGCGCAGGCGATGGCCTTTGGCCTGATCCTGATTCTTCTGCCGCTGGGGCTGTTCCTGCGGCGGGAGCCGGGGGCCGGTCGAGGGGTGGGCGACGTGGCGCTGTACTTTACCGCGCTGGGCCTGGCCTTCATGCTCCTGGAAATCGCCTTCATCCAGAAATTCATCCTGTTTCTCAGCCATCCGGTGTACGCCGTGGCGGTGGTGTTGACCGCGTTCCTGCTGTTCGCCGGCCTGGGCAGCCGCGTCGCCGAACGGTTCCAGGTGGCGGGACGACCGCGGCGGGCGGTCAGGCTGGCGGCGGGGATGATCGCCGGGCTGGCGCTGGGGTACGTGTTGGCCCTGCCGTCGGTGTTCCAGCATCTGAGAGAGCTAGCGGACGGCGTCAAGCTGGGGTTGTCGGTGCTGCTGATCGCCCCGCTCGCCTTCGCCATGGGGATGCCTTTTCCCCTGGGTCTGGCCGGTGTCGCGGCCCGGACGCCAGCCCTGACGCCGTGGGCCTGGGCGTTGAATGGCTTCGCCTCGGTGGTGGCGGCGGTGCTGGCCACCGTGCTGGCGATTCATTGGGGTTTCACCGCGGTGGTGGTCTTGGCCGTCGCCTTGTATCTGATCGCCGCCGTCCGCTTTCCCGGTGGGTGAGCCGCCAACGCCCACAAGAAGCCACACCCGCCATTGTCACGGACTAAACTGATATAGAATTGAACAAAGAACAACTTTATTCGGTGACGCAATGGCTGCATCTTCCTCTTTCGGCAATGGCACCGAGGTGATTGTCGCGACATCCCTCTCCCCGTTGCGGGTTCAGTTCGAGGCCATCGAATTGCGGGTGGTCGGCGGGCCGGACGCCGG
>JAXMFY010000041.1:0-15786 GCA_046347555.1 Candidatus Competibacteraceae bacterium | reverse complement strand
AAATCATCTTGGCGCTGGCCGAGCCGTTTTTGCTGTCCGGGCACGAGTGCCGGGTGGGCACCAGCATCGGCATCTGCATCGCCCCGGAGGATGGCCGCGACATAGAGACCCTGCTCGGCCACGCCGATGCCGCCATGTACGACAGCAAGACCCGGGGCAAGAACACCTGGACCCGGTATCGGCCGGCGCTGTCGAGCGGCAAGTCGTTGAAGGTGGCGTTCCTGGAATGGGGCGACGAATGGCGCCTCGGGGTGCCGGTGATCGACGACCAGCACGCCGGATTGGCGGCGTTGCTGAACCGCATCGGCGATGCCGTGAAGACCGGCCAGGAGGTTGACCGCATCATGGGGCTGTTCGATGAACTGGTCGTTTTCACTCGCCATCACTTCGAAACCGAGGAGCGGCTGATGGATCAGCATGGCTATGCGGACGCCCTCGTCCACCAGCAGGCGCACCGCAAGCTGGTGGAGGATCTGCTCGGCATCCAGCACCAGTTCGACAGCGCCAGCCTGATGCTGAGCCTGCGGGCGCTCAAGGATTGGCTGTGCAAGCATATCACCGAAAACGACCGCCCCCTGGCGGAGGCGCTCGTCGCCGGAACGATGCCATCCCAACCCGCGCGGCGCGCGGCGTCGGCCTGAAGCGCCAGATGAATTCGCCGCCCATCGCATGCAAAGGTGTCGGGACCGTGATCCAGCCGAGCCGGGTTGCGTGAAGTGCCGGTACTCGACTCGTTCCCAGCAGTCGAGAACCTCCGCGGCGCTTCTCGGCTGGCAATCAAACCAGACCCCAATGGCGGGCGCGCATCTTGGACATGGGGCGGAAGGCTCGCGGTTTGAGGTAAGCTAGAAGACCTATTCTGACAGTTCGACAGGCGGGAAGACCGTTCGATCGTTCTGGCCGTCCGCTGTTTCCACGACTCGTATTCCGGAACACCATCATTCCATGTCCCCATCTTCCGTTTCTCCAGCCGAATTTGCCCCTCTGCGCCTGCGCAAGGATGAAGACCGCCGCCTGCGTGCCGGTCATCTCTGGGTTTACAGCAACGAAATCGATGTTGAAGCTACTCCGCTGCGCAACTTTGAACCCGGTCAGCCGGTGGCGATTCAGGCCAGCAACGGCAAGGTGCTCGGCACCGGCTACATCAATCCGCACGCACTGCTCTGCGCCCGGCTGGTCAGCCGCGACTTGGAGCATCCGCTCGGTCCCTCGTTGCTGGTGCATCGCCTCAACGTGGCGCTGAGCCTGCGCGAACGGTTGTATGATCGGCCGTTCTATCGGCTGGTCCACGGCGAGGGCGACGGTTTGCCCGGCTTGATCGTCGATCGCTACGGTGACCTGTGCGTCGCGCAACTCACTACCGCCGGCATGGAGCGGCTCAAGGACGATATCCTCGCCGCTCTGCAAAAAGTGTTGAAGCCGGCGGCGGTGTTGTGGCGGAACGACAGCCGGGTGCGGGAAATGGAAGGACTGGAGCGTTACCTCGCCGACGCCCTCGGCGAAGCGCCGGAAGCAATGACGGTCGAGGAGAACGGGCTACGCTTCCAGGTTTCGCCGCGCACCGGACAGAAGACCGGCTGGTTTTACGACCAACGCGACAACCGAGCCCGACTGGATCGCTATGTCCGGGATCGGCGGGTGCTGGATGCGTTCAGCTATGTCGGCGCCTGGGGCGTGCGGGCGGCGGCGCGCGGCGCGCGTGAGGTGCTGTGCGTGGATTCCTCCGCCGCCGCGGTGGAACAGGCGGCGGCCAACGCGGCGCTGAACGGGGTCGGCGAACGGGTACGAACCCAGCAGGGCGACGCGTTCGAAACGCTGAAAAGTCTGCGCGAAGCCCGCGAGCGTTTCGACGTGGTGATCGTGGATCCGCCCGCTTTCATCAAGCGCCGCAAGGATTTCAAGGAAGGCGCGCTGGCCTACCGGCGGCTCAACGAAATGGCGATGCAGGTGCTCGAACGCGACGGGCTGCTGGTGTCCTGCTCCTGTTCGCAACTGCTCTCGCGCGACGTGCTGATCCAGACCCTGCTGCAAGGGTCGCGGCATCTCGACCGCAATCTGGTCATTCTGGAACAGGGCCGGCAGGGGCCGGATCATCCGGTCCCGCCGGCGATTCCCGAAACCGACTATCTTAAAATGGTCGTCGCGCGGGTTTTGCCGGCTTGAAAGGATGTGGCGATTCAACTGAACCGACTGGCGATGGCATACCCATGAACGAACGAGACGCGCAGCAACTGATTCGTCTTCTGGAAGAAATGCGCGACAACCAAAGACGGCAACTGGAACGCCAAGCCGAGGCGCTGGCGTTGCAACGCGAGCAATTCGCCCTGGTCCAGAAGCAATCCGAGCGCGCCGAGCGCCTTCAGGATCGCGCCGAGGAAATCCAGCTTAAGAGCGCGCAGCTCGTCACCGGCGCCCGCAAGGGTATGGTGGTCGTCCTGCCCGTCATCGTCGTATTGCTCGCCTATCTGAGTTGGCTCATCTTTCGTTGAGCGACCACGGAGTTTGTCATGCTCGTACATCCTGATTTCGACCCGGTGGCGTTCAGCCTGGGGCCGTTGCACGTGCGCTGGTACGGCCTCATGTATCTGCTGGGTTTTCTCGCGGGTTGGGCGCTGGGCCGCTACCGCGTCAAACGCCCCGGCTCCGGTTGGACCGCCGAGCAGATGGACGATCTGGTGTTCTACATCGCCCTCGGCGTCATCCTCGGCGGTCGGATCGGCTACATCCTGTTCTACAGTTTCAGCAACTTTCCGCACGATCCGCTGGTGCTGTTCCGCATTTGGGAAGGCGGCATGTCCTTTCACGGCGGATTTCTGGGCGTGCTGCTGGCGATGGTGCTGTTCGCCCGCAAGCACCAAAAAGGGTTCTGGGCGACCATCGACTTCGTCGCCCCGCTGATTCCGCCCGGACTGTTCTTCGGGCGGATCGGCAACTTCATCAACGGCGAACTGTGGGGCCGGGTCACCGATGCGTCTTGGGGAATGGTGTTCCGCCAGACCGGCGACAGCTTGCCGCGCCATCCTTCGCAACTCTACGAGGCCGCGCTGGAAGGGGTAGCGCTGTTCCTCATCGTCTGGCTGTTTTCGGCCAGGCCGCGCCCCACCATGGCGGTGTCGGGCGTGTTTGCGCTGAGTTACGGCGTGTTCCGGTTTTTGGTGGAGTTCGTCCGCCAGCCGGATGCGCAGCTCGGTTATCTCGCCTTCGGCTGGCTGACCATGGGACAATTATTGTCGCTGCCGCTGATCGCGGTCGGGACGATCCTGCTGATGCTGGCGTATCGCCGGAAGGGGGCGCGACCCGGAACGCGGGCGACGTCCTGAGACTCATCCGGGCGCCAACCGGAAGCGATCAGCCGGCCCTGATCCGTTCGAAACCGGCCAGGGCCTCGGCGCGACTCGCGGCGAAATCCACCACCGGATTTGGATAATCCAGCCCCGGCGTGAAGCCGGTCGCCTGCTGTTCGGCGGGTGATAGCGTCCACGGTTGGTGGATGGCAGGAGCCGGCAGCCCGGCCAGTTCCGGCACCCAACGGCGGATGTAGGCGCCATCCGGATCGAATTGTTCGCTCTGCCGGATGGGATTGAAGATGCGGAAGTAGGGCGCGGCGTCGGTGCCGCAGCCGGCGGTCCACTGCCAGCCGAGGGTGTTGCTGGCCAGATCGGCGTCCACCAGCGTGTCCCAGAACCAGCGGGCGCCTTCCTGCCAGGGGATGCGACAGTTCTTGACCAGGAACGAGGCCACCAGCATCCGCGCCCGGTTATGCATCCAGCCGGTGCGCCACAGTTGCCGCATTCCGGCATCCACCATGGGATAGCCGGTTTGTCCCCGCTGCCAGGCACGCAATAAATCGCCGTGGTCACCGCGCCACGGGTAGGCGGCGAAACGTTCCTGCAAGGGTTGCTCCGGGGTGTGGGGCCAGTGATAGAGGACGTAATGGGCGAATTCCCGCCAGCCGATTTCCCGCAGGAACGTTTCCGTGCCCTTGTCGCCCAGCGGATCGCCGCCGGTGGCGTTGGTGGTCGCCGCCCAGATTTGGCGAGGACCGATCTCGCCGAAGTGCAGGTACGGCGACAGCCGCGATACCCCTTCCCGCCCCGGCCAGTCGCGCCAGCGGGCATAGCCGGTCAGCGCCACCTCGCAGAATCGCTCCAGTTGTGCGTGCGCGCCGGCCTCGCCGGGTTGCCAGGCGGCGGCCAGATCCTCGTCCCAGCGGATGCGCGGTAACAGGTCCAGCGCGTCCAGCGGCGGCGAGTCCGGCCAGCGCCTGGGTCCGGACAACTGTGGAACCGGCAGTGGCGCGGCGAGTGGAAGTTTCCCCAGACAGGCTTTCCAGAACGGCGTGAAGACCTGATAAGGCGTTTCATCCGCTTTCAAGAGGGCCCAAGGTTCGATCAGCAATGTCGCCTGATGGCTTTCGGCGACGATGCCGTCCGCGCGCAACGCGGCTTTCACGGCGCGGTCGCGGGCGACGGTGGCCGGTTCGTACAGCCGGTTCCAGTACGCCGCCGCCGCGCCGGTTTCCTGCAGAAGGGCGCGCAGCGCCGGCAGGCTGTCGCCCTGGCGCAGGACGAGCCGCGAATTCCGCCGCCTCAAGGCCCCGTCCAGGGCCACCAGGCTGTGATGAAGCCACCAGCGCGAGGCGGCGCCCGGTTCCCAGGGGGCTTCCTCGTGGGGGGAGTGGATGTAAACCGGAACGACCCGCTCGTGCTCGGATGCGGCGCGGTGCAGGGCGGGATTATCGGTCAGCCGCAAATCGCGGCGGAACCAGACGAGCGCGGTCGACATGGCGGGTCGGGCGAGCGGTGGGTGGAAATCGATGATATTCCGCAACTAAACCGTTCCGGGACAGTCTCTATGACGTTCGATCAGACTCCAAACCACTTTGCCAGGAGAGTTGCGGCCATGTATTTGTGTATCTGCAAAGCGCTGACCGACAAGCAAATCAATCAGGCTGTCGGTCAAGGTGCCCGCACCTTTGGCGACCTGAGCGCCCGATTCGGGATCGGTACCGAATGCGGCAAGTGCGTCGATAGCATACGCGAATTTCTCGATGCCTGTCTTGCCGCTCCACCGCCAGCCACCGTGCATGAGGTTCCGCCGCCGTCCGCCGCCGTCCCCATCCCGGTGCCGGCCGCCGCCGGTGCCGAGCCAGAACGGGCGGCCTGGTTCGCGATCGATCTATAAATCCAACTTCAAGCCGTCAATCGCGTCATTGCCCCACCGATCGGTCGCCAGCGTGGTTCGGACTGCTGTAGCCAACGGTTTCGTGATACGATTTCTCAAATTGTGTGTCGCGCCCAAGCCAGCGGGACCCGCCCGGGCGCCCCACCGTGCCTTGGACTCAGAACGAAAAACTCAGGGGAGTCGCCGATGCTGATTTACAATCTTTTTCCCTTGCTGGCCGGTCCTTGCGGGAACTGGGAACCGCATCTCGAGCGGGCCGCCGACATGGGTTTCGACTGGATTTTCGTCAACCCCGTCCAGAAAACCGGCTCCTCGGGCAGCCTGTATTCCATCGCCGACTATTTTCAACTGAATCCCCTGCTGGTGGATTCGAGTTCCAAACTCAGCCCCGAGCAGCAACTGCGGGCGGCGCTTGCCGCGGCCGAAAAACTGGGCCTCAAGGTGATGGTGGATCTGGTCATCAATCATTGCGCCTTCGATTCGGAGGTGACGCGCCAGCATCGCGAATGGTTCGCCCAAGAGAACGGCAACATCGCCCATCCGTTCTGCATGGAGGACGGCCACAAGGTGGTATGGGGCGACCTGGCCCGCTTCGACCACCAGCATACCTCCGATCCGGAAGGGCTCTACCGCTTTTTCCACAAGATCGTCGAATATCTGTTGCAACTGGGTTTCAAGGGTTTCCGTTGCGACGCGGCCTATCAGATTCCGGGGCATATCTGGAGCCGGTTGATTCGCGAAATCCGGCAAAAATACCCCGACACGGTATTTACCGCCGAAACCCTGGGTTGTACCGCCGATCAGACCAAGCAAACCGCCCAGGCCGGTTTCGATTACGTCTTCAACAGTTCCAAATGGTGGGATTTCCACGGCGCCTGGCTGATGGAGCAGTACCAGTTGGTGCGCGAAATCGCGCCATCCATCAGCTTCCCCGAAAGCCACGATACCGACCGGTTGTTCCAGGAAGTCAACGGCAACGTGGCGGCGATGAAGCAGCGCTATCTGTTTTCCGCCCTGTTTTCCGCTGGGGTCATGATCCCCATCGGCTTCGAGTATGGATTCCGGCGCCGGCTGCACGTGGTCAACACCCGTCCGGGCGATTGGGAACAGCCGAACGTGGATTTGTGTGAATTCATCACCCACGTCAACGCCATCAAGCGCCAGTATTCGGTCTTCCGGGAGGATTGCCCGACTCACGTCCTGCCCTACCAGAATCCCAACATTCTGGTCATGTGGAAGGCCTCGGCCCGGACCCACGAAGAAGCGCTGATCATCCTCAACAAGGATCCCTGGAACCATCAGTACTTCTACGCCGAAAACCTGGGCACTTACGTTCAGGCGGGTGCTCCGCTCGTGGATGTGTCCCCCGAGTATGGCATGGAACACATCCCTCGACCGTTTTCCTATGACTTGCGGCCGGGACAGGCTTTCGTGTTGGTCACGAGTCGCGATCATCTGCCACACTAGGCAACGGGGCGCGAGCGCGGTCCGTGCTTTCCGGATGAAGGCATACCGGACCGCCACGCCCGCGCCCGGAATACGAAAATAAGGACGGAAGCTATGTATATCGTGCAGATTGCTCCTGAATGCGCCCCCGTGGCCAAGGTCGGCGGCCTGGCCGATGTGATCTTCGGCCTGAGCCGGGAACTGGAAATCCGCGGCAACGAGGTCCACATCATCTTGCCGAAGTACGACTGCATGCGCTACGACCATATCTGGGGCCTGCAAGTCAGCATGAAGGATCTGTGGGTGCCCTGGTACAACGGCGCCATTCATTGCTCGGTGTGGTTCGGTTTCGTGCATGGCCGCAAATGCTTCTTCATCGAACCCCATTCCCAGGACAACTTCTTTAACCGCGGTCACTTCTACGGCTTCTCGGACGATGTCAGCCGGTTCGCGTTCTTCAGCAAGGCGGCGCTGGAATTCCTGCTCAAGGACAACCGCCGGCCCGATATCATCCATTGCCACGACTGGCAGACCGGGCTGGTGCCGGTGCTGCTGTTCGAACAGTACGCTCACGCCGGAATGCATTGGCAGCGGGTCTGCTACACCATCCACAATTTCAAGCATCAGGGCCTGACTGGCGAATACGTGCTGTGGGCGACGGGGCTGACCAACATCGCGCACTATTTCAACTTCGATCGCTTGCGCGATAACTTCAACCATACCGCCGTCAGCCTGATGAAGGGCGGCATCGTCTATTCGAACTTCGTCACCACGGTGTCCCCGACCCATGCCCACGAGGCGCGCTTCACCGATCAGGGCAGCGGCTTGAACCATAGCCTGAACGTGCATCAGAGCAAGTTCGGCGGCGTGCTGAACGGCATCGATTACGATGTCTGGAATCCGGAGATCGATCCGCATATCCCCAGCCGCTACGGCATCGAGACTCTGGACCAGAAGTACGCCAACAAGGAAGCGCTGCGCGACCGATTGTGGCTGAGCAAGGATTTCAAGCCGATCATCGCCTACGTGGGCCGGCTCGACAGCCAGAAAGGCGTCCATCTCATCCATCACGCCATTTTCTACGCCCTGCGCAACAACGCCCAGTTCGTGCTGCTTGGCTCCAGTCCGGAGCCCCACACCAACCATCATTTCTGGAACCTCAAACGGCATCTCAACGATAGCCCGGATTGTCATCTGGAACTGGGTTTCGACGAGGAGTTGTCGCATTTGATCTACGCTGGAGCGGACATGATCGTCATGCCCAGCTTGTTCGAGCCGTGCGGCCTGACCCAGATGATCGCGCTGAAGTACGGCACGGTGCCGATCGTGCGCGAGGTCGGCGGCCTGAAGGACACGGTGTTCGACAAGGACTATTCCCACAAGCCGTTCGAGGAGCGCAATGGTTACGTCTTCCAGGGCGCCGACCATGCCGGTATCGAGTCGGCCATGCACCGCGCCATCGCGCTGTGGTTCGCCTATCCGGACGATTTTCGCCGCTTGATGATTCACGGCATGAGCTACGATTATTCGTGGTCCCGGCCCGGTCAGGATTACCTGAACATTTACGAGCACATCCGCTGCAAGTAAGCCGGGACCGGTACGGCGCGCGAACGGTTGCGGCAACGCACGAATTAACCTAAAGGGTCAAACCCTTCGGGATCCCGGTCCTCCGGGATCCCCCCAGCCAACCACCAGCCAGGAGATCATCCCCCATGAGTCAGCTTCCGGAATACGTTGACGGTCTGCCGAACATCTGCGGTTCGGAACCGCTCGTGGAAAAGACCCTCCGCGACAGCCGCGACCGGTCGGTGTTCCTGCCGGAGAGCCGGATCGACTTTGCTCGTATTCGCGCCGCCTGCGCCATTGCCCTGCACATGCACCAACCTCTGATCCCCGCCGGTGGCGGCGACCTGCGCACCGCGGCGATCATCAGCAATCTTAAGTACATGATGGATAACCAGGGCGTTGGCGATAACCACAATGCCTCGGTGTTTCATTGGTGCTACAAGCGGATGGGCGAGTTCATCCCGCAACTCATTCACGAGGGCAAGGAGCCGCGGGTGATGCTGGAATATTCCGGCACGCTGTTTCACGGAATGCGCGCCATGGGACTGAACGACGTATTCGATGCCCTCAAGAACGCGACCTGCAATCCGGAGTACCGGCGCGCGGTGGAATGGCTGGGCTGCCCTTGGGGTCACGCCGTGGCGCCTTCGACTCCGGCGCAGGATTTCCGGTTGCACGTCAAGGCCTGGCAGCACCATTTCGCCGCCATCTTCGGGCTGGAGGCACTGGAACGGGTGCGGGGTTTCTCGCCCTCGGAAATGGCGTTGCCCAACCATCCCGACATCGCCTACGAGTACGTCAAGACTCTGGTGGATTGTGGTTATCAGTGGCTGCTGGTGCAGGAACACACCGTGGAGCGGCCCGAGAACGGCTGGGGGCCGGAGAAAAAGCACCTGCCGCACCGGCTGGTCTGCACCAACTCCAAGGGCGAGACCGCCAGCATCATCGCCATCATCAAGACCCAGGGCAGCGATACCAAGCTGGTGGCGCAGATGCAGCCCTACTACGAAGCCAAGAGCCTGTCGCGCTGGGAACTGGCGGGGAAATCGGTGCCGCCACTGGTGACCCAGATCGCCGACGGCGAGAACGGCGGGGTGATGATGAACGAGTTTCCCGGCAAGTTCATGGATTCGGTGCGCGAGGCTTCGGGGTCGGATACCCCATTGATGAACGCGACCGAGTATCTGGAGCACCTGTTCGCGTCGGGAATCAGGGAAGCTGATTTACCAGCGCTCCAGCCGTTGCTCCAGAAACGGATCTGGGATCGATTCCAACCGGGCGGCGGGCCGGAGAAGCTGGAAAAGCTGATCGCCGACCTGAAGAAGGAAGACGGCCGTTTCCACATGGAAGGCGGCAGTTGGACCAACGACATTTCCTGGGTACGGGGCTACGACAACGTGCTCGGTCCGATGGAGAAGGCCAGTTCGCAGTTCTACGAGAAAGTGCTGAAACCGGGCGTGTCCCCCACCGACCCGCGCTATCGTAACGCGCTGTTCCACTTGATGTGTTCGCAGACCAGTTGCTACCGATACTGGGGGCAGGGGTTGTGGACCGACTACGGCCGCGAAATCTGCCGGCGGGCCAGCAGTATCGCCGAAACCGATTTTTAATTGTTGGGGGCATTCAGCCAAGGCCGTTCCCAATATTATCATTATAAAAAATAGGGTGGTGGCAAGCGGCGAGGTGGTTCCCGCCGCCTGTTGCCGCGACCCATCACAGGAGGAACCGAACCATGGTGGACACCCTTTATCACGCGCTGGTCCTGAACCTGCATCAACCTCATGGCAATCTCGAACACTTGCTGGAACACAACGAATGGGAAGCCAAGGAAATCCTGTTCGCGATGGACCGAATTCCCCGTTCGCTGGCGGATTACCAGGATATCGGCCGGGTGCATCTGGCGCTGTCCGGCACCTTGCTGGAAACCTTGACGAATCCGGATTTTCAGAACCGGGCCCGCGGCATGGTCGATTGCGGTTCGCTGCTCTGGCATCTGGGGGATACCCAGAGCATCGACATGCTCGGAACCGCTTACTATCATCCGGTTCTGCCGCTGGTTCCTCCGGCTGATTGGGAAGCGCACCTGGAACGGTGGCGGGGAATGGCGCGCCGGCTGTTTTTCCGCAGCGATTTCCAGGGATTCTGGCCCCCGGAGATGGGTTTCTGCATGGAGATGATCCCGTTGTTGCGGCGCTGTGGTTACCGCTTCGTGCTGGTCGACAGCGAACACGCGCAGCCGGTCACGTCGATGCGTTGGGAGGAATTGCGCTACCGGCCCCATGTCGCCCGCTTTGGCGGCGAGGAGATCATCGTCATCGTGCGCGATCGCGATTTGTCGAATGCCCAGGAATCGGGCATGGAGTATGAGTGGTTCGATCGAGAGGTCCGGGAGCGCACCAAGAGTTGCGACTTCCCGCCCCTGGTCACCACCTGCTCCGATGGGCAGAACGGCGGCTGGTTCCGCAACGTCACCCCCGGCAGCAATTTCTGGGATGTCTTCTACAAGCCGCTGATGGAAAAGGCGCGGGTCGGAAACAATGCGATTCAGCCGACCTTCATCAAGGATTATCTCGACCGCTTCGGCGCGCATGGCGAGGTTACGGTCGGGCCGGGCGCGTGGAATACCGGCTGGCACAACGGCCGCGATTTTGTCCAGTGGACCGGCACGCAGGCGCAAAAGGATGCATTGACTCGGGTGGACGAGATCAGCCAGGCGGTGCAGGCGGCGCTACGCAATGCGACCCATATCGGTTCGCGCAATCCGGAATTGCTGGATCTGCTGGAGGAAGCACACTGGCGGGTGCTGCGGGCGGAAACCAGTTGTAATTTCTTCTGGGGCGATGCCTGGGTCATGCGCTGTCACGCCGATCTCGATCAGGCTTGCGAGTGCCTGGAACGGGCCAATTCCCGCTTCAACTGAGCCGAGGTGTTTTGATGGTGAGACGCGCGGTTGCGTCGTCTCGCCGCTCAGAGCATCTCCCGAATCTTTTCGCGCAGCTTGGGCATGTCCAACAGCCCGAGCCGGTAATGTACGATTCGGCCTTGCGGCGAGATCAGCACCGTGGTCGGAGTCAGCCGCACGTTGTCGAATTCCTGGGCGATGCGCGCCTGGGTATCCAGCACGATGGGGTAGGGGACTTGTCGTTGCCTTACCAGCGCGCGCACCTGCTCTGGTGGATCGTAGGCCATCGCCACGCCGATGATTTCCAATCCCTTCGCGTTGAGTTCCCGGTAAAGCTCGATCAGATGCGGCATTTCCTCGATGCAGGACGGGCAGGTGGTGGCCCAGAACGTCACCA
The DNA here is from genome assembly GCA_046347555.1 of Candidatus Competibacteraceae bacterium. GTDB lineage: Bacteria > Pseudomonadota > Gammaproteobacteria > Competibacterales > Competibacteraceae > Contendibacter. Next base: position 4,291 of record JAXMFY010000041.1, on the reverse strand, counting down.
GCACCGGCTTGCCGCGTAACTGCTCCAGCGTCAGGGTACGGCCGTCGAGGGTTTGGCCCACCAGTGGCGGTGCTTGACGCAAGCCGGCGGGGATAAACCAGACTAGGGCGGATGCCACGATCACCGCCAGCGCGATGCCGGCGATGACGGTTTCTTTGTTTAGCTTCACGGGTCGAACCTCCTGCGGATCGATGCTCGCCGCGGGTAACGGCCGCGCGCCGGAATAAGACCGCGGCAACCACCGAAAGTCGCACGGGGTAATTATGCCAGAGCGGGTCCGGTTTGCGCGGGGTGGCGAACATCGTATGATGCGAGCGTTCGAATGATTGGATTGTGGGTGGACTGAAGACATGATCAGGGCGGGGATTGTCGGTGGGACCGGTTATACCGGGGTCGAACTGTTGCGGTTGCTGGCGGCGCATCCGATGGTGGAACCGGCGGTGATCACCTCGCGCGGCGAGAAGGGCGTTCGGGTCAGCGAGCTGTTTCCCAACCTGCGCGGCCGGGTGGAGCTGACCTTCGTCGAACCGGACGCCGCCGCGCTCGAGGACTGCGACGTGGTGTTCTTCGCCACCCCCAACGGCACCGCCATGAAAAGCGTGCCGGCATTGCTGGGGGCTGGGGTCAAGGTGATCGATCTGGCGGCGGATTTCCGCTTGCGACGAGCTGGGGACTGGGAACAATGGTACGGCATGCCGCACGCCTGTCCGGAACTGCTGGCGGAAGCCGTCTATGGTCTGCCCGAGGTCAACCGCCAGGCGATCCGCGGCGCCCGACTGGTGGCCAATCCCGGCTGTTATCCCACGGCGGTGCAACTCGGTTTCCTGCCGCTGCTGGAAGCCGGGGTGGTCGATACCCAGTCGTTGATCGCCGACGCCAAGTCCGGAGTCAGCGGCGCCGGTCGCAAGGCCGAAGTCGGCATCCTGTTGTGCGAGGCCGGCGACAACCTCAAGGCCTACAACGTGCCGGCGCACCGCCATCTGCCGGAGATTCGCCAAGGCTTGGCAGCGGTGGCCGGTGGGCCGGTGGAACTGGTATTCGTGCCTCATTTGACGCCGATGATTCGCGGCATTCACGCTACTCTGTACGCGACCCTGAGCGATCCCGACGCGGATTTGCAGGCCCTGTTCGAGCGGCGCTACGCCGACGAGCCGTTCGTGGACGTGCTGCCGCCGAAGTCGCATCCCGAGACCCGCGGCGTGCGCGGAGCGAACCAGTGCCGGCTGGCGGTGCATCGGCCTCGGAATGGCCGGACCGTGGTGGTGCTGTCGGTGATCGACAACCTGGTCAAGGGCGCGGCGGGTCAGGCGGTGCAGAACATGAACCTGATGTTCGGGCTGCCGGAAACCGCTGGACTGGAAGGCATCGCGCTGCTTCCTTGAGTCCGGACGCGTGATGGAGTATCAGGATGGCGCCAACGAGAACGGCTTTGGAGTCCCGCGCCTTGGGTTGCCTGCTGGGCTCGGCGGTCGGCGACGCCGTCGGCACGACCCTGGAGTTCAGCCGTCGCGACAGTTATCCCCCCTTGACCGATATGATCGGGGGCGGGCCGTTCCAGCTCGAGCCCGGGCAGTGGACCGACGATACCGCGCTGGCGATTGCTCTGGGCGAGTCGCTCTGCGCCCGTGGTGGCCTGGATCTCCGGGATTTGATGGAGCGCTTCGTCGCGTGGTACCGGGAAGGGCGGTATTCCTGCACCGGAACCTGCTTCGACATCGGCACGACGACCCGGCAGGCGTTGCAACGCTTCATGGCGACCGGCGATCCCGAAGCAGGCTCGCGCTCGGCATGGAGCGCGGGCAATGGCTCGTTGATGCGACTGGCGCCGGTGCCCGTCTTCCATCACGATGATCGGGTGGCCGGCGTCGAAGCGGCTCGCCGGCAGAGCCTGGCCACTCACGGCGCGACGGATGCGGTGGACGCCTGCGGCGCCTACGCGGAACTGCTGATTCTGGCCATCAACGGTTGCCCCAGAGACGAGGTACTGGCGCGAGCCATTCCCGGTCTGACGCCGGCGGTAGCGGGGGTGATCGGTGGTTCCTGGCGCGACAAGCGGCGCGAGCAGATCAGTTCATCGGGCTATGTGGCGCACAGCCTGGAAGCGGCGCTTTGGTGCGTGGCGCGCGCCACGGATTTCCGGGACGCGGTGCTGTTGGCCGCCAATCTGGGCGATGATGCCGATACCGTGGCGGCGATCGCCGGACAATTGGCCGGGGCGCTTTGGGGCGTCGAAGCCATCCCGTCCGAGTGGCTCGAGAAACTGGCCTGGCGGGAGGAGATCGAGCGGCTTGGGTTGCGACTGCTGGAGCGCGGCCAAACTATTCTTGACCCTCAAGGTCAACAATCGGACAATTCCCCAACTTATTGAAAGAGGATAGAGCCATGAGCGCCACCGTCGACAATTTCACCCCCACCGACAACCCGCTGCTGTTCACCGATGCGGCGGCGCTGAAGGTCAAGGAATTACTGGAAGAGGAGGATAATCCCAACCTGATGCTGCGGGTGTTCATTTCGGGCGGTGGCTGTTCCGGCTTCCAGTACGGCTTCACTTTCGACGAGGCTACGAGCGACGGCGATACCGTGGTGGAAAACCACGGGGTGAAGCTGTTGATCGATCCGATGAGCTTCCAGTATCTGGTCGGTGCCGAAATTGACTACACGGAAGGGTTGGAAGGCGCTCAGTTCGTTATCCGGAATCCCAACGCCGTCACCACCTGCGGTTGCGGTTCGTCCTTCTCCGCCTGATCCCCGCCGACGAGCGGGATAGCGGTCCCGCTCGAACCAAATCAATTCCTCCCGAGATCCCTAATCTGGCGCACCGTCGAACTCGAGCGAGTTGCCGAGCGGTTCGTCCGGCGTACGTTTGGCCGGCCAGGCAAAGCGGATGGCTTCATGGAATCCGGATTGATCCCGCGAGCCGCCGTGGAGATGGAATTTTTTCATTTGTTGAGGGCTGTTCATGCACGCGGTTGATGAATCGCTGGAACGGATCCAGCGTGGAGCGGTGGATCTCCTGCTCGAGGAGGATCTGGTCGAACGGCTCGAGGCCGGCCGGCCGCTGCGGGTCAAGGCCGGGTTCGACCCGACCGCTCCGGACCTGCATCTGGGCCATACCGTGCTGATCAACAAGCTCCGCCAGTTTCAGGAACTCGGCCATCACGTCATGTTCCTGATCGGCGACTTCACCGGCATGATCGGCGACCCGACCGGCAAGAACGCCACCCGCAAGCCGCTGACGCGCGAAGAGATTCTGACCAACGCCAGGACCTACCAGGAACAGGTGTTCAAGATTCTCGATCCCGCGGAAACCGAGGTCCTGTTCAACTCGGCCTGGTTCGACCGAATGACGCCGACCGACTTCATTCATTTGGCGGCCAAACATACCGTCGCCCGGATGCTGGAGCGGGACGACTTCGGCAAGCGCTATGCCAGCGGCCAGCCTATCGCCATCCATGAATTCCTGTATCCGCTGGTCCAGGGTTACGACTCGGTGGCCATGCGAGCGGATGTCGAGTTGGGCGGCACCGACCAGAAGTTCAATCTGCTGGTCGGCCGCGAATTGCAGAAACACTACGGCCAACCGCCGCAAATCGTCCTGACCATGCCGATTCTGGAGGGGCTGGATGGGGTGCGCAAAATGTCGAAGTCGCTGGGGAACTACGTCGGCATCCGCGACGAGCCGAACGAGATGTTCGGCAAGCTCATGTCGATATCCGACGAATTGATGTGGCGCTACTTCGAGTTGCTGAGCTTCCACCCGACCCACGAGATCGCGGGATGGCGGCGTCAGGTCGATCGTGAAGGACTGAACCCGCGGGATGTCAAATTCAAGCTGGCCGAGGAACTGGTGGCCCGGTTCCATGGCGTCGAAGCGGGCCGGCATGCGCTGGCGGCATTCATCGAGCGCTTTCAGAAGGGGGCGCTGCCCGAGGAACTGACCGAGGTACAGGTGCGATCCCGCGATGGTCGACTGCCGATCGCCAATCTGCTCAAGGAGGCCGGTTTGGCGGCGAGTACTTCGGATGCGCTGCGATTGATCCAGCAGGGCGCGGTACGGATCGATGGCGAGCGCATCGAAAGCCGCGACCTGGAATTGGCCGCCGGCAGCAGGCATGTCTATCAGATCGGCAAGCGGCGGGTAGCGCGGGTCGAGGTGCTGTGACGGATGTTTCTGAAGATTTCGTGAAGGAAAGTTGACAGGCGGATTTCCGTCTCTATAATGCGCCCTTCCCTTGGCCGTGCTGTCGGGCGTGGTCCAGGAGGGTGAGGCAAGCGAGAAGTCATGCCGATC
>JAXMFY010000040.1:0-16039 GCA_046347555.1 Candidatus Competibacteraceae bacterium | reverse complement strand
CAGGTCGGCGGCGCGGGCGGCGTTGCGCTCCAGCAGGTCCACCGCCTCGCGGCCTCGTGCCAGGAAGACATCCACCTGGGGGCGACGCAGGGCGCCGGACTCGACGGCGGCGGCGAATTTGCGCAGATGTTCGCCCAAGGCACCCGCGATCACCCGAGCGTTGCCCAGCGGGGTGTTAAGTTCGTGGGCGACGCCAGCGACCAGGCTACCCAGCGCCGCCAATTTTTCGGACTGCACCAGTTGGTCCATCGCCTGGCGCAGTTCGGCGGTGCGCTCGGCGACCAGTTCCTCCAGGTGCTCCCGGTGCCGCTGTAACTCTTGCTCCGCCCGCCTGCGCTCGGTGACGTCTTCGAAAACAACACAGATTCGATCCGGTGTATCCCAAGGCCGATAGGCGTTGCAGGCATAAAGCCCTCGGGTCGGTGCGTGATACATTTCAAAATATTTAGGATTACCGGTTATCGCGACCTCGCCATAGACATCAAACCAACTTTGCTCTGTTTCAGGCCAGACTTCCAATACGGTCTTCCCTTGAACCTCTTCCAGCTTCAAGCCCGAAACCTTTTCATAGGCATCGTTGAAGTACGCAAAGCGAAAATTGATAAATTGACCGTTTGCATCAAAGACCGACTCCCACATGACGAAAGCGTTTGCCATGTTTTTCATGAGCCACTGCATTTCGTTCGCATTCTTTTGGAGCGCCTCCTCCGCCCGCTTGCGCTCGGTGATGTCATAGATGTGGGAGAGCAGGACCTGCTGGCCGTCGAGGGTGATCGTCTCCGCGGACCAGAGCTGTTCGCGCTCTTCTCCCATCTTGGTGCGTATCCGCGCCGGGATATCCCGAAACGCCCCGGTCTTCCTGATCTCCACCATCGCTTGATCGCGCACCTCGACATCGGTCCAAAGCCCGATCTCCTTGGAAGTGCGCCCAATCATCTCTTCCCGTGTATAGCCCATCATACTCAGCCAGCGGTCGTTCACATCGATGAAGCGGCCTTCGTCGAGGGTGGAGATCACGATAGCCGCCGGACTGGAGCGGAAGGCCTTGGCGAAGCGTTCCTCGCTCGACCGTAACGCAGCTTCCGCCCGTTTGCGCTCGGCGATGTCCCGAACGTTGGAAAGGATGCAGTTCTCGCCCCCGAAGCGAATGGCTCTGAGGATCACTTCGACGGGGAAACACGTTCCATCCTTGGGCTTTCTCGCATTCCATTCGAAGTGCAGAATCTCCCCCCGCGCGATGCGCGGCCAATGATCGTCCGCTGGATTCGACAAGTTGCCCGGCCCGGACAGATCGGCGATGGTAGCTTTCAGCGCTTCCTCGTGTTCCAGGCCATACAGGGTCAGCATGGTCCGGTTGACCGCCTGAATGGCGCCCCGAAAATCATGCACGATGATGGCGTCGTGCGCGTTCTCGAACACCGTCCGATACCGTTCCTCGCTTTCCTGGAGTTGCCTGAGCAGCAGATGGCCGGAAAGGGCGTCGCTCGCCCGCTCGGCGATGGCCTGGAACAACCGCTGTTCCAAGCCGGTCCACTGCCGGGCGTAGGCGCATTGGTGGATGCCCATCAGCCACGGCCGGTCCGACCGAGGATGGAGCCCGATGGTCATCTGGCTCTGGATGCCATGACGGCGGGCGCTTTCCGCGGCGGACTCGCCCTTGAACCGGGTTAATACTGGCCCAGCGTGGTCCAACCCTTGCCGGAGAATGTTTCTGAAGACGTCGTCCGCGACGATGTCTTCGCCGATGGCGAAGGCGCCGGGATATTCGGGCCGGGTCGCCTCCATCGCGATGCGGACGACGGCGGCGTCGGGGTCGCAGGGATGGAGGAAAAAGGCGCGGTCGGCCTGGAAAATCTCCAGGAGCGCGGCGGCCAGTTCGGCCAGGAGATCGGCGTCTTGTTCCCGTTGGGCGAGGATGCGCGAAATCCGGTCCAGGTTCTCCAAAAAATGCGCGTTGTCGCGCAGGCTTCGGTCGGAGTCGATGTGTTGCAGCGTGTGCGCGAGGATTTCCGCCACCATGCGCAACAACCGAATTTCTTCCTCCAGCCACGTTCGTTCAGCGGTCACGGCGTCGAGGCCGACGAAACCGCGCAAGGTTCCGCCCCAACTCATGGGGACGGTTGCAGAGCAGCGAGCGCACATCACCCGCCAGCAGGATCGCCTTGAGGGCGGTGCCGTCCGGCAACGCGACGGTTTGCACGGAAACCGCCTCGCCGCGTTGCAGCCAGTCGTAGAACGGCTGATAGTCCGCGAGCGGCAGGTTTTGCGCATCTTGTATCTGCGGCTGGATGTCTGGGGCGCACCACTCGTGGGTGTTGGTCGCGGTCGAGCCATCCGGCGTGATCGCGAAGAGATAGCCGCGGTCGGCCCCGATCAGGCGGCCGATGCGCTCCAGCACCCAGTTCATGCGGGCGTCGAAATCGTCCCAGCCGGGCTTGATCATCAGCGCCGAGATTTCGGCCAGCGCCTGCTCCAAATCCAGGTGGTAGCGCAACCGGGTTTCGGCGGCTTTGCGGTCGGTGATATCGAGGTGATACGTGACGGCGTGGGTCACCTGGCCGTCGGCGTCCTTGACCGGAAAGGTGGTGGAATCCAGGTCCAAATAACGCGGTGGGAGCGCCGAGGAGGGAAATTGTAAGCGCCTGACGTCGTAGCGGTTGACAAACCGGACCGTTTCCCCCGCGCGAACCACCCGTTCGAGCAGCGTTGCATAGCCTTGCTCGCGCAATTGTTCGTCCTGGAACAGGTTATACCGCTCGAAAAAAGCGCTCTCGTCGAAATCGTGCTCGGCCGTGGGACTAAGCAGTGCGCGGCTGGCCGGATTACCCCGAACGATCTTGCCGGTGGTATCGAAAATCACGATCGGGAGCGGACTTTGCGTGATGATGCTGTCCAGGAACGCCTCGGATGCCCGCAAGGCCTCTTCGGCGCGTTTTTTCTCGGTGATGTCGTAAACGAGAGATAACAGGACCTTCTGCTCGCCTAGCCGGAGGATTTCCGCCGAATACAGCGCCTGTCGAATCTCGCCCGTTCTGGTTCTAAAGCAGGTCGGCGTTTCCCGGAAAGATCCATCCGCGCGGAGTTGCGCGATCATCCATCCGCGCGCTCCTGGGTCGGCCCAAGCGCCCAGTTCCACGGACGTGTGGCCGATCATCTGTTCGCGGGTGTAGTCCAACATGCGCAGCAACCGCGCATTGACGTCAAGGAAGCGGCCGGTTTCGATGTCGCTGATGCACATCGGGGCCGGGCTGGCGTGGAACGCCTTGGCGAAGCGCTCCTCGCTTTCTCGTAGCGCCACTTCCGTGCGTTTGCGCTCGGTGATATTCAGGTGAGTCCCGATCATGCGCGTGGGCCGACCGGTGGCGTCCCACTCCACGACCTTGCCGACGGAGCGCACCCAGATCCACTCACCGCAGCGGGTACGCAGACGAAGCTCAGCCTGGTAGTCGGATTGCTTACCGGTCACGCAATCCTCGAAAAGCTGCCAGATCCGTTCGCGCTCTTCCGGATGCAGCCAACTCGCCCACGTCGCCGGCGTCAGTTCCAGCTCGGACGGTTCGTAGCCCAGCATCCGGGCGTATTCGGCGCTGAAGACGGCCTGGCCAGTGACAAGGTTGATGTCGTACAGACCCTGGCCGGAAACCGATAGCGCGAGAGCCAGCCGCTCCTCGCTCTTGCGCAGGTCAGTCTCGGGTTGCCGCTGGGGCGTCATCTCGCGGGCCAGGGCACAGTTGTATTCCCGGCCATCCAGTTCGACGTGGTGGGCCGTTACCTCGACCGGAACCAGCGAGCCGTCTCGGCGGCGGTGGGTGGTTTGAAAATGGAGCGTTTTGGCTTGGCGCAATTCCCGCCAGTGGTCGGGCCAGCGGTCGCTGGGAAACTCGGGATCGACATCCCGGACCGACAGGGTCAGCAGCGTCTCCCGGTCGTAGCCGAGCGCGTGGCACGCCCCGTCGCTGGCGTCGAGAATCCGACCGTCTGGATCGATCCAGAAGATGGTGTTCGTGATCGGGTCGGCGGGGAACGGGTCTGCCAAGAGAGTCATGGGGTGACCTCGTCGGTTGCTGGGGGCCGGGAGCCTGACGCGACCGCCGGCAGGACCAGGTCGAAGGCGGCGCCCTGACCGGGCTGGCTACGCAACCGAACGGTACCGCCCAGCACGCCCGTCACCAGGTTGTAGACGATGTACAGCCCCAGCCCGCTGCCGCCGCTGCCCAGCTTGGTGGTAAAGAAGGGCTCGAAGATGTGGGAATGGAGTGCTTCGGGAATGCCCGCGCCGTCGTCGGCGTAGTCGATTTGCACCCGGTCGGGGCCGAGCGACGCAGCGCCGACCCGGATCGTTCCGACCTCTCTCCCAACGAAACCGTGGGCCAGGGAATTGCTGACCAGGTTAGCGAGCACCTGCTCCAAAGGACCGGGGTAGCTGTCCAGCTCGATATCGGGCGGGATGTCCACCTCGACGCGGTGGGTGGTGCGCTTGAACTGGGGTTGTAGGGTGGCCAGCAGCTCTTCGACGGTCTGGCGCAGAAGAAAGCGGCGACGACGCATGCTGGTCTGATCCACCGCTACCTCTTTAAAGTGGCCGATCAGGTCGGCGGCGCGAGCGGCGTTGCGTTCCAACAAATCCACCGCCTCGCGGCTCCGGTTCAAGAACCCCTCCACCTGGGAGCGGCGCAGGGCGCCGGACTCGACGGCGGCGGCGAACTTGCGCAACGTTTCGCCCAGGCTGCCGGCGACCACCCGGGCGTTGCCCAGCGGGGTGTTGAGTTCGTGGGCGACGCCGGCCACCAATTGGCCCAGCGCCGCCAGCTTCTCCGACTGTACCAGTTGATTCATGGCCTGGCGCAGCTCGGCGGTGCGCTCGGCGACCAGTTCCTCCAGGTGCTCCCGGTGTCGCTCCAGTTCCGCTTCAGCCCGCTTGCGTTCGGTGATGTCGATGTTCAACCCGACGATGCCGATGATGGCATCGCCGTCTTTGACGGGCGCGATGACGTTATAGATGCATCGCTCGCCGTCGTCGACGGTAAAGCACAATTCTTCCTCGACGACTTCCCCGGCGAAAGCTCTTCGATTGTTGCCGTTCCAACGGGCCAGCATTTCCGGGTCTCGAGCGATGTCTTCGGGGCGTTTACCGATGACATCGCCCCATTTTTTTTTAGAAGCCGAGTTCTGTAGAACGTAGCGACCGTCGGGGCCGATCAGGAAAAAATCGAAAGGGACGCTTTCCATGGCGGCGCGAAGCCGCGCCTCGCTTTCCCGCAAGGCGCGATTGGCCTCGGCCAACTCGGCGGTGCGGGCCGCCACGCGCCGTTCCAGGCCCTGCCGCAAGCGCCGCAGCTCCAGGTGGGTTTGAACCCGCGCCAGCACTTCGGCCGGGTCGAAGGGCTTAGTGAGGTAGTCGACGCCGCCGGCGGCGAACCCCTCAACTTTGTCGGTCACCTCGTGCAGGGCGCTGACGAAAATCACCGGGATGGAGCGGATGTTCGGGTCCGGATCGGCTTTGAGCCGCTGGCAAACCGCGTAACCGTCCAAGTCCGGCATCCGCACGTCCAGCAGAATCAGGTCCGGCGCCTTGGCCGCCACGGACCGCAACGCCAGCGCACCGCTCGACGCCGGCCGGACGCGGTATCCCCGCTCGGCGAGCAGGTTCGCGAGCAACCTGAGGTTGGCGGACGTGTCGTCGACGATCAGAATTTCGACCGCGGCTTCGTCGGGCATGTCGGATGGCTCTCGCATGGAGCAGGTCACGGGGTTGGGTCCGCCGCGCGTTCGGCCGCGCCGTCGAGCAGTTCCAACGGCTCTGGCCCATCCGGGGCAACGCGTGGCAAAGTCAGGGTGAAGGTGGCGCCTTGGCCGGCTTGTCCGCGAACTTGAATCGTGCCCCCCAGCACGCCCGTGACCAGGTTGTAGACGATGTACAGCCCCAGCCCGCTGCCGCCGCCACCCAACCGGGTGGTGAAGAAGGGGTCGAAGATGCGGTGCCGGATCGCGTCCGGGATGCCGGCGCCGTCGTCGCCGTAGCGCAGCCGGATGTGGTCGGCGTCCAGTGGGGCGGCTTCGATCCGGATACAGCCAGCCTCCCCACCCGTGAAACCGTGGATGAGGGAGTTGCTGACCAGATTGGCGATGACCTGCTCCAGCGGGCCGGGGTAGCTGTCCAGTTCCAGGCCGGGGGCGATGTCCAGTTCGAGGCGGTGGGCGGTGTGCTTGAACTGAGGTTTCAGGGTAATCAGTAGCTCCTCAACGGTCCGGCGCAGGTCGAAGCGGCGGCGACGGACGCTGGTCTGGTCCACCGCGACCTGCTTGAAGTGGCCGATGAGGTCGGCGGCGCGGGCGGCGTTGCGTTCCAACAAATCCACTGCCTCGCCCCCCCGCTTGAGGAACGCATCGACTTGAGAGCGGCGCAGGGTGCCGGATTCGATGGCGGCGGCGAATGTCCGCAGATCCTCGGCCAGGGCGCTGGCGACCACGCGGGTGTTGCCCAGGGGGGTGTTGAGTTCGTGGGCGATGCCCGCCACCAGATGGCCCAGGGCCGCCAGTTTTTCGGCCTGCACCAGTTGGTCCATCGCCTGGCGCAGTTCGGCGGTGCGCTCGGCAACCAGTTCTTCCAGATGTTCCCGGTAACGGTGCAGTTCCGCTTCCGCGCGCTTGCGCGCGGTGATGTCGATGAAAATCAGAAAACCCGCGATGATGACGTTGTGGTCATCGTAAACGGGCACGGCGTCGACGAGAATCCAATACTCGGTCCCGTCCTGACGCACGACCTTGATTTCTCGGCCATGGGTCGCTTTTCCCTGGAGCGCCAGTGCCAACGGAAGCTCCAAGATGGGGATTTGGGCGCCTTCCGCGTCGTAGTCGAGCCAGGTTTTTTCCAGCGTAAAGAGATTCAATCTGGCCTGGAACCGGCTTTCTTCGGCGCCGCCGAGGATGGCGCGACAGCTTTCGCTGAACAACGAGATGGTTCCGTCGGGCAGGACCAGGGTCATGGGCACCGGCGACTGCAAGATCACCGATTGTAAAAGCGCTTGCAACCGGGCCGATTCCGCCTCCGCCCGTTTGCGGTCGGTGATGTCAGAGCCGACGCTGAACACTTCGACGACTTGGCCCTGGTCGTTCAAGACGGCCTTGTTGGCCCAAGAAACCCAGACTCGTTCTCCATCGCGACGCATGTTTTCATTGATATTGCGCTCGAATCGCTCGGGATGCAGGCAAATGTCGTCCATCAACGGGCGTAAATCCCGGCCGGTGCTTTCGTCCGACGGCACAATGGTTCCCACTACATGTTGGCCGATCAATTCTTCTGGCGAATAACCAAAGAACTTCAAACCGAACTCGTTGATGAAAGTGATTTCGCCCTGGCGGTTCCAGCGCAGGATAATGCTGTTGGCGTTCTCCACCAGTTCGCGGTACTGGCGCTCGCTTTGCCGCAGCTTTTGCTCGGTCTGCTTGCGGTCGGTGATGTCCTGGTTGGCGCCGAACAGCTTGACAGTTCGGCCTTGGGAGTCTTTCTCGACACGAAACCACACCGTCACGTCAAATGGTTCGCCATCCGCCCGCAACAGACGCGCTTCGGCCCGAACCTCGAAGCGTGGATCGGTGCTTTCGATCGCTTGTCGAATATATTCGCTGACTAAATGAGCGTCTTCTGGGTGTACGTATTTGCAAGCGAACTTCTGAGCTGACATCCGATAGCTACCCGCCGTCTCGGCGGTCAGTCCGTGGAGCGCGAGGTACTGATCGTTGAAAGTAAACAATCCGGTCGCGATATCGAATTCCCAATGGCCCATGCGAGCGATTCGGAGCGCTTCTTCATCCTGGCGGGCGAGATGTCGCAGTGAATCCTCGGCCCGCTGGCGCTCGGTGATGTCCATTGCCACACCCGTCACCTGGATGCGGCCATCGCAATTCCACACGGAACTGTAGGAAACCTCGAAAAAGATATCCCCCGCCCTTAAGGCGCATTGCAATGCCTCGCCGCCGAGGGCGCGACGGGCGTATTCGCAGACTTCGGGATAGTCGCGGTACAGCTCAAACAGGGACTGGCCGACCGCCTCGCCGGCCGCCAGCCCCAGGCGCGTCAGGCCCTTGCCCTCGCTGAGGGTGAAGACGCCGTGCTCGTCGAACTGGAACAGAACCACCGGGGCATTGGCGATCACCGACCGGTAGCGCGCCTCGCTGGTGGCCAGGTCTCGCTCGCGCTGGCGGATGGCCACCGACATCCGTTCGAGGTCGCCGGCCAGGTTGTCGAATTCCCGAATCCAGGTGATCGGCCACGGTTGGTCGTAGTCGCCCCCGGCGATGGCGTGGGCCTGATCGGCGTAGCGACCGATGCGTCGAGCGAGGCCGCGGGCGAGTACCCAGCCGACGAAGACCGCCAGCAACAGGGCCGCCAGCGCGCCGGCGGCCAGCGCCCCCCAGGTGGACAGGAGCGGTTGGAGCGCCGCGTGGCGCGGTTGCGCGACCAGCACGATCCAGCCCAGCGGGGGGATGTTGACGGGCGTGCCGATGAATCGCTGACCGTCCAACGTCAACTCGCCGGTCACGAACCGTCCCGCCAGGGCGTCGCGCACCATGGGCAGGTGGCGGAGACTGAACTGCTGGCCGCTCAGGGCGGCTTGGGAATGGGCGATGACCTGGCCCTGGCGGTCGAGGATCATCGTCACCATCCCCGCTTCGGCGGGCGAGCGATTGAGGAATTTGGACAACTGGTCGATGGCGATCTCGCCGACCAGCACGTGCTCGGCCGCTGGAATCGCCAGGCTGACGGCGAGTCGTCCGGTCACCGCCGACAGGAAGGTTTCCGACCAGGCCACCTCGTTATGTTCCCGCGCCTCGCGCAGGAAGGCGCGATGGGAAAGATCCAGGCCCAGCAAATTGTCCCGCTGACCGCGCCGCGTCTGGGGCAAGCCGACCGCGTAGACCGAGTCGTCGGCGGCCACGAGGTAAATCGCCGCGAACACGTCGCCCGTTCCGGCGTGCGCATCCAGCAGGTCGAACCAAAACGGCGCGGGTCGATAGCCCCGACCGTGGATGTATTCGGCGATGACGCAAAGTTCGCGCCTTGGACCGAGCAAGTGGGCTTCGATTTGGCCGGCGATGGCGTGGGCCAGGGCCTGATGGCGGATTTCAAGGTCCGCCCGCAGTTGCGGCAACAGCACCGTCAGGATGAGCACGGCGATCAGGGCCAGCGGCGCCATGGCCGCCAGCGCGATGCGCAACTCCAGCCACAGTCGAAGAGGACGGGTGGAAGACATGGTGTCACTCGATCACCACGAACTGGCCGGCGCGCACCACCGTGATGACAGTGTTCCGTTGGGTTTCGCCAAACTCGTCGAAGACGATCGGTTGCTGGAGACCCTCGAAGCGGCGCAGGTCCAGGATGGTTTCCTTGAGATTGCGCCCGGCGGGCTGCTGGGCCAGCGCATCCAGCACGGTGTTGGTGGCATCGAACGCGGCCACGCCGCCGAAACCCGGCTCCCGGCGAAAGCGATCGAGGTAGAGTTGGCGAAAAGTCCGATAGCGCGGCGCGGCGTTGTCGCGGTCGAAGATTTGCGCCACCGTCAGACCTTCCACCGCCTTGCCGCCCAGCTCCGTCAGCCGCTCGGTGGCTCCCCATTCGGAACCGATGAGCGGTATCCGGGCGTCCAGCTTGCGGATTTGTTGGCAGAACATCGCCGTATCGACCGAGTTGGCGACGATGACCACACCGTCGGGCTGGGAGGCGAGCGAGTCGCTGGCGATGCGCAGGAACGCCGGGTCGCCGCCCGATTCGAAACCGATCATCTGCACGATCTCGCCGCCGCCCTCGGCAAAAGCGGCGCGAAAGTCATCGAGCCAACCTTCGGTATAGGCCCGGTTGTCGAGATCGTAGGCCGCCGTCACCCGCCGCAGGCCCCGCGCGGTTCGCGCGTGCAGCGCGATCTTGCGCACGTATTCCCGCGTGGGCGCGCTGACCCTGAGGAAATAGTCGTCCTTGCCGGTCAATTCGTTCGTGACGACCGTGGGGCTGATCAATGGAACGCGCGCTTCGTTGGCGACTGGCGTCATGGCGACGGCCATGGCGCTGGTCATGGGACCGATGAGGGCGACGACGCCTTGCGCGATCAAGTCACGGGTCACCCGCTGGGCGACCTCCGGGTTTTGCTCGTCGTCCCGGATCAGGAGTTGCACGGGGTGCCCGGCCACGCCACCCGCTTGATTGCGCAGATCGACGGCCAGCAGGACGGCGTCGCGCCCGGCGATGCCCAGATCGGCCACCCGGCCGGAGGTGCCGCCCACGAAACCGATACGGATCGGCTCCGATGGTTGGCAGCCGAGCAATACGGCGATGCCCAAAAGGGCGAAAAACCAGGCCAGCCTACTTGAGGACGCCACCCAGACCCGTCGATCACTGTCCACGCTAGGCCTCCAAACGGTTCAAAATTTGCCGTCACAACTGCATGAGGTGGGGGCTTTCTTCAACCGCGCCTAGCTTCTTGCGGGCGGCTACCCGGGCGGGTCGAGCGGGCGGGTCGCCGGCGCGCTTTGTGCCGCGACTTTTGTCGCGGCCGGGTTGGGAAAGGCGACCACGAATTCGGTCCCCGCCTGGGCGCGCAACTCGATGCTGCCCTTGAGTTGCTTGACCAGGGTCATCACGATCGTCAATCCGAGCGAGGAGGTGTGACGGAAATCCACCGTGGTTGGAAAGCCGATCCCGTCGTCTTGGACGCGCAGCGTCCATTGTGCGTCGGTCGCCTCAAGCGCGAGGGTGATTTCGCCCGCGCGCCGGGTCGCGAACGCATGCTTGAGCGCATTCGTGACCAGTTCGTTGATGATCAACCCGCACGGCACCGCGATTTCCACGCTCAGCACGAGCTCGCCCACCGTCGCCACGACCCGCGCCGCGATCGCGCGCTCCGGCGTGGCGTAGGCGTGAATCAAATGCATGACCAGGTCACGGGCGTAGTCGGCCAGGTTGATCTGGGCCAGGTTCGGAATCTGGTACAGCCGTTCGTGAATGAGCGCCATGGATTTGACGCGGTTGCGACTCTCCCGCCACTGGTCCCGGACGCTCTGGTCCTCGACGTAGCCCGCCTGCAAGTCCAGCAGGCTCGAAATCAATTGCAGGTTGTTCTTGACCCGATGATGGATTTCCTTGAGCAACGCGTCCTTCTCACGCAGCGAGGTTTGGATCCGTTCCTCCAGCAACTTGTGCTCGGTGATGTCGGACACGATCCCCTCGATGGCCACAGGCTGACCCTGCTCGTCGCGCACCAGGACGTTGCGCTGGCGCAGCCATTTGGTCTGGCCGGAGGGATGGACGATTTGGTATTCGTAGGTGGGCAAGGCTCGGCCGGCGATCAATTCAGTCCATTCCTCGGCCAGATCAGCCCGCCAGTCGGGGTGAATGACCGGCTGGATCAGGTGGGGCGATTGATAGAATTCCTCGGGGGCATAGCCCGTAATTGGGTGGGAGGCTGGGCTGACGTATTCGTAGCGGCCTTCCGGCAGGGTCATGCGATAGATCATGTCCGGGGCGTTCTCGGCCAGCCGGCGAAAGCGGGCTTCCGACTCGCGCAACTGCGCCTCGGCCTGCTTGCGCGCGGTGATGTCGCGCTCGATGGCTAGGAGGCATTCCTTGCCCGCGATGGTTGCTTGCTTGATGTTGACTTCGGTCCAAAAAAGGTTGCCATTCTTATGCTTGCATTGCCACTCGAAGATCTGGGGTTCTCCTGCCAGGGCTTTTTTTAAGAAATTCATGGCCGTCGCCTGGACGAAGGGAGGAATGCCGGAGCTAATTGCTTCCACGCTCAAACCCAGCGCTTCCTCAACTGAATAGCCAAACATTTCCACCACGGTATTGTTAACATCAAGGAAGCTAAAGGTCTCGATGTCGTGGATCCAAATAGTGTCGTTAACACTGTTGAATATCTCGCGGTAGGTTATTTCCGAAAGTTGCAAGGCATTTTCAGCCCGCTTGTATTCGGTGATGTCCTGGTACGTACCCAGAATGCCGAAGACGACTCCATCCGCGTCTCGAAGCGGGACCTTGGAGGTTCGTAGCCAAATGTGGCGCCCATCGGGCGTCGTCTGGAGTTCTTCATAGTCAAGCTTTGGTTTGCCGGATTCCAAGACCCGCCAGTCGTCGTTTCGGTAAAGGTCCGCCTGTTCCCGCCAACCCATCTGGTAATCGTCTCGACCCACCATGTCATCGGGCGAACTAACGCCAGCATCGTGCGCGAAGGTTTGATTACATCCCAGATACCTCAAATCACGATCTTTCCAGAAGACGCGGGCGGGAATGGTATCGAGGACGGTTTGCAGAAGATTCCGGGATTGCCGCAAGGCTTCTTCCACTTGCTTGCGCTCGGTAATGTCCCGCCCCAAGCTCATGATGGCCACGACTTGGCCACGTTCGTCCAGCACCGCTTTGTCGGCCCACCCGAACCAGCGCCAACCCGCCGCAGTCAGAGCGCGTTGCTCGTGATAATCCTGGTAGGGCGGTCGGAACAGATCCTCCATGGCCTGGGCCGTCGATTCCTGGTCCTCTTCGTGCACCAGGGGCATGAAGGTCTGGCCCAGCAGTTCCGCCTCGGTTTTGCCAAAGGCTTGGCAATAAGACGGGCTAACGAACAAAAAGTGGCCGTCGGGATCCAACTTGACGACCAGATCAGTTTGATTTTCAACGAGAAGGCGATATTTCTCCTCGCTGGCTCTTAAGGCTTCCTCCACCTGCTTACGCTCGGTGATGTCGATGTTCAGCCCCAGGAGGCCCCGTATCTCGGCGCCGTCCCTGATGGGAGCGATGATGTTATGGATGTCTTTCTTCTCATTGCCGACGGTCATCTGAATCTCTTCGTTGATGATCTCGCCGGCAAGGACTCTACGGTTGTTGTGTTGCCAATGCGCCAACGTTGCCGCGTCGTCGGTGATGTCCTCGGGTAACTTGCCGACCACATCGCCCCAAGTTTTTCGGCAGATCGTGTTCTGTAACGCGTAGCGACCGTCGGGACTAATCAGGAAAAAGTCGAAGGGGATGCTTTCGATGGCGGTGCGGAGTCGCGTTTCGCTTTCCCGGAGCGCCTCCTGGGCTCGCTGGCGGTCGGTGATGTCCACCGCGACGCCCATCACCTGGATATGGCCATCGTGACCCCGCACGGGATCGAAATAGGTGTCGAAAAAGATTTCGCCGATCCGCGAAATGAACCGCGACCTTTCTCCACCGATGGCGCGACGGGCATGGTCGCAGACGTCGGGATAGTCGCGGTACAGCTCGAACAGGGACTGGCCGACCGCCTCGCCGGCGGCTAGCCCAACGCGCGCCAGGCCCTTGCCCTCGCTGAGAATGAAAACGCCGTGCTCGTCGAATTGGAAGATGACCACCGGGGCACTGTCGATCACCGACCGGTAGCGCGCCTCGCTGGTGGCTAGGTCCCGCTCGCGCTGGCGGATGGCGACCGACATCCGTTCGAGATCGCCCGCCAGATTGTCGAATTCCCAAATCCGGGTGATCGGCCACGGTTGGTCGTAGTCACCCCCAGCGATGGCGTGGGCCTGATCGGCGTAGCGGCCGATGCGCCGCGCCAGGTCGCGAGCCAGCACCCACGCGATGAGAATCGCGAACGGCAAGGCCACCAGGGCGCCGACGGTCAGCACCCACAAGCTGGACAGAAGCGGTCGGAACGCCTCGCCACGCGGTTGCGCGACCAACACGACCCAGCCGAATCGCGGAACGCTGACCGGAGTGCCAACGAACATCCGACCATTCAGTTCGAAAGTAGCGGTGGCAAAGCGTCCCTCCAGGGCATCGCGGACGAGGGGCAGGTGGCCGAGGCTGAGTTGTTGGCCGCTCAAGGCAGCTTGGGAGTGGGCGATGATCTGGCCTCGGCGGTCGAGAATCATCGTCACCATCCCCGCTTCGGCGGGCGAACGACCGAGGAATTTCGCAAGTCCGTCGATGGCGATCTCGCCCACCAGCACGTGTTCGGCGGCCGGAATCGCCAAGCTGACGGCGAGTTGACCAGTCACGGCGGACAGAAAGGTGTCCGACCACACTTCCTTGTTTCGCGCGCGCACCTCGCGCAGGAAGGGTCGTTTGGAAAGATCCAGTCCCAGAAAATTGTCCC
Source organism: Candidatus Competibacteraceae bacterium (assembly GCA_046347555.1). Taxonomy (GTDB): domain Bacteria; phylum Pseudomonadota; class Gammaproteobacteria; order Competibacterales; family Competibacteraceae; genus Contendibacter. Next base: position 1,934 of record JAXMFY010000040.1, on the reverse strand, counting down.
GCTGACCGCGCTCCGCCTGGGGCAAACCGACCGCGCGAACCGAGTCGTCGTCGGCGATGAGGTAAATCGCCGCGAACATGTCGCCCGTTCCAGCGTGCGTGTCCAGGGAACCGAGCCAAAACGAGATGGGTTGGTTACCAAGATTGCGGAAATCTTCCGCGATGGCGCGTAAGTTGTTTGCCGCGCCGAGCAAGTGGGCCTCGATTTGGCCGGCGATGGCGCGGGCCAGCGCCTCATAACGAGTTTCGAGGTCCGCGCGCCATTGCGGCAACAGTATCGCCAAGACGAGGGTGGTCACCACGACCAAGGGAATCATGCCCGCCAGCACGATTCGCAGCGCCAGCCACAGTGGTAGGGATCGGACGGAAGGCATGGCGTTACTCGATCACCACGAATTGGCCATCCGATTGCACAGTGCGACGGCCAGCAGGACGGCGTCGCGCCCGGCGATGCCGAGATCGGCCACCCGGCCGGAGGCGCCGCCCACGAAGCCGATGCGGATCGGTTCCGACGGTTGGCAAGCCGGTAATACCGCGCAACTCAGCACAACCGCGATCAGGAGCATGATCGCCCCCGTTCTTGTTCCCGTCCTTCGAAAAGGTTTCATTGCAATCTCCGCACGATAAGGATGCATGGTGATGGCAACGGGCGTAATGGCCTAACCCCGCTTCGATTAACCTGTCACAGCCGGCGCAACTGCGCGGCGTTCAACAAGAAGACTCCCTGGCCGCCGCGTTCGAATTCCAGCCAGGTGAACGGTACATCCGGGAACGTCTCGCACAGGGCGTATTGGGCGTTGCCGACCTCGACGATCAGCAGCCCGTCACGCTTTAGGTGATCGGCGGCCTGGCGCAGGATTTCCACCACCACGTCCAAGCCCTCCTCGCCGGCGGCCAACCCCAGTCGCGGTTCGTGCTGGTATTCGGGCGGCAGGTTGTCCAGTTCCTCCAGGTCCACGTAGGGCGGATTGCTGATGATCAGATCGTAACGACGACCCTTCAACGCCGAGAACAGATCGGACGGGATCACTTCAACCTGATCCTCCAGGCCGTGCTCGGCGACATTGCGCCGCGCCACCTCCAGCGCATCGGTGGAAATGTCCACCAAATCCACCCGCGCATCCGGAAAGGCGTAAGCGCAGGCGATGCCGATGCAGCCGCTGCCCGTGCCCAGATCGAGGATGGCGCCGATCTGTCGACTGTCGGGCAGCCACGGCGTGAAATGCCGTTCGATCAGTTCCGCCAGCGGCGAGCGCGGGATCAGCACGCGTTCGTCCACGTAAAACGGCAAACCCATGAACCAGGCGCGTCGGGTCAGGTACGCCGCCGGCTTGCGCTCGGTAATGCGCCGCTCCAGCAACCGAATCACCGCCTGTTTCTCGGCGGGGGTCAGGTTCGCCTGGAAATAGTCCGCATGCAGATCCGGTGGCAGGTGCAGGGTGTGCAGCACCAGCGCCGCCGCTTCGTCGATGGCGTTGTCGGTGCCGTGGCCGAAATGCAGGCCGGCCTCGTTCATGCGACTGGCGCCCCAGCGGATCAGATCGCGGATCGTGCGCAGGTGGGAGGAAACGTCGTCGTGGTCGATCATCTGGAATTGGAGGTGGTTGGAAAGGGCGGGGGAGAATGGAGGGCATTCTACCGTTGCGACGATGAACCAGATATGCTTTCTTCTTCTGACCCCATTCAAGCATAGGCCATGCAAAGGGCATTGATCATGAGCGCAACCTGGGGCGACCGCCTGCGCTATCTGCCGCTATCCCTGCTGCCGCAACGGCTGCTCACCCGCCTGATTTACCGCCTGGCGCGGGTTCGGGCGCCCTGGTTCAAGGACGCGCTCATTCGCCATTTCGCCCGGCGCTTTCGGGTGAATCTGAGCGAGGCGTTGGAACCCAACCCACGCGCCTACCCGGATTTCAACGCCTTTTTCACCCGCAC